>JANPKK010000050.1:0-80619 GCA_031426015.1 Alphaproteobacteria bacterium
CGATCATCGGCGATTGCCGAAACACTGGGGCGATTTATGCCGACGCGGGCGACCACCGCTGCCAACGGATCGGGACCGCCAAGCCAATCGAGAAAGCGCGGTTCGGCGGTGATCACGCGCCCGGCACGGTCGCAGACGGCGGAGGCAAAGCTGTCGGGCAACAGATCGGCGGGGGGACCACCGCGCGCCATGGCGGCGTCGGCAGCGGCGATCAGCGCTTCGGGTGCTTCGAGCATCGCGGCGCCCAAACCGTCGGGATCATCGACAAGGACGTGCAGCAGCGCATCCTCGCGGTCGGCGCGGCGGAAGCGTTCCAGAAAGGCAGCAGCTCTACTCGTCACTTGACAAGCATAATATTTTCCATGGCTTGCGCAACCACACCCAAATGGGGCTGCGCGCACAATTTACCGCAGGCTAACGATTCAGCCGGTTCGTTGCCTGGAGGAATGTTTGTGATCCTGCGTCTTGCCTTTGGTGTCCTGATTCTGGCCGCGGCGATGCCCGTCGGTGCCATCACCCTGAATTTCGACCAGCTGGCGCACGACACGCCGGACCGGCTGTATGGGCCGAGCACCGGGGCGATCGACACACGGTTCGATTTCGTCGAGCAAGGCTTTGCGATCGGCGTGTCGCCCGCGCCGGTCATCGTCTGGGGCCGGAACGACGTGCGCAATGCCGGGCAGGGCGGCGCCACGCTTACCAACCTCGATGGCCGCGCCAAATTCGGGGTGCTGCGTGTCGCTGGCGGCACGTTCACACTCAATTCGATTGCCGTGGCGAGCTTTTACAACGCCTCGCAAAGTGAAACCGGCTTCGGCAACAGCTTCACGATACGCTTCAACAGCGACCTGACCACCGAACAGACTTTCACCTTCGATTCGCTGCCGGGGTTCCAGACCTTTACTTTCAATCGCACCGGGGTTTCGGTTTTCCAGATCTTCAACACCTACGCGCAGCTCGACAATTTCGTCATCGATCAGGCACCGGCGGTCGGCGGCATCCCCGAACCCGCCAATTGGACGCTGCTGATTACCGGCTTCGGCTTGACCGGTGCCGCGATGCGACGGCGATCGCGGAGGGACCTCACCGGCGTGGTGCCCGGCGCTCACTGACCCTGTCAATCTCCAACCAAGGACTGAAACGATGATGAAAATGACCATCACGGCGCTGGCGCTGCTTGCCGTTGCGGCTCCGGCACAGGCAGCCTTTACCCTTGATTTCGAGGGCATTCCCGACCGTCACAGCCCCGACCTGTATTATGACGGCGGCAGCAGCCGGTCCTTCGATGGCCCCGATGCCGGCACCGGGCCGGATTTCGGCATCCAGATCCTGGGTTTTGCCGCGGTGTTGGAACAGTTGCGCCTCTGCGCCGGCAACCCGTGCGGTTCGACCGTGATCCCGACACCGCCATCGGGCCTGAAAGTCCTGTCCGCACCGTTCGAGCGCAATGATTTCAACCGCACCCTGTTTAACCTCGCGGACGGCTTCACCGACCAGATCAGTTTCTGGATGTATGTGCCGGGTGGCGCATTCGCAGACCCGGCCAGCGTGACCGTTTTCGCCAACCAGGGTGGCTACACGGCATCGGCGAACCCGATCCTCAGCTTTTTCCAGGTCGCGGCGCCGACGACCTGCGTTTTCACCACTGTGCCGATCACGACGGTTTCGGGCTGCGGCTTCACCAAATACACGATGACTTTTGCCGGCACGGCTCGATCGGTACTGTTTCAGGGTGCGGTGTTCGACGACATCACCATTGGCGCACCCGGCGGCGGACCGGGCGTCGGCGGGGTGCCTGAACCCGCCAGCTGGGCGTTCCTGATGGCCGGCTTCGGCTTGCTTGGCGGCGCCATGCGCCGGCGGCGGGCGATCCAGGCCGTGCTGGCCTAACCGCGAAAGCCATCCTTCGCTGCGCGGCGCTGGCCCAGTTCGGCGATGCTGGCGGCGCGAGTGAAGGGGTTGGTGGCGCGTTCGTCGGCAATGGTGAAGGGCACCGTCGGCCGGCCGTCTGCTCGGGCCGCGTCGATGGCGACCACGCGGGCGGCGAGCGCTGCGTTGTCGGGCTCGACTGTCACGGCGAAGCGCGCGTTGCTCTGGGTGTATTCGTGCGCGCAGTAGACGCGCGTCGCATCGGGCAGCGCCATCAGCTTGCCGAGCGCTGCGAACATGTCGGCCGGAGTGCCTTCGAACAGGCGGCCGCAGCCGAGCGCGAACAGTGTGTCACCGGGGAACAACACGCCATCGGCTTCGAACGCATAGGCGATGTGCCCGGCGGTATGGGCGTGGACATCGATGACCCGCGCCGACGAGGCGCCGACCAGCACCGTGTCGCCTTCGCCGACGGCACGCCCAAGGTGCGGGATGCGCGCCGCTTCGCCGCGCGGGCCCGTCACCTTGGCGCCGGTGGCGGCGACGATACCGGCATTGCCGCCCACATGATCGGGGTGCCAATGGGTGTTCAATATCTGGGTGATCGTCCAGCCGCGCGCGGCGGCGGCCGCCAGTACCGGTTCGGCCACCGCCGGGTCGATGACGGCGGTTTCGCCGCTCGCCGCATCATGCGCCAGATAGACATAATTGTCGCTGAGCACCGGGACCTGAACGATTTCGAGCATTACCAGTTGCCCGTATTGGGCATCGACAGCCAGGGCTCGGTGGGTGTCAGCGCCGGGCCATCCTGCAACAGTTCGACCGAAATGCCATCGGGGGAGCGCACGAACGCCATGCGGCCGTCGCGCGGCGGGCGGTTGATGGTGACGCCGCCGTCCATCAGCCGCTGGCAGGCGGCGTGGATATCGGGCACCGCATAGGCGAGATGGCCGAAATTGCGCCCGGCGGTATAGCCGCTTTCGTCCCAATTATGGGTAAGCTCGACCTGGGCGCTTTCGTCGCCGGGGGCGGCGAGGAAGATCAGCGTGAAGCGCCCGGCGTCATTGTCGTAGCGCTTGAGCTCTTGGAGGCCCAGCAGATCGAAGAACGCCAGCGTCGCGGGCACGTCCGAAACGCGGATCATGGTGTGGAGATATTTCATGCGGGGTTCCTAAGGGGTCGGCCTTCATACGCTTCAAAGCAGGCGATGACAGCATCGGATATGGGCGTTGGCCGGCCGCGGACTTCGGCGACATGGACGTGCACTTCCTCCCCCGTCGCGCGCAAATCCTCACCGTCGCCGCCATGGAGTTCGAAATGCAGGGTCATCGAGGAGGTGCCGATGCGGCTGCAGCGCACGCAGATGGCGACCATTTCATCGAGCAATATCGGCGCCTTGAACTCGACGAGCGCCTTGGCAACATGCATTTCGGGGCCGCCGGCGAGGCCTTCGCCCGGGTAGATGCCGGCGGCGCGGAAATATTCGACAAGGCCGATATCGAAATATTCGAGATAGCGCGGGTTGAACACCACCGCCTGGGCATCGACCTCGGCAAAGCGCACGCGTTTCGGGAAGGAAAAGCGGAAATCGGCGCGTGCCATGGCGGCTCCGGTGGTTGCGGCATTCAGCCCGTCGAAAGCTGATCGCGGTTATGGGGGTGCTGCTGGGGTTACCAGCCTCGAGACGAAAGTTCAAAGACGACAATGAGCGACGCCCGCACCTATCTTGTTCCCGCCATCATCCTCGCTGCCGGCCTTGTCGGCGGTGGCTGGCTGCTTGGTGACGGGTTGACTCGCGCCAAGCAGGCCGACCGCGCTGTGACGGTGCGCGGCCTTGCCGAGCGCGATGTCACCGCCGACCTGGCGACCTGGACCATCGCCAGCACCGCAGTAGGCAGCGACCTGCCGGCGTTGCAGGCCAAGGCCGACAGTGATGGCGACCGTGTCATCGCCTTTCTGAAGGCACAGGGCTTCGGGCCCGACGAGATCGAGACCGGCGGCATCAGCGTCAACCAGTATGTCGACGGCAATGGCCGCTCCAACATCACCATCCGCCGCAAGATCCAGTTGCGTACCACCAAGGTGATGGCGGCGCGCGCTGCCTATGCCCGCCAAGCCGAATTGATGCGACAGGGCGTGGTGTTCGACAGCGACAATGGCGGCATGGTCTACAGCTTCACAAAGCTGAACAGCGTCAAGCCGCCGATGATTGCCGCGGCGACGAAGAACGCGCGGATAGGCGCCGAACAGTTCGCCATGGATTCGGGTGCCGAGGTGAGCGATATCAAATCGGCCTCGCAGGGCTATTTCTCGATCATTCCGCGCGATGGCGATGCCTCGGGGGCCAGCGCGGGCGCGTCGCCGTTCCAGAAGGTGCGGGTGGTGACGACGATCGATTTCTATCTGGATTGAGGCTCAATCCCCGAGCAGTGCCTTATTCGCCGCCTTGCCCGCCGGTGAATCGGGGTCGGCGCGCGCCGCTGCCACCCAAGCGGTGCGCGCCAGCTGGTCATTGCCCTGCGCCGCAGCGATGTTACCGGCTTCATACTGGATATCGGCGTTGTCGGGTTCCTGTTCGGCGGCTTTCAGGATTGCAGCTTCGGCGGTCTTGAAATCGCCCATGCGCCGGGCGAGCGTGGCCTTGAGCAGCCAGCCGAAGGGCACTTGCGGATCGAGTCTGGTCGCGCTGCCGAGGTCGACCGCGGCGTCCTTTTCGCGTTTCAGGTCGACCAGCGCCTCGGCGCGGCTGACGCGCAGGCTCGCTTCGGCGCGCGGGCTGAGGCTGATCCCGCCCGGCCCGGCAATGGCGGTGTCGAGAAATCCCACCGCCGCTTTCGGCTGCCCGGCGAGCATCGCGGCATCGGCGGCTTGCGACAGGATCGTCACTGCCTTGCCGTCGCGCGCCGTCAGCGAACCCTGCACTGCCTTGTCGAAGCTCGCCAGCGCCGCCGGGTAATCCTGGCCGGCGAACTGAGCCAGCGCCAGGCAATGCAGCGCCGGCACACCGCCGTTTTCGATACGCCATGCCTGGGCGCTTTCGACGGCGCGCTCCGGCGCCGATTTCACCAGCGCGAGGCACGCCTGGTAGCGCCCGACATCGCTCGCCAGCGGAGCGCCGAGCGCCGGGGTGGCCATCAGCGCCAGCAACAGGACGAATTTCATGCAGCACCTTCATCGATCAAGCCCGCCACGCATCCCAGCAGCAGGGCAATATCCTGCGGCCGCGACAGGCGATGGTCACCGTCCTTGACGAGATGAAGCTGAACATCGCCGGAACGGACACGCTCGGCGATGTCGAGCGCCAGTCGCCACGGCACGGCATCGTCGCGCTGGCCGTGGAGCAGCCGCACCGGCCCGGTGATGGCGATCGGTGCGTCCATCAGCAATTGCGCCAGGGCATCGGCGACCAGTGCCGCCGAATAGCGATAGCCTTCGGGGTCGTAATCGCTTGGCCGGGCGAACCAGCCCTGTGTCGCCAGCGCTTCGCGGTCGGCGGGGGTGATATCGAGCCCCCATTGTGTGAAATCGGGCGCCGCCGCGATGCCGACCAGCCCCGCCAGCCGGTCACCGAGCGCCAGCCCCAGCCGCAGCGCGATCCAGCCGCCCATCGAAGAACCGACCAGCAGCACGCGGCCGCGCGGGGCGACATGATCTATGACCGCCCGCGCATCATCGACCCAGCGCCCGATACTGCCGGCCAGGAACTCGCCCCCCGACGCACCGCAACCCGAATAATCGAGCCGCAACAGGCTTTGGCCATTCGCCCTTGCCCATTCGGCGAGCGCTTCGGCCTTGGACCCGGTCATGTCTGACATATAACCCGGCAGGAAGACGATCAGCGGCCCGCTGCCAGGGATGTGGCGGTAGGCGAGGCGAGCGCCGCCATGATCGAGAAATCGCACGTCGGTCATGGCTCAGGCCTTGCAGATCGTCTTGAGCGCCTGCCAGTCGGCATCCTTCAGCGCCGGGTCGATCCCCGACCGCGCGGCCTTGGCGAAACGTTCGGCGCGCAGGGCGTCGGACGGGTGGCTGGTATTGAAACCGGCGCCATTTGCCTTGGCTTGGCGCGCGAAAAAGTCCGCCGCGCCCTGTGTCGATACCTCGGCGGCTGCCAGCAGCTCGATCGCGCCGCCATCGGCTTCCGCCTCGGCTGCCTTGGTCCCTCGCTTGAGCACGGTCAGGTCGGCCATCTCGCCGGCATCGCTGCCCAGCGTGCGGGCGATGACGGCGGGGCCGCTGTCGCGCAGGATATTCTGGTTGGGGTGCTGGAACGCGATATGTTCGATCTCGTGCGCCAGCGCCGCGGCGATTTCGTCGGCCGAAACTGCCTGGTCGAGCAACCCGCGATACAGCGCGACATGGCCGCCAGGCAGCGCGATGGCGTTAATTTCGGGGTTGTCGACCACGGTCACCGCCATCGGCTCGGGCAGCGCCGCGGGCAACAGCCGCGCGGTCAGCCGGGTCAACGCGGCACGACCGGCACCGCCATCGCACGGCCGGCCAAGATCGGCGAGATAGGCGCGGCCGATCGGATCGGTGACGTTGTGCGGCAGCAGCGGCGCTGCGGCGCGGATGATCTCGTCGCGCCCGGCCCAGGAACCGACTGCGATGACGGCAACCAACCCCGCCGCAACGGCCAGCAGCCGCGCCGGGACATGCGATTGCAGTCTGATATCGCCGACCCAACTGTCAGCGTCGACCGCTTCGATGACTAGGCTCCAGTCGCGCTTGTCGGTGCGGTAGAGGGTCGGTCGCGCTGGGATTGTTACGTCACGCCGCAAGCGCTGCATCGGCACACCGGCGATGTCAGTGTCGCCGCGCACGACGATCCGGTCGCCATAGGGCGCGACAACGACCGCAACGGCGCCGGAATCGCGGCCATCGCGCAGCATCGCCGGCAGCGGTTGCATGTTGCGGCGGGGGCTTTTCATCCCACCCGGATGCCAAAAAGCCCACACGGAAACAAGCCGCCGTCAATCAATGTAGCGACTGACCACCGAGCCGAAGCGCGTCGACAGGCCGGTGAGGAAAAGGCCGAACAGCCCGAGGCCGACGATGTGGGCGAAAATCAGCCAGCTCTTGTGGCTCATGATGCCGACGCCGGCGAAGGTCGGGTCCCAAGGTTTCTTGTCCGAGAATTCCCAGCGCGCGTGTTCGCCGGTGTCCGCGGTCGGGATCACGGTGTCGATGGCATAAGCAATCGGCGAGAAGACGGCACAATCATCGAAAAAAATGTCTTCCGGCTTTAGTTTCGTCGTCCGTTCACGAATTTTGTCAGCCAATCGAAGTCGTTCGTTCCTCTTCTCCGCTCTCGCATTTATATCTTTCAGCTCCTCGATGTGATATTTGGCAATATCCTTGTAGCGGCGCCGGTTGCAGGCCCGCAAAGGCGTTGGCTTCGAAGCCGAAAGTCGCTGCGCCCCGTCTTCAGCATATTGAACCATCGTCGACGCGCCGCCTTCGCTGCGTTCCAGCGCACCGACGCGAACAGCGTGGTTGGCCACCATCGCCGTAATCAGGACGACGAGTGCGGTAAGGTAGCCGAGCGGGATGAAGCTGAAACCATTGCCCGTCAGCCAGTCGAGCATCTTGTACATGAGCTTGGAAAAGAAGTGCAGCCGCCACGAGAGATAGCCGGCGCGCACATCGAGCCGGCGCTTTTCGACAAGATTGGCCGATACCAGCCGGCCATCCTCGCGCAGCGAATTGGCCGTGACGGTAAAGGCATCGATGCCGTTGTAGACATGGCCGCCCAGGCCAGGCCGGGGCACGCGGCGAACAGCGGCGGACGCCCAGCGCAGGACCGACGTGACGCTGCTGCGCGTGCGGAACCGGTTCCGGTAAAGGCGTTGCAGGTCGAAATAGGCCATGGCCATCGGCAGCGACTGAACTTCGTTGGGCTTTTTCCAGGCGCGCGCGAACAGGTAAGCGCCCGCGATTGTCAAAAGGATGCCGAGGTAGCGTAAGCCCGGGCCGGCCTCATAATGCCATCCGACAAGGCGATCGGGACTCAATGGGTCGGCAAAAGCGTAATAACTTGTCGCCAGCCACAGTCCGAGCCCGAGCCGGACCAACGCCCACAGCATGATTCGGATCCGTGGCCGCTCATATTGGTCGTGCTTGAACGGGTGCGGGGCAAGCGGACCAAAACTGGAGGTGCTCTGGTATCGAAAGCCGGCGATGATCAATCGCCCGACCTCGGGCCATGCGGCCGGGACATGGTTAAAGATGGTCGCCCGAGCATTCTTCAATCTGATACTGGGTAACTGGCTTCTCTTATTGATGAACTTCTCCCAGGCGGGTGAATTGTTCCAGGCTTGATGAGCCTCTCGCTGATAGTGAACGAACTCGGCCTGATCTTCTTTGGCCCGCCGATCGAAAGCAGCGGGTGACAGGTCGATCTTGTCGTCGCTGCCGACCGCCTCGGTAATGTGCAGCAGATTGCCGATGCGGGCATTGTCGGCAATGATGAATGGGCCTCTTTCCCGATGGAAGAGCAGCTTGCAGTCCCCGGCAATTTCGCATCCCTGCATCAGGATGCGACCTGTTAAGCCGGTTGCTGGACGCTCGACGCGAAACAAGAAATCCGTTGTTGTGTCCGTGTTGTCGCAGCGCTTCACATCATCGAAGAAAGTCAGATCGCCGTTGATCCTGGCGCCGCGCAGAAGGACGCCCTGCACGCCATCCGCGCCATTGAAGGAAACGCTGTCGGTGATGGTTGCGTTACCCAGAATGACCGCACACGATATCCCAACGTCGACCTCACCCTTGTGGATCTTGTCCCAGTACAGGAACTTTGCCTTGCCGGGCGGGAAAACCTTATAGTGTGGATCGTCCTCTTGAGGGACCTCGCTAGCGCGTACCTGCCAACTGAACCTGACGTTGTCGAACAATAGTTCGCCGTCGATATGGGCTCTGGTCGCAGCGATGATCCCATTGATGCGGGTTGTGGAACGCGGCTCACCGATGCGCACGCTGCCGCCGAAGCGTGCTTCGCTTACGTCGAGGGCGTAGCCGTCGGCGCCATAGGCGAGACGGTCCTTCTTTCGTTCGTCGTCGCTGACGGTGCCGCCATAGGTGTCCTTGCGGTACGTCGCGATTTGGCGGAGCTTGGCGAAACGTGGATGCGATCCGGCTTCCTCGATCACATCATCAAAATTTCGTCGTGACGCCTCAATGCCACGCAGTCGCGAGCCGAAGAGCGAGAAACCACCGGCAACCTGTGCGTATTTCAAGCGCATGCGGCCGTAGTTGGTAACAGACTGCGCAAAGATGCTTCCGCCGATTTCCATGCCGTCGGCGCGCACACTCGACTTGCGCACGCGCAAGCTTTCGATCAGCAGCGGGTGCAGACAAGTTGTTTCCCACACGGCACGACCAAGATCGACAAAGGTCTTCATGCCCAGGCTGGCCGCTGTCGCGGCGGCGCCTTCTCGACCAGAGACATAGAATGCGGGTTTGGGCTTTGTCGGCAATTTGTCGAGAAGCAGCAGATCGGTAGTCGGTGTCCATGGCAACGTCTAGATGGCGCGTCTGAAAGCTTTGGAGGCCAGCCGTTCCAGCACCGCCACCGGCGACAGCAGCACCGCTTCGTCGAGAAAAACACTGCGCTGCGTCTTCAACCCGCGCATGGCCAGACCGCCCCAGATGGTGGCGCGTTCGAGCCTGATATCATTGTCGATTGTTGCCTGCGACAGGTTGAGCATGCCGCGGTCGCCGTCGAAGCCCTGGTTGGCGGGCGTGGCGCCGAAGGGTTTGATGACCAGATCGGAGCCGTCGAAGAAGCCGTGGATGCGGGCGCCGCCGAAATCGACGGGAGTCATCACGACGCTGCGGCGCAGCCTGACGCTGCCGCTCGCCTTGAGGAAGGTGGCGTCGAGCCCGGCGAGCACCGACCCCGAAACGTCGAGTGTGACCAGTTCGCAGTTATTCAGCGACAGCGGCGCATCGATGACACAGCCGATCAGCCGCAGCGAAAAGGGCAGGCGGGCATTCGACAAGGTCAAGGGAGTCGATGCCTGTTTTCAGTCCTCGGGACGGTCGGTTATGTAGACGCCGGTGATCTGCAGGCCACCGCGCATGCGCAAACGCGCCGCGGCGCGGGCGGGCGGCGGCAATTGTTCGATCGCCAGTGCGGCGCCGGCCAAGGCTTCGGTCAAATCAGCCGGTGACAGCACTGGCATATCGACCGGTGACAGATTCTTGTCGACGAATTTCCAAGCGTCGTCGGCAAGGCTTTCGAACTGCCGGATGGTAGGCGGAGCAGTCCGTGGGCAATCTGGCGCGGCTTCCACACCCGCCTGTCCCAGTTCGAACCCGGCTTGCAGCGCCGGCGGCGAGAACGGCACCAGCGGATGCTGGCGCTTTTCGAAGGCCGCGCCATCGAAACAGCAGCCTTGCTGCATGGCCTCGACTAGCAGATTGACTGGAACTGTCCGCACACGCTCCCCAACGTTGCTAAGCAATGCTTAAGGGGGACTGTGACGCATGTCGATATCGGCAAGTAAATAAAAGTAACCAGTGCCCAACCGGTTCTTCAAGACCTGGCCTGGTGGTTGCCGGCGTCAGGGCGGCGCGTTCAAAAGGCGCTGCCATCCCCGCCGAATACCGCGCGTCGCACCGCGCGGGCGACGAGGTCGGCGGCTATGGTGCCGATTTCGGTGATCGCGGTGGCGTCGCTGCCGGCGCCGGTGTCGGCTGCCGTCGAGATGACGAACAGGCTGTCGCCATCGAAGGGGCAATGGATCGGGCGGACGCAGCGCGCCAGGCCGTCGTGCGCCATCATGGCGACGCGCCGTGCCTGGGCGCGGGTGAGCGGGGCGTCGGTGGCGATGGCGCCGATGCTGGTGTTGCGGCTGCCGGCGCTTTCGGCGAGCGGGTCGAGTCCGCGGCGCTTCGGCATCGGCACGGCACCTTCGGGGGGGGCGCCGGGATAGACTTCGCCAAAGCTGTTGACCGCGACGAGCACGCCGATGCGGTGGCCGGAGGACAGCCGCGCCGATACGCTGCCGATGCCACCCGCCCGGCTGCCGGCGCGTGCGCCATGGCCGGCGCCGACGCGGCCACTGGTGTCGCCGCTGCCAAGTGCCGTGAATGCTGCGCGGGTGAGTGCCCGATAGGGTGGTTCCGCTCCCCAGGCCTTGTCACCGCCGTTGGCAAGATCGAACAATATCGCCGCCGGCACCACCGGCACGCGCGGCAGGCCGGGGCCGATGTCGAGGCCCTGGCCGCTGGCGGCGAGCAGCAGCACCAGTTCATCGGCCGCCGCCAGCCCGAAGACCGAGCCTCCGGCGAGCGCCAGGCCATGCACGCGTTCGACCAATGTCGACGGGTCGAGCGCATCGGTTTCGCGCGTGCCGGGGCCGCCACCGCGCACATCCACCGCCATCACCACGGGCGCGGACGGAACGATAAGGGTTACCCCGGTGTTGATAGCCGGGTCATGGGCATGGCCGATGGCAAGGCCGGGCACGTCCGAGATGCAATCTGTCATGCCGCCTTATAGCAGCGACGGCGCGCCGCCTTGCAACATCGGCGGTGACCGTGCAGGCAGTATTGCGGGGGCAGGAGAGACGGATGGTCACGGCGCACATCAATCGCATCGGCACGGCAGTGCCCCCCAACGACGTGCACGATGCGTTCGTGCATTTCGTGGGCGACATGATCGACGATCGCCGCAATGCGCTGATCTTCAAGCGCATGGTCGGGCGTGCCGGCATCGACCATCGCTTCTCCTATTTCGAGCCGCTGGCCAATCCCAATCGCTTCATGGCCGATACCGATGGCTTTTATGCCAAGGGTGCGTTCCCTTCCACCGGCGCGCGCATGGTGCGCTTCGAGAAATCGGCGCCCGAAATCGCGGCTGCGGCGCTCGATGCGTTGGGGCTGGAGGGCGAACGCGAGCGCATCACGCACCTGGTTGTTGCGTCTTGCACCGGGTTCGTGGCGCCGGGTATCGACCAGTTGATCGTCAAGGCGGCCGGGCTCAACCCCGGGGTCGAGCGCACGGTCGTCGGCTTCATGGGCTGTTACGCCGCGGTCAATTCGCTGCGGCTGGCGCATCATTTCGTGCGGTCGGACCCGTCGGCGCGGGTGCTCGTCGTCAATCTCGAGCTGTGCACGCTCCATTTCCAGGAAACCGATCAGCTCGAGCGGCTGCTTTCGATGCTGTTGTTCGGCGATGGCTGTTCGGCGGCGCTGGTCACGGCCGATGAAACCGGGCTGGCGTTGAATGATTTCCGCGCTGCCGCCATCGAGGATTCGGGCGATGCCATCACCTGGCGCATCGGCGACCAGGGCTTCGACATGCATCTGTCGGGCGAAGTCCCCGGCCGTATCCAGCGCGCGCTGCGCCACGAGGCAACGCGCAACGATGGCGAGGGGCTGCTGCGCGGCACTCAGGTCAGCGATTACGATCTGTGGGCGGTGCATGCCGGCGGGCGGACGATCCTGGATGCGGTCGAAGCCGGCTTCGAACTGCCCGGTGAAGCGCTGCACTGGTCGCGCGGCGTGCTGCGCGATTATGGCAACATGTCGTCGGCGACGCTGATGTTCGTGCTCCAGCGCATCATGGGGCAGGTCGGCACTACGGTCGATCGCGCTGCCAAGGGCTTTGCCGTGGCGTTCGGGCCGGGGCTGGCGGCGGAAAGCTTTCGCTTCACGACCGTTTAGGCAAGGTGGGGGTGATGGCGGTGGATTTCGCCCGGCGCGCCGATGAACCCGAATGGATGGACGCCGATGATGTGCCACCGGCGACCTATGCGGCGCTGATCACGGACCTGGCGCGGGTCAATACCGTTACGCTGGCGCGGCCGCCGACGCTGGCGTGGCTGGCGCGGGCGACCGCCGGCGTGGACAGCTTCAGCCTTGTCGACGTGGGGTTCGGCCATGGCGACATGCTGCGCGCGGTGGCGCGCTGGGCCAAGCGCGCCGGCAAGC
This sequence comes from Alphaproteobacteria bacterium, assembly GCA_031426015.1. Taxonomy (GTDB): domain Bacteria; phylum Pseudomonadota; class Alphaproteobacteria; order Sphingomonadales; family Sphingomonadaceae; genus Sandarakinorhabdus. The sequence continues at coordinate 12,808 of JANPKK010000050.1, forward strand.
GGGTGCAATTGACCGGTATCGACCTCAACCCGCGCAGCGCGCCGGTGGCGGCCGCGGCAAGCGAAGGACTGGGTATCCGCTATCTGACCGGCGATGCCGCGGCATTGGCGGGGCAGCCCGACTATATCGTCTCCTCGCTCGTCGCCCATCACATGAGCGATGACGAGCTGGTCGGGTTCCTCCGCTGGATGGAGGCGACGGCGGTGCGCGGCTGGTTCATCAACGATCTGCACCGGCATCGGGTGGCGTGGCTGGGGTTCCGGGTGCTGGCGACGCTGCTGCGCTGGCATCCGGTCGTGCGCCACGACGGGGCATTGAGCGTGCGGCGGGCCTTCGTGCGGGCGGATTGGGGGCGCCTGCTGGCAGCGGCGGGGGTGCAGAACGCGGAAATCCGCTGGCATCTGCCCTTCCGCTGGGGGGTGGGGCGCCTGAAATGATGCGCACCGTCATCATCGGTGGCGGGCTGGCGGGCGGCGGCGTCGCCGCGCGGCTGGCGGCGCTTGGGGCTCAGGCGCTGCTGCTGGAGCGGGAAGCCGGGGCGCATGACAAGATCTGCGGGGAGTTTCTGTCGGTCGAGGCGGGGCAGCATCTCGCCGCGCTGGGCCTTGATGTGGCGCGGCTCGGCGGGGCGCGTATCGACCGGATGCAGCTGCATGTCGGGCGGCGGAGCGCCGAGGCGCGCTTGCCGTTCGTGGCGACGGGGGTGACGCGGCGCTCGCTCGATGCGGCGCTGCTCGATCATGCGGCGGCGCTGGGGGCGGATGTGCAGCGCGGCGTGACGGTACGCGGGCTGTCACGCGGGCGGGCGGTCACCGCGCTGGGCGAAACCGATGGTGGTGCGGTGGTGCTGGCGACGGGAAAACACGAGCTGCGCGGGCTGGCGCGTGACCCCGAAGGCACGATCGACGACCTGATCGGCTTCAAGATGTTTTTCAAGGCGACGCCGAAACTGCGCGCGGCGTTGGCCGGCGCGGTCACGGTGACGGCGTATGAGGGCGGCTATGCCGGGTTGCAGTGCGTGGAAAATGACCGCCTCAACCTGTGCCTGCTGGTCGAACAGGCGCGTTTCAAGGCACTCGGGGGGCGGTGGGAGACACTTTTCGCCGCGCTTCTGCAGGAGCCCGGGTTGCAATTGCTTGCCGATGCCGAGGCGCTGCTGACCAAGCCGTTGACGATTTCGGGGGTGCCCTATGGCTATCTTTATGCGTCAGCGGCGCGGCGTGCCGGGTTGCGAGGCCGGGAAACGCCGGAAGTCCGGGAAAAATCCCCGGATGATCAGGGGCAAAGTGCGGATCATGGGCCAGTGTTGGCGGGTTCGCGCGCGGAAAATGCCGGATTTGTTCGCGAAAATGGCCAGGGATCGCGTGGTTTCGAGGCGAAATTGACCGGTCATGACGGGGTCCCGGCGGGATATCGGGGCGATGCGATGCCGTTTGCGCGCGAAATCGACGGTGAAACGGCGCAAAATCCGCTGTGGCGGGTCGGCGATCAGGCCGCGGTGATCCCGAGCTTTTGCGGCGACGGCATGGCGATGGCGCTGCACGGCGCGCGGCTGGCCGCCGACCGGCTCGCCGTCGGCGCGGCGCCGGCGGATTTCCAACACCAGTTGCACGGCGATGTCGCCCGCCAGGTGCGGCTGGCGACCAATCTGCAGCGCGTCGCCAACAGCCGCGCCGGGCGCTTCGCGCTGATCAACGGGCTGGCGGCGGTACCCGGCGCGCTCGGTTTGCTGGCGCGCTGGACGCGGGTGGCGCCGCAGGCGGTGGCGCGGGCGGTGGCCTGAACCGGCTGTCGCTACCCGGGCGGCCGGGGCAACCCGGCCATCGCGCCTGTTTGCCCCACGCCGGATGATTGCGTTCTATATCCTTATGGCTATTGCAAAAATTTAATCCTGCGGCATGCTGATCCCAAGGCAGTATTGCATAACTGCCATCAATCAAGTCGCACACCGGTAAACAGTTGTAACCGAACAACTTCGGAGGGGCAGGCATGAAGCCGACAAGTATAGTTCGAATCGTTGTGCCATGTGCGATCGCGCTGGCTGGGGCGGCCTTGATCGGCAATCGATCTCTGGAGGCCGCCGATCACTTCGATCCGCCCGGGCGGGTCGGCACCGATACCAGCACGGCGGGGCTCGATGTCGCGGCTGATATTGCCGATCTCTATGCCTTCCATGATGAGGCGAACGTCTATCTGGCGATCAGTTTCGGTGGGCCGTCGGCGATCACGCTGCCGGGGTTTTATGATCCCGATGTGCTTTACACGATCAACGTGTCGAACGCCGGGGCGCGGACCGACACCGAATTCCCGATCGAGATCCGTTTCGGCCGCGATGGCGTCAACCCGGGGATCCAGGTGCGCAACCTGCCGGGCGGCGGTTCCATCGAGGGGCCGGTCGAACGCAATCTGACCACCGCCAGCGGCATCGTGGTGCGCGCCGGCCTGTTCGACGATCCATTCTTCTTCGATCCGCAGGGGCTGCGTGATTCGCGCGCGACGGGCAATCTGTCGTTCAACAATACCCGCAACCGCTTCGCCAATCTGAACTCCACCTTCGTCGTCCTGTCGATCCCGCGCGCGCTCATCGATCGCGGCCAGCCGCTCGACATCTGGACGTCGTCCGCTCGGATCAGGGGGTAATCATCATGGATCGGAAAATCTCCTCGCTCGGCCTCGTTTCCGCGCTGGCCATGTCGGTGTTCCTGACGGCTTGCGGCGATGACAATGCGCCTGCGCCGCCGCCGGTCGCGGCCGCCCCGACGCCGACGCCCACCCCGGCTCCGACGCCAACACCAACACCAACGCCCACGCCCCCGCCGATCACCGGGGCAAGCTTCAATGTGACGCCGTGCCTGACGCAGGTCGTCGTGCCGGGCCGTACCGTTGCCGATCTGGTGGTGCCTGACGTGCTGCGGCTCGATCTCAGCCAGCCGGCGGGTTTCCCCAATGGCCGGCGCTTTCTCGATCCGGTCATCGACGTGACGCTGGCGGCGATCTTCCTTGATCTCAGCCGCCACCCGGCAACGACCTTCGCCGCGATTCCGGTCAATCCGAACGGTATCGACCAGCCGTTGACCACGGCGTTCCCATTCCTCGCGGCGCCGTTCGGCACGCCGCCGACATCGGCCGGTGCCGGCAGCCGCTTCCGCTTCCGCGACGATCCGGCGTCGGCCTATGTGCGGGTCGATCGCGCCGGGATGCCGGCGGTATCGACCGCGCTGATCTCGGGGGTGCCCAACAAGAACGCCTATAACGACGATAACCCGGCGATCGATGCGACCGGCAAATGGGTTCCCGAGCTGTCGGGGACGCTGACCATCCTCACCAATGCGCTGGCCGATGATTTCGGGCGGCTGGGGCTGTCGATCTGCGCCCGGCCTTCGTGACCGTCGCGCCATCGTCGTGACCGCACTGGCAAAATCCCCGTTGGCCGGCGGCCAACGGGGGCCGATCAAATGGCTTGTCATCGCCATGTTGGCGGCCGCTTCGGTGTGGACGATAGATCATTTCGTCGCGCGTGACCCGGCACCGACGGTACAGGAATGGCCCGATTCGCCGTTTTCGGCGCCCGGGCCGCCGCGCGACTATGCCAAGGCGGTGGCCGCGACCGATGTGGCGATCACCAATGCGCGCGCGGCGGCGGCGGCGGGGCGTGACCAGTGGCTGATGCATGAAATCCTCGCCAGCACCTATCTGGCGCGGGCGCAGTTGACCGGTTCCTACGACGATTATGCCGCGGCGGCCGGGGCGCTCGACGATGCCTTCAAGGTGGCGGTGAAAGGCAGCGGGCCGCACATGATGCGGGCGTCGCTCGATTTCAGCATGCACCGGCTGGCGGGTGCCGAAACGCAATTGGACGCCATCGATCGCTACGCGGTGCCGCCGGAGCGGGGTGACCGCGCCGAAGCGTTCGCGATGCGCGGCGACATCGCCTTTTATCGCGGCCAGTTTCCCGAGGCGCTGGCCTGGTATGACAAGGCCGATGCCCTGGTGCCGGGCTTTGCTGCCTTCCGGCGGGCAATCCATGCGGCGCGGACGGGCAATGTCGATCGCGCCGATGCGTATTTCACCGAGGCCGAAAAGGCCTATCGCTCGCCATCGAAGCAGACCCGCTCCTATCTGGCGCTGCAGCGCGGCATCCTCGATCTCGATCGCGGCCGGCTCGATGATGCCATGGCGCATTTTCGCGAAGCCGACGCGCTGTTCCCGGGCCGCTGGCTGATCGAGGAACATATCGCCGAAGTGTTGACCCTGCAGGGCAAGACCGGGACGGCCGAAAAGCTTTACCGCGCCATCGTGGCGCGCACCGGCCATCCCGAATTCATCGATGTGCTCGCCGGGCTTGCCGAAAAGCGCGGCGATGCTGCCGAGGCGCAGAAGCTGTATGGCCAGGCCTGGGCGATCTGGGAACGCCGCCTGCAGCAATTCCCCGAAGCGACCTATGGCCATGCCATCGACCATTGCGTGGCCAAGCGCGACTGGGCCTGTGCGGTGCGCATGGCCGAGCAGAATGTCGCGGCGCGGCCATTTGGCGAAGCCAAGGTGGCGCTGGCCGGTGCCTTGCTGGGCAGCGGCCGGCCGGGGCAAGCGCGCGCGGTGATCGAGCCGGTGCTGGCGTCGCCGTGGCGGACGCCGCAATTGCACCGGACGGCGGCGGATATCTATGCGGCGCTGGGGCTGAAGTCCGAGGCGGCGGCGCAGGACAAGTTGGCGAAGGCGCTCAATCCGCTGATCTGAGCGGCCACTCCCTCCCCGTTGACGCGAAGGCGTCGCCTACGGCTGCGGGGAGGGCGACTCGCGCTCTGGCGCGAGCGGGGTGGGGGTCCGGTCGTGGCCACGCGTGCAACCCCCACCCCGCTCGCTTCGCGAGTTGCCCTCCCCGCAGGGGGGAGGGCGACGAAGACTCAATCCACCAGTTTTTCCATCAGATAGGTCATCTCCAGCGCCCGCAGATGCGCCGCCTGCTTGAGGTCCGCCCCCGCCCCATGGCCGCCTTCGGTGTTTTCGTAGAAGTAGAAGGGCAGGCCCATTTCCTCCATGCGCGCCGCGAACTTGCGGGCGTGCTGCGGGCCGACGCGGTCGTCCTTGGTCGTCGTGAAGATATAGGGTTCGGGGTAGCGCACGCCGGTTTTCAGTGCGTGATAGGGTGACAGCTTCAACCAGAAGGCGCGCACCGCCGGGTCGGCGTTCACATCGCCATATTCGCCCTGCCACGATGCGCCGGCGGCGATCTGCGAGATGCGCAGCATGTCGAGCAGCGGCACGTCGATGATGACGGCGTTCCACAATTCGGGGCGCTGGGTCAGTTGTACCCCCATCAACAGCCCGCCGTTGGAGCCGCCCTGGATGCCGAGGCGGCGCGGGCTGGTGACCTTGGTGGCGATCAGGTCCTGCGCCACGCTGGCGAAATCGTCATAGATGATCTGGCGCTTGGTGAGCAGCCCGGCCTCGTGCCACGCCGGGCCGAATTCGCCGCCGCCGCGGATGTTGGCAAGGACATAGGCGCCGCCGCGTTCGAGCCACAGCTTGCCCATTTCGGCCGAATAGTTCGGGGTGCGGCTGACCTGGAAGCCGCCATAGGCCGACAGCAGGGTAGGGGTCGAACCGTCGCGCTTGATGTCCTTGCGGTGGACGATGAAGTACGGGATTTTGGTGCCGTCGGTCGAGGTCGCTTCGCGCTGTTCAACCATCAGGTTGCTGCTGTCGAACTTGGCCGCCAGCGCTTTCATCGGCACGACCGTCCCCGCATCGGCATCGGCGAGCAGCAGCGACGAGGGGGTGAGGAAGCCGCTGACATTGAGGAAGGCGCGATTCGATTTGTCGTCGGCCGAGCCGAAACCGATGGCGAGGTTATCAGGCAGGTCGAGCTTCGTCGTCGTCCAGCCGGTCGCGGTCGGCCGCAGCACCAGTGCGCGGCCGCGGACATTGTCGAGCGTCGTCAGCAGCAGCGTGTCGCGCCCGGCCCGAATGCCGCCCAATGCCTCGCGCGGGCCGGGCGCCCAGACGGGCTGCGGCTGCAGATCGCCGGGGCGCGCGAGCAGAGCGTCCAGATCCAGCGCCACCACCGCGCCGGCGGCATGGGTCTTGCCGCCCGCGGTCATGTCCTCATCAAGGCTGACGATCACCTTGCCGGCGACCATCGCGTCGATGCTCGCCTTGGCCGGGATCGCCAGCTTTTCGACGCCGCGCGGCGTCAGGATCCAGGTTTCGCGGCGGAAGGTGTCGATCGTGCGGGCGATGGTGAACAGGCTGCGGCCCTGGCCGTCGCGGACGCTGCCGGGGCTGACCCCATAGCCGGTATCGCTCTTGTCGCCGCGATAGATTTCGACCGCGTCGGCGAGTGCCTGGCCGCGCGCCAGCCGCTTGACGATATAGGGATAGCCCGCCGGCGTCAGGTCGCCCGGCGTCCATTCGCTGGCGACGAGGAGGTGATCGGCATCCTGCCATTCGATGCGGTGCTTGCCGCGCGGCAGGGTGAAGCCGCCGGGCACGAAACTGGCGCTGTCGAGATCGAATTCGCGGATCGTCACGGCGTCCTCGCCGCCATCCGACAGCGCGATCAGGCAGCGTTTTTCTTGCGGTTCGAGGCAGTTGGCGCCCTTGAAGACCCAGCTCTTGCCCTCCGCCTTGCCGAGCGCATCGATGTCGAGCACTGTCGTCCATTCGGGCGCCGCCGTGCGGTAGCTGTCGAGCGTCGTCTTGCGCCAGATCCCGCGCAGATGGTCGGCATCCTGCCAGAAATTATACAGCGCGCCGTTGAGGAAGCTCGGCTGCGGAATGCGATCCTTGGCGCCGCCGAGCGCCAGGGCTTCGGCGTAGAGCGTGGCGTAGCGCGGATCGACGGTCAGGCGCTTTTCGGTGACGGCGTTGTGCGATTTCACCCAGTCCATGGCGCGCGGCGAGGTGAATTCCTCCAGCCAGATATAGGGGTCGTCGGGCAGCGGCGCCGGAGTTTGCGCGGCAGCGATGAACGGCAGCGCGGCGAGCAGGATGGTGGTGGCGAACAGGCTGGATTTGATCATGAAACCCCCGGGGCGTGAGGGGGGTTATTGACCACAGGCGGGGCGAAGGCACAAGCGGGAGAGGGGGTTCCTACTTCAACAACCCCCCCAGAATCCCGCGCAGCAGCTTGCTGCCGAACGAGCCGCCCAATTGCCGCCCCACCGACGTCGCCGCCGATCGCGCCGCCGATTCGACCATCTTTTCGGTGAAGCTTTTGGGTTGCGGGCGCGCCGCCACCCGCGCGGCGGCAGCGGCTTCCTTCGCCGCGGCCGCATCGGCGCGGGCGCGTTCCTTGGCGGCGGCGGCGTCGAGCTTGGCTTGCAGCACGGCGGCCTTGGCGGCTTCCTTTTCGGCCTCGCTGCGCGCGGCGTTGGCGGCGGCTTCGGCGGCCTTGACGTTCAGTTTCTCATAGGCCGATTCGCGATCGACGGTTTCGTCGTATTTGCCGGCAAAAGGTGACATGTTGATCTTTTCGCTGCGTTCGGCCGCTGTCACCGGGCCGACGCGGCTGCGCGGCGGCGCGATCAGGGTGCGTTCGACCGGCGACGGCGCGCCATCCTGCTGGAGCAGCGAGACGAGCGCCTCGCCGACCCGCAATTCGGTGATGGCGGTGCCGACATCCAGTCTGGGGTTGCTGCGGAAGGTTTCGGCGGCCGCCTTGATGGCGCGCTGGTCGCGCGGGGTGAAGGCGCGCAGGGCGTGCTGGACGCGGTTGCCGAGTTGCCCGGCCACGCTTTCGGGAATGTCGATCGGGTTCTGGCTGATGAAATAGACGCCGACGCCTTTGGAGCGAACGAGGCGGACGACCTGTTCGACCTTGTCCATCAGGGCTTTCGGGGCTTCGTCGAACAGCAGATGCGCTTCATCGAAGAAGAAGACGAGCCTGGGCTTGTCAGGGTCGCCGACTTCCGGGAGCGTTTCGAACAGTTCCGAGAGCAGCCAGAGCAGGAAGGTCGCGTAGAGGCGCGGCGATTGCATCAATTTGTCGGCAGCAAGAATGTTGACCTGGCCGCGACCATCGCTGTCGCAGCGGATGAAATCGGCGATGTCGAGCGCCGGTTCGGCGAAGAAATGCCCGGCGCCCTGCGATTCCAGCTGCAACAACTGGCGCTGGATGGTGCCGATGCTCGCCTTGGTGACATTGCCATATTTGCTGGCAAGCTCGCCGGCATTGTCGGCGCAGAAGCTCAGCACCGATTGCAGATCCTTCAGATCGAGGATCAGCAGCCCGAGATCATCGGCATAGCGAAAGGCAACCGACAGCACGCCTTCCTGCGTCTCGTTGAGCCCCATCAGCCGGGCGAGCAACAATGGCCCCATTTCGGAGATGGTGGTGCGAATGGGGTGGCCCTGCTCGCCGAACAGATCCCAGAACACCACCGGGTTGGCGGCGTAATCATAATCTTCGATGCCGATTTCGGCGGCGCGCTTGCCGGTCCAGGCGGCGGCGTCGCTGCCGCGCATTGCCATGCCGGCGATATCGCCCTTCACATCGGACAGGAACACCGGCACGCCTTCGCGGCTGAAGCCTTCGGCGAGGGTCTGCAGCGTGACGGTCTTGCCAGTGCCGGTGGCGCCGGCAATCAGGCCGTGGCGGTTGGCGCGTTTGAGCACCAGCGCCTGGCGGTGGTCTTCGCCCTTACCGATGAAGATGCTGTCGGCCATGTTTGTCCCTCTTGCTGGCCAAGCGATAGCCGGTTTGCCGGATCGGTTGAAGGGGGGCTAGCGGCAATGGCAAAGCGAGGTTCTGCATGACGACAACACCCCTGGTCCACCAGCATCTGATGACCCTGACGCTGGCGGTAGATTTCGCCGGCATGATCGATATCGGCGCCGTGCCGGCGGGGCGGCGACGGATCGCGCCGGTGACGGGCGGCCGCTTCACCGGGGCGCGGCTGGCGGGCAGCGTGCTGCCGGGCGGGGCGGACTGGGTGATCAACCGCGCCGATGGCGTGATGGTCATTGATGTGCGACTGACGCTGAAGACCGATGATGGCGCGCTGCTCTATCTGGCCTATCAGGGGCGCTTCACCGCGGCGCCCGAAGCGATGGCGCGTTTCGGCAAGGGCGCTTTGCTGGCGGCGGCGGAATATTCGCTGGCGGTCGTGGCGCGGTTCGAATGCGGGGATACGCGGTATGACTGGTTGAACGACCTGATCGTTGTGGGTACCGGCGAACAGACGCTTAGCGGGCCGATCTACACATTCTACAGCATCGGCTAGCCGGACCAGCACAGGAGACAGAGCTTGAAAGCCCAGACGATGCAGAAGCTGCGGCGCTATCACTATTACCTGGGCGTTTTCTTTGCCCCGATGATCATCATGTTCGCGCTGTCGGGGGCGTTGCAGACCTTTCGCCTGCAGGAAGAAAAGGGCTGGGGCAGCGAGCCGCCGGCGTGGATCGTCTGGATGGGCAGCATCCATCGCGATTCGAAACTGCCCAAGGCCAAGGCGCCCGAAGCCGGGCACGCCGATGCCGCCAGGCCCGCGGCAGAGGTGGCGAAGGCCGAGGCGCCGAAGCCCAAACCGAAAGGCCCGCAGGTCAACAAGCTGCCGATGCAGATCTTCATGGTGGTGATGTCGGCGGCGCTGCTGATCTCGTCGTTCCTGGGGATCGCGATCGCGCTCAACAGCAAGGTGACGCGGCAGGCGTCGCTGGTCATGCTGGCGCTGGGGGCGCTGGTGCCGCTGGCGCTGGTCTACACCGCCGGATAGCGGCAACTTTTGTCGTCACCCCCGCCTTCGCGGGGTTGACGGTTCAACTCTTCGCAAGCCTCTTCACATCCGGTCGAGCCAGCCCCGTGCGCGCACGGCGGGCAGGCTGGTGGCGCTGACCGGCACTTCGACATCGCCGACGCGCAACCGGTACTTGCGGCCGTCGCGCGCCGCGCCGGTGATGCCGGCCGCGGCTACCCAGGCGCCGCGGTGGACCTGCAGGCCATCGATGCCGGCAAGCTCGCGCACCGCATCGCCGAAGCGGTAGAGCACCAGCGGCTGCTGGCCATCGGCGAGGTGCAGCCGCAGATAATGATCTTCGGCGATGATGGCGCGAATCTGGTCGAGCGGCGCGCGCAGCGCCAGCCCGGTCGCGGGCAGCGCCGCTATGCTGGCCGGCAGCGCCGCTGTGTTGGCGGGTGCGGGTGCTGCCGTGTCACGCGCCGCTGGTTCCGGCGCGGCGGGCGCCGGCACCCAGGCCGCCTGTCTGTAGCTGCTGTTGAGCACGTAGATCAGCCCGAGCAGCGCCAGGGCGATGACCATGGCGACGGCGAACAGGCTGAGCCAGGGCAGCGCCAGCGGCCGGCCGATGGCGCCGAACAGCCAGCCGATTTCCAGCGGCAGCAGCGCATTGAGCAGCACGGCGCCGCCGCCGAACAGGATCGGCAGCGTGGCGCGGCTCGGCGGCAGCCAGCGCGGCACATAGGTGAACCAGGCGCGCCATTTGAAGGCGTTCCAGCCGATCAGCGTGCCCCAGAACAGCAATCGCGATGGCGCCGGCAGCGCGAGCGTGCCGAACGGGCCACTCATCGCACAGGCGAGAGTCGCGACGCCGACCGCGGCGAGCAGCGGGGCCAGCGGGCGGCTTTGCGAAGGCTGTGTCGAATTCACGAAGCGCGAAACCTGCAAGTAAGGGCATGACGAAACGTGGAGCAGGATAGGCGAAACCGCGCTTGGCTCAAGCCCTGCCGGCGGGAAAATGGCGGCATCGTTCAACCGCAGGAGCACAGCATGTTCGCCAATATTCCGCCGCTGATCTGGGTGCATTTCATCGCCACGCTGGTGGCATTGCCCTTGGGCCTGCAACAGCTTGCCGGCCAGAAGGGCGGCGCCGGCCATCGTCTGGGCGGCCGGGTCTATATTATCGCCATGCTGCTGGCGCTGTTGTCGGCACTGGCGAGTTTCAAGCCCGAGACGCGCTTCCTGCCGTTCCACATTCTCGCCATCGTCGGGCTGGTGTCGCTGACCCAGGGCACGCTGGCGCTGCGGCGCTGGTTGCAGACGCATGAACCGGCGGCGCTGCGCCGCCACAAGATCAGCATGGCGTTCAGCTGGCTCGGCCTGGCCATGGCGGGGGTATCGCAGATCACTTCGAACCCGCGCTTCGGCATTGTCGGCGGCATGCCGCCGGCGCAATTCTGGACGGTGCTGGCGCTGACCAATGCCGCGATGATGGCGCTGGGTGTCTGGTGGGTGTTCGGCCGGCTGGTGCGCGACTGAGCTTATTCGGAGCGGGCGAGCAGCGCGCGCAGCTCGTCCTGCCAGAAGATCGCCCAGGTATGGGTGGAATGGCCGCGGGTTTCGGCCGTCTCGGGGATCAGTACGAACTTGCCGGCGGGGAGCTTTTTCGCGTCGCGCTCGGCAAGCCCCAGGTTCGGCGGGTTGATGAAATCATCGGCGCTGTTGATCCAGGTCACCGGCACGGTAATGCGGTCGAGGCGCGGCGAGGGGTCGTAATTGCGCGAAGCGTCGAGCTGGTAGATGCGGTCATTGGCGTCGGGGCTGGCCTTCAGCCCTGCCTCCATCAGCGTCGCAGCGGCGGCATCGGTCTGCGCGCGGGTCGGCCATTGCGCCTGCATGCGCAGCGGCGCCGAACTCGCCATCGTTTGCAGCGCGATGCCGACCTTCAGGCCATTGACCGGCGGGCGGGTATAATCGCCGCCCTGCCAATCGGGATCGGCCTTGATCGCGTCGATCGCCAGTTGCCGCCACAGCCGGTTGCGCCCGGCGATCGGCACCGTGTTGCACGCCAGCGGCATGATCGCCCGCGCCGTGCCGGGGAAATCGATGCCGAACTGGAACCCCATCATGCATCCCATCGAAGTGCCCATCAGCAGCCGCAACTGCTTGACGCCGAGATGATCGAGCAGCGCCTTTTGCGCCGCCACCATGTCGGCATAATCATAGGCCGGAAACGCCATCTTCAGCCCCTGCGACGGCCGTGACGAGCCGCCATGGCCGATCGCATCGGGCAGGATGACGAAATACTTCGCCGTGTCGAGCGGCTGGCCGGGGCCATAGAGCCGGTCGGCGAATTGCGGCACGAGGAACTGCGCGCCGGTACCGCCGGTGCCGTGGAGGACCATGACGGCGTTGGTGACATTGCCGGCGGCATCGCGGCGCGGCGTGCCGAGGGTGCGGTAATGCTGGGTCAGCGCCGGCAGGAAAGCGCCACTGGCGAACTGGAAATCGCGGGTGGTGAAATCGGCCTCGGTGACGGGCGGGGCGGCGAGCGCCGGGGCGGCAAGGAACAGTGCGAGGGCGGCGAGGCGGGCAAGGATCATGGCGCGACGCTAGCGCCGATTATGGCGCACGCCAACTCCCGCCCCGCAGGAGGCAGGTGTTGAGCCCCCGGCCCCTGCCGTGCTAGCGGCATTGCAACGCAACAATTTCACCGCTGCCGGAAAGCCCCCTGCATGTCAGTCGACGACGCCACCGTCCGCAAGATCGCGCGCCTCGCGCGGATCGGCATTGCCGAGGCGCAAGTCCCGGCGCTCGCCGGCGAACTGTCGGCGATCCTCGGCTGGATCGAACAATTGGGCGAAGTCGATACCACCGGCATCGCGCCGATGACCGCGGTGATCCCCAACCATCTCGCCTGGCGGGTCGATGCCATCACCGATGGCGACAAGCAGGCCGCCGTCCTCGCCAATGCCCCCGATGCGACCAGCGGCTTTTTCGCCGTGCCCAAGGTGATCGAATGATGAGCCTCACCGACCTGACCATTGCCGGCATGAAGGCCGGGCTGGCGAACCGCGATTTCACCGCTGTCGAACTGACCGAGGCGCACCTCGCGGCGATGGCGGCAGCGCGGCATCTGAATGCCTTCATCACCGAAACCCCCGAGATCGCCCGGGCGCAGGCCGCCGCTGCCGATGCGGCGCTGGCCAAGGGCGAAGCAAAAGCGCTGACCGGCATCCCGCTCGGCATCAAGGACCTGTTCTGCACCAAGGGCGTGCAGACGACCGCGGCGTCGAAGATCCTGGAAGGCTTCATCCCGCCGTATGAATCGACCGTGTCGGGCAATCTGTTCGCCGATGGCGCGGTGATGCTCGGCAAGCTCAACCTCGATGAATTCGCCATGGGGTCGTCGAACGAGACGAGCGCCTATGGCAAGGTCATTTCGCCGTGGAAGGCCAAAAACCCCGATGGGACGCGGTCCAACCGCGAACTCGTCCCCGGTGGCTCGTCGGGCGGATCGGCGGCGGCGGTATCGGCGCGGCTGGTGGCGGGCGCCACCGGCACCGATACCGGCGGCTCGATCCGCCAGCCCGCTGCCTTCGTCGGCATTGCCGGCATCAAGCCGACCTATGGTCGCTGCTCGCGCTGGGGGGTGGTGGCGTTCGCCTCCTCGCTCGACCAGGCCGGGCCGATGGCGCGCACGGTGGAAGATTGCGCCATCCTGCTGACCAGCATGTGCGGTTACGACGCCAAGGATTCGACCAGCCTCGATTTGCCGGTCCCCGATTTCGCCGCCGCATTGAATGCCGATCTGCGCGGCAAGCGCATCGGCGTGCCACGCGAATATCGCCTCGACGGCATGGACCCGACCATCGCCGCGCTCTGGGACCAGGGCCTCGAATGGCTCAAGGCTGCCGGCGCCACCATCGTCGATGTCTCGCTGCCGCACACGAAATACGCGCTGCCGGCCTATTACATCATCGCGCCCGCCGAAGCCTCGTCGAACCTCGCGCGCTACGATGGCGTGCGCTACGGCCTGCGCGTCACCCCGCCGGGCGGCAATCTGGCCGACATGTATTCCGCCACCCGCGCCGAAGGCTTTGGCGCCGAGGTCAAGCGCCGCATCATGATCGGCACCTATGTGCTGTCGGCAGGGTTTTACGACGCCTATTATACCCAGGCGCAAAAGGTCCGCGCGCTGATCGCCCGCGATTTCGAGCGCGCCTGGGAGGTTTGCGACCTGCTGCTGACCCCGACCGCGCCGAGCGCTGCCTTCGCCTTTGGCGAGAAAAGCGACCTTAGGGCCGACCCGCTGGCGATGTATTTGAACGACGTCTTCACCGTGCCGTCCTCGCTCGCCGGCCTGCCGGCCATGTCGGTGCCGGCCGGGCTGTCGGCGGATGGCCTGCCGCTGGGCCTGCAGATCATCGGCAAGCCGCTCGACGAAGCCGGCGTGCTCGGCGCCGGGCTGGCGATCGAGCGAGCGGCGATGTTCACGGCGCGACCATGACGACCCGACAGAATTAACAGAGTTGCAATCGACATCCATTATCGGGGCTTCAGGGGGACGTCACGAAGATGCAGAGCCGATGGTAGAAACAGCGGCCCCGTCCTCGCATCGCTATGAAGCGCTCGATGGCCTGCGGGGGCTGTGCGCGTTGTGCGTCTGCCTGTTTCACTTTCGCGCCAATGGCCCGGTCGCGCCGGCCGATTTCGTGCGCGGCAGCTGGTTGTTCGTCGATTTCTTTTTCGTCCTGTCGGGTTTCGTCATCGCCGCCACCTATCGCAGCCGGCTGATCGGCGGCGGTTACCTGCGAAGTTTTGTCATTTTGCGCTTCGGCCGGGTCTATCCGCTGCACCTGTTCATGCTGGCGGCGTTCATCGCCATGGAGATCATCGGCCTGGTGCTCGCCAACCACGGGCTGATGAAGCGCCAGCCGTTCGACGATCATCATTCGATCTACGGCATCTTCACCAATCTGTTCCTGCTGCGCGGGATGGGGCTGCACGATGTGCTGACCTGGAACCAGCCGGCGTGGAGCATCGCGGTCGAATTCTGGACCTATCTGCTGTTCGCCCTGCTGGCGCGCGCGGCGGGCGAGGCGCTGGAACGCTGGCTGCTGGTGGCGGCGATCGTCTGCGTCGCCGTGCTGGCGGTGGCGACGCCCTATGGCATCAATGTCAGCTGGAGCTGGAGCCTGTTCCGCTGCGTCTATGGCTTTGCCATCGGTGCGCTGGCCTGGAAATGGTGGCAGGGTCGCGGCGTCGCGCCGGGGCCGGCGGGCGGCGGCGCCACGGCGATCGAGATCGTGACGGTCGCGCTGGTGGTGGCGTTTGTCGCGCAACTGTCGGCAACGCGCTTCAACCTTGTTTCGCCTTTGGTCTTCGGGGCCGCGGTGCTGGTGTTCGCCCGCGAGGGCGGGGCGGTATCGCGGCTGTTGACCAGCGCGCCGCTGCGCCGGCTCGGGGTGCTCTCCTATTCGATCTACATGGTCCACACCTTCGTGCAGTCGCGCATGGACGATGCCCTGCGGCTGCTCGCCAAGTCGACCGGGATCACGCTTATCGTCGCCGAAAAGCCGGGGGTGAGCCGCGGCGCGCATGATCTTGTCGGCGCGACACCGGTGCAAGGAGTGCTGCTCACCCTCGTCATGCTGGCGCTCGTCATCGCGGTGGCCAGCCTGACGTGGCGCTGGATCGAAGTGCCGGGGCAGGCGCTGTCACGCCGCCTTGCCCGGCGTCCGGCGCCGGCGGTTGCCGTCCGAAGCGACTTGCCAAGCGCGCCCGGCAAAGCCAAAAGCCGGACATGACCTACATCGATAACGGCAGCCACAGCAGCTTTCGCATCAAGGGCGCCACCGGCGATTGGGAGATCGTCGTCGGGCTGGAAGTCCATGCCCAGGTGACGGCGCAGTCCAAGCTGTTTTCGGGCGCCGCGACGGCGTTCGGGGCGCAACCCAATTCGCAGGTGTCGCTGGTCGATGCGGCGATGCCGGGGATGCTGCCGGTGGTGAATGGCGAATGCATCCGCCAGGCGGTGCGCACCGGGCTGGCGCTGGGCGCGCAGATCCACAAATGGTCGCGCTTTGACCGCAAGAATTATTTCTACGCCGATCTGCCGCAGGGCTACCAGATCAGCCAGCTCTATCACCCGATCGTCGGCGAAGGCACGCTCGAGGTCGAAACCGATGACGGCATCCGCAGCACGGTGGGCATCGAGCGCATCCATCTCGAACAGGATGCCGGCAAATCGGTGCATGACCTGCACCCGACCCAGTCGTTCGTCGATCTCAATCGCTCGGGCTGTGCGCTGATGGAAATCGTTTCGAAACCCGATATCCGCAGTCCTGCCGAAGCCGGCGCCTATGTCGCGGCGCTGCGCCAGTTGCTGCGCTATGTCGGCAGCTGCGACGGCAATATGGACGAAGGCTCGATGCGCGCCGATGTCAACGTGTCGGTGCGCAAGCCCGGCGATGGCTTCGGCACGCGGACCGAGACCAAGAACGTCAATTCGGTGCGCTTCATCATGCAGGCGGTCGAGGTCGAGGCGAAACGCCAGGTCGAGTTGATCGAAACCGGCGGCACGGTGGTGCAGGAAACCCGGCTGTTCGATCCGAACAGCGGCACGACGCGCAGCATGCGATCGAAGGAAGACGCGCACGACTATCGCTATTTCCCCGATCCCGATTTGTTGCCGGTCGAATTCGACGATGCGTTCGTGGCGGAATGCCGCGCCAGCCTGCCCGAACTGCCGGTCGCCAAGCGGGCGCGCTACATCGAAACGCTCGGTATTTCGGCGTACAATGCCGGCGTGCTGACCGCCGATGTCGAAACCGCGCGCTATTTCGAAGCGGTGCTGGCGGATACCGGCCCGGCATTGGCGACCGCAGCGGCGAACTGGCTGACATCGGAACTGTTCGGCGTGCTCAAGAAACTGGGCGTCGGCATCGAGGCGAGCCCGGTCGACCCGGCGCGCGCCGCTGCGCTGCTCGGCCTCATCGCTTCGGGCAAGATTTCCAATTCGATCGGCAAGCAGGTGCTCGAAGCGATGGTCGAAACCGGCGATGAACCGGCCGCCATCGTCGCCGCCCGCGGGCTCGAACAGGTCAGCGACACTGGCGCCATCGATGCCGCAATCGCCGCGATCATCGCCGCCAATGCCGACAAGGTCGACCAGTATCGCGCCGGCAAGGAAGCGCTGTTCGGCTTTTTCGTCGGCCAGACGATGAAGGCGATGGCGGGCAAGGCCAACCCGGGCGTGGTGAATGAACGGTTGAAGGCGGCGCTGGCCTGACGCGCTTGATCCACGCCCTCACCCGCCTGCCCGGGCCGCTCGAGCGTGCCGAACTCACCCATATCGAGCGGGTGGCGGTCGACCCGTCCCGGGCGCTGGCGCAGCACGAGGCCTATCGCGCCGCGCTGACCCGCGCCGGGGCACAGGTGACGCTGTTGCCGGCGCTGGCGGACCATCCCGATTGCTGCTTTGTCGAAGATACCGCGGTCATCCTGCCCGACCTTGTCATCGTCACCCGCCCGGGGGCGGCGTCGCGGCGCGGGGAGATTGCCGCGATCATGCCGCATCTGCCGGCGGACCGGCCGCATCTCGTCATCACTGCGCCGGGAACGATCGATGGCGGCGATGTCATGGTCGTCGGGCGCGACATCTTCATCGGGTTGACCCAGCGGACGAATGCCGAGGCGGTGCGGCAGGTGGCCGATGGCGTCGCGGCGCAGGGCTGGCGCGTCACCGGCGTGCCGCTGGCCAAGGCGCTGCACCTGAAAACCGCGGTGTCGGCGCTCGCCGATGATCTGGTGCTGGTCAATACCGACTGGCTCGACCCCGCGATCTTCGGCCGCCGCCACATTGCCAGCGCCGCGGGCGAGCCCTTCGCCGCGAACAGCTTGACCATCGGCAACACGGTGTTTCACGCCACCGGCGCGCGGACGCTGGCCCGGATTGCGGCGGCGGGATTTGCGGTCGAGTTTCTCGACATTTCGGAATTCGCCAAGGCGGAGGCGGGGCTGACCTGTTTGAGTCTGGTCTACTGATCCGCTTGCGCTTCCCCTCCCGCTGCCCGAAGTTGCCGGCATGACAGCGCCCGCCACCCTTGAAGTCAATCCGCGCGATCGCGGGCTGGTGCGCGGCATCGGGCCGCTGGGGCTGGCGGCCAACATGGTCAACTACACCGTCGGCGCGAGCATTTTCGTGATGCCGGCGCTGACCGCCAAGGCGGCGGGGGCGTGGGCGCCGGTGGCGTTCCTCATCGCTGCGATCGCCAATGCGGCGCTGACCATCTGTTATGCCGAAGCGACATCGCGAGTGCCGACCAGCGGCGGCCAGGCCGGCTTTACCGAAATCGCCTTCGGGCGCTTTGCCGGCTTTGTGACCGGGGTATTCACCTATCTCGCCAATCTGCTGGCGGCGGGCGCGATCCTGGCGGCGGCGGCCGATACCGCGGCGGCCTTTGCCCCGGCGCTGGCGGCGGCGCCTGTGCGCGCCGCGCTGATCATCGGCTGGGCGGTGTTGCTGTTCGCGATCAATCTGCGCGGGTTGGGGCTGGCAACGCGCATCGTCGGGCTGGCGGCGGCGATCAAGCTCGTGCCGCTGGCGATTTTCCTGGGGGTCGGGGTGTTCCTGGTCGATCCGGCCAATTTGCCGCTGCCGGCGCTGCCTGCCACCGGGCTCGGCGATGCGGCCTTGCTCGCGGTATTCCTGTTCGCCGGGGTGCACGGCGCCATGCTGACGGGGGGCGAAATCCGCGATCCGGCGCGCACCCTGCCGCGCGCGCTGGTCGTCGGGCTGGTGGCGATCACGACGATCTTCGTTGGCGCGCAGCTGGTGGCGCAGGGGATATTGGGGCCGGCGCTGGCCGGATCGGCAACCCCGCTCGCCGATGCGCTGGGGCGGGTGTCGCCGGGGTTGCGCGCGTTGATGCTGGCGGGCGCGCTGGTGTCGATGCTCGGCTGGACGGCGTCGGATGCGCTCAACACGCCGCGGCTGGTGTTCGCGCTGGCGCGCGATGGCCGGCTGCCGGCGGCGCTCGGCGTTGTCGATGAACGTCGTGCCGTGCCGGCGCGGGCGATCGGGGTGCATCTGGCGCTGGCGGCGGCGCTGGCGGTGGGCGGCTCGTTCGCGCTGCTGGCGACCGTGTCGACACTCGTGCTCGTGCTGATGTTCATCGGCGCGGCGCTGGCGGCGCTGCAATTGCGGCGGACGGGCGTGGCGATGGGCGGGGCGGTGCTGGCGCTACCGGGGCTGTGGGTTGCGGCGCCGGTGGTGGTGGGGATCATGCTGTGGGTCGCGGCGCAGGCGACGGGCGTGCAACTGGCGGCGCTGGCCGGGCTGGTCGCGGTGCTGGCGGGGTGGTTCTGGGTGACGGAGAAGACGCGGACCTAACTCCCTCTCCCGCAAGCCGGAGAGGGGGTTAGTCCACCCAATCCGCGCGCCCATATCCCTGCGCGCGCAGCAGCACGGTCAGGTCGCCATGCCGCACCGCCGCATCGGCCGCCGCCGCCGCCTTGGGCTTGGCGTGATAGGCGATGCCCAACCCAGCGGCCACGAGCATCGGAATGTCGTTGGCGCCATCCCCCACCGCCAGCGTCGCCGGCAGTGGCACGCCGGCGCCGAGCAGGTACGCCCGTTTGGCGGCGGCATCGACGATCGGGCGCAGCACCTTGCCGGTCAGCCGGCCATCGGCGATTTCCAGCGTGTTGGCGTGCTGGGCGGCAAAGCCGATTTCGGCGGCCACCGGCGCCGTAAAGGCGGTGAAGCCCCCCGAGACGAGCAGCGTGTGGGCGCCGTTCGCCGCCATCGTCCGCACCAGTGTCCGGGCGCCGGGCATCAACCGCACGCGTTCCCGCCGACACTGGTCGAGCACCGCCGCGTCCATCCCCGCCAGCAGCGCCACCCGGGCATCGAGCGCGGCTTCGAAATCCAGTTCGCCGCGCATCGCCGCTTCGGTGACCGCGGCGACCTGCGCCTTCAGCCCGGCATAATCGGCGAGCTCGTCGATGCATTCGCACTGGATCATCGTCGAATCCATGTCGGCGATGAGCAACGCCTTCCGGCGGAACCGGTCGGCGGGCTGGACGATGATGTCGAGCCCCGGCAAGGCGGTTTCGAGCCCAGCGCGGGCGGTGGTGGCGGCAAGGCCGGTGACGGGGATATCGAGCGCCTCGCCCGCGTCGATCCACGCCGGTGCGCCGGGTTCGCCGCCCAGCCCGCGCAGCACATCGCTTGCCAGCGCGGCGTCGCCAGCCGACAAGGCGGGCGCAACCAGGGTGATGAAAAGGGGCGGCGTGTCGGACGGTTCCATGCTGGTGGTCATTACAGGGCCGACCGCGAGCGGCAAGTCGGCAATCGCGCTGTGGCTGGCGCAGGCAATCGGCGGCACGATCATCAACGCCGACGCCAGCCAGCTTTACGCCGACCTGCGCATCATCAGCGCGCGGCCATCGCCCGAGGAGGAAGCGCTGGTGCCGCACCGGCTTTATGGCGTGCTCGATGGGGATGCGATCGCCAGCGCGGCAAGCTGGGCCGGATTGGCAAAGGCGGCGATCGCGGCCGAACACGCCGCCGGGCGGGTGCCGATCCTCGTTGGCGGGACGGGGATGTACCTTGCGACCCTGCTCGACGGCATCGCGCCAGTGCCCGAGATCGACCCGGATGTGCGCGCCGCGGTGCGCGGGCTGGCGACGGCGGACGCGATCGCCGCGCTGGCGGTGGAAGACCCGGCGCTGGCGGCGCGCTTGCTGCCCGGTGACCGGCAACGCACGCTGCGCGGGCTGGAGGTCATCCGGTCGAGCGGGCAATCGCTGCTGCACTGGCAGCGCTTTCGCGTCGGCGGGATCGCCGGCGATCACGATCTGCGGCGCTTCGTCGTCGAGGTGCCGCGGCCGCTGCTGCACGAACGCGCGACGGCGCGGCTGTGGCAGATGGTCGACGCCGGCGCGGTTGCCGAAGCCGCGGCGCTGCTGGCGCGAGGCCTGGCCGATGATCGCCCGGTGCTGCGCGCGCTCGGGGTGGCACAGTTCGGCGCGGTGGCAGCGGGCGCGCTGACCATCGAGGCGGCAGTAGCGGCGGCAGCGGCGGCGACCCGGCAATATCAGAAACGCCAGGCGACCTGGGCGCGCGGCCAGGCGGCGGACTGGACGCGGATCACGGCGGATGCGCTGCCGGTTCTGTAGACCGCAAGCATTCGCTATGATCCCGCGATCGATCGAGCCACCAGTGCACGCGGCCTCGCCCCACCCGCCCAAAAGTGTCGGTCAGCTTTACAACTCTGAAATTAATGATTTGGTAACTCCTTGACGTCGCAGCGTTAACTATTTTGGCATAATTTATGCAGAGTTGGTTGCGACGCCGGAGTCGGTCGCACTGCATGGGGTGGTGGGATCGTCCGTGAAAAGGGAGCCGGCGCCCGCGACAAAAGGGACAGAATATCGTGAAGACTCTCCTTCTTGCCGGCGCATTCGCCGCCGTTGCCGCCGCCAGCCCGGCCGCCGCCGCCACCAACCTGATCATCAACGGCAGCTTCGAAGCCGCCGGCACGACCGGTACGGGCGCCTACACCGGCTGGACGAAGACCAACGTTCCCGGCAATGCACCGACCAGCGTCATCGCCTACAACAGCACTGCCGGCTACCCGGACAGCGCCTTTGGTGAAGCCGTCACCCCCGATAACGCCGTGTCGGCCAGCCCGGATGCGGTTGGCAATCATGCCGCTTACTTCGTCGGTGATTTTTCAACCAATGAAGCGATCAACCAGTTGACCCGCCTCGAAGTCGGCAATTATCGCCTCGGCTTCAGCTATTATCTGACCGCCAACGGTCTAGCCAATGTCGGGAACAGCACCTTTGCGGCGACCATCATCGGCATCCCGGTCACGATGACCAACATCAACAGCCAGTCGCTTGGCCAGACGTGGGTGTCGATCTCTGGCGTCGGCAATATCTCGGCCCGCGGCAAGTACAACACGTCCTTCGTGTTCAATTCGGCCGGCAACCCGTCGAAGGACATCGTGATCGACCGCGTGTTCGTGATTCCGACGAACGATGCCGCCACTGTCTTCATCCCGCCGACGCCCACAGGCGCGATCCCCGAACCCGCCACCTGGGCGTTGCTCATCATCGGTTTCGGCATGGTCGGCGTTGCCGCCCGCCGCCGCAAGATCACCGTTACCGCCTGAACGGCGCCCGATCACCTGATCGCCTGGCAGGCGCTCCATCGCATGATGGGGCGCCTGTTGCGTTTCGGCATGACTGCCAGTGAAACTGTCGGATTATTTTACAATCCATGAAGTCAATCATTCGATAACATATTGAAAAACCTGCTTGGCACGAAAATTGCCACAATTGTTACGAAACGATTGACGGTTGCGGCAGGGCGCGGCGAACGCGCGTCACCGGAACCATGGCTTGCAGGGTGTTGTGATGAAGCCGGCTTTTTTTCTGGTTTCGGTGGTGTGCGCCGTTGCGTCGGCCCCGGCGACGGCGGTCACCGGCAGCGCCGAAGCCGGCCTGTTGGCGATGCGCAAGACCAACCTGATCGTGCTGGGCAACTGGACGACCGGGCATGATGTCGAAGGCAAGACCTTTGTCGGCGGCAGCGCCAGCGGCAACAGCGCGACACTCGGCATCGGCAACGCCAGCCAGGGCCAGGATGCTTCCAGCCGCCGCACGCTGCTGGGTGGTAACAACAGCGGCAATCGCCAGGTCATCTGGAATTTCATCGAAGCGACGACGGTGACGCTGCAACGCATGGTCAATGGTTCGGTGCTGGCGCCCAAGGCGACACTCAGCAACAATACGCCGATCGAAGGCTCGGTGGTCGCCGCGACCTTCAACCAGGGCGGCGAAGTGCATATGGGCACGTATGGCGCCGATGCCTCCTTCCTGCCCGAACCCGGCACCTGGGTGCAGTTGATCACAGGCTTTGGCATGGTCGGCGCCTTTGCCCGTCGCCGTGTTATTGCTTGAATAAGGCAAATTTTGCACGATTATTGCGTAGAAACCGGTTGACCTGATAATTTCCGTGTCCTAATCCCCCCGCCTGACGTGTGGCATGAAGGGCGCGAGTATGGGCGCAAGGTTGACCGGCGATTTGACCGGTGCGGAAATCGTGGTGCAGGCCCTGACCGATCTCGGGGTCGAGGTCGTGTTCGGCTATCCCGGCGGCGCCGTGCTGCCGATTTACGATGCGATCTTCGCGCAGCAGCGCATCCGCCACATCCTCGTCCGCCATGAACAGGCGGCGGTCCATGCCGCCGAAGGCTATGCGCGCTCGTCGGGCAAGGTCGGGGTCGTACTCGTCACCTCCGGCCCCGGCGCCACCAATGCCGTGACCGGCATCACCGATGCGCTGATGGATTCGGTGCCGTTGCTGGTGCTGACCGGCCAGGTGCCGACGCATCTGATCGGCACAGATGCCTTTCAGGAATGCGACACCGTCGGCATCACCCGGCATTGTTCGAAGCACAATTATCTGGTGAAGGACACCGCGCGGCTCGGCCCGGTGATCCACGAGGCCTTTTATATCGCGCGCTCGGGGCGCCCCGGGCCGGTGGTCATCGACATCCCCAAGGATGTGCAGATCATGCGCGCCCGTTATGAAAAGCCCGGCGTCATCGGCCACAAGACCTACAAGCCGCAGATAAAGGGCGATCGCGCCAGCATCGAAGCCGCGGTGGAAATGATCGCGGCCGCCGAACGGCCGATCTTCTACACCGGCGGCGGCATCATCAATTCCGGCCCGGTGGCGACGCAATTGCTGCGCGATCTTGCCAAGCTGACCGGCGCGCCCGTCACCAGCACGCTGATGGGGCTGGGCACCATGCCCGACGATCATCACCAGTTCCTCGGCATGCTCGGCATGCACGGCAGCTATGAAGCCAATATGGCGATGAACCGCTGCGACCTGATGGTGTGCCTGGGCGCGCGTTTCGACGATCGGGTGACCGGGCGGCTCGATGCCTTTTCGCCCAATTCCAGGAAGATACATGTCGATATCGACCGTTCGTCGCTCAACAAGACGGTGCGGGTCGATCTCGGCATCCAGGGCGATGTCGGCGGCGTGCTCGAGGACATGATCAAGATCTGGCGGGCGCGCGGCCACAAGGCGGCGGACCTCGACCAATGGTGGGCCGATATCGCCGGCTGGCGGGCGCGCGACAGCTTCGGTTTCCAGCAAAAGGGCCCGGACCTGCTGCCGCAGCACGCCATCAAGCGGCTGTACGAGATGACCCGCGACAAGAGCCCGATCATCTCCACCGAAGTCGGCCAGCACCAGATGTGGGCGGCGCAGCATTTCGGTTTTCATGCGCCGAACAAATGGCTGACCAGCGGCGGGCTCGGCACGATGGGCTATGGCCTGCCGGCAGCGATCGGCGCGCAGCTGGCGCACCCCGGCGCGCTGTGCATCGATATCGCCGGCGAGGCGAGCATCCAGATGAACATCCAGGAACTCGGCACCGCGACGCAGTATCGGCTGCCGGTGAAGGTGTTCATCATCAACAACGAATATATGGGGATGGTCCGCCAGTGGCAGGAGCTCAACCATGGCGGGCGCTATTCCGAAAGCTATTCGGATTCGCTGCCGGACTTCGTCAAGTTGGCCGAGGCCTATGGCTGGAAGGGCATCACCATCGAGGGGCCGGATGACCTTGATGCCGGGATCGCGGCGATGCTGGCGCATGACGGCCCGGTGATGGTCGATTGCCGGGTGACGAAGCTGGTGAACTGCTTCCCGATGATCCCGAGCGGGGCGGCGCATACCGACATGATTCTGGATGCCCGCGATGCGCAGGGTGAGCGCGACGAAGACGCAAAGGCGCTGGTGTGAAGCATCTCCCCTCTGAACGGCACACGCTGTCTATCATCGTCGACAATGAATCGGGCGTCCTCGCCCGCATCGTCGGGCTGTTTTCGGCGCGCGGCTACAACATCGATTCGCTGACCGTTGCCGATGTCTCGGGTGACCATGCGATCAGCCGGATCACCATCGTCACCAACGGCCCGCCCCCGGTGATCGACCAGATCATGGCGCAGCTCGACCGCATCGTGCCGGTGCACCGGGTTATCGATCTGACCGATTACGGCCCGCATGTCGAACGCGAGATGGCGCTGGTGAAGGTCGCGGGCAAGGGCGCCGAGCGCGACGAGGCGCTGCGCATCGCCGACATCTTCCGGGCGCGGCCGGTCGATACCACTACCGGGTCGTTCGTCTTCGAAGTCAGCGGGCCGACGAGCAAGGTCGACCAGTTCATCGCGCTGATGCGCGAGGTCGGGCTGGTCGAGGTGGCGCGTACCGGCGTGGTGGCGATCGCGCGGGGGGCGGAGGCGGTTTAGCGCCCGACGGCGAGGGCGGGCGTGCCTCGACTTCGCTCGGCATGAGCGGGATTTTTCAGGTTTCAGCGTCCTCAAACCCGCTCATCCCGAGCGAAGTCGAGGGACGCTCACAAGTTCAGCAAGGGACAATTTGAAATGCGCGTTTATTATGATGCCGATGCCGATGTCGGCCTGATCAAGGGCAAGAAGGTTGCCATCCTGGGCTATGGCTCGCAGGGGCATGCCCATGCGCAGAATTTGCGCGACAGCGGCGTCAAGGACGTCGGCGTCGCGCTGCGCAAGGGCTCGGCGACCGCCGGAAAGGCTGAAGCGGCCGGCTTCAAGGTGATGTCGAACGCCGAAGCCGCGGCCTGGGCCGATGTCACCATGGTGCTGGCGCCTGACGAGCATCAGGCCGGCATCTATGCCGAGGACCTGCACGCCAACATGAAGCCCGGTGCGGCGCTGGCCTTTGCCCACGGCCTCAACGTGCATTTCCAGCTGATCGAGCCGCGCGCCGATATCGATGTCTTCATGATCGCGCCCAAGGGCCCTGGCCACACCGTGCGCAGCGAATATGCCCGCGGCGGCGGCGTGCCCTGCCTGATCGCCATCCACCAGGATGCCAGCGGCAATGCCCATGACGTTGCCTTGTCGTACGCCAGCGCCATCGGTGGCGGCCGCTCGGGCGTCATCGAAACGACCTTCAAGGAAGAATGCGAAACCGATCTGTTCGGCGAACAGGCGGTGCTGTGCGGTGGCCTTACCCATCTGATCCAGGCCGGGTTCGAAACGCTTACCGAAGCCGGTTATGCGCCCGAAATGGCCTATTTCGAGTGCCTCCACGAAGTGAAGCTGATTGTCGACCTGATGTACGAAGGCGGCATCGCCAACATGCGCTATTCGATCTCGAACACCGCCGAATATGGCGACATCACCACCGGGCCGCGGATCATCACGGCCGAAACCAAGGCGGAGATGAAGCGCGTGCTCGCCGATATCCAGGGCGGGCGGTTCGTGAAGAACTTCATCCTCGACAACCGCGCCGGCCAGCCGGAGCTGAAGGCGTCGCGGATTGCCGCCAAGGCGCATCCGATCGAGGAAGTCGGCGCGCGGCTGCGCGGGATGATGCCGTGGATCGGGAAGAATGCGCTGGTGGATAAAGCCAAGAACTGAGCGACGGCTAACGCACAGCGTTAGCCGCGACCCAGTCGCGGCCGGCCAGCGAGACGGGGCGCGCACCTGCGCCCCGGACTCGTCTGACGTCAGCATGGGCTTTGCCCATGCCATTCCGTCTCTACCCCTTACCCGTCACTCAAGGCTTGACCGTTGGCGACGGCGCTAATGAGCCATCAGGCCCTCACGGCTCCGCGCCATATTCATGGGCTTCCCAGAACGCTTCGCCCTTGGCGATATTGCCCGGCACATCGGCCAGCCACTTCGCATCGGCATCCTTGCTGCAATTCAGATACAGCTTGCCGCCGACAATGTGGAAGATCGTCGGGTCGGGCCCGGCCAACCGGCCCTGCGACGCCGCCCAGGCGCAATAACCGCCGAATTGCGGGGCGTAGCGGTCGGGGCTCTTGATAAAGGCATCGCGGTTGGCGGCGCTGGCGAAGCGGAAGGTCGCGCCGTCGTGGACCGCGGTGAATTCGGTGCTGCCCTGCGCCGGCGCGCCGGCGAAATAGGCGACGGCATCATAGCCGCTGACCGCCGGCTGGTCGCCCTTGGCGCCGAGCCAGAAAGCGGCAGACGCGGGCAGGCTGGGCAGCGCCGCGGCGAGCGCCAGCAGCGCGGCGACGAACAGCTTTTTCACCATCACGAAACTCCTCAATCCTCGCGCAGCAGCGCGGCTTTGACCCGCACCGAGCGCAACGCAATCTGCACTTCATACAGGAAACATAACAGCCCGCTGATCAACAGCGCCATCGCGGCGATGAACACCGGGGCGACAACGACACCCGCCGAAATCGGGAAGATTTCGCCGAGGAACAGGATGGCGATGACGATGCAGACGCACAGCGCCGCCAGGGTGCAGAACACGATCGCCCAATTGGCGCTGGCCATGCGGCTGTCGAGCACGCGCAGTTCGACATGGGTTTCGGCCCAGCGTTCGGGGCATCTGACCCGGTCCATGTCGGCGATTTCGACCTCTACCTTGCGGGCGCGGTCGACCACCCGGCCGATGCGCGCCGCCAGCACCGCGAGGATACTGCCGATACCGGTGAGCAGGAACACCGGCGCCACCGCCAACTGGATGTTGGCGGCGATCGATTGGACGGGAACGGGGATCGGCATCACCGATTGATGCGGAATTTGCAGCTTTTTCGCAATGCCGTTAGTTTTGCCTTGATGACGGAAGTTTCATCCCCGGGCGATGACTGGTCGATGGTGATCGCCTTTTACAACGAGGCGGATTTCCTGCCCGCGACGCTGGCATCGCTGGCAAAGCAGACGGTGCGGCCGTTGCGGCTGATCCTCGTCGACAATGGCTCGACCGATGGCAGCGCCGGGGCGGTGCAGCGCTTTGCGCTCGGTCACCCCGATCTCGATGTCGTCATCGTGTCCGAACCGACCCCCGGGCAGGTGCATGCGCTGGCGGCGGGGTTGCGGCAGGTCGTATCGCCGCTGGTGGCGATCGGCGATGCCGACACGATCTATCCGCCCGATTATCTTGCCAAGGCCGCGGCGGTTTTTGCCGCCGATGCGCACGCCGTGGCGGTGTTCGCGCATGATTCGGCCGGTGCCCCCGATTCCGCCGGCGAACGGCTGGCGCGGCGGCTGCGCGATGCGCTGCTGATCGGGCTGGCGCGTGGCCAGACGCATGCCGGCGGCTATGCCCATCTGTTCCGCACCGATGTGCTCCGCGCCGCCGGTGGCTATGCGCCCGAACAGTGGCCCTATGTCCTGAAAGACCATGAACTGGTCAATCGCGTCGCTCGGCACGGGCGCTTCGGCCGCGCGCCGGAATTGTGGTGCCGGCCATCCGATCGGCGCCGCGACCGGTCGGGGGTGCGCTGGACGCTGGGCGAGCGGATTCTCTATCACGCGACGCCCTTTGCCGCGAAGGACTGGTTCTTCTATCGCTTCCTGGGGCCGCGGCTGGCGGCGCGCGGCATGAAGGACACGGTGCTGCGGCAGCGCCAATGGGTCAGCGACCCAGCGTCGGCCAGTTGATGTCACCCTTCCTGATCAGGCCGGGGATATCCCTTTCCCACTTCACCTGCACGTCCTTGTTGTAGTTGAGGTAGAGCTTGCCATCGACGATCTTCCAGACCTTGGGATCGCCGGCGAAACGGTAATTGTTGGCGGCGGCCCAGGCGCAATGGCCGCCATATTGCGGGGCATAGCGCGCCGGATTGGCCTTGAAGGTCGCCAGATTTTTCGCTGTGGCGAATTTGAAGGTGGCGCCCTTGTATTCGGCGGTGAATTTGTCGCTGCCTTCGACCGGCGTGCCGGAGAAATAGGACACGCTGTCATAGCCGCCGACCGCCGCCGAGGTGCCGAGCACGCCGGTCCAGACCGGCGCCGCGGCAGCGGGCACGGCGCCGACCATCGGGGTCAAGGCCAGCAAGATCGTGGCGGCAAAAGCAAGACGGGACATGAGCGAAGCCTTTTTGGTTGCAGGAAGCTGTCGACAACCACTTCGCAGCGTCGCGGCTTTGGGTTACAGCGGCGCGACGGCGGGGGCGTAATTACCGCTTGTCATGGATTCGCAACAAACCCGGGCTAGCGGGTGGAACGAGCCCATCACGGGCAGGGAATGGCATTGCATGGCCGGCGTCATCGTTCAGGGCGGAGCAGACAAAATCGCTCCGGGCAAGCCTGATCTGCACCGGGAACCCGGCAAGCTGGGCATCATGGGCTTTGTCGTGCTGCTCGTCGGCGGGATCGTCTTTGCCTTCATCAGCCTGTTTGCCGATATCGACGCGGCGCAAGTGCCGCCGATCGCGACGACCGCGATCCTATTGCTCGGCGCCGCGCTGCTGACCGCGCTGGCCTTCGAATTCGTCAATGGCTTTCACGATACCGCCAATGCCGTCGCCACCGTCATCTACACCCATGCGCTGACGCCGATGCAGGCGGTGCTGTGGTCGGGGCTGTGGAATTTCCTCGGCGTGCTCACGGCATCGGGGGCGGTGGCGTTCAGCATCATCGCGCTGCTGCCGGTCGAGCTCATCCTGCAACCCGATGCCGCCGCCGGCTTTGCCATGGTCTTCGCCATATTGATCGCCGCGATCATGTGGAACCTGGGCACCTGGGCGTTGGGGCTGCCGTCATCGTCGTCGCACACGCTGATCGGCTCGATCATCGGCGTCGGCGTCGCCAACCAGTTGATGAACACCACCGGCGCGTCGGGGGTCGAATGGGGCAAGGCCAAGGAGATCGGCCTGTCTCTGCTGATCTCGCCGCTGATGGGTTTCGTCCTCGCCGGGCTGCTGCTGCTGGTGCTCAAGCAGGTGATCAAATCACCGGCGCTGTTCCGCGAACCCGAAGGCATGGCGCCGCCGCCGCCGGCGATCCGCGGCTTGCTGGTGGTGACGTGCACGCTGGTGTCGTTCTTCCATGGTTCGAACGACGGGCAGAAGGGGATGGGCCTGATCATGCTCATCCTCATCGGTACGGTGCCGACCGCCTATGCGCTCAACCGCGACATGGCGCCGACCGCGGTGGTCGCCTTTGCCCAGGATGCAGCGCGCGCCGAAACGGTGCTGACGACCGCCGCTGCCGGGGCCGCAGCGCCCGCCGAGCCGCGCGCCGAAGTGCGGCGGTTTTTGCAGACCAAGGATTTGTCGCCGCAAACGCTGCCGGCGCTCGCCGCGGTGTCGGGGTCGATTGCCGCCGATGCCGGGCGTTATGGCAGCATGGCCGCCGTGCCGGCCGCCGCCGTCGCCGGGCTGCGTGGTGACCTGTACATGGTGTCGTCGGGGCTGGGGCTGCTCGACAAGGGCGGCAAGGTCAGCTTTGCCGGTGACGACAAGGCTGCGATCAAGACCTTCAAGGGCGGCATCGACAAGCTGACCCGCTTCATCCCGACCTGGGTGAAGATCGTCATCGCCATCGCGCTCGGGCTCGGCACCATCGTCGGCTGGAAGCGAATCGTCATCACGGTGGGTGAAAAGATCGGCAAGGCGCACCTGACCTATGCCCAGGGCGCGTCGGCGGAGCTCGTCGCGGCGGGGATGATCGGAGTTGCCGACGGGCTCGGGCTGCCGGTGTCGACGACGCATGTGCTGTCATCGGGGATCGCCGGGACGATGGCGGCGAATGGTTCGGGGCTGCAGATGGCGACGATCCGCAATCTGGCGCTGGCCTGGGTGCTGACCCTGCCCGCGTCGATCCTGCTGTCGGGCGTGCTCTATTATGCGTTCCTGAAGTTCGTTTGACCGCTGGACTTGCGCGGGCGTTTCGGGTTAGCTTGCAAACATGCACATGCGTGGCCTTCTGCTGCTGCGACTTACGCGCCCTTAGGCGCGACGTTTCTGCTCGCCCCCAAGGGGTGCTGAGCCACCGCGCCTGAGGGAACTTCCGCTACCATCACCGGAACCCGATTCAGACAGGCTATTCACCATGAACAATATTATCCCTGGGCATATCCGCATTTTCGACACGACCCTGCGCGACGGCGAACAATCGCCGGGCTGCTCGATGAACCTCGAGGAGAAACTGAAGGTCGCGGCGCAATTGGAAGCGCTGGGCGTCGATATCATCGAAGCCGGCTTTGCCATCGCCAGCGAAGGCGATTTCGAAGCGATCGTCGCCGTTGCCAAACAGTGTGAAACCGCCGTTGTCGCGTCGCTGGCGCGCGCCGCCCTGCCCGATATCGACCGCGCCTGGGCCGCCGTGCGCCATGCGAAACGCCCGCGCATCCACACCTTCATCGCCACCTCGCCGCTGCACATGCGCGCCAAGCTCAACATGACCCCCGAACAGGTGCTCGATGCCATCGCGCGCTCGGTCGGCCATGCCCGCAGCCTGTGCGAGGATGTCGAATGGTCGGCGGAGGATGCAACGCGCACCGACCCGGATTTCCTGGTGCGTGCGGTGGAAACGGCGATCAAGGCCGGGGCGACGACGATCAACCTGCCCGACACCGTCGGCTATGCGACCCCCGAAACCTATGGCGCGATGTTCCGGGATGTCATCGGCCGGGTGCCCGATGCCGACAAGGCGATCTTTTCGACGCATTGCCATAACGATCTAGGCCTCGCGGTCGCCAATACGCTCGCGGCGATCATGGCCGGGGCGCGCCAGTGCGAAGCGACCGTCAACGGCATCGGCGAACGCGCCGGCAATGCCGCGGTCGAGGAGATCGCCATGGCGATCCGCGTCCGCCACGATGTGCTGCCGGTGCGCACCGGCATCGTGACGACCGAGATCACCAAGGCGTCGCGGCTGATCAGCGGCATCACCGGCATGGCGGTGCAGGCCAACAAGGCGATCGTCGGCGCCAATGCCTTCGCCCATGAAAGCGGCATCCACCAGGACGGGATGCTCAAGGACGCCGGCACCTACGAGATCATGACCCCCGAAAGCGTCGGCCAGGGCGCCACCAACCTCGTGCTCGGCAAGCATTCGGGGCGCGCGGCCTTCAAGCAGAAGCTGGCGGAAATGGGCTATGACCTGTCGGACAATGAATTCGGCGATGCCTTCAAGCGCTTCAAGGACCTGGCGGACGCCAAGAAGCAGGTGTTCGACGAAGATATCGTCGCGCTGGTCGATGACGAAGTGCTGCGCGGCCATGATCGGATCCAGGTCGTCGAGGTCGAGGTCTATTGCGGCAGCAACGGCCCGCAGCGCGCCATCCTGACGCTCAATATCGATGGCGTGGAAGCCACCGCCGCGGTGCGCGGCAACGGCCCGGTCGACGCGCTTTTCAATGCCGTGCGCAAGCTGGTGCCGCATGATGGCGCGACGTTGCAGCTCTACCAGGTCCATGCCGTGACGGCGGGGACCGATGCGCAGGCCGAAGTCTCGGTCGTGCTGTCGGAAGACGGCCGCACCGCGCGCGGCACCGGCGCCCACACCGACACGCTGGTGGCGAGCGCCAAGGCCTATTGCAACGCGCTCAACAAGCTGATGGTCAAGCGCGGGCGGAGTGCGCTGGCAGCGGCGGGGTAAAGCGAAATCGCCCCCCCTCCCGCTTGCGGGAGAGGGGCCGCACCGTTCAGGGCTTCAACTGCTTCGTCATCGCGGTGATCAGCTGGCCGCGCTGCGCCGTCGCGCGGCGGTTCATCGCGATGCGGTAGAGCGCGTCGAGATAGGCCTTGTCCCATTCGGTCGGCAGCCGGTCGGCGGCGGCCGGCGGATCGGCGAACAGGCTGAGGATGCTCGGCACGCCGGGCAGTGTCACGTCGAGCGGCACCGCCGCCAGCGTCACCGTGGCAACATAGCTCGCCACCGCATCGAGCGAGCGGCCGTTCGCCAGCGGCACATCGACCGCGGCGGCGGCATAGATGATACCGACGCTCAGATGCGTGTCGATCAGGCTCGATGAGTAACTGGCGGTCGCATCGGCCCCCGGGCCGCCGAGGCCGGTGCCGCCGCCATCGCTGTTGAGGAACTGCCCCGTCGACAGCGCGCTGGCCTCGCGAGTCGAGCCGCTGCCATCGCCGTTGCCGGACTGGGTCGAATGCCACCAGCGCACCGGCAGTGGCGCCTCGAGCAGGCGCTTGCGGTCATCGGCGCTGATGCCCTTGGCACTCGACGGCTTCTTGGCGAGGATCGCGGCGACATCGCGGCGGCTGTCGTTGGAAAAGAAGACGATCAGGTTGGGCTGGCACCCGGGCCGGGCGACGGCGATCTTCGACCCCTGCGCAATGCTCGCGATCCGGCCGGACACGCGCGCCGCCACTGCATCTTCCAACCCGATGATCTTGATGCAGACCGGCACCTGCCAGCGCGCATATTGGCCCATCACGGGCGTCGGGAGGACGCCCTTCACATAGGCCTGGGCGGCGGGTTCGACCGTGGCGGGGTCGATCCGCGGCGCGGTGACGGTGATCGCCTCCTGCGCCGATGCAGCGGTTGCGGCGAGCGCCGCGACGAGGATCAAGCTACGCGACATGACAAGGCGCTCCCGTACCCACGCACTCTGCCCACAAGCCCGCGGGGTTACAAGCCGGGCTACCTAGTCACCGAAGGTGAGGCTGCTGAACACCGTGTCGAATTCGGCGCGGGGGTGAGTGATCGGCTGGGTCCAGACGACATTGGCGCGCCAGCGGCCCCTGGTGGGCGCCGGGAATCGTGCCTGGCCAGCGGCGTCGGTAATCACCGGCGTGCCATGCGCCTGATTGCCGTCGAGTGGTTCGAGGACGACGCTTGCCCCCGCCAGTGGCCGCCCGTGCCAGTCGACGCGCAGCACTAGCGGCGTGCCGGGTGCCAGCGCATAGGGGTTGGTTTCGGGGGTGATTTCCAGCGTCAGGCCGATGGCTTTGGTGGCGTTGGCGGTCGCCGGCGTGCCGACCTGGACAAGCGCCTTGGCACGGCGCGAATAGGTTTCGCGACCACGCTGTCCCTCGCTGCCGCTGCGGGCGCGCTGTTCGAGCGCTGGGGTCAGGCCTTCGTGGCGGGCGTATTTGTTGAATTCAGCGGCGGCGATATCGTTTTCGGCGAGCGTGCTTTCAAAGGCGATGACGTGGGTGCCGGCACCCGACAGCCTGATCGTCGCGCCGCCGCTGTCGGTGGGTGTCTGCGGCCGGATGCCTGCCTGCAGGTCGGTGACCCCTGCCGGGCCATAATCGCGCAACGAAACGACCTTGCGCCACAAGGTTTCCCAGGGTTCGACCCTGGTATCGCCGATCACGAAGCGCAGCGCGATCGGCGTGTCGGCCGGCTGATGATAGCGCGGCAGATCGATCCAGAAATCATGCGCCATGGCCGGGGCGGCGCTGGCAAGCACGGCCAGGCCGGTGGCAAACAGGGCAGAGCGGGTACGGGACATCATGGCGGCCACCTCTGGCGGGATCGGTTGTGCCAAACCTACAGGATCGGGAACGATCGCCAAACCGTTCGTCATCGAGCGTGTCCGTCGTGCGCGTCGGATGTCGGCGCGAAGCCGGAAATTGTATCAGATGATGCGCAAATCCAGGCCTATTCGGGATCGCTGCCGGTCATGGCGTCCTTGATGCTGGCGATGAGCTGGCCGCGCTGGCGGTCGCCGCGGCGGTTGGGGGTAATCGTGCCGAGCGCGGCGAGCCAGGCGCGATCCCAGCTGGTGATGCGGTCGGTGCCGTCGCCGAACAGCGTCAGGATCGAGGGTGCGCCGGGCGGTTCGGGGGGCAGGCGGGTGGGGGCGAGCGTCACCATCGCGACATGATCGGCAACTGCATCGAGCGGTTTGCCGGTGGCGAGCGTCACATCCACCACCGCGGTGGCGCTGGTGATTCCGATCGACAGATGGGTGTCGATCAGGCTGGATGAATAGCTGTTGGTGCCCACCGCATCGGGGCCGACCGGCAAAACGGCGGCAAGCGCGGTTGCGCCCGACGCGGTGGCGAGCGCAGTCGCGCTGCCCGCGGCGCCGGCTCCGCCGCCGCTGCCATCGCCGATTTCCTCGCCATACCACCAGCGCACCGGCAGCGGTTCGTTGACCAGCCGGGTCTTCGTCGCCATCGGCAGGCGCGCGACAAGGCCGGGGCG
Source organism: Alphaproteobacteria bacterium (assembly GCA_031426015.1). Classification (GTDB taxonomy): domain Bacteria; phylum Pseudomonadota; class Alphaproteobacteria; order Sphingomonadales; family Sphingomonadaceae; genus Sandarakinorhabdus. The sequence goes on from JANPKK010000050.1 coordinate 47,451, forward strand.
GCGGCGCAGGATGATGCCGGTGGTGCGGCTGGCATCCTCGCTGAAGACGATGTTGAGGTTGCCGCGGCAGCGCGGGCCGCCAACCGCCATGCCGGCGGTGACCGCGACGGCGCGGACGCGTTCGGCAACGCGGGCGGCGGCGGCGTCGGTGATGCCGGTCACCTTCACGCACACCGGCGCGGTCCAGCGGCCATATTGGCCATAGCTCGGCGTCGGCAGCACGGCCCGGACAAAGGCCGAGGCCCGGACCTGGGCCTGTGCCGGGGTCAATTTCGTCGCGGTCACGGTGATCGTGCTGTCGTCCGGGGCAGCGGGAGCAGGGGTGGGCGCGGCGAACAAAAGCGCCAGCAGGGGGGCAAGCATCGGGCGACTTTCACAATTGGGGGCGTTGCCGTTTCACCATGAAGCCGCCACTGCGGCAAGCAGCCACTTGCCGCGGGCGGCACCAGGCGCAAGGATGGAAACATCTGCAGGGGGATGAAGATGCGCACATTGCTGGTTGGTCTGGTTGGCACGCTGCTGGCGGGGAGCTCGCTGGCGCAGCCCGCCCCCAATCCGCCACAAGGCCCGGCAGAAACGAACGTGCGCGCCGCGATCGCCCGTGTCGAAAAGCTCAACCCCATCGTCAACGCCGTGCTGGCGATCGATCCGACCGCGATCGACCAGGCCAGGCGGCTCGACCTGCTGCGCCGGGCGCGCGGGCCGCTGTATGGCATGCCGGTGCTCATCAAGGACAATATCGACATGGCGGGCCCGTTGCCGACAACGGCGGGGAGTCTCGCGCTGGCGGCGAACGTCACCAACCGCGATGCGCCGTTGCTCAAGGGCGTGCGCGCCTCGGGGGCGATCATCATCGGCAAGACCAACCTGTCGGAATGGGCCAACATGCGCGGTCGCCCGTCGATTTCGGGATGGAGCGGCGCCGGCGGCCAGGTCCGCAACCCGCATGCGCTCAATCGCACGCCGTGCGGTTCCTCGTCGGGCAGCGGCGCCGCGGTTGCCGCCGGCATGGTCGATGCCGCCATCGGCACCGAAACCGATGGCTCGGTTACCTGTCCCGCCGCGATCAACGGCATCGTCGGGTTGAAGCCCACCGTCGGCCTCGTCAGCCGCACGCATGTGATTCCGATCAGCGAAAGCCAGGATACGGCGGGGCCGATGACCCGCGATGTGCGCACCGCGGCGCTGTTGCTCAACGCCATGGCGGGCGGTGACCCCGCCGATGCCGCGACCGCCGAGGCCGATGCGCACCGCAGCGATTATACAGCGGCACTGAAGCCCGATGCGCTCAAGGGCGTGCGCATCGGCGTGATGCGCTGGGCGGCCGGCTGGTCGGCGCCGGTCGATGCGTTGTTCGAAGCGGCGCTGGCGACGCTGACGGCGCAAGGCGCGGAACTGGTCGACGTGGCGGCACCCACCGGCACCGAAGGCGTGAGCGCCGGCGAATACAAGGTGCTCGTCACCGAGCTGAAAGCCGGGCTCAACGCCTATCTCGCCACTACCCCGGCGGCGGTAAAAACCCGCACGCTTGCCGATATCATCGCCTTCAACAAGGCGAGCCCGCGCGAACTGGCGCTGTTCGGCCAGGAACATTTCATCGTCGCCGAAGCGACCAAGGGGCTGGCGGACAGCGAGTACAAGACCGCCCGGGCGGTCTCGCTCAAGCAATCGACCGATGCGCTGGCCGGCATGATCGCCGCTGGCAAGGTCGCGGCGCTGGTATCGCCCACGGCGGCCCCGGCGTGGTTCATCGATGCTATGGTCGGCGATCGTTCGAGTGGCGGCCGCAATGCCGGCAGCTTTGCCGCCGTCGCCGGCTGGCCGCACCTGACCGTGCCGATGGGCGCGGTCAAGGGCCTGCCGGTGGGCCTCAGCTTCATCGGCCCGCGCTGGAGCGAGGCGCAGCTGCTGGCGTTCGGCCATGCCTATGAACAGGCGAGCCAGAAGCGGGTGACGCCGACCTTTGCCGTTTCGGTCGAAGCGTTGCCGGCGCTGGCCCCGGCGTTTGCGCCACCGGTGAAATAACCGCATCACGGCTTGCCTTTGGCGGGCGTATCCGCCATAGGCCGCGCTCCGCCGGACCCGGGGTCACACCCGGGGCATGGCGGCTGGACGAAGGCCGGAGGGGCGTTCCGCATGGTGCGGCGCCAACGATCGGCAGAGGAGTGACACTACATGCCAATGTATGAGCATGTCTTTCTCGCGCGTCAGGACCTGGCAGCAGCCCAGGTCGAAGCGCTGACGGAGACATTTTCCAAGATCATCGCCGACGGCAATGGCGCCGTCGCTTCCCATGAATATTGGGGCCTGCGCAGCCTGGCGTATCGTATCGCCAAGAATCGCAAGGCCCATTATGTCATGCTCAACATCGACGCGCCGGCCCCGGCCATCGCCGAAATGGAGCGCCAGGTCGCGCTCAACGAAGATATCATCCGCTACATGACCGTGCGCATCGAAGCGCTGCCGGTCGAACCCAGTGCCATGATGAAGCGCGGCGATCGCGAACGCGAACGCGGTGCCGAAGGCGGCCGCGGTGATCGTGGTGACCGTCCCGACCGCGGCGACCGTGGTGACCGTCCGCGTGGTGACCGCCCAGACCGTGACGGCGCACGCGCCCCGCGCGCTTTCTGATCGAAGGGATTAGACCATGGGACGTCCGTTTTTCCGTCGCCGCAAGAGCTGCCCGTTCTCGGGGGCCAATGCGCCAATCATCGATTACAAGGATGTGCGCCTGCTGCAGGGCTTTGTCTCTGAGCGTGGCAAGATCGTGCCGTCGCGCATCACCGCCGTTTCCGGCAAGAAGCAGCGCGAACTGGCCCAGGCCATCAAGCGCGCCCGCCACCTGGGCTTGCTGCCCTACCTCGTCAAGTAAGGAGCGGCTACAATGGAAATCATCCTGCTTGAACGCGTCGAAAAGCTGGGCGCCATTGGCGATATCGTCAATGTGAAGCCGGGTTTCGCCCGCAACTTCCTGCTGCCGCGCGGCAAGGCGCTGCGTGCCTCGGAAGCCAACAAGAAGAAGTTCGAAGCCGATCGCGCCCGCATCGAGGCTGAAAATGCCAAGCGCCGCGACATCGCCCGCAGCGAAGCCAAGGATGTGGACGGCGCCAGCGTCGTCATGATCCGCCAGGCATCGCAGACCGGGCAGTTGTTCGGTTCGGTCGCCGCGCGCGATCTCGCCGAAGTGCTGACGGCGGGTGGCCACAAGGTCAGCAAGCAGCAGATCGTCCTCGACAAGCCGATCAAGACGCTCGGCATCCATGACGTCAAGGTGGCGCTCCACCCCGAAGTCGTGGTGATGGTCAAGGTCAACATCGCGCGTTCGCCCGAAGAAGCCGAACTGCAGGCCAAGGGTGTCGACATCAACGCCGACATGTTCGACCGTGAAGAATCGGGCTTTGTCGAAGCGTTCGATCCCAACGCCGAACCAGGCATCCCGACCGGCGAAGCGCCGGCCGCCGACGCCGCACCGGAAGCCGAAACCGAAGCCTGATTTCGGGGTTTGGCGGAACAACAAGGGGCCGCGCTGCTTTCGGGCAGCGCGGCCTTTTGCTGTCCGGGTGGCGGGAAGGGGTTGACCCTTTGGCGCGCACAGGCCACTCCCCGCGCATGAGCGAAGAACCCGAAATCACCGAAACGCCCGCCGAAGCGCCCAGCGCGACGCCGGCGATCACCGACACGCCGCCCGACCGGCTGTGTGCCAGCCCGCGCAGCCCGCATTATGACGAGGCCGTACTCGAACGCGGCGTCGGCATCATCTTCGAAGGTGTCGAGCGCACCAATGTCGACGAATATTGCATCTCCGAAGGCTGGGTGAAGGTCGCCGCCGGCAAGTCCAAGGACCGCTATGGCAACCCGCTGACCATCAAGCTCAAGGGCAAGGTGGAGCCCTACTTCAAGAGCTAGAAGGGGCCTGCGGCGATGGCTGATCTGTTCGGCGACGCGGCTGCCACCCCCGCTCCCAATCCGCCACTGGCGGAACGTTTGCGGCCACGAGCGCTCGATGATGTCGTCGGCCAGGGGCATCTGACCGGGCCGGAAGGCGCGATCGGGCGCATGGTCGCGGCAGGGTCGCTGTCGAGCCTCATCCTGTGGGGGCCGCCGGGGTCGGGCAAGACCAGCATCGCGCGGCTGCTCGCCGAAGCGGTCGGCTTGCGCTTCGTCGGCATTTCGGCGGTGTTTTCGGGGGTCGCCGAGCTCAAGAAACTGTTCGCCGAAGCGCGGGAGGCCGCCCGCGCCGGGCAGAAGACCTTGCTCTTCGTCGATGAAATCCACCGTTTCAATCGCGCCCAGCAGGATGGCTTCCTTGGCGTCGTCGAGGACGGCACCGTGACGCTCGTCGGCGCCACCACCGAGAACCCCAGCTTCGAGTTGAACGCCGCCATCCTCAGTCGCGCCCAGGTGCTGATCGTGCGGCGGCTCGATGAAGCCGCGCTCGGCGAATTGCTCGATCGCGCTGAAGCCAGCGAAGGCCGGCCGTTGCCGCTGACCACCGACGCCCGCGCCGCGCTGATCGCCTCGGCCGATGGCGACGGGCGCTTCCTGCTCAACCAGGTCGAATCGCTCTATGCGGTGAAGCTTGCCGAACCGCTCGATCCCGCGGGCCTTGCTGCGCTGTTGCACCGGCGCATGCCGGTCTATGACAAGGACCGCGAGGGGCATTACGGGCTGATTTCGGCGCTGCACAAGGCGCTGCGCGGTTCGGATCCCGATGCCGCGCTCTATTATCTCGAACGCATGCTGACCGCGGGGGAGGAGCCGCTCTACCTGCTGCGCCGCCTCGTGCGCTTCGCCAGCGAGGATATCGGCATGGCCGATTCGAACGCACTCATCGTCACGCTGGCGGCCAAGGATGCCTATGATTTCCTGGGCTCGCCCGAGGGCGAACTCGCCATCGCGCACGCCTGCATCTATCTTGCGACCGCGCCCAAATCGAATGCGGCGTACAAGGCCGCCAAGGCGGCGGCCAAATCGGCGGTGGCGACCGGATCGCTGCCGCCGCCGGCGCATATCCTCAACGCGCCGACGCGGATGATGAAGGAAATGGGCTTCGGCAAGGGCTATGCCTATGATCATGATGAAGCCGACGGCTTTTCGGGCGCCGATTACTGGCCCGATGGCATGGCGCCCGAAACCTTCTACCGTCCGACCCCACGCGGCCACGAAGCCCGCATCGGTGAGCGGTTGGCGGAGTGGGCGCGGCGGCGGGCGGAACGGCGAGGGCTGCGCGGGTGACAGGCGCCGACGGTTGGGTTAGGCTGTCGTCATGAGTGTAGCCTATCTCGATCGCATCGTGTCGCGTGCCGATGTCTGTGGCGGCAAGCCCTGCATTCGCGGCACGCGGATGCGGGTGCGCGACGTGCTCGAATATATGGCCGGCGGCGATTCGATCGACGATCTGCTCGCCGATTTTCCATACCTTGCCCGCGCCGATGTGCTGGCCTGCCTCGCCTTTGCGGCCGATCACGCCGATTTTCCGGTGCTCGCAGCGGCTGAATGAAGTTTTTGGTCGATGCGCAATTGCCGCCCAGGCTGGCGCAGGCGTTGACCGGCCTTGGCCATCAGAGTTGGCATATCGGCGAACTCGGGCCGCGCGATGCGCCGGACACCGTAGTCTGGTCGCTGGCGCGCGCCAACGCCTGCGCCATCATCAGCAAGGACAGCGACTTTCTGCGACTCTCGATGGGCGCCGCCGCTCCGGTGCCACTGTTGTTGCTCCGCGTCGGCAATTGCGGTCGCGATCGGGTGATCGCGATCATCTGCGAGCAGCTGCCGGCAATTGTTGCGGCGTTCGCGGCTGGCGAAACCATCGTCGAACTGCGGTGACTTTCACCCGCTTTGTCGGCATCGATTGGTCGGGCGCGGTCGGCAGCCGGCATCCGTCGGTGCAGGTGGCGGTCTGCCAGGCGGGGCCTGAGGCGCCGCAACTCATCCTGCCACCTTCGGGGGTCTGGTCGCGCGCGGGCGTGCTCGATTGGCTCGGCAATCTTTCGGGCGATGTGCTCGTCGGCATGGATGCCGGCTTCGGCTTTGCCGCGGTGCCGCCCTTCACCGGCCCGGCGCGCGACCTGTGGGCGGAAATCGACGCCGTCGCGGCGGGTGATGCCGACCTCGGCGGCCACAGCTTCATCGCCCACCGGCGCGACAGTTTCTGGCTCGGCGCCGCCGATGGCCCGCGCCATTTGCGGGCGCATCTGCGGGTCACCGAACAGGTCTATGCCGCGTCTCGCCTCGGCGTGCCGACGTCGAATTTCGTGCTGCTCGGCGCGTCGCAGGTCGGCAAGGCGACGCTTTCCGCCATGCGCTTGCTGCATCGCCTGCAATGGCCGGTGTGGCCGTTCGATCCGCTGCCCGCGGCCGGCCCGGTGATTCTCGAAATCTATGCCCAGGCCTTTGCCCGCATGGGCGGAGTGCGCGGCAAGCTGCGGGACCGGGTGGCGCTCGATGGCGTGCTGGCGGTGCTCGAAAGTGCGCCGATGCCGGCGGCCTTCCCCGACCGTTTCCCCGATCATGTCGGCGACGCGCTGGTCACCGCCGCGGGCCTGCGTGCCATCGCCGGCCAACCGCAATGGTGGCAGCCGGCAGCGCTGACGCCGGCAATTGCGGCTACCGAAGGCTGGACGTTCGGGGTGCTGGGCCCGGCCGATTTGGTAAAAACCTCCTCTCCGGGCTAAAGGGTCGCGATGCCCGCGCTGTCCGCCTTTCCGCCCTTGCTGCTCGTTGCCGTTGGCGGCGGGTTGGGCGCGGTGCTGCGCTACCTTGTCGGGCAATGGACGGCGGCCAATTTCGGCCCCGGTTTTCCGCTCGGCACCTGGGCGGTCAACATCATCGGCGGGCTGATGATGGGGCTGCTGGTCGCTATGCTGGCGCGCAGCGCCGAGGCCGAGCCGTTGCGGCTGCTGCTCGGCGTCGGCGTGCTTGGCGGTTTCACCACCTTTTCGGCGTTTTCGCTCGATCTGTTCACCATGATCAACCGCGGCGATATCGGCCTTGCCGCCGCTTATGCCGTGTCGTCGGTTGCCGGCGGCGTCATCGCATTGATGGCCGGGCTCTACTTAGGACGTAACTGATGCCGACACAGATCATCGCCGACGACGACGATGGCATCAGGCTCGACCGCTGGTTCCAGCGGCACGTCCCCGATACCAGCTTCAACATCGTGTCGCGCTGGGCGCGCACCGGCGCCATCCGCCTCGATGGCGCCAAGGCGGCTCCGGGGGACCGGATCGCCGCCGGCCAGACCCTCGTGTGGCCCGATGTGCTGCCGGCCACCGCCGCGCCGCGGCCGGTGGCGCGCGAGCGTGAACCGCTCAGCCAGGCGCAGATCGAATACGCGCAAGGGCTGGTCATCCATATCGACAAGCACGCCATCGTCATCAACAAGCCGCCGGGGCTGGCAACCCAGGGCGGCATCGGCATCACCACCCATGTCGACGGCCTGCTCGATGCGCTGCAATATGACATGACGACCCGGCCAAAGCTGGTGCACCGGCTCGACAAGGACACGTCGGGGGTGCTGCTGCTCGCTCGCACGGCGCGCGCGGCGGCGTTTTTCTCGAAATCCTTTGCCAGCCGCGATGCGAAAAAGTCCTATTGGGGGCTGACCATCGACGTGCCCAAGGTCGCCACCGGCGATATCGATGCGCCGCTGTCGAAACAGCCGGGCAGCGGCGGCGAAAAGATGCATGTCGATACCGAAACCGGGCTGAAATCGAAAACCCGCTATCGCGTCATCGACAAGGCCGGGGCGCGCGCCGCCTGGGTGGAATTTTCGCCGCTTACGGGGCGCACCCACCAGATCCGCGTCCATGCCGCCGCGATCGGCCATCCGCTCGTCGGCGATGCCAAATATGGCGGCAAGGAAGCGTTCCTGACCGGCGGGATCAGCCGCAAGCTGCACCTCCACGCCCGCCGGCTGGTCATCGATGCGCCCGATGGCGGCAAGGTCGATGTGACGGCGGAACTGCCGGCGCACATGGTCGAATCCTTCACCATGCTGGGTTTCGACATGGAATTGGGCATCCCGCTGCCGCCGTTGCCACCACTGCCCCCCAAGCCGAAATCGCGCCGGCTGTCGTCGGCGACGAGCGGCAATCGGCGTGGCGAAAGGCGTTCGCGGGGGAGTAACTAGTCCCCTCTCCCGCAAGCGGGAGAGGGGGTTACCGCACCCCCTGCTGATCGAGCGCCGCAATCCAGCGGTCCGCCGCTTCGAAGATCGGCATCGCCGGGTTGGCGGCGCAGAACTGGCTGACATAGGTGTCGGCATCGCGCAGCGTCGCCTCGCCCATCAGTTTCGATCCCGGCCCGCGACCGCGGTTGATGCCGCTGACATAGCCCATCAACCAGTCGAGATCGCCGAGATGCTGCCATTTCTTCGGCTTGTTGAGGTTCCAGTTCTGGCACGGCGCGCCGCCGCTCCCATAGACGCTTTGCGCGGTGGCGGTGCCGGCGAAGGTCAGCGCGGTGATGGCGATGATGACGGCGAAACGCATGGTTGCTCCTCCGGCTGATGGCCTATTTTAACCGCGCCATGGCCTCGCGCACCAGCCCGATGCGATCCTGGCCGAAATACATGTCGGTGCCGCCGACATAGAAGGTCGGCGTGCCGAAGCCGCCGCGCGCGATGATCTCGTCGGTATTGGCGCGTAGCCGCGCCTTCAATTCGGGGCTGTCGGCCAGCGCCAGCGTTTCGGCTGCGTCCATCCCGGCGGCGGCACAAGCCTGTGCAAGCACGGCCGGATCGGCGATATCGCGATCCTCTCCCCAGTAAAGCTGGAACACCCGCCGGGCGAAAACCTCGGCGCGGCCGGCATCGGCGGCGATCAGGCACGCCCGCATCGCCCGCGCCGAATTGATCGGGAAGATGCTCGGCTTCCACATGATGGCAAGGCCGGATCGGCGAATCCAGTCCTGCATGTCCTTCCAGAAGTACATGGTCTTGGGATTCGCCGCCGCCTCGCGCATTGCGTAGACGCTGGGGTTGACGGTGTTGAACACCCCACCGACGAGGAAAGGCCGGAAACAGACCCCGAAGCCATCCTCGTTCGCGGCGCTGCACAACGCCTCGAAACCGAGATAGGTCCAGGGGCTCGAACAATCGAAGAAGAATTCCACGCTCGGCAGTGTTTCGGGCTGCGTCATCTTTGCCTCCTGCGGCGCGCCGGCCGTGTGGCCATTGTGGACTGCGGCCATCGCGTTACCATGGCAAGATGATGATCAGGACATTTGCATGAAGCGCAACCGGCTTTTCGCGTCCCTTGCTGCGCTGTTGCTGGCCACCGCCGCGGCGCCGGCGCTGGCCGCGGCGCCGATCACCGCGCCCGGTTTTGAAAAACAGATTGCGGCGGCGGCGGCGCTGCTTGATGACAATCGTGTCAACGAAGCGCTCAACACCCTCGATGTCATGCTGGCGGCGACCGAGACGCCGATCGAGCGCGGCCAGATCGAGGCGCTGCGCAGCTTCGCGCTGGCCAGGCTCAACCGCATTCCCGATGCGCGCAAGGCGATCGAGGCCGGGGTGGCGAGCAATCCCGATCCGTCGCTGCTGCTGCTGCGGCAATTGTTCCTGCTGCGCGCCTTCGATGGCGATGCCGCCGGCGCCGCCGACACTGTCCAGCTGATCGCTGCGAGCAATCCCAAGGCGCTGACCGAGCTGCCGACCGAAGTCGTCACCGATGTCATGGCCGCGATCCGCAAGGACGATAATCGCAGCTATGAACTCGATTTCGCGCTGAATGCCGCCGGCTGGCAGCCCGATGATACGACGCTGGAAGATACCGACCGGCTGCGGCTGCGGCTGATCACGGCGCTGGCCAGACGCGACCGGATCGACGATGCGCGCCCGGTGTTCGATGCGGTGCTCAGCCCGGTGGCGCTGGCGCGGCTCGGCATCGACCGGCGTTTTGCGCTCCTGTGGCCGGCGGTCCAAAAGCGGCTTGGGCCGGGCGCCGATACCGCCGATGCCGCGGCGGTGGCGGCGGCCAAGGCGCGCTTCGATGCCAAGCCGACATCGCTGATCGCGCGGCTCGGCTATGCCGAAGCGCTCAACATCGCCTCACGCGAGGCCGAGGCGGCGGCGCTGCTTGATGTCGCCAAGACGCCGGCGGAACTGGCTGCGCTGACCGAGCGCGAGGTCTGGCTGGTCAATCTTCACGCCGCGCTATTGGGTGATCTTGGCCAAATCGATGCGGCGCTGGCGCGTTATGCTGCGTTCAACGGCGTGCCGATCAACGGTCGCAGCGCGGTGGTGGCGACGATGCTCAATGCCGCCTTGTTCGCCGAAAGCGTCGATCGACCCGATGCGGCGCTGGCGGCGGCGGCAACCGCCGAAGCCGGGCCGGCGGGCAGCAATGCTTTCGCCAAGCTGTATCTGGCGCAGGCGCGGACCTGTGCGCTGCAACAACAGGGCAAGACCGCCGAAGCGCTGGCGGCGGCGGCGCCGTTGCTCGCCAAGCCGGGTGAAAATGACGATGCCTATCTGGCGGCGATGGTGTGCCTTGGCCGGATGGATGCGGCGGCGAAGGCGATCATCGCGCGGCTCGACAACCCCGAAACCCGGCTGGAAATGCTGTTCGAGCTGCAACCTTTCCTGATCGCCGAACGCGCCGTGGTGCGCGGCATGCGCGAACGCGCCGGGCTGCGCGCGCTGAAGGCGCGGCCGGATGTGAAGGCGGCGTTCCTGAAATGGGGGCGGGACCTGCCGGCGGCAGTGGCGCCGCCGCGGTAAGGGCGATCAACTCCCTCCCCCCTGCGGGGAGGGCGAGAGACGCGCGCAGCGCGGCCCGGGGTGGGGGTTGCGCCATTCGCCACCAAGGTTGCGACCCCCACCACGGTCGCGCAAGCGCGCGAGTCGCCCTCCCCGCAGGGGGGGAGGGAGCTTGGTCTGCCCTTACCCCTGCTTGTCCAACCACGCCGCGATCGCCGGCATCCGGTCCTGCCGGATCTTCAGGCGATAGGTGATCGCCGCCACCGCCGTATCGGCATCGCGGCGCGTCCCCGTGGTCAGGTGTTTTTCGGCATAGGCGTTGATCTTGCCGATCATCGCCGGGTCGGCCGATCCGGCGCCGAGCAGCGGCATGAAGCGGCTGCGCGAGGTTTCATCAACGAGCTTGTTGACCTGCGGCAGGTGCGCCAGCGCGAAATCGAACGCCATGTCGGGGTGGCGGCGGGACACCGCGGCGATCATGCCGGCGCTGGTGGTGGCGCCGGGTTCGTCGCCGAGCGCCAGGTCGAGCGCGCGGGCCGCGACTGCCGGGTCGGTCGGCGTGGCGAGCAGGTCATAGAGCTGCTGGCGGACCAGCGGCGATTTTTCGGATTTTGCGTCGGCGTGCAGCCGGTCCCAGGCGGCGCCATCGGCATTGCCGGCGACAACGCGCAACGCGGCGCGGCGGATCGGGGCGGGCAGGTCATCGGCGGCCTGGCGGCGGCGCGCTTCGGCGATGATGGCCGGATCCCCCAGATTGCCGAGCACGCCGATCAGCGTGTTGCGCAGATTGGCGACAGGGGCTTCTTCATTGGCGCGTGCCTGCCAACCAATGGCGCCGAACACCGGCTGCAACCGTGCGATGGCGAAGCGGCGGAAGGCGGCCTGGCGCGGGTTGCCGTCGAAATAGCCGTCGATGGCGCTGAACACCCCGGCGATGCGCTGCCAGACCTGCGGTTCGGCGGTCGCCGGCGTTGCGGCGGCAAGATCGAGGACATCGGCGGCGGGTTGGTAACCGGCGAGGCCGAGCGCCCAGCTGTCCCCCATGATGCCGAGCTGGTCGATCGCCGGCAGCGTCGCAAAGGCGGCGGTGACGCCGGCCATCGCGGCGGGCGTGTAGAGGGTGCGATAGTAACCCGTCTGGCCGGCGTTGACGATCACCGCGCCGCAGCCGGGGAGTTGCAGCACGCCCTTGCCATTGTCGATCACGGTACGCGCCGTGGCATTGCCGACGGTGCCGGCGGCGCCGGCGGGCCCAACGGTGCGCGCGATGACCGGGACCGGCCAGATTAGCGGCGCCTTGTCGGGCTGGTCCTTGCTGTATTCGCTTTGGGTGAACGTCACGCTGGTGGCGCCGGCGGTGCAGTTGGCGCCCTCGACGCGGATCAGCGGCACGCCGGGTTGCAGCGTGAAGCGATTGGCAATCTCGGTGATCGGCTTGTCGGGCGAGGCGGCGTCGATCTCGCGCCACAGGTCGGCGGTGACGGTGTTGCGATAGGCGTGTTTCTTCATATAGGTGCGCACGCCGGCGCGCCAGTTATCGGCGCCGACATAATCCTCGAGCATGCGGATGACGGCTTCGCCCTTTTGATAGGTGATCGAATCGAACGCCTGGCTCGCCTGTTCGACGGTTTCGACATGCTGGACGACGGGGTGGGTGGTCTTCAGCGAATCGCGGCCCATGGCTTCCTCGCGGCCGCCGACGGCATCGAGCGCGGTGTTCCATTCGGGGTGGAGCTTGGCCATCGTGCGGCCCTCCATCCACGACGCGAAGCCTTCGTTGAGCCACAGGTCGTCCCACCACGCCATGGTGACGAGATCGCCGAACCATTGGTGCGCCATTTCATGGGCGTTGACCGAGAACGACGTTTCCTTGTCGGCCTGGGTCTGGACCTTGGGATCGAGCAGGATCGCCGATTCGAAGGTGAAGATGGCGCCCCAATTCTCCATCGCGCCGAAGAACTGGCTGCGGCCAGGGGCGGCGACATTGTCGAGCTTGGGCAACGGGTAGGGCGTGCCGAAATAATCGTTGTATTCCTTCAGGATATCCTTGGCCGCCTGCAACGCGAACTGGCCCTGGTCGGTCTTGCCGCGCTGGGTGACGATGCCGACTTCGGTGCGGCCGACCCTGGCGGCGATGCGGTCGAATTCGCCAAGGCCGAAGAACAGCAGGTAGGTCGACATCTTGGGGCTTTTGGGGAAGCGCACGGTAACGAGCCCGGGGCCGGCGGGCTTGCGGCTGGCGACAGGCATGTTGCCGATCAGCATCTGGTCGGCGGGGACGACGGCGCTGAGGGTGAAGGTCGCCTTGTAGGCGGGTTCGTCCCATGACGGGATGAAGCGGCGGGCGTCGGAATTTTCGAACTGGGTGTAGAGCGCGCGCGTGCTGCCAGTGGCCGTCACATAGTCGAGCGCGAACAGGCCATTGGCCTGGGTGCCGATCTTGCCGCCATAGACCATGTCGAGGCTGTAGGTGCCGGGCTTGAGCGCGGCAGCGAAGGTGAAGGTCGCGGTCTGCGCGGCGGCATCGGTGGCGATCCTGGGTGCGGCCTGGCCCTTCATGCTGACGCTGCGGAAATCGAGATCGGCGGCATTGAGCGTGATGCTGTCGACCGGCGCACTGACCTTCAGCGTGACGACGACACGGCCATCGAAGCGCATGTTGGCGGCATCGGGGGTGATGGCGATGTCATAATGCAGTGGCTCGACCCCGCGCGGCAGCTGAGTGGTGACGGTCGCGGCAGGCGCGGCAAGGGTCGGCGCGGCCAGCGCCAGCGCGGCGGCGGCGAGGAGGAAGCGATGCATGGGGTGAGCCCTTGATGCGGTTACGGGGGATGCTTGGCGCCGACATGCTTCAGATGACAGCCAAGGTCAAACGCGGGGAATCGCGTCTTCCCCCTCCCCCCACCGGCGAAGCCGGTAGAGTGGGGAGGGTCGGGGTGGAGGTCTACCCGCCGGAGCCTAGTGCCGCCGCAATAGTTCGTTCAACCAACCGCCATGCCACCACTTCGGCATTGGAGAATCGCACAACCCCCACCCCAACCCGCCCCCCCCCCTACCGGCTGCGCCGGGGGGGGGGAGGGGGCAGGGCGGTGCTATCGCCGGAAAGCCCGGCTTTCGGCGCGCTGCATCTAGCCGCTCAATCGTCCAGCGACGCCGGCACCTTGCCGCCATTGGCTGCCAGCGCCTTCATCACCGCCTTGTACAGCCAGATGTTCATTTCGGCGCTGCCATCGGTGGCGCCGGTGTAGCCCAGTTCCACCGCCAGTTCCTTGCGATTGGCCAGGCTGGGATCAAGATCGAGCAGGCGCATCAGATCGGCAACCGACGTGCGCCAGTTGAGGTTGGGATTGCCCTTGCTTTCCATCATTTCGAGCAGGACTTTTTCGACGTCGACCGGTGCTGGCGCAGGCTTCGCCGGGGCGGCAGGCGCTGCCGCGACAGGGGCTGCTGCCGCACCGGGGGCGACCGGCTTGGCGGGGGCAACCGGCCTGTTGGTGGCGACCACCTTGTGGCCGAAGATGCTGTCTCTGATCCGACTGAAAATGCTCATGGGCTTGTCCTTTTTCGTTGGGTGGCGGTTACCGACACCCAACAATCAAGCGCCACGAACGTTGCAGCTATTCCGACGGCGGGAACACCCGGTTGAAAATCGTGTCGACGTGCTTCAGATGATAACCAAGATCGAACAGCGGTTCGAGCTGGGCGACCGGCAGCAGCGCGGTCACTTCCGGGTCGGCGGCGAGCAGGTCGAAAAGCTGCAGCGCGCCATCCGATTCCCAGACCTTCATGGCGTTGCGCTGAACGAGGCGATAGCTGTCCTCGCGGGAGGCGCCGGCCTGGGTCAGCGCCAGCAGGATGCGCTGCGAATGGATGAGGCCGCCCATCTTGTTGAGGTTCTTCAGCATCCGCTCGGGATAAATCAGCAACTTGTCGATGACGCCGGTCAGCCGGACCAGCGCGAAATCGAGCGTTACCGTCGCATCGGGGCCGATCATGCGTTCAACGGAAGAATGCGAGATATCGCGTTCGTGCCACAGCGCGACATTTTCGAGCGCCGGGGTGACCATGCCGCGCACCAGCCGGGCGAGGCCGGTCAGGTTTTCGGTGAGCACGGGGTTGCGCTTGTGCGGCATGGCGCTGCTGCCCTTCTGGCCCGGCGCGAAATATTCTTCGGCTTCAAGCACTTCGGTGCGCTGCAAATGCCGGATTTCGGTGGCGAGCCGCTCGACCGAGCCGGCGACGACGCCCAATGTGGCAAAGAACATCGCGTGGCGATCGCGCGGGATGACCTGGGTAGAGACCGGCTCGATGGTCAGGTTCATCGCCTTTGCCACATGCGCTTCGACCGCAGGGTCGATGTTGGCGAAGGTGCCGACGGCGCCCGAAATCGCGCAGGTGGCGATTTCTTCGCGCGCCGCCACCAGCCGCGCGCGGCAGCGGCTGAATTCGGCGTAAGCAGTCGCCAGCTTCAGCCCGAAAGTCGTCGGCTCGGCATGGATGCCGTGGCTACGGCCCATGGTCGGGGTGTGCTTGTGCTCCAGCGCGCGGCGCCTGATCGCGGCGAGCAGCGCATCGGTATCGGCGATCAATATGTCGGCGGCGCGGGCGAGCTGCACCGACAGGCAGGTGTCGAGCACGTCCGAGCTGGTCATGCCCTGGTGGACGAAGCGCGCTTCGGGGCCGACATGTTCGGCAAGGTTGGTGAGGAAGGCGATGACATCGTGCTTCGTTTCGCGCTCGATCTCGTCGATGCGGGCGACGTCGAACTTGCCGCGTTCCCACACCGCCTTGGCCGCATCGGCCGGGACGACGCCGAGCGTCACCAGCGCGTCCATGGCGTGCGCCTCGATCTCGAACCAGATCTGGAAGCGGGTTTCGGGTTCCCAGATGGCGACCATCTCGGGGCGGGAATAGCGGGGGATCATGCGGGGCTCCGTTTCTGGCGCGGGCGGTAGCACGCACAAGGCCGTTGGCAAAGCGGTGGCGAAAAGGCCGCCGGCTGCTTAAGTCAGGCGGGTGAGCGAAACCCCATCCGTGCGCGTCGTCGTTTTCCAGCATGGGCTGGGGGCGCTCGACTATGCCGTGCCGGCGGGCATGACGGTGGCGCCGGGCATGGCGGTGCAGGTGCCGCTGGGGCCGCGCATGATCACCGGGGTGGTGTGGGACGAGGGCCGGCTCGAAGGCCGCGACGTCGAGGCGAAACGGTTGCGGCCGGTGACCGCGGTGATCGACATCCCGCCGCTGTCGGCCCCGATGCGACGCCTGTGCGAATGGGTGGCGGATTATTATCTCAGCCCGCTGGCCGGGGTCGTCCGCATGGTCTGGCCGTCGGTCGCGTTCCTGTCCGCCCGCGAGATCGTCGAATACCGCCCCGGCGGCCCGGTGCCGGCGCGGATGACCCCGGCGCGGGTGCAGGCGCTGGAAAAACTCGATGGCCGGCAAGGACTGGTGCGCGACCTGGCGCGCATCGCCGAGGTATCGGAAGCGGTGATCAGGGGGCTGGTGCAGGGCGGCACGCTGCTGCCGGTGCTCGTCGGCGTCGATGCCACCCCGGCGCAGCCCGACCCGGATTTCGCGCCGCCGCAGTTGGAGGCGGCACAGGCCGAGGCGGCGCTCGCCATTGCCCATGCCGTTGCCGATGGCGGCTTTGCGCCGTATCTGCTGGAGGGCGTCACCGGCTCGGGCAAGACCGAGGTCTATTTCGAAGCGGTGGCCGAAGCGATTCGGCAGGGCCGGAGCGGAGGCGACCACAAAGGCGGGCAGGCGCTGGTGCTGGTGCCCGAAATCGCGCTGACGGCGCCGTGGCTGGCGCGCTTTGCGGCGCGTTTCGGATGTGAACCGGTGGCGTGGCATTCCGACCTCAAGGCCAGCGAGCGCCGCGCCGCCTGGGCCGCCATTGCCGATGGCCGCGCGAAAGTCGTCGTCGGCGCGCGCTCGGCGCTGTTCCTGCCCTTTGCCGATTTGCGCGTCACCATCGTCGATGAAGCCCATGAAACCAGCTTCAAGCAGGAAGAGGGCGTGCATTATCACGCCCGCGACGTGGCGGTAATGCGGGCGCGCGAGGAAGCGGCAACGGTGGTGCTTGCCACCGCGACGCCGGCGATCGAGACACAGGTGCAAGCGGCCAAGGGCACCTATCGCCACCTCGTCCTGCCGTCGCGCTTCGGCGGGGCACAGATGCCCGATATCGCCGCGGTCGACCTGCGCCGCTATCCGCCGACGCGCGGGACGTGGCTGAGCCCACCGCTCGTTGCCGCCGTCACGGCGACGCTGGAAAAGGGCGAGCAGGCGCTGCTGTTTCTCAACCGCCGCGGCTATGCGCCGCTGACACTGTGCCGGGCGTGCGGGGAGCGCATCCAGTGCCCCAATTGCACCGCCTGGATGGTCGAGCACCGCCTGTCGAAGCGACTCGCCTGCCACCATTGCGGCCACCAGACGCCGGTGCCGCCGGCGTGCCCGGCGTGCGGGGAGATGGATGCGCTCGTCGCCTGCGGGCCGGGGGTGGAACGGATCGCCGAGGAAGTGACGCGCACCTGGCCGGGGGCGCGTGTGGCGCTGGTGACATCGGACACGATCAATTCGCCGGCGCGCGCTGCGGCGCTGGTGAAGGCGGTGGAGGCGCGCGAGATCGACGTGCTGATCGGCACGCAGATGGTCACCAAGGGCTATCACTTCCCAGAACTGACGCTGGTCGGTGTTGTCGATGCCGATCTCGGGCTGGCGGGGGGTGATCTGCGCGCCGGGGAGCGGACCTTCCAGCAGGTGGCGCAGGTCGCGGGGCGCGCCGGGCGCGGGGCAAAGCCGGGGCGGGTGCTGATCCAGACGCATCAGCCCGAGGCGCGGCTGATGCGGGCGCTCGTCGCCGGTGATCCGGCGGCGTTCTACGAGGCCGAAACCGAGGCGCGGCGCGACCTGATGCTGCCGCCGTTCGGGCGGTTGGCGGCGATCATCGTATCGTCGGAGGATGCCGCGGCGGCGCTGGCGGCGGCGCGGGCGATCGGCGCGGCCGCGCCGCAGATGGAGGGGTTGAGCGTCCTCGGCCCCGCAGCGGCCCCGCTGGCCATGCTGCGCGGCCGGCATCGCCAGCGGCTGCTGGTGCAGGCGCGGCGCACGCTGGCGCTGCAACGCGTTCTGCGCGACTGGCTGGGCGGCGTCGCGGTGCCGGGCAATGTGCGTGTGGTCGTCGATATCGACCCCTATAGTTTTGTGTGAGCGAGGATTAAGGCTGGGCTGCACCAACACGGATAATTCAGGCAGACGCATGGCCCGCAGAAATTCCCGCTACGATCCCGATGCCGCTAGTGCTGCCCCCGAGCCAGAGGCCCCGGTGCCTTGCTGGCTGTGCAGCCGCCCGACCGGCACGACGATCGTCTGGCATCATCCCGTGCCCAAAAGCCGGGGCGGCCGCGATGTCGTGCCGATGCACCCGATCTGCCAGCAGATGCTGACGGTCAATTTCACCAATTCCGAACTGCAGCGTCATGGCATGGAAGTGCAGGGCCTGCTCGACAATCCGGCGGTGCGAAAATTCGTCGATTGGGTGGCGAACAAGGACCCCGATTTCACCGCGACTTTGACCAAAAAGCAGCGCTGATCCCGGTCAGCCGGCGAATTTGTGCGGTGCGAGGCCGGTTCGGCCGCTTTCGACTTCGAACAGCGCGCCGCCCGCTGCCTCGTCAACACCATCGCCCGATGACGTAACGAACATCCGGTCGAGCCTGTCGCCGGCAAAACACACGCTGCTGGTTTGCGAGGCGGGCAGGGTGATGATCTGATCGATCGTGGCATCGGGCAGCAGCCGCACCACCCGTCCGGCGCCCCAGCAGGCGACCCACAACCCGCCTTCGGAGTCGAAGGTCATGCCATCGGGGCTGCCTTCGCCGCGGGCGAACTGGCGGAACAGCGTGCGCTCGCCAAGGCTGCCATCGGGCGCGACGGCGAAGCGGTAGATGCGCCCGGCGACCGAATCGGTGTGGAACAGCGTGGCGCCATCGGCGCTGATTGCCGGACCGTTGGCGACGCTGTAGCCGCTGTCGAGCAAGGTCAGTGTGCCATCGGGGTCGTGGCGGTACAGGCTGCCGGTCGGCGTGTCGCACGCCATCGGCATGGTGCCGAAATACAGCCGCCCGGCGGCATCGGCCTTGGCATCGTTGAGGCGGTGGAGCGGCAGGTCGGGTTCGGGCGCGGCGATGATCGTGAGGGTGACCGGATCGAGGGTCAGCGTCGCGATGCCGTCCTTGGTGCCGGCGATGAAGCCCGGGGTATCGCGGCGCTCGATCACCCAGCCGGTCATGGCGGGCAGGTCCCAGCTGGTGACGCTGTCGTCAAAGCCATGGGGCGCCAGCCGCAGCCGGTTGAGTCGTTGCCCCAGGATATCGACCCAGAACAGCGCCTGTTCGGAGGGTGACCAGAGCGGGCCTTCGCCAAGCCGGTCGCGGCGGTCGCGGGGGATGATGCGCATGACGCTCAGCCTAGCCGCCGCGACGCCGACGCGCTAGCGATAGCCGATGCAGCCTATCCGCCTCGCGCTTATCGGCATCGGCAAGATTGCCCGGGACCAGCATCTGCCGGCGATTGCCGCCGATGCGGGGTTCGATCTCGTCGCCGCGGTCAGCCGCAATGCCAGCGTTGAGGGCGTGACGCATTTCCGCGATCTCGATGCGCTTATCGCGTCGGGCGTCGAGGTCGATGCCGTGTCGCTGTGCACCCCGCCGCAGGGCCGGCACATCATCGCGGCGGCGGCGCTGGCGGCGGGCTGGCACGTCATGCTCGAAAAGCCGCCGGGGGTGACGCCGGCGGACGTGCGCGGCCTGGTGCCGGGGGACCGCACGCTGTTTACGAGCTGGCATTCGCGCGAAGCCGCCGGGGTGGCGCCGGCACGGGCCTGGCTGGCGCAGAAGCATATCAGATCGGCACGGATCGACTGGCGCGAGGATATCCGCCGCTGGCACCCGGGGCAGGACTGGATCCTCGAAGCCGCCGGCATGGGGGTGTTCGACCCCGGCATCAACGCGCTTTCGATCCTGACCGAGATTTTGCCCGGGCCGGTGCGGGTGACGGCGGCGCGGCTGGCGGTGCCGGTCAACCGCACCGCGCCGATTGCGGCGTCGCTGGTGCTGGCGTGCGGGGCGGCGGCCATCGCGGCGGAATTCGATTTTCTGCAGCAAGGCCCGCAGTCGTGGGACATTGTCGTCGAGACCGACGAGGGGCAATTGGCGTTGCACGACGGCGGGGCGCGGCTGGTCATCGACGGCGTGGCGCAGGCGCTGGTCGATAGCGGCGAATATCCGGGGCTGTACCGGCGCTTCGCCGAATTGATCGCGGCGGGGCAGAGCGACTGCGATCTGGCGCCGCTCGATCTGGTCGCCGAAGCGCTGGCCCGCGGCGAAACCGTCACGGCGCCGTCCTTCGACTTCTGAAACGCAGCAGGGCGCGACGGTCGACCCGGCGCGCCCCGCGATTTTCGATTGGGCGTTGTTGCTTACTGCGCCGTCCAGCCGCCATCGACCGGGATCGCGACGCCGGTGATCTGCGCCGCGGCCGGGCTCGACAGGAAGGCGGCGAGTTCGCCCATCTGTTCGGGGGTGGCGAACTGCTTCGACGGCTGCTTTTCGATCAGCAGCTTTTCGGTCGCGGCTTCGACGCTGATGCCGTTTTCGGCGGCCGACGCTTCGATCTGCTTTTGCACCAGCGGCGTGTGGACCCAGCCCGGGCAGATGGTGTTGCAGGTGATGCCGGTGCCGGCATTTTCGAGCGCCACGACCTTGGACAGCCCGACGACACCGTGCTTGGCGGCGACATAGGCCGATTTGTGCTTGCTGCCGATCAGGCCATGCACCGAACCGATGTTGATGATGCGGCCGAACCCGGCCTTCTGCATGTGCGGCAGCGCCGCCTGCATGCCGAAGAAAACACCCGACAGGTTGATCGCGATGATCGCGTTCCAGCGTTCCTCGGGGAAATTCTCGACGCTTTCGGTGTACTGGATGCCGGCGTTGTTGACGAGAATGTCGATCTTGCCGAAGCTTGCAACGCACAGGTCGATCATCGCCTTGACATCATCGGGCTTGGAAATGTCGGCACCGCTGTAGACGACCTTGACGCCGTATTTGGCTTCGAGCCCGGCGCGTTCGGTTTCGATCGCCGCGGCATCACCAAAGCCATTGATGACCAGATTGGCACCCTTCGATGCCAGCACATTGGCGATTCCCAGCCCGATACCGCTGGTCGAACCGGTTACAACGGCATTCAATCCCTTGAGCATTGCAAAGTCCCCCGTTTTGAATTTCGCCCCACATTGCACAGGGCTTCATGACAATTCAACGTTTGTTCGCAGGTGCAGCGAATCATTGTTGCTCCTGCGAATAACGTGCGATATGTCTTGGGTGCACCGCAACATAAAAGCGGTCGGGGTAGTACAGGGGGCTGTATGGCGACGATGACAAAGCCGGGTTCGACAGCCTATGTTGCGGCTGCGAACAGCAAGAAGGTCAACCTGGCCTTGCAGGGTGGCGGCGCGCACGGTGCCTTTGCTTGGGGCGTGCTCGACAAGTTGCTCGAAGACGGCCGGGTGGTGTTCGATGCCGTCAGCGCGACCAGCGCCGGCGCGATGAACGCCACGGTGCTGGGCTATGGCCTGACCATCGGCGGCGCCGATGGTGCCCGCGAGGAACTCGAAAAATTCTGGAAGAAGATCAGCGACGAAGGCGCCAAGGGCCCGTTGCAGCCGTCGTTCATCGACAAGGCGCTCGGCAACCACAGCCTCGATTACAGCCCGGTGTTCATGATGATGGACATCCTGTCGCGGGTCATGTCGCCCTATGAACTCAACCCGATGAACTTCAACCCGTTGCGCAAGGTGCTCGAAAGCAGCATCGATTTCAACGTGTTGCGCGAAGGTTGCCCGATCAAGCTGTTCCTGTCGGCGACCAATGTCCGTACCGGCAAGGTGCGCATGTTCGAAAACCATGAAATCGGCCCCGACCAGGTGCTCGCCTCGGGCTGCCTGCCCTTCATGTTCCAGACCGTCGAAATCGATGGCGAAGCCTATTGGGACGGCGGCTACATGGGCAATCCGGCGATTTTCCCGCTGATCTATGGCAGCAAGACCAACGATGTCGTCATCGTCCACATCAATCCGCTGAACCGGGATGAAATCCCCAAGTCGGCGAAGGACATCATGAACCGCATCAACGAAATCAGCTTCAATTCCAGCCTGATGCGCGAAATGCGGGCGATCGCGTTCGTCAGCCACCTGATCGACGATGGCCAGCTGCAGGACGACAAGCATCGCCGCATGCTGATCCATTCGATCCAGGACGAAGCCTTCATGAACAGCCTGGGCGTCACCAGCAAGCTGAACCCCGACTGGGGCTTCATGAAGAAGCTGCGCGATGTCGGCCGCGAATGCGCGACCAAGTGGCTGGACGATCATTTCGACGATGTCGGGATCAAGTCCTCGACGGATATCCATTCCGCCTTCCTGTAATCCTGTTCGACCATTTTTCGCGCGTGGGGGAGCTCGCAGAACGATGACACCCGATGAAATCCTGAAACTGCCGTCGATGCCGGCGGCGGCACCGAGCTACCCGCTCGGGCCCTATCGCTTCGTCAACCGCGAATTCCTGATCATCACCTACGAGACCGATCCGGAGCTGCTGCGCGCCGCGGTGCCCGAGCCGCTGGTGCCCAATGCCGACAATCATGTTCTTTATGAATGGATCAAGATGCCCGATTCGTCGGGCTTCGGCGATTACACCGAAAGCGGCATCGTCATTCCGTGCACCTTCAATGGTGAACCGATCAATTACACCGCGCAAATGTATCTCGACGACGAACCGCCGATCAGCGCCGGGCGCGAGATCTGGGGCTTCCCCAAGAAATATGCGCTGCCGCGGCTGACGATCGAATCCGACACGCTGACCGGCACCCTGTCCTATGCCGGGCAGACGGTGGCGATGGGCACCATGGCCTATAAATGGACCGAAGCGCCGGGTGGCAGCGAGGCCCAGGCCAAGTCGATGACCAAGACGTCGTGCAACTTGAAGATCATCCCCGATGTCGATGGCAGTCCGAAGATCTGCCAGCTTGTCGCCTATAACCTTGAAGACATCACCGTGAAGGGCTGCTGGGTCAGCCCGGCGCGCTTGCAGCTGATCCCGCACGTCAACGCGCCGGTCGCCGACCTGCCGATCAAGCGCATCGTGGGTGGCAAGCATTTCATCAGCGACCTGACCCTTCCGCACGGCCGGGTGCTGTTCGATTACATCAAAGACGCACGCACCGAAGAAGCATTGGGTTGAGGGGGGACGCACGATGAACAAGCAGGATGTGCTCAAGCTCAGCGCGATGCCGTTGCAGAGCCCGACGTTCCCGACCGGGCCGTACAAATTCTTCAACCGCCAGTACATGATTATCAACTATCGCACCGATCCGGCGCTGATCCGCAAGATGCTACCCGAGCCGCTGATGCCCGATGGCGATATCGTTTCGGTGCAATGGCTCGATCTGCCCGATGGCGAAGGTTTCGGCGCCTATTCGGCGGCGTTGCAGGCGATCCCGTGCCTGTTCAACGGCGAAAAATGCAACTTCCTTGTCCAGATGTATGTCGACAATTGCCCGCCGCTGGCCGGCGGTCGCGAGATCTGGGGCTATCCGATGAAGTACGGCATCGCGACGCTGGTGACGGCGAGCGACACGCTGACCGGCGAGCTGACCTATGCCAAGCAGCAGGTCGCGACCGGCACGATGGTCTACAAGCACAGCAGCCCCGATGATCTCGGCGAGATCGAGGCGATGCTCAAGCGCACCCAGGTGACGCTCAAGCTGATCCCCGACATCGACGGTTCGCCGGCGATCGCGCAGCTCGTCGGCATCAATTTCGACAGGATCACGGTGAAGGGCGCCTGGACCGGGCGGGCGCGGCTGGAGATGGTGCCGTCGGTGAACTGCCCGATGGCCGATCTGCCGGTGCTGGAGCAGCTCGGCGGGCTGCACATCGTGACGGACATGACGCTGCCATACGGGCGGGTGCTGCACGATTATCTGGGGTAAGGACGCGTAACTCCCTCCCCCCTGCGGGGAGGGCGGCTCGCGAAGCGAGCGGGGTGGGGGTTCGCAAGTGGCAAAACGGATACCCCCACCCCGCTCGCGCAAGAGCGCGAGTCGCCCTCCCCACAGGGGGGAGGGAGTTGGTTATTCCCGCCAGATCGCCAGGTCATGCGGGTCGATCGTCCGGCTGCCGAGCACGAACGTCGCACCATCGGGCGCCGGCGCCGTCACCGCCGTCGCGCCATAATTGATCGCAAACACCAGGTCGCCGCGCCGCCGCAGCCGCAGTGATCCGGCCAGCGGCGTCACCGCAATATCCGCCTCCGCACACAGGCTGGTGAAAAACGCCTCCAGAAAGCCATCATCGGTCAGCGTCGCCAGATAATGCGCACGGCCATGGCGGACGAGCGCCGGGCTGCCGTCCTCATAGCTCGCCAGCACCTGCGCATCGCCGGCATCGAGGCTCTCGCGCCAGCGCGTGCTGGCAAAATCCGCGCCGTTGAAGCTGATTGCCCCGGGGCAATCGGGGCGCAATGTTTCGACCGACAGCACGCGAATCGGCAGCAGAGCACGCAACGGCCCCGGCGGCAGCCCATCGGGAATGGTCAGATCCTTGGTCTTGGCGCCGGAACGCGGGCCGATGACGACGAGCGCATGGGTATCGGCCAGCCGCGCCACGGCGAGGCTGTCGGGCATCGCCAGCGCCGGGGCGAGGACAAGTTTATAGTCGGCGACCGCAGCGCCCGGCGGCACGAAGTCGACATCGACCCCCAGCCGGCGCAGCACGCGATACCATTGGTGGACCACCGCCGTGTAGTCGTACCCGCGTCCCTGCGCCTCGATATCCGACAGATACTGCGCTTCGGTGTCGATGATGATCGCGACCGGCGCCGGGGTCGGTTCGGGGAGCACGATCTGACCCAATTCGGCCGCCAGCAGCGCGATCTCGGGCCAGGCCTCGGCCTCCGACGAATCGGGGCGCAACAGCCCGGCGTGCATCTGTTCCTGCGCGAACGGCGCCTGGCGCCAGCGGAAGAAACTGACGACCGCGGCGCCATGGGCAAAGGCTTCCCAGCTCCACAGCCGCACCATGCCGGGCGCCGGGCGCGGATTGTGGCGCGCCCAGTTCACCGGGCCGGGCTGTTGTTCCATCACCCAGAACGGCCGCCCGGTCAGGCCGCGGGTCTGGTCGAACAGCACCGCCTGCATGTCGGGGTGGCCGGTGCGCATGAAGGGCGCGAAATCGGCCGCCGATGCCCGCGCCAGCGCCAGATCGGCGCGCCCGAGCGGGTAATTGTCGTACGACGCGAAATCGAGCGGCGCGGCGAGCGCGTGATTGTCGATGCCGGTTTCATCCATCGGGATGAAGTTATGGGTGATGAAGCGCCCTGGCGCATGGTCGCGCAGGATCGTGCAAGTGGCGTCGTGGAAGGCCACGACCATGTCCGAGGCATAGCGCCGCCACGCCAGCCGGTGCGCCGGGCTGGTTTCGGTGACGGCGCCGACCGGCAGTTCGATCGCGTCGAAGCTGCGATACTCCATCGACCAGAAGACATTGCCCCAGGCGGTGTTGAGCGCGCCGACATGGCCGTAGCGCTCCGCCAGCCAGCGCCGGAAGCCGTCGCGGGCGGCGGGGGAGGCCGACAGGGCGGTGTCGTGGCAACAGAGTTCATTGTCGGTCTGCCAGCCGGCGATGTGCGGGTTGTCGCCATAGCGTTCGGCGAGGACGCGGGTGATGCGCAGCGCCGCGTCGAGCCAGGGGGCACTCGAAAAGTCCGTATGCCGGCGCGAACCGAAGCCTCGCACCCGGCCGGTGCCGGGGTCGACGGGCAATATGTCGGGATGGGCGTCGACCAGCCATTTCGGCGGCGTCGCGGTCGGGGTGCACAGCACGACCTTTAGCCCGGCATTGCCCAGTACGGCGATGGCGCGGTCGAGCCAGTCGAAATCATAGCGCCCGGGGTCGGGCTCGAGACGGCTCCAGGCGAATTCGCCGATGCGGACATAGCTGAGCCCGAGCGCCTTCATGCGCGCGGCATCGCGCGCCCACCAGTCCTGTGGCCAATGTTCGGGATAATAGCAGACGCCCAGCATGGGTTCTTTTACGGCCGGCGCGCGGACTTGCACAGTCACGGTGTTGCGGCGAAAGCTGGCGGCCATGGCAATTCCCGAATTCGTGCGCCTCGATGGCGCGGCGGTGACGCTGGTGCTGGCGACGGCGGGCGGCGTGGCGGCGCTGTATTGGGGGCCGAGGCTGCCCGATGATGTCGATCCCGCCGGAGTTGCGTTGCTCGGCCACCGCGGCGAAGCGCCGGCATCGCCTTCCGTGCCGCCGCTGCTGGCGCTGACGCCGCAGGCGGGCGATGGATGGCCGGGGCGGCCGGGGCTGGCGGCGCATCGGGAGGGGCAGGGCTGGGCGAGCCTGTGCCGGCTGGAGGGTGTGCAGGCGACGCCGACGCGTGTGGTGCTGGTGTCGCGCGATGCGGCGAACGGCTTGGTGCTCGAACATGAACTGGCCATCGAGGGCAATGTGCTGGTGGCGACGACACGACTGACCAACGCTGGGGATGGCGTGCTGGCGGTCGAATCGCTGGCGGCGCCGGTGCTGCCGATCCCGGGGTTCGTGGCCGATCTCATCGGTTTCGAGGGCCGATGGGCCGGCGAGTTCCAGCTGCGGCGGCAAGCGCGTCCGATGGGCGCCTTGGTGCGCGAAAATCGCCGCGGGCGGACGAGTCACGATGCGTTTCCGGGCATCATCGCCTGCACCGCGACCACCGGCGAAGCGCAGGGCCTCGCCTATGGCTGGCATCTCGGGTGGAGCGGCAACCACCGGCTGGCGGTCGAGACGCTTTCGGATGGTCGGGCGCTGGTGATGGCCGAAGCACTGTATCTGCCGGGCGAAATTCGCCTGGCGGCGGGTGAAACGCTGACCAGCCCGGCGCTGTACGCCAGTGTTTCCGATGCCGGCCTGTCGGCGCTGTCGCGGCAGTTCCATGACTATCTGCGCGCCCGCCCTGAGCACGCCCGGCTGCGCGCCAAACCGCGCCCGGTGCATTACAACAGCTGGGAAGCGGTCTATTTCGATCACGATCCGGCGGTGCTCGCCGAGCTGGCGGCACGCGCCGCGGCGGTCGGCGTGGAGCGTTTCGTTCTCGATGACGGCTGGTTCAAGGGCCGGCGCAGCGACCGCGCCGGGCTTGGCGACTGGACGGTCGACGCCGGGGTTTACCCGGATGGCCTCGCGCCGTTGATCGCCACCGTCCGCGACCTCGGCATGGAATTCGGCCTGTGGGTCGAACCCGAAATGGTCAATCCCGACAGTGATCTGTATCGCGCCCACCCCGATTGGGTGCTCGGCGTTGCCGGCGCGGCGCAGCTCGATTTCCGCCACCAATTGGTGCTCGATTGCGGCCGCGCCGAGGTGCGCGACCATTTGTTCGGCGTACTCGATGCGCTGCTTCGCGACCATGCCATCGCCTATCTCAAATGGGACATGAACCGCGATCTCAGCCACCCGGGCGGCGGCGATGGCCGCGCCGGGGCGGTCGCGCATGTGGCGGGTGTTTACACGCTGCTCGCCCGGCTGCGCGCGGCGCAACCGGCGGTGGAGATCGAAAGCTGCGCCTCGGGCGGCGGCCGGGCGGATTATGGCGTGCTGGCGTTCACCGACCGCATCTGGACATCGGATTCGAACGACGCGATCGACCGGCTGGCGATCCAGCGCGGCTTTTCGCACTTCTTCCCGCCCGAGGTGATGGGTGCCCATGTCGGCCCCGCCACCTGCCACATCACCGGGCGGCGGCTGTCGATGGGCTTGCGCGTCGCGACGGCGCTGTTCGGGCACATGGGGATGGAACTCGACCTGCGTGAATTGGATGACCGCGACGCGGCCGGCCTGGCGGCGGGGGTGGCGGTCCACAAGGCGCACCGGGCGCTCATCCATGGCGGCGATCTGGTCCGGATCGATGCCGAAGCCGGGATCAACGCCTTCGCCATTGTCGCGCCCGACAAGCGCGAGGCGCTGTTGTCGTGGACGGTCGTCACCGAAGCGCCAGGCTATTTCGGCGCGCCGTTGCGGTTGGCGGGGCTCGACGCCGGGGCGGAGTATCGGGTGATACGGGTCTGGCCGCCGCGGCTGGGGGCGGATTGGCCGGCGACCGACGGTGCGGTGGTCGCGGGCGCGCTGCTGATGCAGGCGGGGCTGCAACCACCGCGGCTGCGCCCGGAAACGGCGGTCGTGCTGCATTTGCAGCAGGTGTGAAAACCTCTCCCGTTGCGGGCGAGCTCGAGAGACGCGGCGCTTGCCGCGGCCCGGGTGAGGGGGAAGTCTAAGCGGTGATCTCGCGCAGCGCGTCGATCAACGCATCGACTTCCGCCGCGTCGTTGTAGTGCGACAGCCCGATGCGCAGCGCTCCCGGCCCTTCGCGCAAGCCCAGCACCGTCGCCGGCTCCCAGGCGTAGAAATAGCCCGCCCAGCAAAAGATGTTCCGCGCCGCCAGCGCCGCCGCCACGTCCGGTGCGTCATGCCCGGCGATCGAAAAGGTGAAGGTCGGCACGCGCGAGGCCAGCCGGTTGGCGTTGCCGATGCCGTGCAGCGTGATGCCGGGCAGGGTGGCGAGCCCGGTCAGAAACTGCCGCATCAGGTCGGTTTCATAGGCGATGATCGCATCGAAGCCGGCGAGCAGGCGCTGGCGCAGTGGCGCATCCGCGAGCGCGCCGCCGCAATGGCTGCCGATCCAGGCGAAATGGTCGATGGCGGCGAGCGTGCCGGCCTGGGCCTCGAAACTCGGCGTGCCGGGGGCGAAGCGCGTCGGCATGGATTCCACCGAGGGCCGCACCTTCCACGGCCGCAACGTCGCCTGCATCGCGCGCGACAGGTACATGATCGCCGCGTGCGGCCCGAAGAACTTGTACGCCGAGGCGCAAAGGATGTCGCAGCCGATGGCGCGCACGTCGATGGCGATATGCGGCGTCGATTGCACCGCATCGACGACGCTGATCGCCCCCACCGCGCGCGCCGCCGCACAGACCCGCGCGACATCG
This sequence comes from Alphaproteobacteria bacterium, assembly GCA_031426015.1. Taxonomy (GTDB): domain Bacteria; phylum Pseudomonadota; class Alphaproteobacteria; order Sphingomonadales; family Sphingomonadaceae; genus Sandarakinorhabdus. The sequence continues at coordinate 76,249 of JANPKK010000050.1, forward strand.
TTGATCGTGCCGAGAAAATTGCTCGCCTGGCCGACCGCGACCAGCCGGGTGCGGGGGCCAATAAGGCTGTCGAGCGTATCGTAGCGGAATTCGAAGCTCTCGCGGTCCCATTCGAGCCAGCGCACCGTCACGCCCTTGTCGGCGGCGGCCTGCAGCCAGGGCGAGACATTGGCGTCATGGTCCATGCGGGTCAGCACGATCTCGTCGCCCGCCTGCCAATCGCGCGACAGCAACGTGGCGAATTCGAAGAACAGCGAGGTGGTGTTGAGCCCGAAGACGATCTCGTCGGCGTCGCAGCCGAACAGCGCCGCGGCACCTTCGTGCGCTGCGTCGACGATGGCGCTGGCGGCGATCGAGGTGCGGAACGCCCCGCCGTCATTGGCACAGGCGTTGAGCATCGCGTCGCGCATCGCATCGATGACACGGCCTGCCACCTGCGTACCGGCCGGCGCGTCGAAATAACGGCGCGGTGCGCCGGCATCGGTGAGGGCAAGCGCCGGAAAGGCGGTGCGGACGGCGGCGATATCGAAGCTGGGGATCATGCCTGCGACGCTAGCGCATTCCGCCGCGAAGAAAAGCCTCAGCTGACCAGCGACGCCGTCACCCCGCCGCTGCCGCCTTCGCAGATCGGTGTGCCGGGCAGGCTGGGGGTGATGTTGTAGCGGTTGACATAGGTTGCCGTCCCGCCGCCGACAGCGACGACCGGGTTGGACTTGAAACTGTTGAAAACCATGGTGTTACTGCCGCTGTTTGCCAGGGTGAAATCGGTCAGCGCCACCCAGAAGGAGCCGCGGTAGGGGGCGCTGAAATTGAAGGTCCGCGCCGGGCTGGCCAGCTTGAAGGTGACGACGGCGGCGCCGGCATAGGCGCTGTCGACACGGATGATCGGGTTGTTGTTCGGGGTGGCATAATAACAGGCCTGGTTGGTCGCCCAGCCGCTGGCCGGCAGGCAGTTCTGGCCCTGGGTGATGACCCGGGTCGCTGTCGGCAGGCTGGCCGAAACCAGCGCAGCGGTCGTGCTGATGACGCATTTGTCGCGTGCAACCGCGGTTGTGGTGGCGGACAGGTCGGCCGCTTCGATCCCGATCAGCTTGCCGAAGATCAGCTTGTGCGGGTTGCCATTGGCGGCGGCAAAGCGGGTGGTGACCCGGACGGCGTTGTTGGGAACGCCCGCCGGCGTGAACACGCGGGTGGTGCCGTTCCAGTTGCCCTGCACGATATCGGCGGCCTTGAGCACATTGTCCCTGAGCCTGGCATCGTTGCCCTCGGGCACATTGGCCTTGGCCAGCGTGATTGCCGTTGTCGGGACATCGGCGGGGACCTTGAGCTGGCGAGCGCCGGCGGTGGCGCCGGCATCGGCGGCATTCTGCAACCGTGTCCGCTGGATCTGCACCAGCGCGGAATCGATGCCGAAACCGACCGCGCCGATCAGCGCCGGGGCGGCGAGCGCGATGGTAACCGCGATATTGCCGTGCCGGCCAAGGGTCCGCCCGCGCTGCATCGGCGACGTGCCTGCCATTTTCAGGCTTCCTTGAGCATGACGACGCGGACATCGAGTTTATCGGGCATCGGGATGATCGGCATGATCGTCGCCTTGTCGCTGTTGACCGAAATCGAGGTGATGACCTGGTTGGTGCCGGTCGTGGCGGTATCCTGGGGCGTGATCGTCCAGTCGCCGGCGGCGACCCAGCTTGGCAGGCTGGCTTTGGCCGTGGCGGCGACCGTGGCCTCGTTGGCCGAGCCGACCGCCAGCGCGCGCGCGCCGTTGCGGGCGGCATTGAGCATCGAATTATAGGTGAACATCAGCACGCCATATTGCAGCGTGCCGCAAACCAGCATCGTCATCAGCGGCAGCAGCAGTGCCATTTCGACGGCCGCGCTCCCGCGCCGGTCGCGGCGCAGATTGAAAACTTGCCGGTCGCGGCGCAGCAGCGCGCCAGGTCGCCCTGATGTCAGGCCCATGTTCGATGTCATGCCGTTGCCCCCTTCTGTGGCGATTCCGGCAAGGGGCGCCATTGTTCATCGAAATGTTAAATAATCCGGCAATGTAAATTTTGTCCTAATCATGAACGATGCTGATCGGAGCGCCGTCAGACCGGCGCATGAAATGTCGCAGTTCAAGGGTTTCGAGGGATTTGTGTGTCGTCGGACGTTAAGAGAGCTTGTCCCCCCGCAGTCGTATACGAGTTCATGGTCATCAATTTTTCCCTGTCTGCATCGGCCGTGCCGGTGTTGCTCGCTGCGACTCTTCTGTCCGGCGGTGCTCTTGCTCAATTGGCGCCCACCGGCCCGGTGCGCGTTGACGATGCGCCGGCCGGCGGCGCTGCCACCGATGCGCCGACCAGCGGCGCTGCCACCGACGATCCGGCGGACGAACCCGATACCATCGTCGTCAACGGCGTGCGCGATCGCGGCAAGGTGCTGGGTGATATCCCCGCCGAAGTCACGCTGAATGCCCAGGATATCCGCGCCATCGGCGCCTCGAGCATCGCCGAACTGCTGCAGGAACTGGCGCCCCAGACGCGCAGCGGCCGCGGCCGTGGCGGCGGCATGCCGATCGTGCTGATCGGCGGCAAGCGCGTTTCGGGCTTTGCCGAAATCCGCAACATTCCCCCCGAAGCGATCGAGCGCGTCGAGATTTTGCCCGAGGAAGTCGCGCTCAAATACGGCTATCGCGCCGACCAGCGCGTGGTGAACTTCGTCCTTCGCCAGCGTTTTCGCGCCGTGACCGGAGAGCTTGAACTTGGTGGGCCGCTGCAGGGCGGTCGCCGCTCGGTGGAGGGTGATCTCAATTTCCTGCGGCTGCGCAATGGCACGCGGCTCAGCCTTGAAGCCGAAGTTTCGTATGACAGCCTGTTGCGCGAGGCCGACCGCAATATCGTCCAGCCGGCGCCATCGCGGCCGTTCGACCTCGCCGGCAATGTGACGGCGCCGGTCGCGGGCGCCGGGATCGACCCGGCGTTGAGCGCACTCGCCGGGCAAACGGTCACTGTGGCCGCCGTGCCCGCCGGTGCCGCCACTGCGGCGCCGCGCTTGAGTGATTTCGTGGCCGGGGCCAACAATGCCAAGGTCACCAGCCTGGGGCAGGCACGATCGCTGTTGCCCGAAACCCGCACGCTGACGCTGGGCGGCAGCTATGCGGGCACGATCCTCGGCAATGTCGCGGCGACGATCACCGGCGGCTTCGAATCGAACGATCGCAACAGCCTGATCGGCCTGCCCTCGGCCAGCCTTGCCGTTCCCGCCGGAAGCCCGTTTTCGCCCTTTGCCGGCAGCACGCTGGTCAATCGCTATGGCGCGACCGCGTTGCAGCGCCAGGCCGATGACTGGACCGGGCGCGTCGGCACCGCGCTCAACGGCCGGGTCAAAAGCTGGACCTGGGCGCTGACCGCCAACTACAGCCACGGCGAAACCGAAACGCTGACCGATCGCGGCCTCGACCTGACCGGCGTCCAGGCGGCGCTGCTGGCGCGCGATCCGGCGCTCAACCCCTTTGGCTCTGCAGCGCTGGCCGGCGCGCTGATCCAGGACCGCGCGACGAGCAATACCGATGCCGCCGATGCCGACCTGACCGCCAATGGCGCGCTGCTGCTGCTCCCCGCCGGCGAACTGGCCGCCAGCCTGAAGGCCGGGGTCCAGGCGCGTAGCCTGCAATCCGAATCGCGCCGCTTGGGCGTGTTCCAGCGCGCCGACCTGTCGCGCACCCAGGGCAATTTCCAGGCGAGTTTCGATCTGCCGCTGACCAGCGTGCGCAACGATGTGCTGCCGGTGCTCGGCACGCTGTCGATCAACGCCAATATCGCGCTCGATCAATTGTCGGATTTCGGCACGCTGGTGACGACGGGTTTCGGCGCCAGCTGGCGGCCGCGCGACGGCATCGAGCTGATCTTTTCGCAGACCGACGAGGAGGGCGCGCCGACGATCCAGCAATTGGGCGATCCGCAGGTGCTGACCCCCAACGTGCGGGTGTTCGATTTCATTCGCGGTGAAACGGTCGATATCAGCCGCATCGACGGCGGCAATCCCGGCCTGCTCGCCGACAGCCGGCGGGTGCGCAAGCTGGGGGCGACGATCCGGCCGATTGCCGCCGATCTGTCGGTGACCGCCAATTTCATCGACAGCCGCATCGACAACCCGATCGCCGGCTTCCCGACCGCGACGGCGGAGCTGGAGGCGGCGTTTCCCGATCGCTTTCAGCGCGGCGATGACGGCCGGCTGCTGCGCATCGACAATCGTCCCGTCAATTTCGCCCGTTCCGATCGCCAGGAACTGCGCTGGGGGATCAATTTTTCCGAGGCGCTGGAACCGAGCAAGGCCGAGCGCGAGGCCGCGGCGGCGCGGCGTGCGGCGTTCGAGGCGCAGCGCGGTGCC
>JANPKK010000051.1:0-1778 GCA_031426015.1 Alphaproteobacteria bacterium
CCCCCACCCCGCTCGCGCCAAGGCGCGAGTCGCCCCCGGATCCAGTCCGGGGCAGGCTCTCCCCGCAGGGGGGAGGGAGTCGCCACGCTGTGACTTCACCCGCCGCAACAATCACCCAGATCTGTCCATCCGCCACCGCCCGCGCCGCATCGCGCGACGAAGGCGCCGCAATGCCATTGGGGTGGCTGTGATAATGGCCGACAACCTGCTGCCCCAACCCGCGCGCCTCGCGGTGCGTGCGCAGCAGCGTCGCGGGGTCGATCTCGAAGCTGCGCGCCGGATCGGCGGCGACATTGCGTGCCGGCACGGCGGCCATAATCCGCCCCGGCTGTCCCAGCAGCAGTCCGCAGCATTCGTGCGCACCGGCGGCCGCCGCTTCGGCCAAAAGGGTTTCGCGGACCCGGCTTGCAATTTCAACGATCATCCCGACATCGGCTAGGCGATGGGGGCCGAAAAGTCGATTGATGTTGTGTTGCCGGCCGCTGCGGCGGGCCTGCGCCTCGATCGCGCGCTGGCGATCGCCTTGCCGCAGCATAGCCGCGAACGGCTGAAGGCACTGGTCGGCGGCGGCCGCGTCTCGGGCGCCGCCGGGGTGCTGTGGGACCCCAAGCTCAAGGTCAAGGGCGGCGAGGCGCTGACGCTCGTCATCCCCGAGCCGACTCCTTCCGAAACCGTGGCGCAGGATATCCCGCTGACCATCGTCTTTGAAGACGAAGCTCTGCTCATCGTCGACAAGCCGGCGGGGCTCGTCGTCCATCCGGCGGCGGGCAATTACGACGGTACGATGGTCAATGCGCTGCTCCACCATTGCGCCGGGCGATTGTCGGGCATCGGCGGCGTGGCGCGGCCGGGGATCGTGCATCGTATCGACAAGGATACGTCGGGGCTGCTGGTCGTCGCCAAGACCGATCCGGCGCACGAGTTCCTGTCGCGCCAGTTCGCCGCCCACACCGTCGAGCGCCGCTATACCGCCATCGTTGCCGGCCATCCGGCGCCGCCGGCGGGGCGGATCGAGGCGGCGCTGGCGCGCTCCACCGCCAACCGCCAGAAGATCGCTATCGTGCCGGAAGGCCGCGGCAAGCGCGCGGTGACCCACTATCGCAGTGTCCGCACCCTCCGCCATGCAACCCAGGTCGAATGCCGGCTGGAAACCGGGCGCACCCACCAGATCCGCGTTCACATGGCATCCATCGGTCATGCCTTATTGGGCGACGCCACCTATGGACGCACCCCCGGCAGCCTTTCGGCCGTTATGCAGGAACTGGGCTTTGCCCGGCAGGCGTTGCACGCGGCGACACTGGGGTTTGTGCATCCGTTGACCCAAGAAAAACTGTCTTTCGAATCGGCCTTGCCGGCCGATATAGTGGAGTTGATCGGTCGTCTTTCAAACGACCAGGAAGGATAATCGAAATGGCCAATGTCCCCGCTGTCCGCACGTCGATCCCCGCCCTTGGCGGCGAAGACGGGCTCAACCGCTATCTCGCCGAAATTCGCAAATTTCCGCTGCTGGCGCCCGAGCAGGAATATATGCTCGCCAAGCGCTGGGAGGAGCATCAGGACCCCGAAGCCGCCGCCAAGCTGGTCACCAGCCACCTGCGCCTCGTCGCCAAGATCGCCATGGGCTATCGCGGCTATGGCCTGCCGGTGGCCGAGCTGATCGCCGAAGGCAACATCGGGCTGATCCAGGGCGTCAAGAAATTCGATGCCGAAAAGGGCTTTCGCCTCGCCACCTATGCGATGTGGTGGATCCGCGCCTCGATCCAGGAATATATCCTGCG
>JANPKK010000052.1:0-20481 GCA_031426015.1 Alphaproteobacteria bacterium
GTGGGTGGGGGGGGGCGTATTTGTGGCCCGCCCCCCCGCCGGCCGGGCTTGCGCCTGTCGGCGTTCAGCTTTCGCTGCGCGCTCGCGGCGCTACGCCGCAAACTGGTTCATCGTATTATGCGCGCCGCCGGCTTTCAACGCGGCTTCGCCGGCGAAATATTCCTTGTGGTCGTCGCCGATGTCGGAGCCCGACATGTTCTGATGCTTCACGCAAGCGATGCCTTCACGGATTTCCTTGCGCTGCACGCCCTTCACATAGCCGAGCATGCCCTGCTCACCGAAATATTCCTTGGCGAGATTGTCGGTCGACAGCGCTGCGGTGTGATAGGTCGGCAGCGTGATGAGGTGGTGGAAGATGCCGGCGCGCTTGGCGGCGTCGCGCTGGAACGTGCGGATACGTTCATCGGCTTCATTGCCGAGGTCGGTGCCGTCGTAATCGACGCTCATCAGCCGGGCACGATCATAGCTGCCGACGTCCCTGCCCGCTGCAACCCAGCCATCATAGACTTGCTGGCGGAAGTTCAGAGTCCAGTTGAAGCTCGGCGAATTGTTGTAGACCAATTTGGCATTCGGAATGACTTCGCGGATGCGGTCGACCATGCCGGCAATCTGTTCGATGTGGGGCTTTTCGGTTTCGATCCAGAGCAGATCGGCGCCGTTCTGCAGGCTCGTGATGCAATCGAGCACGCAGCGGTCCTCGCCCGATCCGGCACGGAACTGGAACAGGTTCGACGGCAGGCGCTTGGGGCGAAGCAACTTGCCATCGCGGTTGAGGATGACATCGCCGTTGCGCGCCGTCGACGGATCGATTTCCTCGCAATCGAGGAAGCTGTTGTACTGGTCGCCGATATCGCCGGGCTCCTTCGACACGGCGATCTGCTTGGTCAGGCCGGCGCCGAGCGAGTCGGTACGGGTAACGATGATGCCGTCATCGATGCCGAGTTCGAGGAAAGCGTACCGGCAGGCGCGCACCTTGGCGAGAAAGTCCTCGTGCGGCACGGTGACCTTGCCATCCTGGTGGCCGCACTGCTTTTCGTCGCTGACCTGGTTTTCGATCTGCAAGGCGCAGGCGCCGGCTTCGATCATCTTCTTGGCGAGCAGATAGGTCGCTTCGGCATTGCCGAACCCGGCATCAATGTCGGCAATGATCGGCACGACATGGGTCTGGTAGCCATCGATCGCGGCCATCAGCTGCTTGGCCTTGATCTGGTCGCCGGCGGCACGCGCGGCATCGAGATCGCGGAACATCATGCCGAGTTCACGGGCATCGGCCTGGCGCAGGAATGTATAGAGCTCTTCGATCAGCGCTGGAACGCTGGTCTTTTCGTGCATCGACTGGTCTGGCAGCGGGCCGAATTCGCTGCGCAGCGCGGCGACCATCCAGCCCGAGAGATAGAGATACCGACGCTCGGTCGAGCCGAAATGCTTCTTGATCGAAATCATCTTCTGCTGGCCGATGAAGCCGTGCCAGCAACCCAGCGACTGGGTGTAATTGGCCGGATCGGCATCATAGGCGGCCATATCGCGGCGCATGATCGCGGCGGTATATTTCGCGATCTCGAGGCCCGACTGAAAACGGTTCTGCAAGCGCATGCGAGCAACGGATTCGGCGCTGATGCCGTCCCAAGTGCCCTTTTGCTGGCTGATCAGCGCGTTGACGCTGGTGATATGGTCTTGATACGACATGGACCCGTCCTTGGTGGCAATGATGTTGCAACGGCGGGTAGGCGCGTGGCTTGAGAGATGTAACCCGGTTTCAAGTCCATCTGTAAGACTTTACTCAGTTTCCTTGTCATGTTGTAAGGACTATACAAATTCCGCGAGTCGAGCCATGTCAAACGAACGTCCTGTCTACATGGGCCCACGCTTGCGCCGGCTCAGGCGCGACCTTGGGCTCACCCAGGCCAATATGGCGACCGACCTCGATATCTCGGCGTCTTACGTAGCGCTGCTGGAACGCAACCAGCGCCCCCTCACCGCCGATATGCTGCTGCGTCTCGCCCGCACATATAAAATCGACATGGCCGATCTCGCCAGCGGCGACGCCAATGAACAATCGGCGCGGCTCCAGGCCGTGCTCCGCGACCCGATGTTTACCGATATCGACGTGCCGAGCCTGGAAGTATCGGATGTCGTCACCGGCTTTCCCGGTATCACCGAGGCGTTCCTGCGCCTCCACACTGCCTATCGCGAGGAACATCTGGCGTTAGCCGATCGTGGTGCCGAGGCAAGCGGCGGCAGCGCGGAAGCGTCCGACCCGGTGGCCGAGGCGCGGCGCTTCCTGGCCGCCCGGCGCAACAATTTCCCGGCACTCGATGATGCTGCCGAACGTCTTGCCGAAACGGTCAAGGATGCCGGCGGTCTCGCCGCGCATTTGAAGGCGCGGCACAAGCTGCGCGTCCGCCGCCTGCCCCCCGAAGTGATGGGCGGTGCCATGCGGCGTTTCGATCGCCATCGCGACGAGGTGTTGCTCGACGATACGCTCGATACCGCCAGCCAGACGTTCCAGCTGGCCCTGCAACTCGCCTATCTCGAACTGCGCACCGATACCGAAGCTGCGTTGGGCGACGGCAGCTTCACAACGGAAAGCGGCCGACGACTGACCCAGAAGGCGCTGGCCAGCTATGCTGCTGCAGCGCTGCTGATGCCCTATTCGGGCTTCGCCCGGGCAGTCGAGGCGCGGCACTACGACGTCGAAAAACTCGCGCGCCAGTTCGGCACTAGCTTCGAACAGACCGCCCACCGGCTGACGACGCTGCAAAAGCCCGGCGACGAGCGGGTGCCGTTTTTCTTCATTCGCGTCGATCCGGCCGGCAATGTTTCGAAACGACTCGATGGTGCCGGCTTTCCCTTCGCCCGGCACGGCGGCGCCTGCCCGTTGTGGACCGTTCACCAGGCGTTCCGGCGCCCGCGCGAGATCATCACGCAATGGCTTGAACTCCCCGATGGTCAGCGCTTCTTTTCGATCGCGCGCAGCGTGACGGCGGGTGGCGGCGCCTATGGTTCGGTGCGGGTCGACCGCGCTATCGCGCTGGGCTGTGCCGCCGAACATGCCGGCAAGTTGATCTACACCCGCGATCACCCCGTCACCGAGGCGGCAACACCCATCGGCGTCACTTGCCACCTCTGCCACCGCCCGCGCTGTGTCGCACGCTCGGCCCCGCCGATCGGCCGGCAAGTGCTCGCCGATGATTTCCGCGGGGCTTCCGCGCCGTTCGGCTTTTCCGACATCTGAGCCCCCTGCCCGCATGGATTCGGCGTATATCCGCTTGGCCTTGGCCGCCCGGTCGCATATCCCCGATGGCGATGACATCGCGCCCGATTCCCCAGGCCGCCGACCTTTTCGGCGATATCGAGGCGACGCCCAAGGTCCGGCTGCGCGATTACCTGCCCGGGCTGACCGTGGCGGGGCTGGCGACGCTGGCGGCAGGCAGCCTTTCGCAACGCTATGGCGCGCCGTTGACGCTGATGTCGCTGCTCATCGGCCTTGCGCTCAATTTCCTGTCGGTCGACCGACGGTTGACGCCAGGCCTGACGCTGGCGGCGCGCGAACTGCTGCGCTGGGCGATCGTGCTGGTCGGTGCGCGCATCACCTTCGCCCAGATCGCTGCGCTGGGCCCCGAAGCGCTCGGCATGGTGGTGCTCACCGTCATTGTTACCATTGGTGTCGGCGTATTGGCGGCGCGCGCGCTGGGTTTTTCCTCGGCCTATGGCGTGTTATCGGGCGGCGCGGTCGCGATTTGTGGTGGTTCGGCGGCCATGGCGCTGTCGGCGACGCTGGGCGAGCGCCGCGTGCGCCAAGCCGAATTGACGCTGGTGCTCGTCGGCATTTCGGCGATGTCGTCGCTGGCGCTGGTGCTCTATCCGCCGGTCGCGCATGCGCTCGGGTTCAGCGATGCCCAGGCCGGCTATTTTCTTGGCGGGTCGGTGCATGACGTCGCGCAGGCGCTGGGGTCGGGTTATGCCTATTCGCCGGCGGCGGGTGAAACCGCGACGATCGTCAAGCTGGCGCGGGTGGCGTTGCTCGCCCCGGTGCTGGCGGTGATCGCCTTGCTGTTCCCGTCGCAGCTTGAAATCACCGGCGGCAAGCGCGCGGCGCCCGCGGTGCCGTGGTTCGTTGTCGGCTTTTTCGTTGTGGCCGGAGTCAACTCCACGGGCATCATCCCGGTGCCGGTTTCGCAATTTGCTGCTGAAACCGCGGCGATCATGCTGGCGGTTTCGGTGGCGGCGACGGCAATCCGCTCGCCATTGGCGGAAATCATGAAGACCGGGCCAAAGCCGCTGATCGTCATTGCAGCGGCGACGCTGGCGAGCTTTGCCCTGTCGCTGCTTTACGCGTGGCTGCGCATCGCCTGATTTGCGCGTCAGCCTCGTCCCCAGAAATACAGCGCGATACCTGCCAGGAACAGCAGCACGAGGAACGCCCCGGCAACGCTGGCGGCAGCATGAGTTGCGGCCATCATCGCCATTATTCCATGCCCATCGGGTGCCGGCTGCCTTCGTCCTCGAGCATCCGCGCCAGACCGCGCAGGACAAAGGCCGCGGTTGCGGTCAGCGTAGTGAGGCCGACCACCAGCAAGGCGATGCTTTGCAGCGCATCGGCATCGAGCGGGCCTGTGCCCGTGAACGCGTTGATTGCCGGGAGGAACAGCCCGACCGTGAGGACACTCGCCGTGATACCGCCGAAGATATTGGCCAATTGTTCGAGCGCACCGAAGGCGAAGCGGCGCCGCGCACGCTGGCGCGGGGTTTCGGGCTTCATGATTGCAGGGGCGGCAGGTCGATCACCAGTCCGTCATAACCCGGCGCCACCCCGGCCGGAAGTTCCGCCGACAGCGTGGCATGGTCCATCGACTGGTCCATGTGCGTGAGCACCGCAAGATCGGGCAGATAGCGCGCAATCCAGCCAAGAGTCTGGTCGAGATGGCTGTGCGTCGGGTGCGGGTTCCGGCGCAAGGCGTCGACGACCCACAGGTCGAGCCCGGCGAGTGCGGCATCAGCTCGGGCATCGAGAGCCTTCACATCGGTCGAATAGGCCAGCGCCCGGCCGCCGCATTCGATGCGGAAACCCGTTGAATCGATATTGCCATGGTTCTGTTCGAACGGGGTCACCAGCATCGCGCCAACATGGATGGGGCCGGACAGATCGGTCGCGGTGCAGGTTGGCGGGTAGAATTTGGTGCCTTCGAAAACATAATCGAAGCGTCGCCGCAGCACACGCCACGTCGCCGGCGAGGCGAAACAGGCGACCGGCGTGCCCATGGCGTGAAAGACCTGGCGCAGATCGTCGATGCCATGGGCGTGATCGGCGTGATCATGGGTGAGGAACACCGCGTCGAGATGGTTGATCCGCGCCGACAGCAATTGTTCGCGCAGGTCCGGCCCGGTATCGATGAGGATGTTGGTACTTCCCTGCTGGACGAGCAACGAAACGCGGCGGCGGCGGTTTTTCGGGTTGGCGGGGTCGCAGGCACCCCAATCCCCTGCCCCATCCGGCCCACCGATACGCGGCACGCCACTCGACGTGCCCGAACCGAGCATTGTCACCTTCATGCCGGCGGCCGCGCCTTGGCGAACAGGCGGTAGAAATTGGCGGTCGTGCTGGCGGCGAGCGTTTCGGGCGTTTCCCCGCGCAGGCCGGCGAGAAAGCGCGCGGTATGGGCGACAAAGCCGGGCTCGCAGGTCTTGCCGCGCATTGGGACCGGCGCGAGGAAGGGCGCATCGGTTTCGACGAGCAGGCGATCGGCGGGGATGGTCGCGGCGCTGGTTTGCAGATCACGCGCGTTCTTGAAGGTGACGATACCCGAGATCGAAATGTAGAAACCCAACGCAAGCGCTTGTTCGGCAAAGGCCTGGCTGGCGGTGAAGCAGTGGATCACGCCGTGCAGTTCGCCATAACCGGGCGCGCGCAACAGCGCCAGCGTGTCGGCTTCGGCATCGCGGGTATGGACGATCAGCGGCAGGCCGGTGGCACGCGCCGCGGTGATGTGCGCCGCAAAACTCGCCTGCTGGCGGGCGCGGTCGGACTTGTCGTAATAATAATCGAGCCCGGTTTCGCCGATGCCGACGACGCGGGGATGGCGCGCGGCATCTACAAGCGTCGCGGTATCGGTATCGGGGTGGAGATCGGCTTCGTGCGGATGAATGCCGATCGTCGCCCAGATGTCGGGCTCGGCATCGGCCTGGGCTATGACATCGTCCCATTCGTTGCGCCGCGTCGAAATGCCGAGAAAGCCACCGATGCCGGCAGCCCGGGCGCGGCCGAGCACACCCTGCACATCTTCGCGCAAGCCCGGGTAGTTGAGGTGGCAATGGCTGTCGATCAGCATGGTTTGAACGCCTTCCCCATGCGGATCAGCGGTACCGGTGCACCGCCGTTGCTGTCCTCGATGCGCTCGATGGCCTGGAAACCGGCGACGGCATAGAGCGGCTCGCCCGCCAGTGTCGCCATCAGTTCGACGCGTTCAAACCCGGCAACCCGTGCGGCGTCTTCGCACGCAGCGAGCACAGCCCGGCCGACACCGCGGCGGATATGGGCAGGATCGGTGTACATTGCCCGGATCCGCGCTGGCTCGCTTGTCGGATCGAGCAGGCGCGCATCGCGCCCGGCACTGTGATCGCCACCATAGAGTGTGGCGCGACGGCTCCAGCCCCCGCTGCCGGCAAGGGCGCCATCGATCTCGGCGAGAAAATAGCAGCCATCGGCGATCAATTGCGTATCGAGACCCATCACCGCCTTGCTCGCCTCGACCTGTTCGGGGCTGAGAAAGCCCGTCTGCAGTTCGGCGATGGCGCGCGTCATCATCGCCCGCAGCGCCGGCAGATCGGCCTCAGTCGCAAGCCGCAGCGCCAGCATCAGGCCGGCTCGGCCCAGCGGGGGAATACGCCCTGCGGTTCGGGAAGCTGCGTTCCGGTGGCAACTACGACATTGAACGCCTTGAAATCACGCGCATCGCTGGCGATACCAAGAAGGTCGAGCAGCCGCTGCGAGGATTCGGGCATTACTGGTTGCGCGAGCAGCACGATCCGCCGCGTCGCATCGAGCGTGGCGTGGAGGACATGACCCATCGCTTCGATATCGGTCTTGGCAAGCTTCCACGGGGCATTATCGGCGAAATAGCCGTTGGCGGCGTTGACCATCGCCATCACTGCTTCGAGCCCGCGGTGCAACTGCAGGCCGTTCATCGCGGCAAAATAGGCCTCGGTCAGCGTCTTCATGCTGTCGGTCAGGGCATCGGCGCCAGCGGTCGGTCCCGGCCCCGGCATGGCGCCGCCCAGGTTCTTGGCCACCATCGACAGCGCGCGCTGCGCCAGATTGCCGATGCCATTGGCGAGATCGGCATTGGTCCGCTCGATAATTGCCTCATCGCTGTAGCTGCCGTCCTCGCCAAAGGCGACTTCGCGCAGCAGGAACCAACGCAGCCGGTCAACCCCGAAGCGCGTTGCCATTTCGGCCGGATCGACGACGTTGCCGTCCGATTTCGACATCTTGACGCCGCGGTTGAGCACGAAACCATGGCCGAACACCGCCTTGGGCAGCGGCAGATCGGCCGACATCAGGAACGCCGGCCAGTAGATCGTGTGGAAGCGCACGACATCCTTGCCGATGACATGCAGGTCCGCCGGCCACCATTCGCCCTCGATGCCGCCGGCCCCGGTCAGATAATTGGCCAACGCGTCGACCCAGACATACATGACATGCCCGGGGCTGCCCGGTACCGGCACGCCCCAGTCGAAACTGGTCCGCGACATCGACAGATCCTTCAAGCCGCCGGTAACAAAGGCGTGCATCTCGTTGAAACGACTGGAAGGCTGGATGAAATCGGGCTGGTCGGCATAAAGTTCGAGCAAAGGCTCGGCATAGGCCGACAGCTTGAAGAACCAGCTTTCCTCCACGGTCCATTCGACCGGCGTGCCCTGCGGCGACAGCTTTACCGGCGCGCCCTGTGCGTCCTGTGCGGCAACGAGTTCACTTTCGTCATAATAGGCTTCGTCACGAACCGAGTACCAGCCTTCGTAACGGTCGAGATAAAGGTCGCCCTTTGCGGCCATGCGCTGCCACAATTGCTGGCACAGCGCCTTGTGGTCGGCATCGGTGGTGCGAATGAAGCGATCGAAGCTGATGCCCAATTGCCGGTCGAGATCGATGAACGGCTGCACTGTGCCATCGACATAGGCGCGCGGTTCTATCCCTGCGGCGCGCGCTGCCTGGGCGATTTTCAGGCCGTGTTCGTCGGTCCCGGTCAGGAAACGCACATCATAGCCATCCAGCCGTTTGAAGCGCGCGATGGCATCGGTGGCGATGGCTTCATAGGCATGGCCCATGTGTGGCCGACCGTTGGGATAGGCGATCGCGGTGGTCAGGTAGAAACGCTTGGTCATGCGTTGAGCGAATGCGGCAAAGCGTGCCGCAGTGCAACAGGCCGCGGCAAAATCCGCAGCAGCTACCGCCCGGCGAGTGCCGCCACCTTGATGCCGAGATCGAACGCCACCTGCCCCGGATCGAGCGACAGACCCACGGCGCCCCCGGCGAGTTCACTGCTCGCTTCCCACAATGCGAGCGCCTGCGCCAGCGCCGGCCCATGGCGTTGGCGCGCGGCGCGGGCGATCATGGCGGGCGCCAGTTCGAGAAACACCTCGTAACGCGCTGTATTGGCCTTGCCGGCCAGGCTGCGCGCCAGCGCCTGGGCGCGCGCTGGCGCCGCGGCCGGCGCGCTGACCGCCAGTTCCTCGAGTTGATCGACCAGCGCCGCAATCCCGCTTTCGGCAAAGCGCAGCGCCCGGCCCGGTGCGCCTTCGGCGATGCGCACCAGCGTGGCGCGATCCTCGTCATCGAGTTCGGGTGCAGCGCGCTCGAGAATGGTCGCGACCACCGGATCGGCAAGCCGGTTGAAGCGGAGGGTACGGCAGCGCGAGCGGATCGTCGGCAGCAATCGCCCGGGCATATGGCTGATCAGGAAAAACAAGGTCTGTTCAGGCGGCTCCTCAAGATTTTTCAGCAAGGCATTGGCGGATTGCACATTCATTTCGTCGGCACTGTCGACAATCACGATCCGCCAGTTGGCAATCGATGGCGTCTGGCGGAACAGTGGTTGCAGCGCGCGCACTTCATCGACGCGAATGACGGCGCGCAATTTGCCCTTGTCGTCTTCGGTTCGCACCAGGCGACGAAAATCGGGGTGGCTGCCGGCGGCGACGAGCGATGCCGCCGCACTGCCTTCGGCGCCCAGGAAATCATCCCCCGCCGGTTTGCCGGCCAGCAGCCAGATCGCCGCCGTTTGTGCGAAAAGTGCCTTGCCCAGCCCCTGCGGCCCGGTCAGCAACCAGCCATGATGCGGGCGATCACCGGCAAAGGCCGCCTTGAAGGCAGCTATCTGGTCATCATGGCCGATCATGCGCCGACCAATGCCGCGATATCGGCGGCGATGGCTTCAACGGCGCCATCAGCGGCAATGGCATGGCAACGCCGCGGTTCGCGCGCGGGCAACGCTGCGAAGAACGCGGCCACCCGTGCGTGAAACGCCACATCATGACCTTCGAAGCGCGCTTCGGTCGCGCCCCGGGCGCCGGCGCGCGCCAGCCCCTGTTCGGGGCGGAGTGTGAGCGCCAGCGTCAGATCGGGCCAAAGGTCACCGGTCACCTGCGCGTGCAAAGCACATAACGCCGCGTCGTCGAGCCCCTTGCCCGCCCCTTGATAGGCCCGCGTCGAATCGACAAAGCGGTCGCAGATCACCCACTCGCCCCGCGCCAGCGCCGGCCGGATAACGCGCTCGACATGGTCGGCACGCGCCGCATTGACGAGGCACGCTTCGGCCCAGGGGCTCCAGCGATCGGTTTCGCCCGTTACCAGCAGCGCTCGCACGGCTTCGGCGCCGGGCGTACCGCCGGGTTCGCGGGTCAGGATCACCTGGAGTCCCTGCCTGCGCAGCCGCTCGGCGAGCAGCCGCGCCTGGGTGGACTTGCCGCTGCCTTCGCCGCCTTCGAGCGTTATGAAGCGGCCGGCCAACCTAGTAACCGAACAGCGACTTCAGCCAGTTCCACGCCGCCAGCACCGGTCCGGCTTCCTCGACCGCGACCGCGGCGACGAGCGGCAGTCGGCTGTCGGACAGGCCCTTGACCGAAACGATCAGTTCACCGACCTTCTGGCCCTTGCGAACCGGCGCCTTCAAACCCGCGACGGCGACCGTGCGTGACGTGCGCTCGCTGCCCAACCCGCGCGGCACGGTGGCATAAAGATCACGCGGCGCGACCATGGCCACAGTGGTTTCGGCACCACCCGCGACCTTGGCCTGGCCCGCCACCTTGCCCGCCTTGACCAGCGGAATCGCTTGCCAGGCGTTGAAGCCCCAGTTCATGAAATCCACCGACGCCGCGACACGTTCGTTGAAGGACGACAGGCCGGCGACAACCATCACGATGCGGCGGCCATTCTGTTCGGCCGAACCGGTGAACCCATAGCCGGCTTCTTCGGTGTGGCCGGTCTTCAGGCCATCGGCGCCCGAGATCTTGCCAAGCAGCGGGTTGCGGTTGGGCTGGGTGATATCCTCACCCTTGCCCAGCGTCTTGCCCCAGGTGAATTTGTCCTTGGCGTAGAATTTTTTATATAGATCGGGGAAATCCCGGATCGTCGCTTCGGCGATGATCGCGAGGTCGCGCGCCGTCACATATTCGTTCGGGTCGGGCCAGCCATTGGTGTTGGCGAAATGCGAATTCTTGAGGCCCATTTTCTGCGCGGCACGGTTCATCAGCGCGACGTAATTCTGCTCGGTACCGCCCAGCCCTTCGGCAAGGACGACACAGGCATCATTGCCCGACAGCGTCACGATACCGTGCAGCAGGTTTTCGACGCTGACCTGTTCGTTGACCGACAGGAACATCGTCGAGCCCTGCGAATGCCATTTCGTCCAGGTTTCGGGACGCACCATGACCTTCTGGTCAAGCTGGGCCTCGCCGCGCTTGATCATCTGGAAGGCGACATAGACCGACATCATCTTGCCCATCGAGGCCGGCGGCATGCGCGTGTCGGCATCCTTGGCATAGAGCACGGCGCCGCTCGACAGGTCCTTCATATAGGCAAAGGCGGCGGGGGTATTATAGCTCGGCGCCTGGGCGAGCACCGGGATGGCAGTGGCGAGCAGGGCAGCAAACAGGAACGGACGCATCGTCGGGAACACTTTCAAAAAATGCGATCAAGGTTTGGGCGCGGTCGAAACCAGTCGGGAATCGGTGTAGCCCGCCGCGCGCAACTGCGCCAGCGCAGCGTTGCCGGAATTGGCATCGACATAGGGGCCAAGCCGCACCCGAGTCAGGCCGGACGGCGCTTTTTCGGTAACCACACGGCCAAAGGCGGACAGATAGCCGGTCAACCAGGCGATCCGGCCGGGTTCGGACAAGGCAGCGACCTGCACGAACAAATTGCCCTTTGCGGTGGGCGTCGCGCCGGGCAAATCGACGGTGCGCACCGGCGGTAGTGCCAGATCGGCAGACACTTCGGGCAAGCCCGGGGTCGCCGCGGCAATCATAACCGGGGCTTGGGGCTTGCCTTGGGGATACACCCGCCGCACCCGCACCCGAGCCGTGCCGGCGCGATCGACACCCAGCAATTGCGCCGATTTGCGCGACAGGTCGATGATCCGCCCGGCCACGAACGGCCCGCGATCGTTGATCCGCACGGTCAGCTTGCGGCCGTTGTCGAGATTTTCAACCTCGACCCAACTCGGCATCGGCAGGGTCTTGTGCGCCGCGGTCAGATCATCCTGATCATAGCGCTCACCATTGGCGGTATCGAGGGCGTGGAAACCCGGTCCGTACCAACTGGCGATACCGCGCTGGTCATAGCCGCGATCATCGGCGGGGTAATAGGTGACGCCATAGACCTGGTAGGGCTTGCCGATCTTGACTGGCGGCACCGGGCGTTGGGGTGGCCGTGCTGATGCGGCAACAGACGGGCCAACCGCCGGAGCACCGGGAGACGGCGGTGATGCCAGCGGCGGCACCCGTGTCGCGCAGCCGGAGACAAGCAGCAGCACCGCAAGGGCGTGCCGATGCCGTGCCGGCTCAGCGCGCGCGACCGGTGATCGCATCGCCGAGCAGCGCCACCGACAGCGCATAGAAGTTTGAACAATTATAATCCATGATGACCCGATAATTGCGGGTGACCAGATAGGCCCCCTGCCCGTCGCCATCGGGCTCGATCAACGCTGCCAGCACATCATCGGCCGGAAAGGGAGTGGCCCCGGCCAGGCCCTTCGCCTTCCATTCCGACACCGGCAGCCAGCGGCTGTGCCTTTCAAGCGGGCGCACACAGGTTTTGGGCTTTTCGACCGGCCGGATGGCACCGCGATCGAAACCGTCAGGCAGGGTGACGGGCAAGCCCCATGCCAGGCCGGTCTGCCAGCCCTTCTGCTTGAAATAATTGCCGATCGACATCAGCGTATCGGCTTCGTTGGTCCAGATGTCGGCGCGGCCATCGCCGTCGCCATCAAGCCCGTAGGCGAGAAAGGACGACGGCAGGAACTGCGGCTGGCCCATCGCGCCGGCCCAACTGCCGCGCAGCGTCTCGCGCGTTGCCAGCCCTTTTTCGAGGATGCGCAGCGTAGCATCGAGCTCGGCGGTGAACAGCGCGGCGCGGCGGCCGTCCCAGGCGAGCGATGCCAGCGCACTCGGCACGTCGAAATTGCCGGTCACCTTGCCATAGCCCGATTCCAGCCCCCAGATCGCGAGCATTATCTCCCCCGGCACCCCGGTGCGCGCTTGCACGGCCGCCAGCGTGCCCGAGACGCGACTGGCCGCGGCAACCCCCAGGTTGATCCGCCCGGCATCGACCTGGCGCGCCAGATAGACATCGAAGCGTGCCGATGCGCTGCCGCTGTCCCCCGGTTGGCGCTTGTCGAGTGCCAACACCCGGGGTTGCAGTTCCACCCCGGCCAGCAAATTTTCGACCGCTGCAGGGGTGGCGCCGCGGGCCAGCGCACGCTGGCGATATTGGGTAAGCCAGGTTGCAAAAGCCGCGTTCCGGGGCAGCGGCGGGGGCGCGACGACGGCCGGCGGTGGCGGTGTCACCGGAACAACCGGTGCCGGCGCCACGACCACCGGGGGACGCGCCGGCGTGGTGCAGGCTGCGAGCAGCAAAAGGGGGACAAGAACTCGGGTACGCTTCATGTCCGATCTGATGGCACAATTTTCCGCCCGGGGCCAAACCGCGAATTGCAGGCGCCCGGCCCTTTCACCCCTTGCAGCAGCGCCGTGTGCCCGGCATGAGGCAATCCACGGAAAGGTGGCCGAGTGGTTTAAGGCAACGGTCTTGAAAACCGTCGTGGGGGTAACTTCACCGTGGGTTCGAATCCCACCCTTTCCGCCAACGGGCCGATATCTTGGCGCAAAAAAACTGCAGCCATTAGACCTCAGGGAAGATCACCACAGCCATAGCGCAGGTCCGCTCGCGGGTGGCGTCCTTGATGCACCAGGCCCGCCTCGATCGCCTCCTTGATCGGGTCTATTCCGATCACCTGATTGGCGAGATGACGAGCGAGAACCGAGGTCACGTGTCCGACGTGGCACCCGACGTCCAGGATAGATCCATGAAAGCCGTGTTGTCTGCAAATTGCGATTGGCGTGTAGAGGCCGGTGGCGTTGATCAACTGGACCTTGTCCCTACGGGCTTCGGGCTTCTTGTTGGACAGAACCCAGATGTATGTGCCGATGCCGGTGCGAAAGAAAATTTCCGTCGGCAAGGCGATAATGGCCTCGACGAAGTCGTTCTCAAGCAGGTAGCGCCGAATTTCGGATTCGCCCTGGCCGGCGCTGCCATTGAACAACGGCGAGCCAGAGAGAATGATCGCAGCACGGCCGCCGCCGTTCTCGGGCGTCTCCAGCTTGCTAATGAGGTGGAGGAGAAAGAGCATTGACCCGTCGCTGACTCGGGGCAGCTTGGGACCAAAACGTCCTTCGAGCTTCTTCTCGGAGTGCTCGCGGACAACCGCTGGCTGATCCTTCTGCCAAGGCTTCCCGAAAGGCGGGTTGGAAACGCAATAGTGGAACCGGTCGTCGGTGAACTTGTCATTCGACAGGGTGCTGCCGAGCTTGATGTTCTTCGACAGGTCTCGACCCTTGTCAGACTCCAGGGTCTTCAGCAGCATGCCGGCGAGGCAGACCGCATGGGTCTCAGGCTCCAATTCCTGGCCGTATAGCGGCAGGCGTGCCGATGCTCGCCTCCCCCGATGATTATCTCTTCGCCTTCGAAGGTGATGCGGCGATCGTGCTGGCGATGGACCGCGCCGCCTATCGCCGTTCGATCTTCCTTGATGAACGTATCGACCCGGCCAGCGAAACAGCGCGCCATCCGCCGGTTGCCAGCCTGTCGGCGCCTGCGCCGCCGCCAATGGGCTGGATTTTCCATGTCGCGCACTGCGGGTCCACACTGTTGGCGCGGGCGCTCGATGATGGCGACCGGCTGGTGCTGCGCGAACCGCTGGCGTTGCGGCAATTGGCGATCGACGCGGCCAGCGACACCCGACCACTGGGGTGGGAGAACAAGCTGGCGCTGGTCACCGGCCTGCTGGCGCGGCGCTACGACCCGGCGCCGATGACGGTGGTGAAGGCCAATGTGCCGGTCAATTTCATCATTCCGGACATCATGGCGGCGACACCCGGTGCGCCGGCGATCCTGCTGCATTTTCCGCTCGGCGACTATCTGGCCGCCATCCTGCGCAGCCCGGGGAGCCGGCAATGGCTGCGCGGCATTTCCCAGGCGCTGCGCCCGGTAATCGTCGCGCACGCCGGTGGCCTTCCCGACGATGACGCCGGGCGAGCAGCGGCGCTGTGGTTGGCGCAAATGCGGGTTTACGAGGCAGCAATCGCGCGCTTTCCCAATGTCCACAGTCTCGATGCCGAAGCGCTTTTCGGTGATCCGTCAGCAGCGCTGACGGCGTCCAGTGCCCTTTTCGGTGCGCCAATGGCCGCAAATGCGGTGGCCGCGATCACCGGCGGACCCTTGTTCAAAACCTATTCCAAGAACCCGACGCTCGCGTTCGACGACCTGGCACGCCGCGCTCGCCAGCACGCGCACGCGGAAGCACTGGCGCCTGAAATCGCCGCGGCGCGTGATTGGGTGGTGGCTCAAACGCGGAATACTCCCCCTGCCCGCCACGCTCGCACGCCCGCTGGTCGCTACCGGCCGGCAGCTTCTCGGCTAGACGCGATTGCCGTCTGAAGGAACGCGCCCCTCTCTCGCCCATCGGAGCCGGTACGCCAGCACCGATACCGTCAACTGTGGACATTTATCGCCAAATAGGTTATAAAGGAGCGTATCACGCTCTTTGACCACGCTCTTTGACATTGTGAGAACCGACAGCGACTGCGCCGCTAAGATATATCTTCACTGTCGAAAACCGCATCCGGCGTTACTTTCGTGACTTTCTTAATGGCGAGTTATCGTTGCCAGGCGACCAACGTCAGGTGGACCCGATCCCATTTGAATCGCATCGGCCCGCTCCTCCCGAGCGGGTCAGGTTGGTCACCCAACCCGCAATCGAGTCTAGATCCGCACCACCGCCTTGCCGTTGAGCGTGCCGGCGGCCATGGCGGCAAAGGCGTCATCGGCTTGTTCCAATGCCACTTCGAGCCCGATGACCGGGCGCAGCAGCGCGGCGCGGGCATCGATTGCGGCGATATGGGCACGTCCGGCGGCGGGATCCTGTCGCCCCTGTTCGCCGGCGCGCACGCCGATGATCTCGATCTCCTTGATCAGCGCCCGGTTGAGCGCAAACGGATCGGGCCGCCCACCGACAAAACCGATGATGAGATAGCGGCCGCCGCGCGCCAGGCTGCGGATCGCCGGCATCGCCAGCGCGCCGCCGACGGGATCGAAGACGATATCGATATCGCGCCGATCGATCACCGGTGCGGCGCGGTCGATCAGCAGCGTTTCATGCGCCCCGGCCACTTGCGCCAGTGCGAGCCTTTCGGGAGACGACGCCACCGCCACGACGTGCGCGCCTTCGGCGCGTGCCAGCGCCACCGCGGCCAGCCCCATGCCGCCACCAGCGCCCGTCACCAGCACGCGGTCACCCGCTTGCAACCGCCCGCGCACCATCAACGCGACCCAGGCCGTCAGCGCACCGACCGTGAAAGCGGCACCCTCTGCCCCCGACAGACCCTCCGGCAAGGCCCGCACCTGTGTCGCCGTCAGCGTGATCCGCTGGGCAAAGCCACCGCCGCGCGCGCCGGTGATGACGGAGCGGTCCATCCAGGCCTCTGCGCCCGGACCGGTAGCCGTCACGATGCCGCTGGCTTCGGTACCAGGAATGAAGGGCAATTCGGGGCGGAACTGATAGCCACCATTCAGCATCAGCAGATCGGGAAAGTTGAGCGCGGCATGGCTGATCGCCACCTGCACTTCGCCCGGGCCCGGCGGCGGCGGTTCGGGCCAATCGGCGTGGAAACGCAGGCCCGACCGATCCGGGCTCAATTCATGGCAGACAATGGCTCGCATGCCGGCATTGTTGCCGCATTCCGGGGGCTTGGCCAGCCTAGCTGATCTGCGGCCCGCGGCCCCAGAGCCGGCCGGCGACGAGCCCGACCAGGAAGCCGCCGATATGAGTCCAGATCGCAAAACCGCCGCCACCAGTGTTGAACACCAGTGCGGTGAGCAGTTGCAAGCCGATCCAGGTGGCCGCCAGCCACAGTGCCGTCAACGATTCGCCGGACAATTGCAGTCCGAAAATACGCCGCGGTTGCACCCGGCTGCGTGCAAACAGGATGGCATAGGCACCGAATATCGCCGCGATCGCCCCGCTGGCACCCACAATGGCACCGGCGGAGTGCGGCGCGACGGCAACCTGCAACGCGCCGCCGACGATACCGCCGACAAGGAACAGCGCCAGCATCGCCCAGCGGCCGGTCACCCATTCGACATAGCGGCCAACCCAGACGAGGAACAGCATGTTGAGGCCAAGATGCATCCAGCCGGCGTGCAGGAAGATGTGGCTCGCCAACGTCACCAGTGCCGCCGGGCTTTCGATGCCAACGAACACCGCGCTGATCCGCGCCGGGATCAACCCGAGCAGCGCTTCAACGCGCCCACCAAAAGCGGCACCGCCCAGCGTCAGCGCTGCCTCGATGGCAACGCAGAGGCCGATCAGACCGTTGGTGGCAATGGCAGCAGGCGGTTTGAACGGCTTCATGGGCGCTTCAACGCACCAGGAAGGTGAATGGCGGCGATCAGATGAACTCGACTGCCTCGATCGTGTAATAGCGATCGCCCGACGGCGTGGTCACTTCGACCTCTTCACCGACGCGGCGGCCGATCAGCGCGCGACCGAGCGGCGAGGAATAGCTGATCCGCCCGATGCGGGCATCGGCTTCGGTCTGGCCGACGATCTGGTAGACGATCTTCTTGTCGTCTTCATCGAGCAGGTGGACGGTGGCGGCAAATACCACCTTGTCGCCCGAAAGCGTGCGCGGATCGATGATGACCGCGCGCGACAGCCGGTCTTCCAGATCGATGACCTGGGCTTCGATCTGGCCCTGGCGTTCCTTGGCGGCGTGATACTCGGCATTTTCCGACAGATCGCCATGGGCGCGCGCCGTCTCGATCTGCTCGACCACTTCCGGGCGCTCGATTTCCTTCAAACGACGCAAAGTGGTCGCCAGGGAAGCATGGCCTTCGGCCAGCATGGGCAGTTTTTCGACCGTCGCCATTCTTGTTACTCAACCTTCTTGTCGTTCCGAAACGACCCAACCGCCGATAGCGTTCCATCGGTGCGGTTCGCAATGTCCCGGCAGCGCTACGCTTCGGGCTGGCGATGATAGGCTTGCAACGGCCGCACTTCAAGCGTGCGTCGCCGCAACGCAGCAATTGCCGCCACCGAAGCGATCGAAGCCGCCGCCGTGGTGAAATAGGGCACCCGGCCATAAAGCGCCGAACCGCGGATCGATGCGCTGTCCTTCAACGATTGCACACCTTCGGTGGTATTAAAGATCAACGCGATATCGCCGTCCTTGATGCGATCGACGATGTGCGGGCGCCCTTCGGCCACCTTGTTGACCGGGCTGACCGGCAGGCCGGCCTCGATCAGCACCCGCGCCGTGCCTTCGGTGGCGATGATGGTGAAGCCCATCGCCACCAGGTCGCGCATCGCCGGCACGATCTGCGGCTTGTCGCTGTCCTTCACCGACACGAACACCTTGCCGGTCTCGGGCAGCACGGTGCCGGCGCCGAGCTGTGCCTTGGCAAAAGCGGTAGCGAAATCGCCATCGATGCCCATGACTTCGCCGGTCGATTTCATCTCGGGGCCGAGCACCGGATCGACACCCGGGAAGCGCGCGAAGGGGAAGACCGCTTCCTTGACCGCGATGTGATTGCCGGTGTTGCGCGCGCGCAGGTCGAAACTGCTCAGCTTTTCACCCGCCATGACGCGGCTGGCGATCTTGGCGACCTGGATGCCGGTCGCCTTGGCGGTGAACGGCACGGTGCGGCTGGCGCGCGGATTGACCTCGATCAGGTAGACCTCGCCATCCTTGATCGCGAACTGGATGTTCATCAGCCCGCGGACGTTGAGCGCTTCGGCCAGCACCTTCGTCTGGCGTTCGATCTCGGCGATGATGTCGGCACACAGGCTGTACGGCGGCAACGAACAGGCACTGTCGCCCGAATGGACGCCGGCTTCCTCGATATGCTGGAGGACGCCGGCGACATAGACTGTCTCACCATCGGCGACGGCATCGACATCGACCTCGATGGCATCGCGCAGATAGCGATCGATCAACACCGGACTGTCGCCCGAAACGATGACGGCTTCGCGAATATAGGTATCGAGCTGCGCCTGGGTTTCGACGATTTCCATGGCGCGGCCGCCGAGCACGTAGCTGGGCCGCATCAGCACCGGATAACCGATGCGGGTGGCAACGGCGACGGCTTCGTCACGGCTGCGCGCGATGCCGTTTTCGGGTTGCTTGAGCCCGAGTTGTTCGATGAGCGCAGCGAAGCGTTCGCGGTCTTCGGCGAGATCGATATTGTCGGGCGCGGTGCCGAGAATGGGAATGCCCGCCGCTTCGAGCGCGCCAGCCAGCTTCAGCGGCGTCTGGCCACCAAGCTGCACGATAACGCCGGCCAGCTTGCCGGCCTGCATTTCCTTGTGGAGGACTTCGAGCACGTCTTCGGCGGTCAGCGGTTCGAAATACAGCCGGTCCGACGTGTCGTAATCGGTCGACACGGTTTCCGGGTTGCAGTTGATCATGATGGTTTCGTAACCGGCGTCACCCAGCGCGAAACAGGCATGACAGCAGCAATAATCGAATTCGATACCCTGCCCGATACGGTTCGGGCCGCCGCCGAGGATGACGACCTTGGTCGCCTGGCTTGGTTCGGATTCGCAATCGGGCGTGCCAAAGCTCGGGGCTTCATAGGTCGAATACATGTACGGCGTCTTGGCGGTGAATTCACCGGCGCAGGTGTCGATGCGCTTGAACACCGGGCGGACGTTCAGCGCGCGGCGTGCCGCGGCAACATCGGCTTCGGTCCGGCCGGTCAGCTTCGCCAGGCGTGCATCGGAAAAACCCTTGGATTTCAGGCGACGCAGGCTATTCGGGCCGGTCGGCAGGCCATCGGCGCGGACTTGCGCTTCGATCTGGATCAACTCCTCGATCTGGCGCAAAAACCAGGGCTCGAACTTGGCGACGGCGTGGATGCGCTCGACGCTCATGCCTTCGCGCAGTGCTTGCGCCGCGACGCGCAACCGGTCGGGCGTGGCGCGTGACAATTCGGCCTCGATCTCGTCATGCGAGGCGCCGACGAGGAACTCGATCTCGTCGAAGCCTGTCAGCCCGGTTTCCAGCCCGCGCAGCGCCTTTTGCACGCTTTCCTGGAAGTTGCGGCCGATCGCCATGACTTCGCCGACCGACTTCATGGCGGTGGAGAGCAGCGGCTCGGAGCCCTTGAATTTTTCAAAGGCAAAGCGCGGAATCTTGGTGACGACATAATCGATCGTCGGTTCGAACGACGCCGGTGTCGCCCCGGTGATGTCGTTCATCACTTCGTCGAGCGTGTAGCCGACCGCGAGCAGCGCCGCGACCTTGGCAATGGGGAAACCCGTCGCCTTCGATGCCAGCGCCGAGGAGCGCGAGACGCGCGGGTTCATCTCGATGACAACGAGCCGGCCATCCTTGGGGTTGACCGCGAACTGCACGTTCGAACCGCCGGTTTCGACACCGATCTCGCGCAGGCAAGCGATGCTCGCGTTGCGCATGATCTGATATTCCTTGTCGGTCAGCGTCAGCGCCGGCGCGACGGTGATCGAATCGCCGGTGTGGACGCCCATCGGGTCGATATTTTCGATCGAACAGATGATGATGGCGTTGTCGGCGCGGTCGCGCACCACCTCCATCTCATATTCCTTCCAGCCGAGCACCGATTCCTCGACCAGCACTTCGGTGGTCGGCGAGGCATCGAGCCCGCCGGTCACGATACGAACAAATTCTTCC
>JANPKK010000053.1:0-33457 GCA_031426015.1 Alphaproteobacteria bacterium
ATACCGTTCAGCACCTCACTGGCATCGCGACGCTGACGCGCCAGTATGTCGAGGCGATCGCCGGCACCAAGGCGATCCTGCTCGATACCCGCAAGACTCTGCCGGGGCTGCGGCTGCTCGAGAAATACGCGACACGGATGGGCGGCGCGACCAATCACCGGATGCGGCTCGATGACGGCGTGATGATCAAGGACAATCACATCGCCGTCGCCGGCGGCGTTGAGCCTGCGGTGCGGGCGGCGAAGGCGGCGGGTCTGCGCGATGTCGTGGTGGAGGTCGATTCGATCGACCAGATCGGCCCGGCGCTCGCCGCAGGAGCGGACCGGTTGCTGCTCGACAACATGCCGCCGTCACTGCTGCGCGCCGCGCTGAAGGTCATCGCCGGCCGGGTGCCGACCGAGGCATCGGGCGGGGTCAACCTCCAGACCATCCGCGCGATTGCCGAAACCGGGGTGACCTATATCAGCGTCGGCCGCATCACGCAAAGCGCGCCTGCGGCCGATATCGGGCTGGATTTCGGCTGAGGTTAAACTCCCTCCCCGCCAGGGGGAGGGAGTTGCAGTCGATCCGTTTACGCCGCCCGCGCGGTGATGATCTTGCCCGGGGTGCGCGGCGGCTCGCCCTTGGGCAGCGCGTCGATGACATCCATGCCTTCGCTGACTTCGCCCCAGACGGTGTACTGGCGATCGAGGAAGCCGGCATCGGCGAAGCAGATGAAGAACTGGCTGTTGGCGCTGTTCGGGTTCGACGAGCGCGCCATCGAGCAGGTGCCGCGGACGTGCTTTTCGGCCGAGAACTCGGCCTTCAGGTCGGGCTTCTTGCTGCCGCCCATGCCGGTGCCGGTGGGGTCGCCGCCCTGCGCCATGAAGCCGGGGATGACGCGGTGGAAGACGACGCCGTCGTAAAAGCCGTCATTGGCGAGTTCGGAAATGCGCGCGACATGGCCGGGGGCGAGGTCGGGGCGCAGCTTGATGGTGACGGTGCCGTGTTCGAAGGTCAGCGTCAGGGTCGAAGGTGTATCGGTCATGGGGGGAATCTCCTAGTCGGTCGCGCGCTTTAGCCTTTAAGGCGGAAAGCCTCAAGCCGTGTGCGTAACGCTTCGGGAAGCGGGGCGGGGCCATCGTCGTCGCGATGCACCAGCACGGTGTCGCACAGCGCGATGCAGCGATCGTTCTGGAACATCGCCTTTTGCGAGCGAAAGCTGGTGCGGCCGATGGCGCCGATCGCATAGGCCATCGTTACCGGTTCGGGGTAGCTGCCTTCGCCGAGGTAATCGATTGCGACATGCGCCACGAGATAGCGCGGCCGCACGCCACCGGCATCGCCGGCAAACAGGTTCCCGTTGAAACGGATGCGGGTTTCTTCGAAAAAGCGCGAAAAGGCGACATTGTTGAGATGGCGGTTGACGTCCATGTCGGCAAAACGCGTCTCCATCGCCTGCACCCAGGGGTAGGAGGCCAGCAGCAGCCGGCGCGGATCAGTCTTCATCACCCGGCCTTCATCGCATGCGGTACCGGATCGGCAGGGTTTTCAGCCCCGACACGAAATTAGCGATGCTGTTCTTCGGCTCGCCGGTCAGTTCGATGCTGTCGAGGCGCGGCAGCAGTTCGTTGAACAGCGCGCGCAGTTCCATGCGGGCGAGATGCAGCCCGAGGCAGAGGTGGACGCCGTTGCCGAACGCTGTCTGTGGATTGCTGGACCGGTCGATGATGAAGCGGTCGGCGTTGTCGAACACGGCTTCGTCGCGGTTGCCCGACCAGTAGAACAGGCACAGCCCGTCGCCCGCCTTGATGGTCTTGTCGCCGAGCTGATAATCCTCGGTCGCGGTACGCATGAAATGCTTGACCGGGGTGACCCAGCGGATCGTCTCCTCGATG
The DNA here is from genome assembly GCA_031426015.1 of Alphaproteobacteria bacterium. Classification (GTDB taxonomy): domain Bacteria; phylum Pseudomonadota; class Alphaproteobacteria; order Sphingomonadales; family Sphingomonadaceae; genus Sandarakinorhabdus. The sequence goes on from JANPKK010000053.1 coordinate 1,878, forward strand.
AACTGCGGCACCAGCGACATGTCGGCCTTGAGCAGCGCCAGCTGGTCGGGGTTGCGAATCAGCTGCAACAACCCGCCGGCGGCGCTCGAGCTCGTCGTGTCGTGGCCGGCGGTGGCGGTGATGGCGTAATAGCTCGTCGCCGACAGCTCGTCGATCGGTTCGCCGTCGATCATGCCATTGGCGATGACGCTGGCGAGATCGTCGCGCGGGTTGGCGCGGCGGTCGGTGGTGACCTCACGGAAATAGGTAAAGAACATCTGCACCGTGGCGAGCAGGTCGACCTGCGGGTCGCCGGTCTTGCCGCCCATCAACCCGGCGGTGCCGGTGGTGATGCGCTGCGACCGGCCGACGACATCGGGGTCCTGCGGGCCGAAAATCTCCTGCGTCATCTGCAGCATCATCGGCTCGTCGCTTTCGGGGATGCCGAGCAGTTTCATGATGACGCGCAGCGGATACCAGAGCGCCACCTCGTTGACGAAATCGCATTCACCGCCCAGCGCGGCCATGCGATCGACATGTGTCTTGGCGATGGCGGCAATATCGGCCTCGATCTTGCGGAGGTTGCCCGGCTGGAACCAGTTGTGGGTCAGCCGGCGCAGCTTCATGTGCTGCGGGTCGTCGAGATCGACGAGGGTGCGGAACAGGTGGCTGTCACCGGTCATCGCCTTGGTCCATTCCTCGCCCTCGATCGGGCTCAGATAGGTGCGCAGCCGGTTGATGAACTTGTCGTTCTGCTTGGCGATGGCGGTGATGTCGGCGTGGCGCGTGATCGACCAGAAGGGGCGAAAACCGGTCGGCTCGGTCCAGTGCACCGGGTCGGTGGCGCGCAGCTCGGCATAGGCGTCGAGCACGCTTTCATCGGCATAGTTCATCGGATTGACCAGCCGGTTGTCGAGCGTGGTGTTGTCGAAACCGGGGAAGGGGGTTGCCATGCTGCGCAGTCCTTACTGGTTGCGGCCACGGGCCTGGACGGCACCGCGCGCGGCTTCGACCGCGGCGGGCGACACCTGGCCATTGGCGGCGACGGAGCGTGTCGCTTCGATCGCCATGCCCTCGCCGAAGCTGACGGCATAGCCATCGCTGATCAGTTTCTTGTACGTGGCGCTGAATGCCGGATCGATGCTGGCCATATCGGCGGCGAGCGCTTCGGCGGTGGCCATGAGCTCGGCGGCGGGGACGACGCGGTTGACGAGGCCCCAGGCGGCGGCGGTGGTCGCATCGAGGAAATTGCCGGTCAGCGACAGTTCCCGGGCGCGATAGGGGCCGATGAGGCGGGAGAGTTTCTGGCTCAGCCCCCAGCCCGGCATGATGCCGACGCGGGCGTGGGTGTCGGCGAAGCGCGCCCGATCGCTGGCGATGAGCACGTCGCAGGCCAGCGCGACTTCGAAGCCGCCGGTGATGGCGACGCCGTTGATCGCGCCGATGCACGGCTTGGTGAGCAATTCGATCGCCTTGACCGGATTGTCGTCCGCGGTTTCGGCGTTGGCGGCGCCGAGCCCTTCGGCGCCAAGCTCCTTCAGGTCGAGCCCGGCGGTGAAGGCGCGGTCGCCGGCGCCGGTCAGGATGACGACGCGGACGCTGTCATCGGCCTCGAGCGCGCGCATCGCGGCGGCGAGTTCGCAGCGCATCTGGCGCGACAGGGCGTTCATCGCCCCGGGGCGGTTGAGCGTCACGGTGGCGATGGCGCCGTTGATGCTGGTGATGACGGTCGTTTCGGTCATGGCAATATGTCCCCAATGCAGCGCAACTTAGCGAAATTCGGCACGCTGTATGCCTCTAAATGCCGTCAGGCCGATGCGTTCGGGCCAACGCCGTCAGAAACGTCGGCGCAGGATCAGATACCAGGCGCCGGCGCCGCCATGGCGCGGGTGCGCCGGGCGAAACGCGGCGATGCGGCTGCGCAGATGCCCGGCATCGAGCCAATGGTTGATCTCGGCCTTGATGCGCCCGGGGCGATTGCCGCTGCCCTTGCCGGTGATGACGAGGATGATGCGTTCGCCGTTGGCCGCGGCACTGTCGAGCGCCATGGCGAGCACGCCGTGCGCCGCGTCGAGGGTGTGGCCGTGGAGATCGACTACGCGATCGGGGCGGATGTCGCCCTGGCGCAGCCGCCGGTCCCAGCTGCCGTCGAGCGTGGCGGTGGCGACGGGGGGCGGCGCATTGCGCGGGGGATGGAGCGGGCGCGGCGGGCGCGGTGGCGGGGCAGAGATGCGCGGCGCCGGTTCCGGGCGCGGCGGGGCGGCGGGCAGCGCCGGCGCCACCCGGCCGGGCAGCGGGCGCACCGAGGCCGCCACTCGCGACCAGAGCGCCATTTCGGGGGCGGAGAGACGGCGCGCCATCAGTTTTCGGATGGCGCAGAAGCGGCGCCGGGCAGCAGGCGTTTGGCAGCGGCGGGCGGCAGCAGGATGACGATCTGTGCGGCGGCGGCCTGGGCGCTGGCTTCGGCGCGGGCGTCGGCGCCGCTGCCGCGGAACAGGTCGATGCGGTTGGCACCCTTGATGGCGCCGCCGGTATCCTGCGCCACCATCAGCGCGCTGAGCGGCTGCGTGCCATAAAGCGTGGTCGACACGAACAGGGGGGCGCCGAGGGGGATGTAAGCCGGATCGGCGGCGACCGAAATTTGCGGGGTCACGGCAACGCCCATGGCGCCGACGGGGCCGTCGCCGGTGATTTCGCGGAAGAACACCTGCGACGGGTTGGTGGCAAGCAGCGCCGGCGCCTTGTCGGGGTGGGCGCGCAGCCAGGCGAGGATCGATTCCATGCTGACGCCGCCCTTGGGCAGATCACCGGACTCGAGCAGCACCTTGCCGATGGCGACATAATCGCGGCCATTCTGGCTGTCGTAACCGATGCGCATGATGCCGCCATCGGGCAGCCGCAAGCGCCCCGAACCCTGGATTTCGAGAAAGAACGCCTCGTAGGGATCGGCGGCGAAGGCGAGTTCAAGGTCCTTGCCGGTGAGTGCCCCGGCCATGATCGCGCCGCGATCGGGGTAGGGGACGAGGGCCTTGCCCTCCAGCTTGCCGCGCAGCTTGCGGCCTTTCAGATCGGCGGCAAAGCGGCCGAGATCGACTTCGATCAGGTCGGGCGGGCGGCGATAGAAGGGCGTGGCATATCCCGGCGCACGCTCACGCGATCCGGCGATTTCGGGCTCGTAATAGCCGGTGGCAAAGCCGGTGCCGGCGGCGATGGTGACGGGAGTGAACTGGTCACGGAAAAAGGCGGCAGCGTCGCCCGGGGCGCTGGCGGCGGCGCAGGCGGCGGTCCAATCGCCGGCGCGGGTCAGGCCGCTGCGGTCTTCGCGGCGCAGCAGCGACGGACACGAGCGACGGAAGGCGGCGCGGGCGGCGTCGGCATTGGCGGGCGGGGCGAGGGTGGCAGCGGCGATGGCGAGATCGGCAGCGCGCTTGGGCACCGCAGGTTCCGGCTGCGCCACGGGGTTCGGCGGTGCCGGCGGCAGTGTTTGCGAACCCGGTGGGCGCGGGGCACAGGCGGCGAGCAGCACCAGCCCGATGATCAACAGCCGGTTGATCGTGGTCGTCATGCCCCGCGGGGCCCGGTCAGGCGCCGGGTTCGTCGTCGGTGGCGATCAGCAACCAGGCGGGTTCGCGGCTGCCGGCGTGGCGGCTGAAGGTCCAGACATCGGTGGCGGGCGCCGCTTCGGTGCCGTTGCTGCTGATGCGGGCGACGAAGCGCACCGTCACTTCGGCCATCTGGCCGATCATTTCGGCACCGGTGATCGCAGCGCTGTCGATGGCGATGACGCGGTTGTCGAGGCGGGCGCCTTCGCGGTCTTCGATCGCGGTGGCGAAATTTTCCTGCACTTCGTCGGAAACCAGCCCGTCCATGGCGCTGACGTTGCCCGACCAGAAGGCCGAAAGAATCATGCCATAGGCGGCACGCGCGCCGCCGACGAACTGGTCCGGGTTGAAGCTGGGATCGGCATCGGCAATCGCCTGCAACGCCGGCGCGAGATCGGCATCGGTGCCGGCGGGCACGACGACCAGGTCGCGATTGCGGGCATCGGGGGCGCGGTTCGCCGCCGGGGTGATTTCGGGCACGCCGGGGCGGAAACTGTCGACCACCGGGCGTTCGGGGCCGGTACGCTTGCCCAGCACGCTGACGAGGCGCAGGCCGATGAACGCCGCCAGCATGGCCAGCAGCACGATCTCGATCCAGGAACTCCCGTCAGACATTGTCTTGGCCTTGCCCGTTACAAACGCATTCTGACCCTGTCATAGCAGGGAAATCGTGCTGTGGTCCATCACCACTGTTCATGTGCGGCAACGACCGCAGGACGCAATAGTTTCAGGGCTGTTTTCACGACAGGGCGTTCGGCGCCCGGGGTAGGGCATGCGGCCCTGCCGGCGGTGGTGCGGACGGCGGGACTCGAACCCGCACTCCCATCAAGGGAAGCAGATTTTAAGTCTGCTGCGTCTACCGGTTTCGCCACGTCCGCAGTTCGGCAGTGTGTGGCGGGGCGTGTTCGGCCCTCACCCCGCTCACCTGATGGCGAGTCGCCCTCTCCCACGTCGTTTCAGGACGCCTTCGCGACGCGGGAGCGGGAAAAGGTTACTCCGCGTTCAATCGCTCGCGCAATTCCTTGCCCGGCTTGAAATAGGGCACGCGCTTTGCATCGACCTTTACCGCCGTGCCGGTGCGCGGATTGCGCCCGGTGCGCGCCTCGCGGCCGCGGGTGGAAAAGGCACCGAAGCCACGCAGCTCGACCCGGCGACCATCGGCAAGCGCCGTGGTTATCTGGTCGAAGATCGTGGCGACGATCCCCTCGACGTCCCGCAGCGTCAGGTGCGGGTTGGCTTCAGCGACAGCACTGACAAGTTCAGACCTGATCATAAACGATTCCCGTCCCGACCCAGCATGTCAGCAAGGAGTTGGGCCGACCCCCCGGCAATTGCCAAGTTTAGCCCGGCGCAATCACTGGTCAAGTGTAATAGGTTAGGGCCTGTAACCCGAACGTAGAAATTGCAACATTGTGCCGCCGCTTTTCGCAATACGGCGGCACAATAATCGCTTTTTCAACAAGAGTGGCGCGGCGCGCGGGGCGCGCCGGGTCAAATCAGCTCTTGTCGGCGTCTTCCTTGGCCTTGTTGAAGGCCGCGCCGAGGATGTTGCCGAGCGTGGCACCCGAATCGGACGTGCCGTACTGGGCGACCGCGGCCTTTTCTTCGCTGATCTGCATCGCCTTGATGCTCAGCATCGGCTTGCGACCCTTTTCAAAGCCGATGATCATCGCATCGACCTTCTGGCCGGGCTGGAAACGCTCGGCCTTCTGTTCGTCGCGATCGCGCGACAGGTCGCCGCGCTTGATGAACACCGTCGGACCATCGTCGCCGACCTGGACATCGATGCCGCCATCGCGGGCAACAACGACCGTCGCGGTGATGATGTCGTTCTTCTTGAGGTTGTCGGCTGCGGCCTGGCCTTCGGTGCTGGCGATGACCCGCGGACCCTGGCTTTCGTCGAGCTGCTTGATGCCGAGCGAGATACGCTCCTTTTCGACATCGACTTCGAGGACGACGGCGGTGACGCGTTCACCCTTGTGGTGACGGCCCAGTGCCTGTTCGCCGGTGAGGCCCCAGGCGATATCCGACATGTGGACCATGCCATCGACTTCGCCGTCGAGGCCGATGAACAGGCCGAATTCGGTGCTGTTCTTGACTTCGCCTTCGACCTTGCTGCCCACCGCATGGGTTTCGGCAAAGACTTCCCACGGATTGCGCTGGGCCTGCTTGAGACCGAGCGAAATGCGGCGCTTTTCTTCATCGACTTCAAGGACGATGACTTCGACTTCCTGGCTCGTGGAATCGATCTTGCCGGGGTGGACGTTCTTCTTGACCCACGACATTTCCGACACGTGCACCAGGCCTTCGATGCCGGCTTCGAGTTCCACGAATGCACCATATTCGGTGATGTTGGTGACGCGGCCCTTGTGCTTGCTGTCGACGGCGTACTTGGCGGCAGCGGTCGTCCAGGGATCGGCTTCGAGCTGCTTCATGCCGAGCGAGATGCGCTGGGTTTCGCGGTTGATGCGGACGATCTGGACGCGCAGCACATCGCCGATGTTGAGCACTTCGGACGGGTGGTTGACGCGCTTGTAGCTCATGTCCGTCACGTGCAGCAGGCCGTCGATGCCGCCGAGATCGACGAACGCGCCGTAATCGGTGATGTTCTTGACGGTGCCGTCGACGATCTGGCCTTCGGCGAGCGACAGGATCAGGCCCGAACGCTGTTCGGCGCGTGATTCTTCGAGGATCGAGCGGCGCGAGACGACGATGTTGCCGCGCTTGCGGTCCATCTTCAAGATCTGGAAGGGCTGCGGCAGGTTCATCAGCGGGGTGACATCGCGCACCGGGCGGATATCGACCTGCGAACCGGGCAGGAAGGCGACGGCGCCGTTCAAGTCGACGGTGAAACCGCCCTTGACGCGGCCGAAGATGACGCCTTCAACGCGTTCGCCGGCGGCATACTGGGTTTCCAGCGCATCCCAGCTTGCTTCGCGACGGGCGCGATCACGCGACAGCATCGCTTCGCCATTGGCGTTCTCGACGCGATCGACATAGACTTCGACTTCGTCACCGACGGTCAGGCCATGCTTGCCATCGAGGCCGGCGAATTCGCGCAGCGGAATGCGGCCTTCGGACTTGAGGCCGACATCGATGACGGCGAGATCATTCTCGATCCCGGTGACGATGCCCTTGACGACACGTCCTTCAAAGCTCTGGTTCTTGCCGAGCGAGGATTCGAGCATTGCTGCGAAATCGTCGCGGGTCGGCTGGGCGGCGCTTGCCATAAATTCAGGTCAACCTTCATATCGAGACCGGCACGCGGGATTGCTGCCCCAGCGTGAAATCTCTCAGCCGGCACCATTGCCCGCTGTTCGTCGTCGTCACGCCGGCACCATGCCGACGCTCCAAACACTGCCAGCAAAGCCGGAAGGCGCGGCATCATAGCCCCGAAACCCTTCAGACCTGTTGCTGGCCGCCCCGCAAAATTGCTGCTTCGACAAGCGCAATCGCTTGCTGGACCGCGACGGCTATAGCCAATTCGCTGGTATCGAGCAAGGCAGCGTCATCGGCCTGGCGCAGCGGCGCCGTGCTGCGGTCCGAATCGCGGGCATCACGCGCGGCGATATCGGCGAGGACCGTGGCGTAATCGGGCGCCGAGTCGCCATATTTGCCGGTCAGTTCGCGGTGGCGGCGGTCGGCGCGCACGGCGGGGGCGGCGGTGACGAACAGCTTGGCGACCGCGTGCGGCGCGATGACGGTGCCGATATCGCGGCCATCGAGCACGGCGCCGCCGGCTTGCCCGGCAAAGGCACGCTGGGTTTCGAGCAGCGCGGCGCGCACCGCCGGATGCGCCGAAACAATCGAGGCGGCTTCGGCATTTTCGCCGCTCATCAGGTCGGGATCATCGAGCAGTTCGGGATCGAGATGGCGCGCGGCGTGCGCAGCGGCGTCGGCATCGCGCGGATCGCCGCCGGCCAGCCGCACCGCGAGCCCGGTAGCGCGATACAGCTTGCCGGTATCGAGGTGCGGCAGGCCGTAATGCCGCGCCAGCGCCTTGGCGATCGTGCCCTTGCCGCTCGCGGCGGGGCCATCGACGGCGATGATCATCGGCCGTCGCAATCAAAGAATTCCGCGATGATGAGGCTGTGCAAATCCTGGCCTTCAGAACTGGAAATAGATGAACTGGCTGATCGGGCGCAGGTAGATGATGACCAGGGTGAGCAGCAAGCTCCAGCCGGCGAGTGCCAGCGGCGCGGTGACCGCCGGGTAGCGGCGGCGCAACGCTCCCGCCGCCCGCCCGGCAAAGGGCGCCGCGACGGTGAGCAGCAGCGCGAAGGCGGCAACGACATAGGTCGATTCGCGCAGGCCCCGGCTGGTCAGGTGCGCGACATCGAACAGGTGCGACCAGACGGTGAAGGTATAATCGAGCGATGGCGCCCGGAACGGGATCCAGCCAATCATCACCAGCGCCAGCGTGACCGCCCAGCCGATGACGGTGAGGGGCAGCCCGCGCCAGCGCGCCAGCCGCGGCGAGATGAAGCGATGCCCCTGCACCAGCGCGGCATGCCAGACGCCCCAGAGCACGAAGGTCCAGGCCGCGCCATGCCACAACCCCATGATCGCCCAGGTGGCGAACAGCGCGAACAGGGCATTGTTGCGGCCGATCTGGCCGGTGCCGTCGATGCCGATGCCGCCCGTTGACATGCGGTCCGCCACCTTCACGCCCGCCAGCGGCAGATAGACATAGTCGCGGATCCAGCTCGACAGCGAGATGTGCCAGCGCCGCCAGAAGGTGCGCGGGCTGTCGGACAGATAGGGAAAGGCGAAGTTTTCCGGAAAGCGGATGCCCATCAGCAGCGCCACCCCGATGGCGATCGACGAATAACCGGCGAAATCGAAATAGATCTGGAAGCCGAACAGGAAGCCGAGGGTCAGCGTGTCGATGGCGAACAGCTTGGTCGGGTCGGTCGCATAGGCCTGGTCGACGACCGCGGCGATATTGTCCGCCAGCACGACTTTCAGGAACAGCCCGGCGGCGATGCGCGACAGGCCCTCGGCGATGTCGGCGCCCTTGAACGCCGGGCGGGTATCGAGCTGCCAGAGCATTTCGCCGGCGCGCAGGATCGGCCCGGCGACGAGTTGCGGGAAGAAGATCACGTAATTGCAGAACAATATGTAGCTGCGCACCGGCTTGATATGGCCGCGGTAGACATCGATGATGTAGCTCATCGCGTGGAAGGTGTAGAAGCTGACCCCGATCGGCAGGATGATGTTCCAGGTCGGGCGCGGCACCTCGACCCCGAGCAGGCTGCCGAGCCCGGCGAAACTGTCGGCGAGAAAATAGAAATATTTGAAGAAGCCGAGAACGCCAAGGTTGATGGCGACGCTCAAGGACAGGAACAGCTTGCGTTTTCGCGCGTCGGTCGCCCCGGCGATGATCAGCCCCGAGAAGAAATCGAAGGTGATCGAGGCGAACAGCAGCAACAGGAAATCGAAGCGCCAGAAGCCGTAGAAAATCACCCCGGCGGCCAGGATCAGCCAGAGTCGGGGTTGTCTCGGCAGCACCCAATAGAGCGGGATGACGACGGCGAGAAAGACGAAGAAGGTCAGGCTGTTGAAGATCATCGCGCCGGCGCCTTGGCCAGTGCTGCCTCGATCACCGGGGCGAGCGCGTCCGCCACCGCGACATGCCCGGGTTCCTGGAAGTGCATGAAATCAAGCTCCGGATCGCCGCCGGTGCGGGTTGCCGCCTTGGTGCCCCACAGCGGACCGGGGACGATGGCGTCGATATTGACGAAAGTCGCGCCATGGCGGGCGGCGATCGCGGCGGTATCGGCCTTGAAACGGGCATAATCGGCCGGCGCATAGGGCGGTGCCACATCCTGGCGCAGCGGCGGGATATAGGTGATGACGCGGGTGCCCTGCGCCGCCGCGTCGGCGAGCATCGCATCAAGCGCGGCAAGATTGGCGGCATAGATGTCGGGGATGATCGGCCGCACCGTCTGGGCGTTCACGTTGAACAGCCAGTTGCGCAGCATATAGGTCTGGATGTCGATCTGGCCGCGCGCCTGTTCACGCATCGTCTGAAAGCCGCAACACGCCTCGAGCGCCGCAGTGATCGCGGTTTCGGAACGGTCCTGCAGGCTGGGCGTGCGCTTGGCGGCGCCGGTCGCGTCCTTTTCGCCGGCGGGCAGGCCGGCGAGGATGCGGCGGCCGGCGGGGGTGGCTTGCAGGATCGCGGCGATATCCGCCCGGCGCGCGATGGGCACGAGAATGTCGCGCACCGATCCCTCGCGGGTATCATCGAGGAACAGCGGCACGATAAGCACATCGACGCGCCGATCGTGGCGCTGGAACAGCCAGGCCAGATCGAGCTCGGTCAGCGAGGCGTTGGGAAAGCTCATCGCCTGCACTTCGGTACCTTGCGGGCGCAGGCGGCGGGCAAGGACGATCGGCGCGGTCACGTCATCGGGTTTGGGCTGGTTGATGGCGTGGAGCTGCGAATTGCCGAGCCAGAGGACTTGCCGCGGCAGGGCACGGCGTTTGGCAGGGCCAAGGCATTCGGGGGCTTCGGCGATGCTGCCGCAAAAGATCTTGTCGCCTTCATAGCTGCCATAGACCGATTTGGTGGCGTCCCCGAGCGCCAGGTCCTCGAAATTCGGCGCGGTGCTGGCGACCCAATAGCTCAGCCCGATGGCAAGCAGCAGCCCGGCCAGGATCGCCCATAATGATCCGGCGAGCGGCGATGGCGAAGAAGGGCGGGGGTCGGCCAAGGGGCGGGGTTCCGGGGCGGGTGGTTGCGAGCGCCGCTTTAGGTCGGGAACGGCAAAATGGCTAGGGTGGGGTTGCTGGTGGCCAGGTTGCCGTTGGAAACCAGTAAAACGCTTTCCGGCGTTTAACCAATATTGAGCCTTGTCAAAAGCCAGGACGGCTTTTAGCTTTCCAGTCATGGCGATGGAGGCTCCGCCGGAAGAGGTTACCCTCTTCGTGGCCGGCACGCGTCCCGAAGCTGTGAAACTTGCTCCGGTCATCTTGGCGTTGCGGGCGCGCGGTTCGGCGGCTTTTCTTGTCGCCACCGGGCAGCATCGTGATTTGTTCCCTGAAACCCTTGCCGGTTTCGGGCTGGCTGCCGATCATGATCTTGCTGTCATGGCGTGCGCGCAATCCCCGGCGGCAGTGATCGGCCGGCTGGTACCGGCGCTGGCCACCCTGTGCGGGTCGCTGCGTCCGGTGGCAGTCGTGGTGCAGGGCGATACCGCCAGCGCCTTTGCCGGGGCGCAGGCGGCGGTTTATGCGCGCTGCCCGCTGGTGCACGTCGAAGCGGGCTTGCGCACCGGGACGAGCGATCCGTTCCCCGAAGAAATGCACCGCCGCGCCATCGCGCAGATGGCCGACCTGCATTTTGCGCCAACGGTTGCAGCCGCGGCGGCGTTGCGACGCGAGGGCGTGGCGGCGGCGGATATTCATGTCACCGGCAATACCGGCATCGATGCGCTGCACCTGACCGCGGCGCGGCTGGCAGGCGATGCGGGCTTGCAGGCGGCGCTGGGGCTGCGCTTTGCCGGCGTCGATTGGCGGCGGCCGCTGGTGTTGGCGACGGTCCACCGGCGGGAGAATCACGGCGCGCGGCTCGATTCGGTGCTGCTGGCGCTCGCCGTACTGGCCCGCGAGGCGGAGATCGTGCTGCCGGTCCACCCGCATCCGGCGGTGGCCGGGCCGGTGCAGGCGGTGCTCGGCGGCCTGCCGGGGGTGCACCTGCTGCCGCCGCTCGATTATCCGGCGTTCCTGTGGCTGTTGCAGCGCGCGACGCTGGTCCTCACCGATTCGGGCGGGGTGCAGGAGGAAGCGCCGGCGCTCGGCATCCCGGCGCTGGTGCTGCGCGATGTGACCGAACGCAGCGAAGGGATTGCGAGCGGCAATGCGCGGCTGGTCGGCACCGACACCGCGGCGATCCTGGCGGCGGTGGGGGAATTGCTGGGCGATGCGGAGGCGCGGGCGCGAATGTGCGAGGCGGCGCTACCCTACGGCGCGGGGGATGCGGCGCGGCAGATCGTGGAGGTTATGCTGGCGCGGTTCGGGCGGAGGCGGGCGGCGGAATAGAGCGAACGGGCTAGCGGTGGCTGGAACTGGTGGGAAGCTGACCTCAAAAAGAGGCGCAGTTTAGCCAAGTGTGGTCCAGCTAAACCTAAATGATAACCGAGGTCGGGTGTCCCTTCGATCCGCGCTGCCAGACTTCGAACTTGACCCCGTACCGCAAAGGTCAGGCCTCCTTAAATCCGGTTACTTCGCAGTCAAAAATTGTACCGAAGTAGGTGTTCGAGATTTCGATAGGGCGATCGCGAGTTGGTCTGACTGGCTCCCCCAAATGGGCTATTGCGTGAACTATTTGGCCAGTTTAACTAACGTTAATAATGTCGGGGAAATTTATGAAGTTGCTGTTTGTATCTATTGCGCTCGCTTGCGCGGCGCTGCTGCCGATGTCTCAAGCTCAGGCGGTCAACTTTGATCTAACCGTGCGCGGTAGCGTCGAGAGCGGCGAAGACGGGTCGGGACTATTCTTTAGCCTCGGAACGTTCTTCACAGGACAACCCTCCATCCTCAAGTTCAGGGGCTACTCTAGCGGGACGCTATCCGAGGGGAACTTTTTCGTCGGTACGGCGCAGATTCAAAGCATGTCGGTCACCATCGCAGGGGTGACCATTGTTAGAAATTTCGCCGGCGGCTCCTTTGCTGCTATTTACAACGAAATTGGCGGCGACGGGACAGATCGGAACCTTACTTTGTCCGGCCAGAGCCCGGATCTTACCGGGGGCGTGGGGATCAGTTTGTCCTTCAACGATCCGGCCTTCCCTTTAAACTTCGAAACACCATTCTCACTGAATGTTAGTAGCCTGCCGTCATCCATTCTGCAGTCAGAGTTTGTCCTTCGAAATGAAGACATAAACTCCACCCTCCCGAATACAATCGGATTTCTTTCATTGAGCGACATTTCTCTAACGACCGGAGTACCCGAGCCGGCAAGTTGGGCAGTAATGATTGTTGGCTTTGGGATGATCGGCACTGTTATGCGCCGTCGTGAGCGGATGCACGTCACGTTCGCTTAGCCAGGTCCGTTCGAAGTTTCGTGGGGCCGCGAACGACCGTGGCCCCTTTTTCGATGGCCAAAGTCAGCTTCGACTACAGTCCTCTTTTGGGCGGAAGCAGCCAATCACCTCCCCCCAGTCGGGGGGAAGTCGAGAGACGGCGTAGCCGGCCCGGGAGAGGGGTTGCTGACGGCGCGTGTGAAACCCCTCTCCCGGCTCGGCTGCGCCGAGTCCGACCTCTCCCGCAAGGGGAGAGGTGTTGGGCTTAGCGCGCGCCGAGGGTTTGCATCATCGCGACAAAGCCCGGGAAACTCGTCGCGATCGGCCGCGAATCGTCGATTGCCACCGCCGCGCGGGCGTTGAGGCCGAGGACGGCGAAGCTCATCGCGATGCGGTGGTCGAGGTGGGCGGCGATGGTGGCGCCGCCGGGGACGGGGTCGCCGCCGGTGCCGGTGATGGTGATGCCGTCGGGCAGTTCGGTGCAGGGGACGCCGCACGCCGAAAGCCCCGCTGCCATCACCGCGATCCGGTCCGATTCCTTGACGCGTAGTTCATCGAGGCCGGTGAAGGTGCTGGTCCCCTGCGCGCAGGCAGCCGCGACGAAGAGCACGGGATATTCGTCGATCATCGAGGCGGCATCATCGCCGGGCAGGTCGATGCCGGTCAGTGCGCTGTGGCGGACGCGCAAATCGGCGACGGGTTCGCCGCCGACATCGCGGGGATTTTCAACCGAAATATCGCCGCCCATCGCCTGCAATACCTTCACCAGGCCGGCGCGGGTCGGGTTCATGCCGACATTGGCGATGGTGACGTCCGACCCCGGCACGATCAGCGCGGCGACCATCGGGAAGGCGGCCGATGACGGATCGCCGGGGACGGTGATGGTCTGGGGGCGCAGGTCCGCCTCCCCTGACAGGGTGATGATGCGTCCCTCGGGCGACGCTTCCACCGTCAGCCTTGCGCCAAAGCCCGCCAGCATGCGCTCGCTGTGATCGCGCGTCGCGATGGGTTCGATGACCACCGTATCCCCCGGCGTATTGAGCCCGGCGAGCAGCACCGCGGATTTCACCTGCGCCGAGGCGACCGGCAGCGTGTAGCGCAGCGCCACGGCGGGGCAGAGGCCGACCATGGTCAGCGGCAGGCATTGTTGTCCCTTGGCGCCGGGGCTGGCGGTGAAGCTCGCCCCCATCAGCGCCAGCGGATCGATGACGCGGCCCATCGGCCGGCGCGACAGCGAGGCATCGCCCGTGAACGTCGCGGTGATCGGGTGGCTGGCGATCAGGCCCATCAGCAGGCGCGTGCTCGTCCCCGAATTGCCCATGTCGAGCGCCACCTGCGGCTGCAGCAGCCCGCCGACGCCGACGCCATGGACGCGCCAGACGCCATCATCGCCGCGCGCGATGTCCGCCCCCATCGCCCGCATCGCCGCCGCGGTGGCGAGCACATCTTCCCCCTCCAGCAGCCCGGTGATGACGGTTTCACCGACCGCCAGCGCGCCGAGCATCAGCGAGCGATGGCTGATCGACTTGTCGCCCGGCACCGTCACCGTGCCGCGCAGGGGGCAGGTGGCGGTGAGGCTGAGCGGTGTGGCGGGGGTCTCCATGGCTTCGCGCTTTGACAGCGGCGGCGGCGTGTGGCAATGCGCCGTCCTTTCCGGGATGACAGAAAACGCCTGTTTTGCTGTCGGCTCCCCCGGTTGCGGAGATAATTGTGGTCAAGGCTGAATGGGGCACCAAGCGTGCCTGCCCGAAGTGCAATACGCGTTTCTATGATCTGGCGAAGGACGAACCCGTCACGTGCATCGCCTGCGGCTATGCCTGGGCGCCCGAACCGATGCTCAAATCCAAGCAGACGACGCCGTTCGAACAGGCCAAGCCCTCGGCACAGGTCGAAGGCGGGGAGGGCGGTGATTCGGTCGACGAGGACCTGGACCTCGACGCCGCCGAAGACGCCGAAGCGCCCGATGTCGACCTGGGCGATGACGATGACCTGGGTACGGTTGTCGTCAGCGGTGAAGACGAAGAGGGCTAAGCCTTTATTCCGATCGCCCGGCCGATGCGGCGCACCGTGTTGCGGGCGATCGTTACGGCCAAACCGGGCGATTCTGCCATTCTCGCGCCACCGAAACGGCTCGCTTCGGCGATCGTCGCAAGCGGTGGCGCGCTTTCGGGGTAATGGATCAAGCGGTCCATCCAGGCATTGCGCGCCAGCGCTGCCAAATCGTGCAGCCGGCGCGAAACCCCGTTATCGGGTACAACGGCGATCCCGTTCAGCTCTGCAAAATCCTTTAGCCAATCAGCCACTTCTTCGTGGTGAACACCTGCCGTTCGGGCAATTGCCGACATTTGCTGCACCGGATCGAGCGGACCGAAGATCGGGTGGATGGCGCGCGCCTGTTGATAAGATTCATAAACCAATGCCTGCAGCGAGCGCGGCACGCTGCCATCAGGATTGAACGGCAGGCTGGCATGCAGCGGAATATTGTCCTCGCGTGCGAACTGGCGTTCGGCCTTTTGCCGCTCGGGATCATTGGACTTGGTGAATTGCGACGTGCCGGTGCTCGCCAAGGATGCGCCGTTGATCGCCAGTGGCCAGGCCGACCAGAAAAATTGTTCGCACGTGGCGCATAAAACGACTGACGAATAGACATCGGGGATGCGCGACAGGAAAAACTTGCCATCGGGCGCACGTGCCCTGTCGATCGCGGCACGGCGTACATAGCCGCCCGTATAAAGAGTGGGCAACGACAGATAGGACCGGTTGCCGGCCAGCACCGCCTGCAACGCCTTGTCGCAGCGGCGCAGCCCCGATCGGCCGCCCAACGGCAGGCTGAGATGACCGCCTGCCGCACCGAGCAGCGACGGCCACAGAAAGCTGCCCGGTTGCGATCGGATCAGATCGACATCATTCGCGCGTGCGATCGCATCGACGCGTTCAAGACTGTCCGGCAACAGGCCGTCATCATCGCCGATAAAACCCACCCATTCACCGCGGGCATGGCGCAACGCGAATTCCCAATTGTGCGACATGCTGAGGCGCGTGCCAGTGTTGAGATAGCGGATGCGCGGATCGCCATTGGCTTCCACTACGGCGCGGGTGTTGTCTGTGCTGGCATTGTCGCTCACCAGGATTTCAAGGCTGTCAAAACGCTGATCGGTGACGGTGCGCAGTGCGTGCTGCAATGTCGCGGCGCGTTCACGGGTCGGGATGATGATTGTGAAGCGCGGTTCAGGGGTCGACATCGCGCGCTTGTGGCAGGGGTGCTTAAGAAGCGCAATATTGCCGCAAAAAGCGCTTGCGAATAGCGTGGCATTGTCCTAACTGCCCCTTCCCCGCTGCGAGGCGGGGAGGCGGTCGTGGGGCGTTAGCTCAGCTGGGAGAGCGCTACGATGGCATTGTAGAGGTCAACGGTTCGATCCCGTTACGCTCCACCAACCGTCACACGTGAAAAGGCGCTCTCGGAAACGGGGGCGCCTTTTGTGCTTGGGGGGCGCTCGCCTGCGCGCCGGGTGTGGGTGTTCGCTTGCGTCTATACTTGGGAACACCCTCACCCGGGCCGCTGGCGCGTCTCTCGCCTCTCCCGCAGGCGGGAGAGGGGGTTACGCCCCCTCGCTCGCGCCCGAATCGCCGACGGTCAGGGTCAGGCCGTATTCGGCGGCCACCACCGTCGCCAAATCATCGCCGCGCTCTGCCATCAGGCCGCGCAGCTCGGCGATCTTCACATCGACGAGGAAGCGATACCACAGGCCCTGCAGGCCGTGGAACGCCATCCCCTGCCAGCCATCGAGGAAACCGAGCATCACGATATAGCGATAGAGAAAATACAGCAGCGGCCGCAGCCCCAGCGGCAGCCGGGCATAGACCTTGGTCTTGACCCAGCGCTTGCGCCGCGCCTGCGGGCTGAGGTTGGGCAGGGCGTCGTCGGCATCGCTGCGGGTCAGCTGGTCGATCGCTTCGCGGGTGGCATAGCCATTGTGCTTGGCTGTCCACCATCCGACGCTGTTGAGATTGATATCGGCGATATCGCCGTCGACATGGGCGATCGGGCCGTCGACGAGGACGTGTTCGTCCATCCAGCGGTTTTCGATGCGGCCCTTACCGGTGCGCCACAGCCGCAGGATCTGTACCGGGTAGATGCCGCCCCAGCGGATGTGCCGGCCGAGAAAATGGATGGCGCGGTTGATGGTGACGCCGGCGGCCGGGCCGGGCGCCGCGAAAAAGCCTGTCAGCGCCGTTGCCAGCCCCGGCGTGACGATTTCATCGGCATCGAGGCGCAACACCCAGTCACTGGCGATGGCGCAACTGTCGAGCGCCCAGTTGAACTGGCTGGCATGGTTGATCCAGCCGTGATGGCGCACCTCGGCACCTGCCGCCGCCGCCAGCGCGCAGGTGGCATCGGTCGAGCCGCTGTCGACGACGATGATGCGTTCGGCGAGCCCCGCTACCGAGGCGATGCAGCGCTCGATATGGCGGGCTTCATCCTTGGTGAGGATGATGACGGTCAGGCTGGCGGTCATGCCGCAACCGCCACGCCCGGCGGTGGTGCGCCGCGCTTGCCGCCGAGCAGCCAGTCGTAGAAGCCCAACATCTGCCCGGCGATGCCCGCCCAGCCGAAGGCGCGCGTCGCATGGGCGTAGCCGCGGGCGCCCATGGCGAGGCGGGTTTTCGCCGGCAGCGCCATCGCGGTGGCGAGCGCTGATGCCAGGCTGGCGGGATCGGGGGCGACATGCCAGCCGGCGCCGGTTTCGGGCAGCAGCGCCCAGGGCGTGCCGTGGCTGGCGATGACCGGCAGGCCGTGCGCCATGGCTTCGGCGACGACGATGCCGAAATTTTCGGAAAAGCTCGGTAGGATGAACAGGTCGGCCGCAGCGAACAGCGCCGCCTTGTCGGCCTCCGCCACGGCATCGCCGAGCCGGATGCGGGCCGCGGGGCCGGCAGCGGCGATGGCGGCTGCCAGCCGGGCGCGATGGCCATCGGTATCGGGGCCGTGGATCGCCAGCGTCCAGCCGGCGAAGCGCGGATCGGCGGCAATCGATTGCCAGGCAGTGATGAGCCCGAGCAGATTCTTGACCGGGTGGAGGCGTGCCATCACCAGCACGGTGCGCGCCGTGGCGGTGAGCCTGCCCTGCCGGTCGGGCAGCTGTTCCGGGCAATCGACGCCATTGGCGATGGTCGCGATCGGCGGCCCGGCAACCTTGGCGCGGATGCTCGCCGCCTCGGGCGCGGCGGTGGCGTGCAGCCCGACCGCGCCTTCGAGCAGGCGCTGCTGATACAGCGGCCAGGCGAGGCGTTTTTTCCACGCCCGGTGCGCCAGCGCCCAGGGTTCGAGCATGCCGTGCGGGCTGATGACTAGCGGCAGGCGCTGCGCGCCGGCGGCGCGGCAGGCAGCGATATTGCCCGGACTCCAGATGCCGTTGTCGTGGACGATCTGCGCGCCGGTGCTGGCGAGCGCCGCGGAGAAGCGATAGCGCGGCAGGCCCAGCGTGCGGTCGATCGGCACCAGCCGGCTGGTGACCAGCGCCGGATCGGGCAGCAGCAGCGCCTCGGGCGCATGGCCATGATCGCCGGCGAGCAGGGTGACCTCGGCGCCGGCGCACGCCATCGCCTCGCACAGCGACCGGCACGACCGCGACGGCCCGCCATTGTCGACGCTGATATCGGTGATGGTCTGCACCACCCGCAGCCTCGTCATGCCGGCAGCGCACCGGCCGGCGGCGTAATACTCGCCCGGCGCGGCGGCAGCGCACACAGCGCCGCCATGCAGCCCGCGAGCGCCCACGACATGGCGATCGCCTGGAAGGTGCCCATGGCGATGACGAGGATGCCCGAAACCGCCGGGATCAGCACCGATAGCTGCGCATCATGGCGTACCAGCCGCGCCGCCGCGATGGTCAGCCACAGATACCAGCCGAGGAACAACGCGAGCCCGATGATGCCGATTTCGGAAATGAAGCGCAGATATTGCGTCTTGGCGACGAAGACATTGCCTTCGGCATAGAGCGCGAACAGCGGATCGAGGAACGGCGTGGCGTAAAGATGGGCATTGCCCAGCCCGACCCCGGCAATCGCGGCTTCGGGCGCGGTTTCGAGCCAGGAAATGATGGTCTTGTCGAAATCTTCCAGCGCGCCATCGCTGTTGACGCGCTCGATGGTGCGGTTGGCGATGATGTCGATGACCGGGATGCCGCTCGCCTGAAGGCCGCCGATGATGACGAACAGTGGCACCAGCAGCAGCGCCAGTACGCCGAGCAATTGTCGCCCCGAGCGGGCGATCCTGACTCCGAACAACCAGCACGCCGGGATCAGTGTGGGCGAGGCGATGACCCACAAGCCGATGCCGCTCGTCGATACCGTCGACAACAGGGTGAGGAACAGGAACACCCAGAGCAGCAGCAGCTTGCCCGTGGCGGGGCGCTTTGCCACCAGCGCGACGCTCTGGATGGCGATGAGGGCGACGACGATGGCGATGCCGAGATCGCGCGGTTCGCCGGCAAAGGAATTCATGCGGTAGATGTTGAGCGCATCGAGGACATAGGAGCCGCTGCGCGCTTCGGCATAGCCACCGCCCAGCGCATTGCCGAAGGCGCCGATCGGCAACGGGTTGTTGCCGGTAGCGTACCAACTGGCCAGTTGGAGCCAGCCGATCAGCGCCATGACGACGACTCCGGCAATATAGACCCGGCCGAAACGCAGGATATCGCCGGGTTCGCGGATCAGCATCGGGTAGAGCACCACCGGGCTGACCGAGAACAGGAACAGCAGGATCTGGATGACGGCGCGGGCATTGGGGCCGCGCAGGCCTTCGGTGGTGATGCGCAATTGCGGAAAGATGCCGAGCTGGAGCAGCGACCAGATGACGGCATAGAGCAGGAAGGCGGCAAACAGCGGCCAGGCGGCGATGGCGACGGGGCGCAGCCCCGGCTGGGTCAGCCGCACCAGTGTGACCAGCACCAGCCCGGCGAGCGACAGCTGATAGACGGTGATGCGCAGCCCGATATCGATATCGAGGCCGTTCCACGGCATGAAGAACACCGATACCAGCAGCGCGGCGCGCGGGTTGGCCGCCGCCAGCACCGTGAACAGCGCGAAGATGACGAGGACGGCAAGAACCGCCATCGCCGATCAGCCGCCCGCCAGCCGGGCACGCAGCCCGTCGATGGTGCCCGCAGGATCGGCGAGCCGGCGGGCGAGCAGGCGCAGCGGCGCGACCAGGCGATCGGCCGCGGTCGGTTCGCGGCCCAATGCCTTGGCATGGATGCGCGCCATGTCGATCTTCATCTGCGCCGCCAGCCGCCCGCTGCCGGTGATCGTGTCGCCATAGAGCCGGAAGGCGCCCAACTGGTCGGGGACGTTGCGGAAACGCGCCCCGCCGCGCGCCATGTCGACGAGCAGTTCGCCATCCCAGCTGGTGCGGTTGGCGATGTTGAAGCCCGGGAACACCGAACGCCGGAAGAAATGCCCCTGCTGGACGAAGGTCATCGCGCCATAACCGAGATCGGGCAGGCTGAAGCGGCTCGATTTCATCTGGCGGCGGGTCTGGCCCTTGTCATCGATGACGATGCCGTTGCCGAGGATGGCATCGACATCGGGGTTTTCGCGGAAATGCCGCGCCACGGTTGCGAGGGCACCGGGCAGCAGCAGGTCATCGGCGTTGATATAGCCGAAAATGTCACCGGTGGCGGCGGCAAAGCCGTTGTTGAGCCCATCGGCGGGGCCCTTGTCGGGATCGAGCAGCACGGTGGTGATCTGGTGGCGCCGCGCTTCGATGATGGCGCGGCTGCCATCGGTGGAGCCGGGATCGACGACGACATAATCCAGGTTCGGATAGCCCTGATCGACGATCGAGGCGATCGCGGCATCGAGGAAACGCGCCTGGTTGAACGACAGCGTGACGATCGAGATGCGCGGCAATGCCATGATCAGACGCCGCTCCGGCGGCGGCGTTGTCGTCATGCCGCCCTGCGGCGGCGGGGCACCGCGAGCGCCAGGATGACCCCGAAGAACAGCCCTAGCGCGGTGGCGACGATCAGCGTCGGCAACTGGCGCGGCGACGAAGGGGTTAGGCCGGCGGTCGCCTTGCCGAAGGGTTCGGCGGCATAGGCGGCGGGGTTGCGCGCCATCATCTGGCGCTGCTGCTGGTCCGACAGGGTGGCAAACAGCGCCTGGCGATGATCGGCGAGGGTGACGCCGGGCAGGCGCTGGGCGAGATAATCGATATTGTTGGCGGTGCGTGCCAGCGTGCGTTCGCGCAGCCAGTTGTCGACCGTGGTGTGCAGCCGGGTCAGGAAGGCGATGGCAAAAACCCGGTCGGTATCGGCAAGGTTGATCGTCGCGATCGGCGTCTTGGCGGTTTGCGACAGCGCGACATTGGCGTTGATCCAGACCTGCAGCCGCGCGGCATCGGGGGGTGTCCACGACGGCACCGGCACGCCGAGCAGGCGGTAGAGGCCGCGCGTCATGTCGCTGCCGAAGCCGCCGGGATCGCGCCATTGCTTGCGGTCGCCATCCCATTCGCGGGCAAACGCCTTGCGCATCAACGCCGGATCGCGGGCGAGGCGGTTGGCGACTTCGCGGGTGTAAATGCCTTCGGCATAGAGCCGGAACGGCGTCACCGGGATTGCCTCGAGCGTGGCGCCGGTCAGCGTCGCGAGGCTGGTCAGCGCGCCGAGGCTGCTCGATTCGCGCGCCGATGTCGGCGCCGGCGCAACGCGCAATTCGGCGGTGTAGCGATAATCGGTGGTGCGCAGCCAGACGACCGCGAACAGCAGCGCGATGGCGGTGACCAGCGCCACCAGCCACAGCCGCGCGCGCAGCGTTGCCACGGCGCTGGCCAGCCAGCCGGCCTGCAGCCGGTCGGGCGACTGCCACGGCAGCGACGGCGCCGGGGCTTCGGTCTGCGGTACTGCGCCTGTCATCTGGTCCCCGGTGGTCACTTTGCCTTCACGCTGGCTTTCAACTGGCACAAAGCGCCGGTCGGTGCCAGCCTAGGTTCGCGCTGCCCTAGGTTCGCGCTGCCCTAGGTTCGTGCTGCCACGCCTTCGCACAGCGTGTGCACCAGGTCGCGGCCATGGGTGATGGCGCGCCAGCCGGTGGCGGCCTTCAAGCGCTCGACATCGATCGGCAGGTCGGCGGCCGCGACGGCGCCCGGCACGATGCGGACATGGCCATCGGGGCTGCGCTTGAAATAATCGAACGCATGTGCGGCGATTTCGGCGGCGCCGAGGCGGTGGCCGCTGCCGATGGCAAGATCAGTGGGGCACGGCAGCGCTGCCAGCCGGGCGATGGCATCGACATATTCGGCGGTCCAGCCCCAATCGCGCGGGCCGGGATCGATGATCTCCAGCGGCTGCGGCGGGGCATCCTGCCCGGCGCGAAACGCCGCCAGCGCCAGTTGCGCCGGCAGGCTGTCGATCGGCCCGAGGCGCGAATCATGCGGCGACAGGATGGCGTTGACAGCGCGGCGGCCATCGTCGCGGCGATAGCCCGCCACGGTTTTCGCCTGCGCCAGCAGCGCCGGGTGGTGGCGCAGCACGTCATGATCGACGATGTGGGCGATGCCCGGCGCGCGCGGCGCGGCGGCGGCGTGCGCCAGCACATCGGCAACCAGCGCCGATTGCGCCCCGCTGCCATCGTTGATCGCAAACACCGTGGCATCGGGCAGGTCGGCGGCCAGCAGCGCGGCATCGGCGGCGTCGACGCGGTTGATTGCATCGGTGATGCCGAGCACACCGAGGCCATCAGTCGGATCGCCGGGGTTGGTGACGGCATGGATCGCGGCGCCGCGCGCCTGCAGCAGCCGGGCGAGATAGGCGCCAACGGCGCCATTGACGCCAAGGATGATCGCATGCGCGGGGGTGTTGGGACGACTGGCCATGCCGCGCCCTTACCACCGCCGGCCGGCGTGGGCCAAGCCGCATCCCGCTTGCGCCGTTATCCTGCTTGGGCTATTTCGTAGCGATTGCTACATAAAAGCCTTGGGGAATGGAAAGATGGCGCTGTTTCGATTGTTCCTGGGCGGTTGCCTGCTGGTCATCATCGGGTATACGGCAGTGACCATCGCCAACCATGGCATGGGGCTGGTGCCGATTTTCTTCGGCGACATGGCGGCGATGGCGTGGCCGGGGCAATTCAACCTCGATTTCAGCTGTTTCCTGTTGCTGTCGGGGCTGTGGGTGGCGTGGCGGCACGATTTCAGCGCCGGTGGCCTCGCGATGGCACTGGTGGCGGTGTTCGGCGGGATGCTGTTCCTGTCGGCCTATCTGCTGATCATCAGCTTCCGCACCGGCGGCGACATGGCCAGGATCCTGCTCGGCGAAGCGCGCGCCGGGGCACGTTGACGATCAGGAAAAGCTGGAGCGGGTAGCGGGAATCGAACCCGCGCCAAGAGCTTGGGAAGCTCGCATGATACCATTTCACCATACCCGCGGTGCGGCATTCCCCTAGTCGCGCCGGCTGGCCCGGTCAACCATGGTCGGGCTATTGGTCGAAATCGGGCTGGTTGCGCGGGGCGGCGGCGATGAACGCCGGTTGCGCAATGGCATGGGCGTAGATCGCCATGGCGCGCGGATAGGGGCCGGTGTCGCAACCGGTGCGCACGGCGTTGGCGATCTGCGGGATCAGGCAGCAATCGGCGAGCGTCGGTGCGTCGCCGAAGCAGAACGGCGCGCTGCCATGGCTTTCGAGCAGGCGTTCGACCCCGGCCATGCCTTCGGCGATCCAGTGGCGGTACCAGCGGTCACGCGCGCCGGCATCGGCGCCGAATTCGCTGCCGAGGAAGCGCAGCACGCGCAGATTGTTGACCGGGTGTATGTCGCAGGCGATCAGATAGGCAAGTTCGAGCACCCGCGCCCGCGCCAGCGGTTCCGCCGGGATCAGCCGCGGTTCGGGCACCTGCGCATCGAGCCAGTCGATGATCGCCAGCGACTGGCCGAGGCTGAAGCCGCCATCGTCGCTGATGACCGGTACTGCCGATGTGGCGTTGAGCGCCGGCATGAACGCCGGCTGTTTGTGGGCATCGGCGCGGATATCGACGCCGACGATGTCATGCGCGATGCCCTTCAGCGCCAGCGCGATACGGACGCGATACGATGTCGAGCTGTTGAAGAAGCTGTGGAGGTGCAGGGTCATCGCGGCAGGTGACGCGGTGGCTGCCACTTCGTCAAGCTGCGCGGCGACGGGTAGCGAGCAACATTTCATAGCGCGCGAACAACTCGATGAAATGCTGGTCCATGGTGCGCGCGTTCGGCGCTGCCACCCGGGCGGCGGCGCGCAGCGCTGCAAGTCCGTCGACCGCGGCACCGATGGCGTTGGCGGCGCTGGCGGCATCCCCTGCTGCAAAGGTAAACCCCTGGCCGGCGCCGCAATGGTCCGACGCGCTGCCCTGGTCGGGAACGACCATCGGCAATCCCGAGGCAAAGGCTTCGGCCTGGACCATCCCGAAGGTTTCGGCCGATGATCCGTGCACCAGCAGATCGGCACTGGCGAGCAGCCGCGCGAAATCGGCACGCTCGGCAAAGGGCGGCATGAGCAGGATGTGCGGGTTTTCGCCGATGGCGCGCACCACCGGCCCCCGGGCATGACCATCACCGACCAGCACCAGCCCGAGTGGCCGGCTGTACGCCGCGGCCGCCGTCGCGGCGATGACCAGCGGCCAGCGCTTTTCGGGCGACAGCCGGCCGACACCGAGCAACAGCGTGGCGGTTTCGGGCAGGCCGCACCGCGCCAGCAGTTGCGCGCGCAGCTCGGGATCGCGGTGGTGGGGGCTGAAGATGCCGGGTTCCACCCCCATCGGAATCGTTTCGACGCGGCGCAGGCCACCGTCCGCCAACCGGTCGGTCAGGCTGGGCGAGGCGCAGATGATCGTATCGAATTTGCCATCGAGCCGGCGCAGATGGCGCCAGAACCAGGCAAAGCCCTTGTCGATGGTCTTGTGGCTGGCGACGCCTTCGAACCAGCGATACGCCCAGGCCGACAGCGGATCGGCGTGCATGATCAAGGCGCGCGGCGCGGCGCCGGACCAGTCGGCGACGGCACTGGCGCTGCCCCAGGGTGATGAGGCTTCGATGAAATCGGGCTGATGCGCATCGAGCGCGTCGTGAATGATCGCGTCGCTGTCGAAATAGAAATAGCTGCGATCGAAGGGAAAGCGCGGGCTGGGGATGTTGACCAGCCGCACGCCGGGGCCGATCTCTTCGACACTGTCGTCGGCGCCGGGCACGATGACCGTCAGCCGGATGCCCATCGCCAGCGCCGCCTGCAATTTGCGGCGGGTATAGATCCGGATGCCGCCCCCGGTGGGGGAATAGAGCGCCGAGATATCGACGATATGCATCACGGCTGCTTGAGCGGCCGAAAGCTGAACAACCCCTGGCGATAGTTCAGCCGGATCGGCACCTGGGTGATGCCCGGCCCGGCCGTGAAGCCGGCGGCGGCGGCCTTGGGCTTCGACAGGCCGAGCTTGGGGTTGCCGGGAAAGCCGATGCCGTCGCTCGACAGGCCGAACTTGCGATTGGCATCGCGATCGTGGAGCAGCGACAAGGTGTAGGCGCCCGGGCCGGGCACGCGGACGCACAATTGCACCGGCCCCGATGGTGGCACGGCGATTTCGACACGGTGGAAGGTCTTGCCCTGGCGAACGAGGATCTTGTCGTCGTTTAGGAAATCATCGTCATTGGCGGGGTAGAGCTCGGCGCGCAGCAGCCCGGCGCGGTCTTTCAGTCCCACCACCCCGACCAGTACCGCAGGGCCGGTTTCATTGGCCCGGCAGCGACCCTCGGCCTTGCCGAGATCACGCGACGGCATGCCGAATTCGACTTCGGGCGGCAGCCCGGCGGCAACGAGCAGCGAGGCGGCGAGTGCCAGCACGGCGGCCTTCATCGCCGGCCGATCCGGCGCGCCTGCGATGCCGCCAGCAACAGGCCCATGAACAGGTGGGTGACCAGGATCAGGCTGGCCATCATCGTCATCAACGCGCCGATTTCGGCATCGCGGCCGATCAGGAACACCGCCAGCCCGGCAAAGACGATATCCTTGTTGGGCAGCAGCGGCAGCCGCGACAGCAGCATGCGCAGCGTCGCGAGCAGCAGCCACCACTGCAGCGACACGCCGGGCAGCGCCAGGTGCCAGCACAGCGCCACCAGCCCGGTGGTCATGCCGATGCGCAGCAGGTGGATGCGCGCGACGAAATGCAGATCGCGGCGCGGCAGGCTGAACAGCGTCTTGCGCAGGAACAGGACGGCGGTCGAAATGGCGACAATGACGCTGACCGAGATCAGCAATGTGCGCGTATCGAGCCCCAGGTGCAGCGTCCCGAGCAGCGGATAGGCGAGGATGACCAGCGCCAGCGTGACGGCGTTGGCGATCATCGCCGACAGGATGGCGACATCCTTGATTGCGCCAAAGGGCGCCGAGGTCATGCCGGTGCGGCGGCGCGCCCAGGTGTAGAGATACAGTTCCCCGACATAGCCGACGAGCAGTTCGTTGCCGACCAGCTTGCGCAGCAGCGCGCCGAAACCCGCCACCGGAATGCGCCACAGGCGGCGATAGATTACCCAGTCGGCCGCGGGTGCCGACAGATAGGAAATGGCGAAAACGATCCAGAACAGCGGCGATGCCGGCAGCATGGCCCGGACCTGGGCGAAATCGACCTGCCGCAACTGCAGGACGACGGCGATCAGGATAGCGGCGGAAATGCCGGCGCCGAGCCACCAGGTCCAGCCGCGATCGCGCAGGCCCTTCGGCACGGCGACTTCGGTAAGCGCCGGGCCGAGTTCGGGGTCATTTGCGGCCGAGCCGGGGGCAAGCTGATACACGCGGGACCGTCCAGTCTGCGAAAATGCAGCCGATAGACGCGTTTTATGGCAATTTCACGTTATCGACCGGTCGCCGCGTCATGCTTGACACCGGCTTTCGCCAGAATGAACGAAAGGCGGTGGCTTTGGTTGCCGATAGCGCGGCGAACAGCGCGGCATAGGCATCGGCACCCGGCGTGATGGTAAAGCGCTGCATGGCGGCGGCCATGGCGGCGCGGATTTGGGCATCGGGTAGCGGCTGCGCCACCATGGCGGCGGCGAGCGCGTCGGTATCGCCGGCGGGCACGACGGTGCCGAAGCCGCCGACGAGATCGCGCATCGACACGCAGCAATCGGTGGCGACCACCGGCAGGCCGCTCGCCAGCGCCTCGACGACAGCGGCGGGCAGGGCTTCGTAATCCGACGACAGCACATAGACATCGGCGGCGGCGAGCGCGGCGACGGCATCGCCATGGCCGGGCAGGGCGACTCGGCCGCCGAGCCCGAGTGCCGCGACCTGGCGCTCGAGCCTGGGGCGTTGCCGGCCTTCGCCGATGATCGCCAGCGTGTCGCCGGGGCGCGCTGCCAGCGCGAAGGCCGCGATGGCGCGGCTGAAATTCTTCTGTGCCGCCAGCCGCCCGACGGCGACATAGCGGCGCGCTGGCCCCGGCGCGGCGCGCGCGGCGCCGATTGCGGCGAGCCGGGCATGATCGGCCTCGCCGAGTGCCGGATCGTCGATGATGGTGATGCGATCGGGCGATACCCGCATGGCGTGCGCGATTTCGTTGGCCATCGCCGGCGCCAGCCCGGTGAAATGGTCGATCAACCGGCCCTGCACCCGGCACCACAGCCGGTAGAGCAAGCGCACCGGTGCCGGCAGATCGGCGCGCCCGAGATCATTGGAAATCTTCAGCACGATCGGCGGGCAGGCGCGGCCGAACACCAGCTTCATCGCCACCGCCACCCCGGCATAGCTGTTGCCCGCGGCGAACAGCACATCGGGGCGCAGCGCGCGGATCTGGCGCGCGAGGACAAGGATCATCCACACGCTTTCCCAGGCGGCGGTGGGCAATGGCCCCGAGGAAATGACATGCAACGGCAACGCGGCCGGTGCCTCGGTGGCCATCACGCCCTGGGTACGCCCCATCACCAGTTGCACATCGATCGACGGCGCCCAGGCGCCGCACAGCCGCAACGCGACGCGCTCGACGCCGCCGGGTGCAAAACTGTTGAGGAAGACCATGACCCGCGGGCGAACGCCGGTCATGGCAGCAGGTCGGCATAGCGCCCCGCCTGTCGCCCGCGCGTGAAGGCAATGAGCGTCGCATCGATGCTGGCAAGCAGCGCCGGCACGCCGGTATCGCCGGGGTGGACGGCAAGGCGCACCGTCGGCAGCAGCGCCAGCCCGGGGCGGGCGAAGGCGGCGAAGGCCAGCGAACTGCGGATGCGCGCCGGCGACCGGCTCGCCCAGGTGACCACCGGCCCGCGCGCCAGCACCTTGCCATCGGCGGGGCGCCAGACGCGCAGATGATCCTCGGCGAGCGCAAAGCCCTGTGCCTTGATCGCGGTGAGCGCACCCACGCCGTAAAGCCAGGCCGGCGCGATGAAGCCGGCGACCGGGCGGCCGATGGCATCCTCGACGATGGCGCGGCCGTCGTGAAGGCGGCGACCGGCTTCGGTTTCGCTCAACGACAGGAACTCGCCTTCGCTGGCGGTCAGGTGGCGCGCCTTGAAGCCGGCGGGGGCGTCGTCGCGATGGGTGAAGCCGTGGAGGAACATTTCCACGCCGGCATCGGCCCAGCCGCGCAGCCGGGTGGCGAAGCCCGTGTTGCCGGCGATCGGCGACGCGCTCCAATGATCGGGCACCACCAGCATGGCAAAGCGCGCCGAGCCGAGCCTGCGGTCGAGCAATTCGGCAAGCTGGTCGACCTCGCGCTCGAAGCGCGGCGCGACGTCGTGGATGGAGGCGAGCAGGCGACGGGGCACGGTTGGAGAGTCCGATCGATATCCGGCACCGCCGCCGTCGCGGGGGTGACGAACTGGTTTTACACAAGTGTCGCCATGCGACTGCATCCCGAGCCGCGCAAGCCCCTTCACACTGCCGCCGCCACGTTCCATAGCGGGAACGTGACTGCCGTCTTTGCCCTGCCACCCTATCAGCCGCCCGCCGACACGGCGGCGTTGCGCGCGCAGGTGCGGGCGTTCCTTGCCGCCAACCCACCACCCGCCGATGCGGTGCGCCGCGCCAATTGCTGGTCGGTCGCCGATGCGGATTTCTCGCGGGCGCTGGGCGCAGCGGGGTTTCTGGGGCTGGTCTGGCCGCGCCACTATGGCGGCCACGAACGCCCGGCGATGGAACGCTATGTCGTCCTCGAGGAATTGCTCGCCGCCGGCGCGTCGGTGGGCGCGCACTGGATCGCCGATCGCCAAACGGGGCCGCTGCTGCTGCGTTATGGCACCGAGGCGCAGCGCCGCAAATATCTGCCCGGCATGGCTGCCGGCACGCTGTTCGCCTGCATCGGGCTCAGCGAACCCGGCGCCGGGTCGGACCTTGCCGCGGTGCGATCGCGCGCCGAAAAAGTGCCGGGCGGCTGGCGGATCAACGGCCAGAAACTCTGGACCAGCGGCGCCCACAACGCCCATGTCATGCTCGCGCTGCTGCGCAGCGAGGCCGGGTCCGAACGCCAGGCCGGGCTGTCGCAGTTCCTCATCGATCTCGATACGCCGGGCATCACGGTACGGCCGGTGATCGATCTCGTCGGCAATCATGATTT
Organism: Alphaproteobacteria bacterium; assembly: GCA_031426015.1. GTDB lineage: Bacteria > Pseudomonadota > Alphaproteobacteria > Sphingomonadales > Sphingomonadaceae > Sandarakinorhabdus. The sequence continues at coordinate 31,052 of JANPKK010000053.1, forward strand.
CAACGAGGTGTTCTTCGACGATGTGCTGGTCGGCGACGACGCGCTGGTCGGGGTGGAGGGCGAGGGCTGGCGCCAGGTGACCGCCGAACTGGCGCTCGAACGCTCCGGCCCCGAACGCTATCTGTCGAGCCAGGCGCTGCTGGTTTCGGTGATCGATGCGGCGCGTGCCGCGAAGGTGGATAACCCCGCGCTCAACGCCGTCATCGGCAAGCTGGTCGCCGAACTCTGGACGTTGCGCCAGATGTCGATGGCGACCGCCGCGATGCTCGCTGACGGTGCCGACCCGGTCGTCGAAGCCGCGATCGTCAAGGACCTTGGCAATGATTACGAACAGCGCGTACCGATGCTGTTGCAGGCCGTGCTCGATATCGATCTCGACGGCAGCAGCGAACTGGCGCGGGTGCTGGCGCATCTGTTGCAGGTGAGCCCGAGTTTTTCGTTGCGCGGTGGCACCCGCGAAGTGCTGCGCGGTATCATCGCGCGCGGTCTGGGCCTGCGATGACCGCGATGCGCGCCCAATTGGTGGCAACGGCAGAGGCGCTGTTTGCGACCGCGCCCGATTGGGCGGCGATCGAGGCTGCCGGCTTCGGGCAATTGCTGGTGCCCGAGACCGATGGCGGTTTCGGCGGCGATTGGGGCGATTGCTTCGCGGTGCTGCAGGCGGCCGGCGCCTGCGCGCTGGCGCAGCCATTGGGCGAAGCCATGCTGGCGGCGCATCTGCTGGCGCGCGCCGGAGTGGCGGCGCCGGCGGGGCTGGTGACCATCGGCAGCGGCGGCGGGTCGCTGGCGCAGGGGCTATTCACCGGCTGGGTGGCGGCGGTGCCCTGGGGGCGCGATGCGGTCGCCGTGCTCGCGGCGGTCGATACCGGCGGCGATGATCCGCTGTTGATGCTGTTGCCCGCCGGCACCGTGACCTCGGGCGAAAGCCCGGCGGGCGAGCCGCGCGACCGGATCGATTATACCCAGGTGACGCCCGTCATGCTGGGGAATGCCGACCACGCGCTTTATGGCGCGTTCCTGCGGGTGGCGCAGTCCTCCGGCGCGCTGGCGGCGACGCTCGATCTGGCGGTGGCGCATGTCAATTCGCGGGTGCAGTTCGGCAAGCCGCTGGCGAAATTGCAGGCGGTGCAGCAGGCGCTCGCCGTGCTCGCCGAGGAAGTGGCGGCGGCGACGATGGCGGGGGCGGCAGCGGCCGCGTCGCTCGACCGCGGCGGCGGACCGTTCGAGATGATGGCGGCCAAGCTGCGCACCAATATGGCGATCCATCGCGGCGTGGCGATCGCCCACCAGGTGCATGGCGCCATCGGCTTTACCCGGGATTATCCGCTGCACCCGCTGACGCGACGGTTGATGGGCTGGCGATCGGAATTCGGCGGCGACCGCTGGGCGGAACTGCTCGGCGCGGTGGCGCTGGCCGAGGGCGGCGCGGGGATGTGGGCCGGGATCACCCGACGGGGTGAACGCCCCCTCAGCCGTTCACCAACCTGAGCACTTCCGCCGCCCGGCTCTTGTGGCAGATCAGCAAATCCGGCAGCAGCGGATCGGCGCGGTTGTAGATAAGCGGTGACCCATCGACCCGGCTGGCGTGCAGCCCGGCCGCCAGCGCCACCGCCGCCGGCGCGCAATTGTCCCATTCATATTGGCCGCCGGTGTGGAGATAGATGTCGGCCTCGCCGCGCAGCACCGCCATCGCCTTGGCGCCGGCGCTGCCCATCGGCACGAGTTCGGCGCCAAGGCGCTCGGCAATGGCAACCGCGTCGGGGGCGGGACGCGACCGGCTGACCAGCATCCGCAGCGGCTGATGTTCAGGCGCCAGCGCCGGCGGAAATTCCGAGCAGAAACAGGCCTTGAGCGCCGGCAGCGCCACGGCGCCGTCGACCGCGACGCCAGCGACGGCGAGCCCGACATGGACGGCCCAATCGTCGCGGCGTTCACCATATTCGCGCGTGCCGTCGAGCGGATCGACGATCCAGATGCGCCGCGCTGCCAGCCGCGCCGGGTCGGCGGCTTCCTCCTCCGACAATATAGCATCGGCAGGCCTGGCGGCGCGCAGTTCGGCCATCAGAAATGCATTGGCGGCGCCATCGCCGGCGGCGCCAAGCGCGGCGTCGCTGCCGCTGAACTCCCGGCGCAACCGCATCAGCAATTGTCCTGCCGCAGTGGCGAGCCGGCGGGCGAGTGCAGCGGCGGGGTCGCTCATCCGACGCCAGTCGCCATGCCCGCAACGACCATGCCCGCAACGACAAGGCCGGCGGCGTGTCCTGCATTCATTTGCGTCGCGTCGCCGTGCGCCCCGGCGACGGCCAGCGGCGTGTCGATGTGGATCCCGCAGAATTCGCCCGGCGCCGTCATGGCGCGCACCATGCGGCGTCCGGTCCGGAAAGGCGAGATCAAAGCGGTGATGAC
>JANPKK010000054.1:0-37365 GCA_031426015.1 Alphaproteobacteria bacterium
GGAAAGCCGCAGCCTGCTGGCGCAGCTGTTCTTCAACATGCTGCCGTTCGTCATCATGATCGGCATCTGGATCTTCGTCATGCGCCAGATGCAGAACGGTGCCGGGCGCGGTGCGATGGGCTTCGGCAAGTCGCGCGCCAAGCTGCTGGTGGCTAAGGAAGGCCGCGTAACCTTCGATGATGTCGCGGGAATCGACGAAGCCCGTGAGGAGTTGCAGGAAATCGTCGATTTCCTGAAGGATCCGGGTCGTTTCCACCGCCTCGGCGGCAAGATTCCCAAGGGCGCGCTGCTCGTCGGCCCCCCGGGCACCGGCAAGACGCTGCTCGCCCGCGCCATCGCCGGCGAAGCCAATGTGCCGTTCTTCAACATCTCGGGGTCTGACTTCGTCGAAATGTTCGTCGGCGTCGGCGCCAGCCGAGTCCGTGACATGTTCGAACAGGGCAAGAAAGCCGCGCCGTGCATCATCTTCATCGATGAAATCGACGCCGTCGGCCGCTCGCGCGGTGCCGGGCTCGGCGGCGGCAACGACGAGCGTGAACAGACGCTCAACCAGCTGCTCGTCGAAATGGACGGTTTCGATGCCAATGAAGGCATCATCATCGTCGCCGCGACCAACCGCCCCGATGTGCTCGATCCCGCGCTGCTGCGTCCGGGCCGTTTCGATCGCCAGGTCGTCGTCGGCCGCCCCGACATCGAAGGCCGTGAAAAAATCCTCGCCGTCCACATGAAGAAGGTGCCGTTGGCGCCGGATGTGAACGCCCGCACCATCGCGCGCGGCACGCCGGGCTTTTCGGGCGCCGATCTTGCGAACCTCGTCAACGAAGCCGCGCTGCTCGCGGCGCGCCGTGCCAAGCGGCTCGTCTCGATGAAGGACTTCGAAGACGCCAAGGACAAGGTGCTGATGGGCGTCGAACGCAAGTCGATGGTCATGACCGAAGACGAAAAGAAGATGACCGCCTATCACGAGGCCGGCCACGCCGTCGTCTCGGTGCACGAAGCCGCGTCGGACCCGATCCACAAGGCCACCATCATCCCGCGCGGTCGTGCGCTCGGCATGGTCATGCGTCTTCCGGAGCGCGACCAGTACAGCTATCATCGCGACAAGATGTACGCCAACCTGTCGGTCTCGATGGGCGGCCGCGTCGCCGAAGAATTGATCTTCGGCTATGACAAGGTCAGCTCGGGAGCGTCGTCGGACATCAGCTATGCGACCGACCTCGCGCGCTCGATGGTCACCCAATGGGGGATGAGCGACAAGCTCGGCCCGCTGAAATACGCCGACAACCAGGAAGAAGTGTTCCTGGGCCACAGCGTGACGCGCACCCAGAATGTCAGCGAACAGACCGCGCAGCTGATCGATGCCGAAGTCCGCACGATCGTCACCAGCGGCTATGATCGTGCCAAGCAGGTGCTGACCGACAATATCGACCAGCTCCATGCGCTGGCCGCCGCCCTGCTCGAACTCGAAACCCTGTCGGGCGACGAGATCAAGAAGGTCATGGCCGGCGAACCGATCGACCGTTCGACGACCACCGGCACCCCGGCCTCGCGCCCGGCCACCGGCACCTCGGCGATTCCCAAGACCGGGCGTCGCGGCGGCTTTTCGGAACCGGCCCCGCAGGTCTGAACCGCCTGACCTCATGTGAAAGGGCCGCCCGGCAACGGGCGGCCCTTTTTCGTCGGCGTCCCCGCCCGATTGTCGTGATGCCGCGATTCGGGTAAAAGCGCTGCGTCACGCGGGGGGCAACGCAATGGCAACGCAGATGGGCACGCTGCCGCAGCAGGGCAGCAGCGACGATCGTTTCTTCCGTACCGGCGCGATCGTCATGACGCTGGTCATCATCGCCGGCTTCTCGCTGAATTTCATCATGGGCCGGTCAAGCTTTTCGGCGCCGCCGCTGGTCCATGCCCATGCCATCATCTTCATGGGCTGGGTGGCGATCTACCTGGCGCAGACCGTCCTCGCCACCGGCGGCAGTATCGCGCTGCATCGCCGGCTCGGCTGGATCGGTGCCGGCTGGACCCTGCTGATGATCGGCGCCGGCTGTGCGGTGACCATCGCGATGGTGCAGCGCGGCACCGTGCCGTTCTTCTTCCTGCCGCAACAATTCCTGATCTTCGATCCGCTCAGCCTGCTGGCCTTTGCCGGGCTGACCGCCGCCGCCATCGCGCTGCGCCGGCAGACCGATTGGCACCGCCGCCTGCACTTCTGCGCCATGGCGCTGCTGCTCGCGCCGGCGCTGGGGCGGTTGCTGCCGATGCCCCTGCTCGCCCCCTGGGCCTTCGAAGCGACCTTTTTCAGCTCGCTGGTGCCGGTGGCGATCGGGATGGTGGCCGATCGGCGGCGCGACGGCCGCATCCACCCGGCATGGATCTGGGGGCTGGCGAGCAACTTCGCCTTTCTGATCGCGGTCGAAGCCTTGACGGCGAGCAGCATCGGCAGCGCGCTCTATACCGCCGTCACCGCCGGCACCCCCGGCGCGGCGGTGGCACCGCTCGCGTACCCGCCATTCCCGCCGGGGCTGCCGCAGCCGTAAGAGCCGCCGGAGGCCCCTATTCCTTGCGCAGCACCGCAAACGGGCTCGACGACGCCCGCGCCGCTTCCTCGCTGATCACGCCGGGCGCCGGCGCGGTCGAGCGCGGATAGGGATCGAGCGCCAGCGCCAGCGCCTGGGCAGCAAGCTCGCCGATATCGATGATGTCACCGACCAGCGGCTCGCTGTCGAGATCGGCATCGGCGAGTTCGATCTCCTCGCCTTCGGGCTGGTTTTCGGTGAGCAGCAGCGCCAGTGCCTCGGTGATCAGGAACGGCACCGGCTCGGCGGTGGCGACACAGGGTTGCGTCCCGGCGGCATCGATGCGGCCGGTGACGCGGATGCCACCGGCTTCGCGGCGCACGCTGATGTCGGCAACCAGCCGCTCGAGCCCCAGCAGGTCGAAGCGGGCCGCCAGCGCAGCACGTTCGGCTTCGTTCGCCTCGATCGACTGGCGGCGCAGGGTGCCGCCGATCTCGTGCGCCCGCAGCGGCCGCGAAAATTCGGGTGTCATGCGCCCAGCTTTCCGGCGGTCAGTTGCGGCAAGGATGTCGCCGCCAGCCGCGCCGCAACGGCGCGGGCTTCGCCGACGACGAAGGCCACCGCCGCATCGGCAACGGCTTCGCCGCGCCACAGGTTGCGGCGCAGTGCCTCGGCAAAGGCCGCATCATCGGCGCGGCTGTCGCGATAGGCGCCGAGCCGGCCGCCAAGCGCCGCCACCATGCGGCCGATATGCTTGCCGACGACCTGGTCCCCCACGCCATCCTGGCGCAACGAGCCATCCATGTCGGTGATGAAGCGTTCGGTGATATCGGCGCACAGTTGCGCGGCGCCGTCATCCTCGAGTCGGATGATGACCAGCGACAGCACCAGCGCCACCATGTCGAAGCGGCCATCGATGGTATCGGGCACCGCGCCATCGAGATACCAGGCCGGCCGCCGCGCCTCGGCAACGACTTCATTGTAGAGCGCTTCACCCGGCAGGGTGACCGCAACGGCGCGCCGCAGCGCAGACAGAATCGACATGGGCTTCGTCCGTTTGTCATCGCCGCTTGGAAGCAGCAGCATTATGCCATATTGAGCGTGCCACGACGCCTTGCAACCGGTTGCGGCGTTTGGGAGAGTGCGATGCGTAACCCTGCCGCGGTACGGACCCGTTTTTGGCTTGTCGGCCTTGCCGTTGTGGCGCTCGCCAGCAGCGGTTGCAGCCGTATCCGCCAGTCGCAAGGCTATCTGATCGATGAAACCCTGCTGACCTCGATCCAGCCGGGCGTCGACAACCGCGATTCGGTGGCGAAAACGCTCGGCCGGCCGACCTTTGCCGCGCAGTTCGATGCCGGTGAATGGTATTATGTCTCGCGCAATACCGGACAATACGCCTTTGCCAACCCCAAGGTGCTCGAACAGTCGATCCTGATCATCAGCTTCGACAAGGCCGGCAACGTCGCCAAGGTCGAACGCCGCGGCATGGAACAGGTGGCGCGCATCTCGCCCGAAAAGGACAAGACGATCACGCTGGGCCGCGACACCGGCTTCCTGGAAGAATTGTTCGGCAATCTGGGCAGCGTCGGCGCCGGCGGGCTCGGCGGCGGGCCGAACACGAGCAACACCGGGCGCGACGGGCCGCGTTACAAATAGCCTGCCTCAGAACGGCTTGACCGATCCGAGCCAGCTCGTGGCAAAAAGCAGCGCATAGACGGTGAACACCCAGCGCCGCGTGCCATCCATCGTCGCGCGCAGCGGCACTTCGGTGGCATCCGATGATCCTTGCTCGATCAGCGCCATCAGCTGCGGCCCGACCGGCTTGAAGGCATGGTCGATCATGATCGCCGCGGCAAAGATCATCCCGAACAACAGCGCCTTCCACGCCAGCCAATGTTCGGCGAGCGGCGCCCCGGCCAGCAGCGACAGCCCGCCCAGCGCGAGATAGAACGCCGTCAGCGCATAGCGCAGCCAGCCTTCGATGCGGCGGTCGCGCGCGGCGCGCGGCGTCATGTCATGGGCATGGGCATCCCAGACCAGCCACAGCCAGAACAGCCCGACCGCCCACCCCGCGACGACACCCCACAACGGCAGCGCCGCCCACCAGCCGCCGGCATACAGCAACGTCAGCGACATCGGCACCATCAGCGCCCACGCCGAACGCGGCCCCATGTCGATGGCGACGAGCAGCTTGAGCAGCGTCAGCCGTTCGGGCAGCGAATAGCTGCGGATGCGGAAATGCTGGCCGAGGACGAAGACGCCAAGGTCACCCCCCAGCCACAGCACGAAAAGCAGCAGATGCGCATACACCAGGCTGGGATAAAGCATCACAGCCCCTCGAAGATGGCGACATGGAAGTCCCCGGCGCCGGCGCGCAGCGGTTTCACTTCATCCTGGTACTGCGCATCGGCCCAAAAGGCTTCGGCGGCGGCGCGCGACGGGAACTGCGCGCAAACGATGCTGGTGCCTTCGGGCCAGTCTTCCAGCGGCACCGCCGCCTTGCCGAGAAACAGGTAACGGCCGCCGTGCCGGGCATAAAGCCCCGAAGCCGCCAGCGCGCGGGAATAGGCGCCCATGCGCACACCATCGGTCACCTTTGCCGTAACGAGCAGAAAGGCCGGCCCGGGCACTGTCTCCGCCTGTTGGGTAGTCATGGCTGTTCATTCCGACTGTTGCGCAAACGCGACTATCCCGCGCAAGAAAGCAAGTGTCAAAGATTTGTCCGGACAACTCTGTTGCAAAGCAGCGAAAACCCGGCAAGATTGAAGCGCAGGGCTGCGTCGGAGGGACGCGGCGGCGCCGCCACAGGGGATTTCGGCACGATGACGACACGCACCATTCGCAGCGGCAGCCGCGCCGCCCTGCTCGCCGCAACGATTTGCGGGGGCCTGATGACCGGCGCACCGGCGCTCTCGCAAACCGCGACGACAGCCGCCGCCACCAATGATTCCGAATTGTTGCCCGATATCGTCGTCACCGCGCAGCGCCGCAAGGAATCGGCGCAGAACGTGCCGATCGCGATCAGTGCCTTTTCGGCCGATCTGTTGTCGCAGCGCGGCATCGCGACGCCGCTGCAGCTGATCCAGTATGTCCCCAACCTGTTCGGGTCGAACAACACCGGGCTGGGCTCGGCCAACGCCTATTATATCCGAGGTCTCGGCAACACCGAAACCATCGCCACCTTCGATCCGCCGGTCGGCACCTATATCGACGACATCTACATGTCGCGTCAGAACGCCAACAACTTCGCCTTCTTCGATCTCGACCGGATCGAGGTGCTGCGCGGGCCACAGGGCACGCTGTTCGGCCGCAACACCACTGGCGGCGCGGTCAATGTCGTGATGAAGCGCCCGTCGGGCACGCTCGGCGGCTATGTCGAAGCGGCCTATGGCTCGTATGACAAGAAACTCATCCGCGGCTCGATCGACCTGCCGCTCAGCGACAGCATCCAGGTCAAGGTCTCGGGCTATTTCCAGGACGATGATGGCTATGTCATCAACACCAAGACCGGTGAACGCAACAACGACAGCGACATGGCCGGCCTGCGCGGCGCCGTGCAGCTCAAGGTGACCGAAAATCTGACCTGGAACGTTGCTGCCACCTACATGCGCAACGACGGCGAAAACCTGATCAATTTTAATTGCGATCCGCTCAATGCCACCAATTGCAACGGACGCTTCAATTCGACCGGCGTCCGCACCAGCTATGGCCCCGGCACCACCAATCCGTTTTCCACGCTGGGCATTTCGGGACGCAAGGCGAATTACGCGCTGGGCAACAACACCGACACCCAGATCTATACGTCGAACCTCGAACTGGCGCTCGGCGAAGATTACACCGTCACCGCGATCACCGGCTTCATCAACCTCAAGCAGCAGTTCCTGCTCGATTTCGCCGATGGCCGCGGCCTGCCGAGCGTCGCCAACCCCAACCCGGTCGCCAACGGCTATCCGGCCGGCGGCTTCGTCATCACCAATGATGGCAAGCACAGCCAGTTCACCCAGGAATTCAAGCTGAACGGCAAGGTGTTCGACGGTCGCGTCGAATTCGTCACCGGCTTCTTCTACTTCAACGAAAACAACACCACCGATTTTGCCGATGTCTTCAACCTCGGCCCGATCCTCGGCATCCCCGGGCCGACCGGCTTTCCGGCGGTGCTCGCCGACCGCACGCTGATCAACACCGCCACCGCCAAGGCCGGCTATTTCCAGGCCGATATCAACATCACCGACGAATTGAAGGTGACCGGCGGCATCCGCTACACCGATGAAGAAAAGACGATCAGCATCTTCGACAACCGCGCCACCTGCACGGTGCCGCGGCCGACCTGCCTGACCAACGACAATCTGGCGGTCAATCTGCCGACCGGGCGGCTGGCGATCCCAACGACGCAGCGCACCAAAATCTGGACACCGCGTTTCGCGATCAACTACAAGCCCAACAACGACATGCTGTTCTTTGCCAGCGCGACGCGCGGTTTCAAATCGGGCGGCTGGAACGCCCGCGGTACCGCGCCCAACACGCTGCTGCCGTTCGATCCCGAAAAGGTGTGGAGCTATGAAGTCGGCGGCAAGACCGAATTGTTCGATCGCCGCCTGCGCCTGAATGTCACCGGCTTCTTCCTTGAAACCAAGGACTTGCAGACACCATCGGCGTTCGTCGACCCGGTGACCGGCGGCGTGACCTTCATCACCCAGAACTTTGCCGATTACCAGAACAAGGGCCTTGAAGTCGAAATCAGCGCCGTGCCGTTCAAGGGCCTGACCCTGTACGCCAACGCCGGCTACCAGGATGACAAGTACAAGGTTTCGGACACGTTGCTGCCCAACCAATATGGCGTCAAGTCGGTGCGCCGCCAGCAGATGGATTGCCTGGCGCAGCTCGCTGCCCGGCGCGTGCCGCTCGGCGCCGGTGCCAACAATGCCCCCGATTGCGCCGCCGGCATCATCGATGCCAACGGCAACATCGCCACCCCGGTGCGCACCCCGGATTTCAGCATCGCCTTTGGCGGTTCCTATGATTTCCAGATCCCGTCGGCCGGCATCATCCTGACGCCGTCGGTCAACGCGCTGTACCGGTCGAGCCTGGAAACCGGCACCGCCAACGGCACGATCTTCACCGGCACCATCGGCACGCCGAGCGGGATCACCTATCCGGCCAACCCGTTCGCCGGCGATGTCATCTCGGGCTCGCTGACCGAAAGCTTCTGGCAGGTGAGCGCGGCGCTGACGATGCGCACCGACGACAACAACTGGACGCTCAGCCTTGAATGCGAGAATTGCTTCGACAAGCAGTTCACCCAGTCGAGCCTGGTGAACTTCAACTATCTCAATCCGCCGCGGACGTGGCAGGTCAGGGCGAAGCGGGTGTTCTAGTCGCCGCGCCGCGCGCGCGTAGTGCAAGCGCTACGCGCCGACAGGCGCAAGACCGGCCGGCCGGACGGCGGGGCCTTCCCCCGCCGAACCGGTCCGACGCCAGCATGGGCTTTGCCCATGCCTCTTGCTTCCTGCTTTCCGAAATCATACCCCAGAGGCGCCATGACGCTGCACGCGCCACCCCTAACCCGGCTCGGCTGCGCCGAGTCCGACCTCTCCCGCAAGGGGAGAGGAGCAGCATGAACGAATTCCGCAAGGGCGGCCCCATCCTCTTCGCCGCGATGATCGGTGTCGGCTGCGGCGCCTCGCCCATCCCCTTCAACGTCCTGCCGGCCGTCATCGGCCCGATCCACGCCGAGCTCGGCTGGAGCTTTCTGCAGATCAGCCTCGGCATCACCCTGTTCGGCATCGTCGCCTCGCTGCTCGCCCCGGTCTATGGCTGGGCGAGCGACCGCTGGGGGGTCCGCCCCGTTGCTATTGCCTCGCTGGTCGGCTTTGGCTGCACCTTCGCGTTGTTCGCCTTCATGCCGCCGTCGCTGCCGGCCTGGTACGGGCTGTGGGCGCTCGTCGGGCTGGTCGGCATCGGCTCGACCCCAGTGACATGGTCCCGTGCCATCAACATGTGGTTCGTGAAAAACCGCGGGCTGGCGCTCGGCATCATGCTGCTCGGCACCAGCCTCGCCGGCATCATCGTGCCGCAGATCGCGCAGGCCGCGATCGCCGGCAAGCTGTTCGGCACCGGCTGGCGCGCGGCGTTCCCGACACTGGCGCTGCTGCCGCTGCTCGTCGCGACGCCGCTGGCGCTGTGGCTGTTCCGCGAACCGAGCGTTGCCGAGCGCCCGGCGGGGATCAGCGATGCGCAGGGCAATCTGACCGGCCTGAACGTCGGCCAGGCGGTGCGCGGTTACCGGCTCTGGGTGATCTGGCTGTCGATCGCGCTCGTGGCGCTGGCCTATGGCGGGGTGTTCATCAACATGATCCAGATCGTCGGGCTGCACGGCTTTTCGGCGGCCGAGGGCGCGACGGTGATGAGCATCATGGCAGTCGGCATCCTGGCGGGCCGGGTCATCACCGGGCTGTTGTTCGATCGTTTCTGGGCGCCTGCCGTGCTGGTGCCGATCCTGTTGTCGCCGGCGCTGTCGTGCTGGCTGCTGATGGGAACGGGGGGGCCGATCGCCAATCTGATGGCCGGCGCGCTGCTGCTCGGCTTTGCCGCCGGCGCCGAAAGCGACCTCATCGCCTATCTGGCGGGCCGCTATTTCGGCATGGCGCATTATGGCAAGATCTATGGCCTGCTCTACATGCCGTTCGGCATCGGATCGGCGATTTCGCCGGCCATCTATGGCGCGGTGCGCGATGCGACCGGCAGCTATGACGCCATGCTCGCGGTCGCCATCGGGCTGTTCGCAGTCGGCGCGGTGCTGCCGCTGACGCTGGGCCGCTACCCCGATTTTTCGGGAGGGAAGCCATGACCGACATCCCGCTCTATGCCGCCGTCGCGATGCAGTTGACGGCGCGGTCGGTCGCCAGCCAGCCCGACCGCGCTGCCACTCGCACGGCGATGCTGGCGCATATCGGCGACGTGCAGGCGCAGATCCTCCACAGCCGCATCTTCATCGAACAATATGGCGGCAGCCCTGTGAAGCTCGCCGTGCTGCCCGAATATCTGTTCACTTCCTATCCCGGGCGCGTCTCGATCCCCGAGTTCGCCGACCGTGCCGCGATCGCGCCGGGCGGGGCGGAATATGAGGCGCTTGGGGCTGTCGCGCAGGCGCTCGGGCTATTCCTCGCCGGCAATGCCTATGAAAGCGACCCGCATTTTCCGGAGATGTATTTCCAGACCAGCTTCATCATCGCGCCCTCGGGCGATGTCGTGCTGCGCTATCGCCGCTTGAATTCGATGTATGCGGTGACGCCGCACGATGTCTGGTCGAAATATCTCGATATCTACGGCCTCGATGGCGTCTTCCCCGTCGCCGATACCGACATCGGCCGGCTCGCCGCCATCGCGTCGGAAGAAATCCTCTACCCCGAGATCGCCCGCGCCCTTGCCCTGCGCGGCGCCGAGGTCTTCGTCCACTGCTCGTCCGAAATCGGCTCGCCCAACCTCACCCACAAGCAACTCGCCCGCCGCGCGAGGGCCATCGAGAATCTCGCCTATGTCGTCAGCGCCAATACCGCGGGGATCAGCGGCACGCCGATGCCGCTCGCGTCGGCCGATGGCAATTCGGCGGTCATCGACTGGAAGGGCAACGTCCTCGCCGAATCGAACAGCGGCGAAACCTTCACCGCCTTTGCCGATATCGACATCGCCGCGCTGCGCCGCGCCCGCCGCAAACCGGGGATGACCAATTACCTGTCGCGCCAGCGGCTGGAGCTGTTTGCCGCCGCCTATGCCGGCCAGGTACAACCGGCAAACTCGCTGATCGACAACCACGCTGCGGTCATTCCCGATCGCGACCATTTCAAGCGGGTACAGGAACAGGTTATCAGGCGTTTGAACGATGCCGGACTGATTTGATCTGCATCAAGGCGGCGGTCGGTTCAGCGGTTGACACTTCGATACGCAGACGCACATCGGTTTCCCTGTTGAAAAGGAATGGCCATGGCAATTCATGACGACATCCCGCCGCCGTACAGCGCCGTCGGCAAGCACGGGGTCTTTCCGCACGCCTCGCACGACGAGCGCGCGCGTTTCAACTTCCTCGCCAACCTCAACAAGCATGTCGCCGGCACGCTCGGCCCGGGCAACAAACTGGCGTATGAACGCCGTGCCCTGCCCAAGTTCGTCGCCGAGCACGACCGCGAGCCGCAGGACCGTTTCGAAGTGCGCCGCGCCATGAATGCCGACCCGTACCATCGTTTCTGGTCGGCGCTGAAGCGCAACAATATGGAAATGCGCCAGCAGAACGGCCGCTCGATCGTGCTGCGCCAGTTGGACGATCTCGATGCCCGCGCCCGCGCCGCCAGCGGCAACGGCGACGGATTGGAGCTCGACCCGTCGATCACCATCCCGCGCTACCAGAAGGCCGTCGACATCCATTGCATGCCCGGCAGCTATCATGGCGAGGAGCGCCCGGGCCCAGATTCTTGGGATGTGTCGGCCGGCGCCAATTACGATTGCGGCATCTTCGTCACCACCGGCGGCGGCATGGGCGCGCTGTCGGATGGCGGCGGCCAGGCGCTGGCGAAATGGGCGAAGGAAACAAGGCCGGGCTGGCAGCCGCGCCGCATCCTCGATATCGGCGTCACCGTCGGCCACAGCGCGCTGCCGCTGGCGCAGGCCTTCCCCGATTGCGAGGTCATCGCCATCGATACCGCGGCCCCGGTGCTGCGTTACGGCCATGCCCGGGCGCGGTCGATGGGGGTCGACAATATCCGCTTCGTCCAGGCCAATGCCGAGGATCTGTCGCGCTTCCCCGATGGCTATTTCGACTGGGTGCAGACGACGATGTTCCTCCACGAAACGAGCGGCACGGCGCTGCCGAAGATCATCGCCGAAGGGGCACGCGTGCTGGCGCCGGGCGGGCTGATGCTCCACCTCGAACAGCCGCAATATACGCCCGAGATGCCGCTGTTCGAACAGTTCATGCGCGATTGGGACGCCTTCAACAACAACGAGCCCTTCTGGTCGGCGATGCATGCCTTCGACATGCACGAGGTGCTCGAAAATGCCGGCCTGCCGCGCGCCGACCAGTTCGAAGCCAAGGTGCGCGCCGTGGTCGACACGACGGTGTTCCCGCCGTCAGTGGAAGGCGAGGCCGAGGATTTCGGCCGCGCCGCCGTCTGGCACGCCTATGGCGCGTGGAAGAACAGCGCCCAGATGCGGGAGGCCGCCGAATGACCGCCGAACCTATCGACTGGATCGCCCGCGCCGGCGCCAGGGCCAAGGGCGCCCGCCCGAAATATCTCGAGGACCCGGCGAGCGACCGCATCCTGTCGATCGTCATGGCGCTCGCCGGCGAAGTCGCGGTGGTGAAGGAACGCCTCGACACCGTCGAACGCCTGCTCGATGCCAAGGGCAGCATCACCCGCGCCGATATCGAAGCCTTCGAACCCGACCGCGCCGCCGGCCATGAACGGGGCCTGATGCACCGCGAATTCGCCGCGCGCATCCTGCGCGGCGTCCAACAGGACATGGAAAGCCTCGAAATGGCCGAATCTTCTGTCGAAGAGGTATCGAGACAGTTGCGTGACGGCTAAGTTCGGCTAAGCACAAGGACAGCAAAGAAGGCGCCGCCACGTCGGACGGCGCCAGGTGCGTACGAAAGGGGAGACCTATGGCAGAAGCAGCCAAGCCCGCGGGCAAGAAGATCGATGCATTGCAAAAGCCGCTGACGCCGTCGGCCGAACTCGCCGTCATCGTCGGCAAGGACCCCCTGCCCCGCGGCCAGGTGGTCAGCAAGGTGTGGGATTACATCAAGAAGCACGACCTGCAGAAGCCGACCGACAAGCGCCAGATCGTCGCCGATGCCAACCTCAAGAAGGTGTTCGGTGTCGACGAATGCTCGATGTTCGAAATGAACAAGCATCTCGCCCGTCACCTGAAATAATCCTGGCCCTTAGGGGCATCAACCCGGCCGGCGTTTCCCCAGCGGAAGCGCCGGCCGTTTTGTATCCGGGAAAGGGGGTCTGGGGGCTCAGGCCGCAGCCGCCGGAGGCAGTTCTAAGCCGCCACCCGGTCCACCGGCGCGTGCAGCCGCACCCGTTTCACCATGCGCGCATCGGCGTCGATGATCTCGAAACGCCAGCCGCCCGGGTGCTCGACGATCTCGCCCAGCGCCGGCACGCGGCCGGCGAGCATGAACACCATGCCGCCCAATGTATCGACCTCGTCACCGATTTCGGCATCTTCGAAGCTGGTGCCGATCTGTTTTTCCAGTTCCTCGAGCGGCAGCCGCGCATCGGCTTCCCACAGGCGGTCGTTGATCGGCAGCAACAGGCTGGCTTCGGCCTCGTCATGCTCGTCCTCGATATCGCCGACGATTTCCTCGACGAGGTCCTCGATGGTGACGAGGCCATCGGTGCCGCCATATTCATCGAAGATCATCGCCATATGGGTGCGTTCGGCGCGCATGCGGGCGAGCAGATCGACGATGCGCATCGATCCGGGCACGAAGATCACCGGGCGCAACAGGCTTTCGACGGGATGGTCGGCAAAGCGCTGCGACGACACCGAATCGTCGAAGGTCTCGGCGATCAGCGCATAGACGTCCTTGATATGGACCATGCCGATGATGTGGTCGCGATCGCCGCGGAACACCGGCACGCGGCTGTGGCCGGCTTCCTTGAACAGCGCGACGAGCGCCGGAAAGCCGTCATCGACATCGAAGACCACCATGTCGCTGCGCGGCACGCCGATATCGCCGGCCTCGCGCTCGCCGAAATGCAGCATGTTCTTGAGCATCGCGCGCTCGACCGCCGACAGGTCGTCACGCGCCGCGCCATCATCGTCGTGTTCGTCTATGGCTTCTTCGAGGCTTTCGCGCAGCGACGGTTCATGGTCCTGGCCGGTGACGAGCAGGCGCAGGCTGCGCCACAATCGCGAGGCGAAATCGTTGCTACTGTCGGGGTCGGGCATGGCTAGCGGCTAATCGGCATAGGGTTCGGGCAGGCCGAGCGCGCGGCAGGCCGCCGATTCAAGCGTTTCCATCGCAGTTGCCTGGGTATCGCCGAGTTCATGGTCATAGCCTAGCAGGTGAAGCAGGCCGTGGACAATGAGGTGCTGGGCATATTCGGGCAGCGCCCAGCCCTTTTCACCGGCTTCGCGTGCACAGGTTTCGGCGGCCAGGACGATATCGCCGAGCAGGACTTCGCCGTCATCGCTGTTGGCGAGGCCTTCGATCAGGTCTTCCTGCACCATCGGAAAGCTGAGCACGTTGGTCGGCTTGTCCTTGCCGCGATAGTCGCGGTTGAGCGTCTGCACCTCGGCGTCATCGGTCAGGCGGATGCTGACCTCCACCCCGATCGCACCATCGGCGATATGGCCGTGCGGGGTCTGCGCCAGCGCCGCACGGATCGCCGCGTCGGCGAGCGCGCTCCAGTCGAGCGCCGGCCAGTCACCCGCGACGACATCGGTTTCAACGGTCAGCACCCGGCATCAACCATCTTGCGGCGGGCCTTCATAGGCATCGACGATGCGCCCGACGATCGGGTGGCGCACGACTTCGCGGCTGGAGAAGCGCAAGACCGAAATGCCTTCGATGCCATCGAGGCGCTTGACCGCATCGGCAAGCCCCGACGCGGCCGGGTTGGGCAGATCGACCTGGTTGGGATCACCGCAGACGACCATGCGGCTGCGTTCGCCGAAGCGGGTGAGAAACATCTTCATCTGCAACGGCGTGGTGTTCTGGGCTTCGTCGAGGATGATGAAGGCGTTGGCCAGCGTGCGGCCGCGCATGAAGGCGAGGGGCGCGATCTCGATCTCGCCTGACGCCAGCCGGCGTTCGACCTGTTCGGCGGGCAGCATGTCGTAGAGCGCGTCATAAAGCGGCCGCAGATACGGATCGACCTTGTCCTTCATGTCGCCGGGCAGAAAACCGAGCCGCTCGCCGGCCTCCACCGCCGGGCGCGACAGCACGAGGCGATCTACCGAGCCGGCGATGAGCTGGCTGACCGCCTGTGCGACGGCCAGATAGGTCTTGCCAGTGCCGGCGGGGCCAAGCGCGAAGATGATGCTGTCACGCGCCAGGGCCTCGATATAGCGCACTTGGGTGGGACTGCGCGCCGCGATGGTCTTGCGGCGGGTGCGGATGACGGCGGTGCTCGCCAGCCCCGAATCGGCGCTGACGAGGCCATCGAGCGACGGGTCCGACGCGATGGCGACGGCGCCGACGACATCGCCCTGGTCGATCTTTTCGCCATGGGCGAGGCGGTTATACAGGCCGGTCAACACATCGCGGGCGCGGGCGGCGGCATCGGCCTCGCCTTCCACCTGCACCTTGTTGCCGCGCGCCGAGATATAGACGCCGAGCTGGCCTTCGAGCGCGATGAGATTCTGGTCGAACTCGCCGAACAGCGCGCCGAGCAGATAGGCCTTTTCGAATTCGATCTCGAGCCTGACGCGGTCGCTGGGGGCGACGGACGAGCGCACGGGCTTTTTCGACATCAGGCGGCTGCTCTTTCTACAAGAAGGGATTTTGGGAAGGGCTTTGCTTCGACGGAATTGGGCTGGCCTTCGGTAATTTCCACAGCGATCAGATCGCCGATCTTCGCGCCGGGAATCTCGACGACCGCCGATTGCAGCCACGGCGTCTTGCCGATCAACTGCCCCGGCTTGCGGCCCGGGCGTTCGAGCAGGATCTCGGTATGCCGGCCGACGCTCGCCTTGTTGAAGGCATAGGCGCCCGCGGTAATCGCCGCCTGCAGCCGCGCGAGGCGTTCTTCCTTCACCGGCTCGGGCACCTGATCGGCCATCGTCGCCGCCGGGGTGCCGGGGCGCTGCGAATATTTGAAGCTGTACGCCTGGGCATAGCCGACTTCGGCGACGATGCTCAGCGTGTCCTGGAAATCCTGCTCGGTCTCGCCCGGAAAGCCGACGATGAAATCCCCCGACAGCGCGATATCGGGGCGCACCGCGCGCAATTGCGCCAGCGTCGCCAGATAGGATTCGCGGGTATGGGCGCGGTTCATCGCCTTCAGGATGCGGCTCGATCCCGATTGCACCGGCAGATGCAGATAGGGCATCAGCTTGGGGATCGTCGCGTGCGCGTCGATCAACCCCTGCGTCATGTCGCGCGGGTGCGAGGTCGTATAGCGAATGCGCTTGAGCCCCTCGATTTCCGCCAGCCGCGCGATCAGCCCGGGCAGGCTGTCGGTGCCCGCCGAGCCGCCGTCATAGGCGTTCACATTCTGGCCGATCAGCGTGATCTCGACCGCGCCGGCAGCGACCAGCGCTTCGGCTTCGGCAACGAGATCGGCCTGCGGCCGCGAGGTTTCGCCCCCCCGCGTATAGGGCACGACGCAGAAGGTGCAGAATTTGTCGCAACCTTCCTGCACGGTCAAAAACGCGCTGGCGCCCTGGTGGCGGCGCGGCGGCAATTTACCGAACTTTTGCTCCACCGGCATGTCGGTATCGATAGCGCGGCCCCAGCGCGCGCCACGGGCATCCTCGGGGATGGCGGCGGCTTCCTTCAGCAGGGCGGGCAAATTATGATAGGCGAGCGGCCCGACGATGACATCGACCGCGGGCGCACGGCGACCGATTTCGGCGCCTTCGGCCTGCGCGACGCAGCCGGCGGCAACGATAACCGGGCGCGAACCATCGGCGCGGGGTTTCCGGAGGCGGCCAATATCGGAATAGAGCTTTTCCGCCGCCTTTTCACGGATATGGCAGGTGTTGAGCACCACGATATCGGCGCTTTCCGCCGTATCGACCGCGACATGACCCTCGCCGGCGAGCAGGTCGCCCATGCGTTCCGAATCATAGACATTCATCTGGCAGCCGAAGGATTTGACGAAATAACGGGACACGAGCGGCGGCGACTCCGAAAACAATTCGTTCTTCATAGCCGCTGCTTGCGGTTCGGTCATCCCCGCATCAACTGGCGGTAACCGTCAGCGATCACCGTTTCGCAATGCCGCGCCAGCGCCTTGCGATCGGCGAAATCCGCCCGCCGCACCGGCGGGTGGAAGATGATTTCGGCCCGCACCTTGCCCAACCGCATGAAGGCCAGCGCGTGCGGCATCAGTTCGGTATCGCCGATCCACGCCAGATCGGGCAGCCGTTCACGCGTCACCGGCAGGCCGTTGACCCGGGTATAGGCGATCGTCACCGGCTGGATCAGCACGTCGTCATGGGGGTTAGTCGCACCAGCGGCTATCGCCGCGTCGGCAACGGCGAACAGCGACGTCTTGAACGGCAGCACGCGGGTGCCGTCGCTGTTGGTGCCTTCGGGAAACAGGATCAGGCTGTCGCCGCGCGCCAGCCGTTCGGCGATCGCGTCGCGCTGTTCGCCGGTGCTGCTGCGCCGGGCGCGCTCGACATAGACGGTGCGCGCCAACGTCGCCAGCCAGCCGACCATGCCCCAGCCACCGACTTCGGATTTCGCCACGAACGCCGCCCCGATGCGCGCGCCGAGCACCGGGATATCGGCCCAGGAGACATGGTTGGCGATGAACAGCACTCGGCTTCGCCGCGCCGGCCGGCCATGGCAGACAATGCGGATGCCGAGCGCCCGCGCCAGCCCGCGGTGAAAGACGATCGGCAGATGCGCCTTGCGGGTGCGCAACAGGGTGCGCAGCATCAATTCGGCGGGCACGATGATCGAGGCGGTGGTCAGCGCGCCGGCAACCCCTTTGGTGGCGCCGAACCGCTGGAAGCGAATGGATCGCTGCGCCCGCGCCAAGGCGGTCGGTTCGATCACGGCGCCGTCACTTTTCGGGCTTCAGCAGCGCCACCCCGTACAGTTCCATGCGATGATCGACGAGGCGATAGCCCAATCGCGCCGCGATGCGTGCCTGCAATTCCTCGATCTCGGGATCGTGAAATTCGATCACCGCGCCGGTTTCGACATCGATGAGATGATCGTGATGATCTTCCTGCACGGTTTCATAACGCGAGCGACCGCCCTGGAATTCGTGGCGCTCGAGGATCCCGGCTTCTTCGAACAGCTTGACGGTGCGATAGACCGTGGCGATCGAAATGCGCGGATCGACCGCGGCAACACGGCGGTGCAGCGCCTCGACATCGGGATGATCGTCGACATCGCCGAGCACGCGCGCGATGACGCGGCGCTGTGCGGTGATGCGCAGGCCCTTTTTCAGGCAAAGCGCTTCGAGATCGATTTTTCCACCCATGCCGAAACACTCCTGCCGCCCACCTTCAGATAGGCGGGCGGCGAAGATCGAACAAGTCGGCTTTCATGCATCCGGTCGCGACAGTCATGCCGCGCCGGGTGCGCGACAGGTTCAGGCGACGACCTTGCGCGGCCGGCCACGGGGCTTGCCACCCACCTTGGCAACGCGCTTGGTGCCAAGGCCGATCGATTTGGCCAGCGTGCGGCGCTGTTCGGCATAGTTGGGGGCGACCATCGGGTAATCGGCCGGCAGGCCCCATTTGGCGCGATACTGATCAGGCGTCATGCCATAGCGCGTCATCAGGTGGCGCTTCAGCATCTTCAACTTCTTGCCGTCTTCGAGGCAGATGATGAAATCCGGCTTGATCGACGACCGCACCGACACGGCGGGTTCCTGGCGCACCACCGGTGCTTCAACCGGCGAACCCAATTGCGCCAGCGTGGCGTAAACGCTGTTGATGACCCCGGGTACGTCTGCAGGCGCCACGGTGTTATTCGCAAAATGCGAAGAAACGATCTCTGCCGTCAACGCCAACAGATCATTGTGAATCTGTGTACTCTCATTCATGCTCGCGTCCTTGCAATCTACTTGCGGATCCCTCCTCCGCAGCGAAGGGCAATGATCCTGATTTTTGGAAAAAGCAATACCCGCAAATCAAACAGGGAAATTGTCAAGTCGTCGCCGCATGGTCAATGCGGCAAAACGCGTACCCATTGCACCGGCGTAATAATCGGGCCGACGACCAACCTCCAGAAACCCGGCCTCACGATATAGCGCCAGGGCTGCTTGGTTATTTTCGCGGACCTCGAGGAATATTTCCAAAGCACCGCGCACAGCGGCATCATGGCATGCAGCGTGCACTAAGGCGCGGCCAAGGCCGGCGCCGCGCTGGCCGGGGTGGACCGCTATTAATAAAAGCTCAACCTCTGGCCCGGCGCTGCGGCTGAGGGTGAAGCCCTGCGCCACGCCGGCGGCATCGATTGCCTGGCGCGCGAAACTGTTGTCGAGCGCCAGCGTGCCGCCCAGTTGCAGCGCTGACCAGGCCTCGCCGAAGGCCGGATCGAAACTGGCGCGCATCACCACCATCAACGCATCGAGATGGCGGGCATCGGCCGGGGCAACGACGAGGGGAGCGATAGGGGAAACGAGCGGATCCATGCGCCCGCCGTCTTGCCGCGCCTGTTACAGCCGAGTCAAACCTTGTGATGCGCGCCCGCGATCACAGCGGCAACACGGCATCGGGCGGGCGAACATACAGCGCGGCCGGCGGCAGGCCGCGCCGCGCCGCCGGCAAGCGCATCAGATCGGCCATATCGGGGTGGCCATCGTGCACCCGGTCACCCGCGTCGGCCGGCGCCATCGCCCCTGCGGTGGCGTCGGCACAGGCGAGCCCCAGCGTCGCCGCCGTGCGGGTTTCGATGGCGGACAGGGTGTAATCCGCCGTCACCGCCTGGTGCAGCAACTGGCCGCGCCCGGCGTCCATCAGCACCGTCACCGCCGCCAGCTTGGGAACCAGCGCAAAGGCGCGCGCCGCGACCAGCGCGCCGCCTTCGCAACCCGTCACCGGCACATCCCACGCCAGCCCCAGCGCCCGCGCCGCGGCGATGCCGATACGGATGCCGGTGAAACTGCCCGGCCCCACATCGACGACGATCGCATCGGGGCGGCGGCCATCGAGCAGCGCGATGATGCCGGGCAGCAGCGCTTCGGCATGGCCGCGGCCGATGATGCGATGATCATGCGCCAGCAGGCGGTCACCATCGAACAGCGCCAGCGACAGCGCCGGCGAGGCAGTCGAAAGGCCGAGTGTCAGGCCGGTCACAGGATGGTGGCAGCGTCCTCGAAGGACAGGCGCGGCGAACGCGGGAACAGCCCTTCGTCGGTGCCCTTGCCGAGGCAGACCAGCATGTTGGTTTCCACCGTCGTGCCGGCCCAGAACGCCGCATCGACCAGCGGCTTGGCAAAGCCCGACAGCGGCCCGGTGTCCCAGCCGAGCGCGCGCGCGGCGAGGATGAAATAGCCGGCCTGAAGCGACGAATTGCGGAACGCCGTTTCGCGCGCCAGTTCGGCATTGCCGCTGAACCAGCTGCGCGCATCGGCGTGCGGGAACAATTCGGGCAGGCGGTCATAGAACAGCGTGTCGAAACCGATGATCGCGGTCACCGGTGCAGCCAGCACCTTGGCCTTGTTGCCGGCCGACACAAGTTCGGCAAGCCGCGCCTTGCTGTCGGGGCTTGCGGCGAAAACGAAGCGCGCCGGCGAACAATTGGCCGAGGTCGGCCCCATCTTCACCAGGTCGTACAGCGCCCGCAGGTCAGCGCCCGATACCGGCGCATCCGACCAGCCGTTGCGGGTGCGCGCGTCGCGAAACAGCAGGTCGAGCGCGTCGGCGCCGAGGGGACTTCCGGACATCTTGGGGCCTTTCAGATGGCGCGAACGTCGGTGACTTCGGGCACATAATATTTGAGCAGCGATTCGATACCCATCTTGAGCGTCGCCGTCGAGGACGGGCAGCCCGAGCAGGCGCCCTGCATTTCAAGGAACACGGTGCCCTTGTTGAAACCGCGATAGACGATATCGCCGCCATCGCCCGCCACCTGCGGCCGGATGCGGGTGTCGATCAGTTCGATGATCTGGCTGACGATTTCGGCATCGGCGGGATCGTCATTGGTCGCCGGCGTGGCGGCGGCGGCCGAAAACAGCGGCGCCCCCGAGCTGAAATGATCGACGAGCACGCCGAGCACCTGGGTTTTCAGTTCGGCCCAGTCGGCCGACCCTTCGGCCTTGGTGACGCTGATGAATTCGGCGCCGAAGAACACCCGTTCGACATCGCCGAGCCCGAACAGCGCGGTGGCGAGCGGCGAGGCGGCGGCGGCTTCGGGGGTGGCGAAATCGGCGGTGGTACCATCGGTGACGCTGCGGCCCGGGCGGAACATCAGCGTGGCGGGATTGGGGGTGCGTTCGGTTTCGATGAACATCTGGGGAACCCTTCGGGGACGATTGCCGAGCCGATGTGGCGGGTTCGCGAGAGGGAATCAACCCGCCGCCGCTGCGCCCTCCCAAAAATCGTACAAAATCTGTCCGGTTTTGCGCTCAGGTGAGCGATTCGAGCCGGTCGGCATCGAGTCCGCCGGGCACGATGATGACGACGCACGGCAATTGCCCGGCGCGTTCACCGGCAAAAAAGCTGATCAGCGGCCCCGGCGCACCCTTGGGGGCCGCCCCCAGCACCAGCGCGCGCACCGCCCTGTCGCCACGCACATGATCGAAGATCGCCGGCGCCGCATCGCCTTTCAGGATGATCGTCACCGGGCGCACCCCGGCGAGCGTTTCGGCTTCATCGGCAAGCGCGGCGAGAAGGGCTTCGGCTTCGGCCTGGGCTTCGGCGGCCATGGCCTCCTGCACGCCGCCCCATTGCATGAATTCGGGCGGCGCCACGACATGCACCAGCGCCAGCCGCGCCCCGACATGCCCGGCGCGCAACGCCGCAAAGCGCAGCGCGACGCGGCTTTCGGCGCTCTGGTCGATGACGACCAGATAGGTGGGGGCGGTTTCCATCGCGGCAAAGGCTACAGCCAATGCCCGCCAGATAAAAGCCGTCTCCAAGGCCATGACACCAGCCGCCGCAGCCGATACACAGGCGGGTGATGGGGATCATGTTCTGGGATGGCGTCCTGCGCGGCGGCACGACGGTGCTGCTGCTGCTGCTGGCGTGGAATTTCTGGCGTGGCCGGCACGCGTCACTCACCGCGGTACTGGGGGTGCTGCTGACCGGATCGGCGCTGTGCTACCTGTATCTGCCGGCGCTGCCCGCCATCTACAACACCGCCTTGTGGCGGGTGCCGCCGCACCTTGCCGGCATGGCGGCACCGGGGTTGTTCTGGCTGTTCGCCGCCAGCTGGTTCGACGATGATTTCGAACTGCGCCCGGTGCATTATCTGTCGGTCGTCGCGCTGGTCTCGGCCGGCGCGGTCAGCAGCTATGTCGGCTTTCGCCAGGACTGGCCGCGGCTTGTGCTCTCGGCCTTCTGGCCGATCCCCAGCCTTGTCTGCATCGCGCTCGGTATCGCCGCCGCGCTGCGCGGGCGCGACAATGATCTGGTCGAAGCGCGGCGCCGCATCCGGCTGGCACTGGCGCTGACCATCGGCGCGTTGATCGCCGTCGTCGTCACCGCCGAACTCGGCGTCGATGATTGGCCGCCGCGCGACGGCTGGCGGCTGGTCAACGCCGCAGCGCTGCTGATCCTGACGGTGACGGTGTCGTTTTCGGTGTTCGGCTGGCGCGACGCCGCGCTGCTCGTGCCCCCGGCCAAGCCCGCGCCGATCGCACCCGAAGCCGATGATTCGCGGCTGCTGGCACGCCTTGCCGCCGAAATGCGCCGCGAACGCCTGTATCGCCAGGACGGGCTGACCATCACCGCCGTCGCCGCGCGCCTGGGCGTGCCCGAATATCGCCTGCGCCGCGCCATCAACCAAGGGCTGGGGGCGCGCAACTTCAACGCCTATCTCAACGATTTCCGCATTGCCGAAGCGCAAGCCGCGCTCGCCGACCCCGAACAGCGCAGCGTCCCGATCCTGACCATCGCCCTCGATGCCGGCTTCGGCAGTCTTGCCCCCTTCAACCGCGCCTTTCGCGCCGCCCATGGCTGCACGCCGAGCGAATTTCGGGCCCGAATTGCCGACAAAAGCCGCACCGACTGATCGATTTTGCGAAATCGACCGGTCGAAACCGTGAATCCGCGGCGCCTTTGCACCATTTTTCACGGCACAAACCCCTCCTGACCCGCCCCCAAACGCTTCAGGAGCCGCCACAATGCCCACCGAAATGACCCTTGCCGACGCCGCGTTGCGGGTTTTTCCCAATGTTTTCCTGTTCGATGGCGGCCGCTATGTCGTCGCCACCCTGCTGATGACCGCGATTGTCGCGCTGGTCCTGCGCTCGCCATGGCGCGTCAGGCGGTTGCAGGAACGCCGCGCCAGCCGCGCCGACCTGCAACGCGAGCTGTCATCCTCGCTGCGCAGCGTCATCATCTATGCGCTGGTATCGACCCCGGCGCTGTGGTTGACCGCCAACGGCTATACCGCCGGCTTCTACACCGGCACGCCCTCGCTGCCCGAAATCGCCGCTTTCACCGGTGCCTTGCTTATCGCGCACGACACCTGGTTCTACTGGCTGCACCGCGCGATGCACGATCCGCGGCTGTTCAAGCGCTTCCACCGCCTGCATCACCGCTCGGTAACCCCGACGCCGTTCGCCGCCTATGCCTTCAATACGGCCGAAGCCGTGTTCGAAGCGCTGTTCGTTTCCTTGTGGGTGGCCTTCATTCCAACCCCCTTTGCCGCCATGTTTGCCTTCCTCGGCATCATGATCCTGCGCAATGTCATGGGCCATGCCGGCGTCGAACTGCTGCCGCGGGGCTTTGCCGATCATTGGTTCTGGGGGCTTTTCGCCACCACGACGCATCATGATCTCCACCACAACGGCAGCTTTTCCCACAATTTCGGCCTGTATTTCACCTGGTGGGACCGGATGATGGGCACCGAACACCCACAATATCGCGCCATCTTCCGCGAAGTGACCGGCCGACAACCGACTGCGGGCGCCGTTGCCACCCCTGCCCGGTCGGCATAATGTCATGACGGGGAGATGCAATGGCCGCCACCAACAAGACGATTGCCACCCCGGTCGACCCCACGGCGTTCATCGCCGCCATCGCCGACCCGGGGCAACAGGCCGATGCCCGCTCGCTCTGCGCGCTGATGAGCCGGCTGTCCGGCGCCCCGGCGGTGATGTGGGGGCCCTCGATCATCGGCTTCGGGCGCTACCAGTACCGCTACGACAGCGGCCGCGAGGGGGAATCGTGCCGCATCGGCTTTGCCCCGCGCAAGGGCCAGACCGTGCTCTACCTGCTCGATGGCCATGCCGATCATGCCGCCGACCTGGCGCGGCTCGGCCGCCACAAGACCGGCAAGTCTTGTCTCTACATCCGGCAGCTGGCCGATATCGACCTTGTCGTCCTCGAAGCCATGATCACCCGCTCGCTGGCCTGGATGGCGCAGAAATATCCGGCATAGTCATTCGTCGACCGGGCCGAACCCCTGCTTCCAGATCAGCATGGTGCGCTCGAATTCGCAGATGATCACCCCGTGCTGGTTGCGCCCGGTGGTGCGGATCGTCACCAGCCCCTGTTCGGGCCGCGATTTCGACAGGCGTTTTTCGAGCACCAGCGACTCGGCATACAGCGTATCCCCGGCAAAGACCGGCGCCGTCATGCGGATATCGCGCCAGCCAAGGTTGGCCACCGCCTTCTGGCTGACATCCGAAACGCTCATCCCGACGAGGATCGCGACGGTCAACGGCGACGCCACCAGCGGCTTGCCGAACTCGGTCTTCGCTGCATAGACATGATCGAAATGCAGCGGATGCGTGTTCATCGTCAGCAGGGTGAACCAGACATTGTCCTGCTCGCTGATCGTCCGGCCGGGGCGGTGTTCATAGACATCGCCGACGCAGAACTCCTCGAAGGCCCGGCCATAGGTTTCGCGATAGCGCTGCGGCCCGATCTCGATAACGCCTCGCCGCATCGATGCTCCCCTTGACGTTGCCAATTTTGTCCGGACAAATCACCCGGTCAAACACAGCAAGTCAATGATTGGGGGTTCGTCATGATGAAACCGCTGCTGCTCGCCGGCCTGTCGCTGGCCCTTGCCATCCCCGCGCAGGCGGCCCCCAAGCGCCTCGACCTGGCCAAGCCCGAAGACGCCGTCACCGCCTTTCGCAAGGTGCAATGCTCGACGACCGACAATGAACCCGTCGTCTACCATTGGGTCGGCGAGGTGTATTCGCGCGTCGAAGGCGAACCCGACAAGCATCTGTTCAACCTGCAGGGCATGAACGTGCGCAGCTGCATGACCGCCATCGACCCGGTACGCGGCAAGGGTTTCCGCCAGGTCAGCCGCGAACTGATGTTCTACACCGACCCGAAAACCGGCGAGATCATGCGCAACTGGACCAATCCCTGGACCGGCAAGACGCTCGAGGTCGTCCATGTCGCCAATGATCCGGTCAACATGCGCGGGCCGCAGTTCCCGATCGGTGCCGATGGCAAGCCCTTCAGCCTTAACGCCCGGGTGCAGAACGGCCGGGTGTTCATGCCGGCGGTGATCCCCTTGTGGTACACAAACCCGATGGGCGGCGATTACCAGGCCCATGTCGGCAACCAGTATCATTCGATGGAGATCTTCGATTTCGTCGCCGACGAGGCCGATCTGATCGATGCCGGCAAGTCCCGCGCCAACGCTTCGATCGCCTGGGTACGCATGTCGCCGTGGCTGCCGTTCATGGAAATGAGCGGGCGCGGCGGCATCCTGGTATTCAACGCCGTCGGCCAGCCGCTGCCCGATGGCATCAAGGGCCTGCCCAAGGTCATCACCGACGAAATCGCCGCCAATTACCCGATCTATACCGCGCCGCCGCCGGCCGATGATGCCCGCCCCAATGAAACCAGCTGGACCTATTTCAAGAAGCGCATGGATGCCAAGCGCGCCGAGGCGAAGAAATAGGACGACCGGCGTCACCAAGGCGCATTTGACCGGGTGACGCGCCACCCCCGGCGGCGCTATGACCTTGGGCGATGGATCTGTACCTGCCCATCGCCGAAATGTCGGTCAACGCCATCGTCATCATCCTGCTGGGTGGCGGCGTCGGCTTCCTGTCGGGCATGTTCGGCGTCGGCGGCGGCTTCCTGACCACGCCGCTGCTGATCTTCTACGGCATCCCGCCGGCGATCGCCGTGGCATCATCGGCCACCCAGATCACCGGCTCCAGCGTTTCGGGGGCGCTGGCCTATTGGCGGCGCGGCCAGGTCGACGTGAAGATGGGGCTGGTATTGGTCGCCGGCGGCGTTATCGGCGCCGGGCTCGGGCAGATCGTCTTTCGCCAGCTGCAGAAAATCGGCCAGATCGATGTCAGCATCAACATCATCTACGTGCTGTTCCTCGGTATCATCGGCACCTTGATGCTCAAGGAAGCGGTCACCGCCCTGCAGGCCGAACGCCGCATTGCCGCCGGTGAAGCCCGTCCACCGGCGCGGCTACGCCGGCATGTGCCGTGGATCTCGGCGCTGCCGGGCAAGACGCGCTTCTACAAATCGGGGCTCTACATCTCGCCGCTGGCACCGCTGCTGCTCGGCGGTGTCGTCGGCGTGCTCACCGCCATCATGGGCATCGGCGGCGGCTTCATCATGGTGCCGGCGATGATCTACCTGCTCGGCATGTCGGCGAGTGCGGTGGTTGGTACCTCGTTGTTCCAGATCATCTTCGTCACCGCGGCGACGACCCTGCTCCACGCCACTTCTTCGAAATCGGTCGATATCGTGCTGGCGCTGCTGTTGCTCGTCGGCGGGGTGGCCGGGGCGCAACTGGGCGTGCAGGCGGCACAGAAACTCAAGCCCGAAAAACTGCGGCTGGCGCTGGCGGTGATCGTGCTGGCGGTGGCTGCCGGGCTGTTGTTCGGGCTGACGGTGCAACCCCAGTCGCTCTACACGCTCTATGGCCCGCTATGAGGGCGCTTTTCGCCCTGTTGCTCTGGCTGCTGCTCGGCGCTGCAGCCCCGACCTCGTTGATCAGCGCGCTCAGCCAGAGCCGGATCGACATCAACACCACCTTCAAGGGCGCAGACCTGCTGGTCTTCGGCGCCATCCAGTATCCGGCCGGCGCCGTGCCCGATGCGCCCCCCGACATCGCCATCGTGGTGCGCGGCCCCGCCGAGCCGGTGACGGTGCGCCGCAAGGCGCGGGTGGCGGGCATCTGGCTCAACACCGATCGCATCCGCTTCGAAAGCGTGCCGGGCTTCTACGCCGTCGCCAGTACCCGGCCGATCGCCGATCTCGCCGATGATCGCACCACTGCCATCTATGAAATCGGCATCCGCAACCTGCAATTGTCCCCGGCCAGCGGCGCCAGCGAAGGCGAAACCCGCGCCTTCGAAGCCGGGCTGATCGCCGCCAAGCGCAAGGCGCGGCTGTTCGTCGAAGATGCCCGCGCCGTGACGGTCACCGGCGGCGTGCTGTATCGCGCGCGCATCGCGATCCCCGCCATCGTGCCGGTCGGCGATTATGCCGCCGAGATTCACCTCATCCGCAAGGGCCGGGTGATCGCCAGTTCGTCGGTGCCGATCGGCATCGGCAAATCGGGTTTCGAACGCTGGATCTATGTCATGGCCCAGGAGCACGGGCTGGCCTATGGCATCGCCGCGGTGCTCGCCGCGCTGCTCGCCGGGCTGGTTGCCAGCCTGGTCATGCGGCGCCACTGAAAGCGGTTTTCGAGACAATGAAGGCCTGAAGTCGGGGAGAAACTGCCGACTGCGAATCTCTCTCGCCGACTCGACCAAATTCCTGTACGAACAGGCTTGGAGCAATTTCGGTTACGACGCCTTGTACTTCACCGCATCGCCGCCGACGGGCACCAACTTGTACTGACTATGGAAGACTTGGACAGAAAATGAGCTTTGATCGACGCGGACGTGGTTCCGGGCGTGGTGGTGGTTTCGACAAGCGTGAGCGCGGGTTCGACCAGTTTGAAGGCGGCGGCTACGGCGGCGGCGGTGGTGACCGTTTCGGCGGCGGCGGCGGCGGTGGTTACGGCGGCGGTGGCGGCGGTGACCGTTTCGGCGGCGGCGGCGGTGGCGGTGATCGCTTCGGCGGCGGCGGCGGCAGCCGTTTCGGCGGTGGCGGCGGTGGTGGCGGCGGCTTTGGCGGTCGTCCCGGTGGCGGTGGCTTCGGTGGCCCGCGTCCCCCGCGTGACATGGGCCCCGGCGTCGTGCTCGGCACGGCCAAGGGCGTCGTCAAGTTCTTCAACGGCCAAAAGGGCTTCGGCTTCGTCGTGCGCGATGACGGCGGCGAAGACGTTTTCGTCCACATCTCGGCGGTGGAAGCCGCTGGCCTGACCGGCCTTGCCGATGGCCAGCCGCTCGAATTCACCCTGACGGAACGCAACGGCCGCGTGTCGGCAACCGACCTGGTCATCGATGGCGAAGCGCTGCCGGTGACCGATCGTGCCCCGCCGCGTGAACGCGAAGCCGCCTATGGCGATCGTCCGGCGCGCCCGCCGCGCGATCGTGATGCTGCCCCTGCCACCAACGGCCAGCGCGTCGATGGCACGGTCAAGTTCTTCAACGGTCAGAAGGGCTTCGGCTTCATCCAGCGTGAAGACGGTGGTCCCGATGCCTTTGTCCACATTTCGGCCGTCGAACGCGCCGGCATGTCCAACCTGAACGAAGGCCAGCGCGTCTCGTTCGAGCTGGAAGAAGATCGCCGCGGCAAGCAGGCCGCCGTGAACCTGACCGCGCTGTAAGGCGAAGCAAGGCACAATAGGGGCGGCCCGGGCACACGCCGGGGCCGCCCTTTTTGCGTGCCTGAGCGGTCATCGCGGCATCGCGGCACTTTACTCCGCCGCGGTTTGTGGCAATGTCGGCGTCATCGGCTGCACGCCGCGGTTTGCTTTGGGGCTTGTCATGAATCTCGACGTCATGAACTATTCGACGACCACCTATATGGCGATCGTCTTCACGATCATCACCTTTGCCGTCATCATGTTCCCGATCATCAAGCTGGCGCCGTCGCGCCTCGCCCGCCGCATGAATGGCCGTGTCGCCTTCCACCGCGATGCCATCGCCGCACTGACCACCGCGATCGAGCGCAGCGACGACCCCGAACAGCGCGAACGCCTCGCCAGCCAGCTCGCCTATCAGCGCGCCGCCTTCGCCCAGATTGCGCCCGCCGACGCCAAGGCGGCCTGACAAACGACGCCGACGCCAAAGCCGCCTGACCTGACAAGAACGGCGGCTGGACAGCGCCGCCGCGCCAGGCCACCGTAGGGCCATGACCTGCTTCGATTTTCCCGCCGCCATCGCCGCCCATGCCGTGGCGCGTCCCGACTATGCTGCCGTCATCTGCGGTGATCGGCAGATTTGCTATGCCGATTTCGCTGCGCGCGCCGATGCGGTGGCCGCGACGCTCGCCAAACTGGGCACCGCACCCGGCGATGCGGTAGCGATTATTGCCGCTTCCTCGGTCGACTATGCCGTGATGTGGGCCGGCATCTTGCGGCTGCGCGCCACCGTCGCACCGCTGGCACCGTCCTCCACCCCCGAACAGATCGCCGCAATGGTCGCCGACTCAGGCGCGCGCCTCGTCTTCGTCGACGCCGCCGCCCGCGCCGATTTCGCCGCGGTGCTGGCTGACCGGGTGCTCGTCGACCTCGATCATCTCGATGACTGGATCGACACCGGCGCCATCGTGCCGCCGCTGCCACCGCTCGATGAAGCCGCCGCCTTCAACATCATCTATTCGTCGGGCACCACCGGCACGCCCAAGGGCATCATCCAGTCCGCGGCGATGCGGTCGCTGCACATCATCGGCGGCAAGGTGCTTGGCTATGATGGCGATACCGTCTCGTTGCTGTCGACCCCGCTCTATTCGAACACCACCCTCGTTGCCTTCCTGCCGACGCTCGCCTGGGGCGGCACCGTCGTCCTGCAGCCCAAGTTCAACAGCACCGCCTGGCTCAAGCTGGCGGAGACGCACGCCGCGACCTACACGATGCTCGTGCCCGTCCAGTATCGCCGCGTCCTTGCCGACCCGGCGTTCGATGATCACCAACTGTCATTGAAGATGAAATTCTGCACCTCGGCGCCCTTCCCCGCCGAACTGAAGGCCGAAGTGCTGCGCCGCATGCCCGGCGGGCTCGTCGAATTCTTCGGCATGACCGAAGGCGGGGTCAGCTTCGTCTTCCCGGCGCACCTTCACCCCGACAAATTGCACACCGTCGGCCGGCCGAGCGACGGCCATGCCGTGCGGATCATCGACGAGGACGGCAATGACGTGCCGCCGGGCACGCCGGGGGAGATCGTCGGCCAGTCGCCGGCGACGATGAACGGCTACAAGAACCGCCCCGACCTGACCGAAAAGGCCTTCTGGACCGCGCCCGACGGTTCGAAATGGCTGCGCACCGGCGATATCGGCCGCATCGACGCCGAAGGTTTCCTGACGCTGATGGACCGCGCCAAGGACATGATCATCTCGGGCGGCTTCAACATCTACCCGAGCGACATCGAAGCGGTCATCCTGGCGCAACCCGGCGTCGTCGAAGCCGCCGTCGTCGGCGTCGCGTCGGACCGCTGGGGCGAAACCCCGGTGGCCTTTGTCGTCGCGCCCGGCGCCGATGCCGCCGCGCTGCGCGAAGCGGTCAACGCCGCCGTCGGCAAGACCCAGCGCCTCGCCGACCTCGTCCTCGTCGACGAACTGCCACGCAGCCACATCGGCAAGGTGTTGAAGCGCGAGTTGCGCGACGGGTTTGCGGGGAAGGTTGATTAGGGCGGCAGTCATTACCGTTAACCTCCCCTCGCCGGGGGAGGTCGAGAGTCGCCGAAGGCGGCCCGGGAGAGGGGCGCTCCCGACAAGAAACAGACCCCTCTCCCGGCTCGGCTACGCCGAGTCCGACCCGTCCCCGGCGGGAGGAGGTCATGGTTGGTCGCCGGCGCAAGCGGCCCTTCTGCTCCCTCCCCCGATGTGAGCGCAGCGAACATAGGGTGGGGAGGGGAAAGATAGCGCAAAACCCTCTTGACTGATCGTTCAACAGGCGACACGCTTGAACGATCAATCAAGAGAAGTCGTGCAAGAACCCATGTCCGCGCCCATCCCCAACACCGCCGACCGCATCGTCTTCGCCGCGATGACGCTGTTCGGCGAAAAGGGCTATGGCTCGACCAGCGTCGCCGACATATTGCGGGAGGCCGATGCGAATTCGGGCAGCCTCTACCATGTCTTCCCGACCAAGCAGGACGTGCTGATCGCGGTTCTCCGCCGCTATACCGAGGGCATCGAGCCGATGCTGCTTGCCCCGGCCTTTGCCGGCGTTGCCGATCCGATCGAGCGCATCTTTGCGCTGCTCGGCTTTTACCGCCAGGCGCTGACCATTACCGACTGCCTGTACGGTTGCCCGATCGGCAGCCTGGCGCTCGAAATCCACGAACCCGACCCGCCGGTGCGCGAACTGCTCGCCGCCAATTTCACCGCTTGGGTGGCGGCGGTCGAAGCATGCCTCGACGCCGCTGGCGACCGGCTGCCCGCCGGCACCGACCGCCACGGCCTCGCGCAACTGGTGCTCAGCGTCATGGAGGGCGGCGTCATGCAGGCACGCACTCATCGCGATCTTGCCGGCTTCGACGCCGGCGTCGCCGCGCTGCGCCATTATTTCACTTTGTTGCAGACCATGGCCCAAGGAGAGGCGGCATGAAGACGATGGCAATCGGACTGGCGCTGTTGCTCGCCGCGCCCGCGCTGGCAGCGCCGATGAGCGGCGACGTTCACAACGCGCCGCTGCCGGCGGCGGTGGTCGATACCAGCTTCACGGCGCCCGACGGCAGCCGCACGCTCCAGCAATCGATCACCATCACGGCGCCGGTGGCAATATTGTGGAAGGCCTTTGCCGATGCAGCGGAGTTCCGCAAATGGAGCGCGCCGGTTGCCGCGATCGACCTGCGCACCGGCGGCAGCATCGAAGCGAGCTATGATGCCGCCAAGCCGATCGGCGACGCCGGCAACATCAAGCACCGCATCCTGACCTATCTCCCCGAACGCCTGCTGGTTTTCCAGAACATCCAGGCGCCGCCGGGGCTGAAGGGCCGCGAAGCCTTTGCCAAAGTCGTGTCGATCCTCGAATTCACCCCGCTCGGCGGCGGGCAAACGCGGGTGACTCTGTCACAAACCGGCTGGGGCGATGATGATGCCGCCAAGGGCATGTACAGCTTTTTCGAGAAGGGCAACGCCCAGGTGCTGGCGCACATGAACACGACCTATGGAGCAGCGAAATGAGCCCGTTGGTCCGCGCCACCGCGATCGGCACGGCGCTGCAGGTCGCCATGGTCGTCGCCGGGCATTTCGTACCGGCGCTGCGTGACCCGGGGTTCGCCATCGGCGGCATGGGGCTTTCGGCACTCGCCGGCTGGCTGTCGGCGCGGACGGCGGCCGCCGGGCTCGGGCGCGCGCTCGGCGGCGGGGCGATTGCCGGCGGGGTGTGCGCGCTGATCGGCATCGGCGTGTCGGTGGCGCTGGGTGACGTACCGGCGAGCCTGCTGCTGATGGGCACCAGCGGTTCGACCGTTGCGGGAGTCCTCGGCGCCGGCCTCGCCCATTGGCGGCGCCCACGATAAACGGGGTCTGGGGCCAAGGCCCCCGCCGCCGGAGGCCCTTACCGCAACCCTGCCAGGGCTTCCCCCGCCGCTGCCATCGTCCGCGCCACATCATCGGCATTGGTGTTCCAGCCGCAGACGCTGATCCGCATGACGCGCTCGCCATGCCAGGTGCCGCCGCTCAGGAAAGCCTCCCCGCTGGCGTTGATCGCGGCGATCACGGCGTCGCTGATGTTGCTGCCATCGGCGGCATCGAAGCGGATCAGTCCCTGGTTGAGCACCGGCCGCGCCAGCCCGGTGGCGCCGGGCAGCGCGGTGATGCCATCGTAGATCGCCGCGGCATGGTCGCAGCAGCGCTCGATCATCGCCGCCAGCCCGTCGCGACCCAATTCCATCAGCGCCGCCAACGCGGGCAGCGCGCGGGCGCGGCGCGACCATTCGGGGGTGAACTCCATCGGGTCGCGCACCGGGCCGCCGGTGGTGAGGTAGGCGGCCGTCAGCGCCATCGCCGCCCGGTGCGCCGCCGGGTCACGCGTGATCGCCATGCCGCAATCATAGGGCGTGTTGAGCCATTTATGGCCATCGGTCGCCCAGCTGTCGGCGAGCTCGATCCCGGCAAGTTGCGGCGCCAGCCGCGGGCTGGCATTGGCCCAGAGCCCGAAGGCGCCATCGACATGCACCCAGGCCCCCGCCGCCTGCGCGATCGGGCAAAGCAACGCGAAATCGTCCGATGCGCCGATATTGAGATCGCCGGCGTTGAGCGCCACGATCGTCGGCACCCCGGGCACCAGCGCCGCCGTCAGCGCCGCGACGCTTACCTTGCCGGGTTCATCACCGCCCAACGGCTCTATGCAGTCGCTGCCGAAACCGAGCAGTCGCAGCGCCCGGGTCAAGGAACCATGGTGGAGGGCATTGGCGAGCACGCGAATCGGCGGCGCCCCGAACAGCCCTTGGCGCTCGACATCCCAGCCGGCGCGCGCCAGCACGGCATGGCGTGCCGCCGCCAGCGCGGTCGCATGTGCCATCTGGCAACCGGTGACAAAGGCGTAGCTGGCATCCGCCGGCAGGCGCAGCGCATCGAGCAGGAAGCGCCCCGCGACTTCCTCGAGCACTGCACTCGCCGGGCTGGTCGAAGCGAGCACGGCATTCTGGTCCCACGCCGAACACATGATGTCGGTGGCGAGCGCCGCCGGCAGCGCGCCGCCCTTGACCCGGGCAAAGAATCGCCCACCGGCATTGCCGGTCAGCCCGGGTTCGGCCGCCGCAGCGATGGCGCGGACCACATCGGTCGCCGCCATGCCGTGCGCCGGGAAATGGGTAGGCAGCGGCGCACGCATGTCGTCAGGCGTGCCGCGCGAGGCGACCGGGCGGGTATCGAGCGAGTCGAGGTAACGCCGGGCTTCGGTGAAGGCGATATCGAGCGTGTCCATCATTTGGCGCCTTGCAACAGGGATGCGCCCTGTCGCGCGGAAATCCGGCCACAATGCGGCCAACGGCAAAATCCGGCACGCCAGATGCTGGCACCATGGCGCGGGATGCGCTAATCCTGTGGTGCGCAACCAGAAAGCTGCCTGCCGATGCCCAGCAAGATCTACCCCGATGCCGCCGCCGCGCTCGATGGCGTGGTTTTCGATGGCATGTCGGTGCTCTCGGGCGGCTTCGGCCTTTGTGGTATCCCCGAAAAGCTGATCGCGGCGCTGCGCGATACCGGGGTAATGGGGCTGACCTGCATTTCGAACAATGCCGGGGTCGATGGTTTCGGGCTCGGCCTGCTGCTCGAAACCCGCCAGATCGCCAGGATGGTGTCGAGCTATGTCGGCGAAAACAAGGAATTCGAACGGCAATATCTCGCCGGCGAACTCCAGCTCGAATTCAACCCGCAGGGCACGCTCGCCGAACGCATCCGCGCCGGTGGCGCCGGCATTCCGGGTTTCTATACCAAGACCGGCGTCGGCACGCTGGTTGCCGAGGGCAAGGAAGTGAAGGTCTTCAACGGCGAAGACTATATCATGGAAACCGGCATTACTGCCGATCTCGCCATCGTCAAGGCGTGGAAGGCCGACCCCTATGGCAACCTTGTCTTCCGCAAGACATCGCGCAATTTCAACCCGATGATGGCGACCGCCGGCAAGGTGACGATCGCCGAGGTCGAAGAACTCGTCGAACCCGGCGCGCTCGACCCCGACAGCATTCACACGCCGGGCATCTATGTGCAGCGGCTGTTCGTCGGCAAGGATTACGAAAAGCGCATTGAACAGCGCACGGTGCGGGTCCGCGAGGCAGCATGATTTTCCGGCTGTTCAAGGCGCTGGGCTGGCGGCCGTCATGGGAACGGCTCGAGCATGATCCGGTGCTGCGCGTGAAGGCCGACGACGACTGCATCACCATCACCCCGACGCTGAAACCGCTGACCAAGCCGGCGGCGCTCGGCGGCATCGCCTGGCGGCTCGGCTATTGGGGTTTTCGCATCGGCAACCGCCGCGAACGCCGGCTGTCGAACCGTGAAACGCGTGACCTGCGCTACCTCATCCCCAGCCACGACCGCGCTACCATGGTCGATTATGCCGTGCCGCTGCGCATCGAGCGCGAGGAACAGGCCCATGCGCTGGGTTATGACCTGCTCGTCGATGCCATCGGGCTCGCCGAACGCCAGATGACCATGCCCGAACTGGAAGTGATGATCCGCAGCGCCATCCTGACCGCGCTGCCCCCCGAAAAGGCGAGCGCGCTCGCCGCTGCTCTCAAATAGGATTGCCCGATGGCCTGGAACCGTGACGAACAGGCGGCGCGCGCGGCGCGCGAACTGCAGGACGGATTTTACGTCAACCTGGGCATCGGCATGCCGACACTGGTTGCCAACCATATTGCCCCGGGCATCGACATAACCTTGCAGAGCGAGAACGGCATGCTCGGCATGGGGCCATTCCCCTATGAAGACGAAGTCGATGCCGATCTGATCAACGCCGGCAAGCAGACGATCACCGAATTGCGTCGGTCGAGCTATTTCAGCAGCGCCGACAGCTTCGCGATGATCCGCGGCGGCCATATCGACCTGTCGATCCTCGGCGCGATGGAGGTCGCGGAGAATGGCGACCTCGCCAACTGGATGATCCCGGGCAAGATGGTGAAGGGAATGGGCGGCGCGATGGATCTCGTCGCCGGCGTCAAGCGCATCATCGTGCTGATGGATCACAACTCCAAGGCCGGCGAAGCCAAGTTCAAGAAGGCGTGCGACCTGCCGCTGACCGGCAAGGGCGTCGTCGACATGATCATCAGCGACCTCGCGGTGTTCGAGCGCCCGGCCAAGGGCCAGAGCTTCCGCCTGAT
This sequence comes from Alphaproteobacteria bacterium, assembly GCA_031426015.1. Classification (GTDB taxonomy): domain Bacteria; phylum Pseudomonadota; class Alphaproteobacteria; order Sphingomonadales; family Sphingomonadaceae; genus Sandarakinorhabdus. The sequence goes on from JANPKK010000054.1 coordinate 35,207, forward strand.
CGAGCTCGCGCCCGGCGTCACCGCCGAGGAGCTGCGCGCCAAGACCGAGGCACATTACGAGGACTGAGTCGCTCCGCCGGCGCCCGGATGGCGCGCGTCGGTGGCTTTTGACCCGCCGCGCAGGCGGCGCCATAAGCGCGCGATGCCTGGCTATGCGCTCCTCCGCCCGCTGCTGTTCGCGCTCGATCCGGAGACCGCGCACCGGCTCACGATCAAGGCGCTGAAGCTCGGCCTGCTGCCGCCCGCCGGCGCCGACGATCCGATCCTCGCCACGACGCTTGCCGGGCTGAAGCTGCCCAACCCGATTGGCCTTGCCGCCGGCTTCGACAAGAATGCCGAGGTCCCCGATGCCATGCTGCGGCTCGGCTTCGGTTTCGCCGAAGCGGGCACGGTGACGCCGCTGGCGCAGGCGGGCAACCCCAGGCCGCGGATGTTCCGACTGGTCGAGGACCGCGCGGTGATCAACCGGCTCGGCTTCAACAACGACGGGCTCGACGTCGCAGCGGCGCGGCTGCGCGCCCGCGCCGGGCGGCCGGGGGTGGTTGGCGGCAACGTCGGCGCCAACAAGGACGCCACCGACCGCATCGCCGACTATGTGCGCGGCATCGAAGCGGTGCGCGGCATCGTCAGCTACATCACCGTCAACATCTCGTCGCCCAACACCCCCGGCCTGCGCGCGCTGCAGTCGCGCGAAGCGCTCGCCGAACTGGTGGAGCGATCGATGGCAGCGCGCGGCCCGGGCGGCGCGCCGCTGTTCGTCAAGGTCGCGCCCGACCTCATGCCGGAGGATATCGCCGACATCGCCGAAGTGTGCAGCGCCGGCGGCATCGACGGGCTGATCGTATCGAACACCACGATCAGCCGCGACGGCCTGCGCAGCCGCCACGCCGCCGAGACCGGCGGCCTGTCGGGCGCGCCGCTGCTGGCGCGGTCGACGCAGGTGCTGCGCGCCTTCCGGCAGGCGACGGCGCTGCCGCTGATCGGCGTCGGCGGGGTGGCGAGCGGCGCCGATGCCTATGCCAAGATCCGCGCCGGGGCGTCGGCGGTCCAGCTCTACACCGGGCTGGTCTATGGCGGGCCGGGGCTGGTGGCGCGGATCAAGCGCGAGCTGGCGGCGCTGCTGCGCCGCGACGGTTTTTCCGGGGTCGGCGATGCGGTGGGCATCGACGCTTGAGGGTTGGCGAGCCTCTCGCCGCAGGCCTATGGTGCCGCAACTGTTGAAGGGAATTGCGTGAGGATCGCGACGCGCCTGTTGCCATTGCTGCTGCTCGCAGCCTGCACTACCCAGCCCGGCGTACCGGGGCCGGCGGCGACCTCGGCGGCAGCCGCCTCGACGAGCGCCGCCGTTTCCGCAGCCGATCCGCGCGCTGCCGAGGCCGGCCGGCAGATCCTCGCGCGCGGCGGTTCGGCCGCCGACGCCGCCGCCGCGGTGATGCTGGCGCTGACGGTGGTGGAGCCGCAGTCGTCGGGGCTCGGCGGCGGCAGCTTCCTCGTCTATCATGACGCGAAGACCGGGCTCGCCACCTATGATGGGCGCGAGGAAGCGCCGGCGTCGGTGTCACCGACCTGGTTCCTCGATGCGGCGGGAAAGCCGCCCGCCTCGTTCAACGCCGCGCGCGCCGGTGGGCGCAGCGTGGGGGTGCCGGGCAATATCGCCAATATCGCCGCGGCCCATAAGGCGCACGGCAAGCTACCGTGGGCGGCGCTGTTCGAGCCGGCGATCCGTCTGGCGCGCGACGGCTTCGCGGTGACGCCGCGGTTTCTGGGCGTGCTCGAAAGCCACCAGGGTTTTCTCGCCGATTCGCCAGCGGCGCGCGCGCTTTACTATCAGTCGGACGGCAGCCCCAAGCCGCTCGGCACCATCGTCACCAATCCCGACCTCGCGCGCTTCCTCGAACAGGTGGCGGCGAAGGGTCCCAACCATCTCTATCGCGGGCCGGGCGGCGAACGGCTGGTCGCAGCGGTGCGGGCAAGCCCGCGCAACCCGTCGACGATGACCACCGCCGATCTCGCCGCCTATGAATCGCGACAGCGCGCGCCGGTGTGCGGCACCTACCGCGTGTACAAGATCTGCGGCATGGCGCCGCCGTCGTCGGGCGGGCCGGCGGTCTATGCGATCCTGAAGCAGCTCGAGCGTTTCGACCTGCCGTCGCGCCAGC
>JANPKK010000055.1:0-96368 GCA_031426015.1 Alphaproteobacteria bacterium
ACCTCCCCCCGGCGGGGGGAGGTCTCAGAATCACGCGGCTTTTGGTGCGCTTTCCATCACGCCGGCGTCGACGTGGTCGGCGAATTGTTCGAAGTTGGCGATGAACATGCCAACCAGCGCCTTGGCCTTTTCGTCATAGGCGGCCTTGTCGGCCCAGGTTTCGCGCGGGTTGAGAATTTTGGCGTCGACACCCGGCACGGCGACCGGGACCTGGAAGCCGAAGTTGGCGTCGGTGCGGAATTCCCCGGTCTTGAGCGTGCCGTCGAGGGCCGCATTCAGAAGGGCGCGGGTCGCCTTGATCGGCATGCGCGAACCCGTGCCGCCAGTGCCGGCGCCGCCGCCGGTCCAGCCGGTGTTGACGAGCCAGACGTCGACGCCGCCCTTGGCGATGCGTTCTTTCAAAAGGTTACCGTAGACCGACGGGTGTCGCGGCATGAACGGCGCGCCGAAGCAGGTGCTGAAGGTTGCGTCGGGTTCGGTGACGCCGATCTCGGTGCCGGCGACGCGCGCGGTATAGCCCGACAGGAAGTGGTACATCGCCTGGTCGGGCGTCAGCTTGCTGATCGGTGGCAGGATGCCGAAGGCGTCGGCGGTCAGCATGATGATGTTCTTGGGCACCGGCCCGAGATTATCGGCGCTGGCATTGGGAATGAAATCGATCGGGTAGCTGCCGCGGCTGTTTTCGGCGAGGCGGTTGTCGTCGAGATCGATCTCGCGCGTCACCGGATCGATAACGACATTTTCGAGCACGGTGCCGAAACGCTTGGTGGTGGCGAAGATTTCGGGCTCGGCTTCGGCCGACAGGCGGATCATCTTGGCATAGCAGCCGCCTTCGAAGTTGAAGACCGCGGTGTCGGACCAGCCATGTTCGTCATCGCCGATCAGCGTGCGGCTGGCGTCGGCCGACAGCGTCGTCTTGCCGGTGCCCGACAGGCCGAAGAACACCGCCGTGTCGCCGTTCGGGCCGATATTGGCCGAACAATGCATCGGCATGACGCCCTTAAGCGGCAACAGGTAATTGAGGATCGAAAAGACGCTCTTCTTCATTTCGCCGGCATAGGCGGTGCCGCCGATGAGGATGGTCTTGCCTTCGAAATCGACTGCCACGATGGTTTCGCTGCGGCAGCCGTGGCGGGCCGGATCGGCCTTGAAGCTGGGCAGGTCGATGATCGTGTATTCGGGCAGGAAATCGGCGAGCGCGGCGGCTTCGGGGCGCACCAGCAGCGTGCGGATGAACAGGCTGTGCCAGGCATATTCGGTGATGACGCGGACGTTGACGCGGTGTTCGGGCTGCGAGCCGCCGAACAGATCCTGGACGAACAGCGTTTCCTTCGCGGCGAGCGCAGCAGCGAAATCGGCCTTGATGGTGGCGAATTGCGCCGGGGTGATCGACTTGTTCTTGTCCCACCAGATAACGCCATCGGTGGCGGCATCGCGCACGATGAACTTGTCATTGGCGCTGCGGCCGGTGTGTTTGCCGGTTTCGACGACGAACGCGCCGTCCTTCGACAACAGGCCTTCGCCGCGCTGGACGGCGAGTTCGATCAGCGGGGCAGTGCCGAGGTTCCAGTGAAGCGCGGCGCCGGTTTCATAGCCCTGTGCAGACAGGCCATGATGTGAAACGGTCGATGCTGGCACGCGCCAATTCCTTCCTAGTACGTCGGCGGCCAGGGGCCGCCCGATTGCAACGGATGCCGTCGTTGCGGCAACGATCTTCCCGATAGGGTGGCGCATAACGAAGCGATGCCGGTTCGTCAAAATGCTTGTGGTCAGCCGATGGTTAATCGAGAGGCCGGCTTGCGTTTGACGACGCGCGGCGCGACAAGATGGCGTCATGTCCGCCAGCGCTTCTTCTCCGCATGCCAGCGCCCCGGTGATCGCGCTGGTCGATGACGATCGCAACATCCTGACCTCGGTATCGATCGCGCTGCAAGCCGAAGGTTTTGTGGTGCGGATGTATTCGGATGGCGACACCGCGCTGCGCGGCCTGCTCGAAAACCCGCCCGATCTTGCCGTGCTCGATATCAAGATGCCGCGCATGGACGGGATGGAGGTGCTGCGCCGCCTGCGCGAAAAGTCGCAGGTGCCGGTGATTTTCCTCACGTCGAAGGATACCGAGATCGACGAGGCGCTCGGCCTGGCGATGGGCGCTGACGATTACATCGGCAAGCCGTTTTCGCAGCGCCTGCTCATCGAACGTATCCGTGCCGTGCTGCGCCGCGTCGCCAACCGCAATGCGCCCGCCGAAGCGCCGGGGGACGTCCCGGCGGGCGAACCGATCATCCGCGGCCGGTTGACGATGGACCCGGCGCGCCACCGCGTCACCTGGGATGCCGGCGCCGGTCGGCGCGGCGATGTGGCGCTGACGGTCACCGAATTCATGATCCTCGAAACGCTGGCAAGCCGGCCCGGCTTCGTGAAGTCGCGTGACCAGTTGATGGATGCGGCGTATCAGGACGATGTGTATGTCGATGATCGCACCATCGACAGCCACATCAAGCGATTGCGCAAGAAGTTCCGCGCTGTCGACCATGATTTCAAGGGGATCGAGACCCTTTACGGTGTCGGATATCGCTTCAACGAGGAATAGTTCCGAACCGGCGCCGTTTCCCGGCGAGGTGCAGGAATGGCGACGCGGCCTCGGCTTCGGCTCGCTGCGGGCGCGCATCTTTGTGGTCAATGTCGTTGCCGTCATCGTGCTGGCGATCATGCTGCTCTATCTCGATACCGTGCGATCACGGTTGCTCGATGAACGCACCGCGGCGCTGGCGGGGCAGGCGGCAACGATCGCCCGGCTGGTATCGCCATTGCCGCCGCGCGCGACCATCGATGCCCTGGAAGGCCAGGACTTTCCGCGCGGCACGCGGCTGCGCTTTTATGGCACCGACGGGACGCTGTTTGCCGATAATTGGCGGCGGCCGGGCGTGCGCCGCTTCGCCATTGCCGATCCTTCGGGGGACCCCTGGCGACGCCGATCGGCCAAAACGATCGATCGCCTGCTCGAAGCGCTAGGATCGTTCGGCGAACTGCCGGCCTATGCCGAAGCGCCCGCAGACTCGGGCCGGCACTGGAGCGAAATCGACCGCAGCCGGATCAATGGCACGCCGGTGACGATGTTGCGCCGGGCGCGCGACGGATCGTTCATCATCACCGCCGCAGCGCGGGTCGGCGGCGGCGACATCGTCCATCTGACCGACAATGCCGGCGACCTGACGCGGATCCTGCGCGCCGAGCGCCTGACCAGCTTCTGGCTGCTGCTCGGCGTGACGGCACTTACCCTCGGCCTGTCCTTCTACCTCGCGCGCACCATCGTGCGGCCGCTGCGCATGCTTGCCATCGCCGCGCACCGCGTCCGGCTTGGGCGATCGCGCGAAGTCATCGTGCCGCGGCTGCCCGACCGGCGCGATGAATTGGGCGCACTTGCGCGGGCGCTTTCGGACATGTCGATCGCGCTGCGCCACCGGATCGATGCGACCGAGGCCTTTGCCGCCGATGTCGCGCATGAACTGAAGAATCCGCTGGCATCGCTGCGCAGCGCCGTCGATGTGCTCGAAACGGTGGAACAGCCCGCGCTGCGCGCGCGATTGACGGCGGTGATTCGCGACGATGTCGGTCGGCTCGACCGGTTGATCACCGGCATTTCCGAAGCCAGCCGGCTCGATGCCGAACTGTCGCGGTCACGTTTTGAAACGGTCGATGCCGGGGCGCTGTGTGCCGGGCTGGTCGCGGCCTATCGCACCGCCGGATTGCCGGCCGGGGTGGCGCTCGAATATCTGCCGCCGCTGGTTGGTGCGGCCCCGGTGTTCGGCGATCCGGCGCGGCTGGCGCAGGTGCTGCGCAACCTTATCGACAATGCCCTGTCTTTCTCGCCGGTGCCGGGCATGGTGCTGGTATCGGCCGAAACCGCGCCGGGGCGGGTGTTCGTGCGGGTCGATGACCAGGGGCCGGGGGTGCCGGCCGAAAATCGCGGCGATGTCTTCAAGCGGTTTTATTCGCAACGCCCCGATTCGGAAGATTTCGGGCGCCATTCGGGGCTGGGCCTGTCGATCGCCGGGGCGATCATCGAGGCGCATGGCGGCAGCATCCGGGTCGATGATCGCCCCGGCGGCGGCGCGCGCTTTACCGTCGAACTGCCGGCCGTCTGATGCCGGCGCCGCCGACCGTGCACGCAACGGCGGTGGCGCTCGGCGGACGCTGCGTCCTGTTGATGGGGCCATCGGGCGCCGGCAAATCCGACCTGGCGTTGCGGCTGGTCGATCGCGGCTGGCGGCTGGTGGCCGATGATCGCGTTGTTTTGACCAGGGAAAACGCCGGCCTGTGGGCGAGCGCGCCGCCGGTGCTGGCCGGGCTGATCGAAGTGCGCGGTGTCGGCATCGTGACCGAGCCGGCGCTGGCGCGGGCACGGGTGGTGCTGGCGCTCGACCTGGGGTTGCCGTCCGATCGCCTGCCCGATCCGCCCTTGCGTGATTTCGCCGGCGTTGCGCTGCCCTGCCTCGGCTTCGATCCCCGCGGCGAATCGGCGGCGCTGCGCGTCGAACGGGCTTTGCGTGCGCATGGCGAGGGCGTATCAACCGCGGCTGTGACCGACCCCGCGCCTCCCGCTGTTGCAGCGCCACCGACTTCTGTTGCGGCGCCGCCGACTTCTGTTGCGGCGCCGCCGATGCTGATCATCAGCGGCATGTCAGGCGCCGGCAAATCGACCGCGCTGAAGGCGCTCGAGGATCTCGATTACGAAGCGGTCGACAATCTGCCGCTCGGGCTAGTCGAAACCCTGCTCGCTTCGGCCGAAGGCGGCGATGGCCCACCGCGGCCGCTGGCCTTCGGCATCGATACCCGCACCCGCGCCTTCGATGCCGATGCGCTGGCGGCCCGGCTGCGCACGCTGCGCGGCGAAGGCGTCGATATCAGGCTGATCTATCTCGATTGCGCCGATGACGAACTGGTCAGGCGCTTTTCCGAAACCCGCCGCCGCCACCCGCTCGCCGCCGATCGCCCCGCTGCCGATGGCGTGGCGCGCGAACGCGAGCTCACCCAGCCGTTGAAGCGCTGGGCCGACATGGTGATCGACACCACCGATTTTTCGGTGACCGACCTGCGCCGCCGCATCGCCGAGCGGCTGGGGCGCGGCGGCCAGCATCCGTTGACGGTGACGCTGCAATCCTTCGGCTTTGCGCAGGGCCTGCCGCGCAACGCCGACCTCGTCTTCGACATGCGCTTTCTCGCCAATCCGCACTGGGACATGGCGTTGCGGCCGCTGACCGGCGAGGACCCGGCGGTGGCGGCTTTCGTGGCGCGCGATCCGGCCTATGCCCCGGCGATCGATCGCATTGCCGACCTGCTGATTACCCTGCTCCCCGGCTATGGGCGCGAGGGCAAGGCGTACCTGACGATCGCGATTGGTTGCACCGGCGGCCGGCACCGCAGCGTGGCGGTTTCGCGCGAATTGCAGGCGCGGCTGGTGGCCGCCGGCCATGCGCCGCTGCTCATCCACCGCGATGTCGGCAAGCACGGCAATGACGCCGCCATATTGACAGCGGCCCCCGGAACGGGTGAGCAGGGCGCCGCATGATTGGTCTTGTCCTCGTTACCCATGGCCGCCTGGCCGCCGAATTCCTTGCTGCGACCGAGCATGTCGTCGGCAGGCAGCCGCGAATCGAAGCGATCTGCATCGAGGCCGAGGACGATATGGAGTTGCGCCGCGCCGAAATCGCCGCCGCCGTGGTGCGCTGCGACGCCGGCCAGGGTGTCATCATGCTGACCGATCTGCTCGGCGGCACGCCGTCGAACCTCGCCATTTCGCTGATGGGGCCGAACATCGATGTCATCGCCGGGGTCAATCTGCCGATGCTGATCAAGCTGGCGAGCGTGCGCAAGACGCTGACGGTGTCCGCCGCGGTGGAAGCCGCACAGGAAGCCGGGCGCAAATATATCGCTGTTGCCTCCAAGATGCTGGGCGAAGCCGCTTGAGCGACCTCGTCGGCCCCGTCACCGTCCCCATTACCAACAAGCGCGGCCTGCACGCCCGCGCCAGTGCCAAGTTCGTCACCATGGCGAGCGGCTTCGACGCCGAAGTGACCGTCAGCCATGACGGATCGAGTGTCACCGGCACGTCGATCATGGGGCTGATGATGCTCGCCGCCGGCATCGGTGACAGCATCGAGATTTCGGCAACCGGCCTCGAAGCCGAAGCGGCTGTCGCCAAGCTGACTGGCCTGGTTATCGACAAGTTCGGCGAGGAATAGCCGCGCCGGCTGCGGGTCTCGGCCCGCGAATGGTCCGCGATCATGAAAAGATCGGGCTGGTACCAAAGGCCCTGCGCCGGGATTCGCCATGCCGGAATTATTCGATCAAAGACATTCATCCGTTGCGCTGCCTCGGGTGCGCGCGACCTCGGCTTTCCGATCGACGATCTGCCGGACTTCGGCGCGGCAGGCGGCCCGCTGAGCAGGGCGGCATCGATGCGCACCGGCAGACAGCCTGCAACCGTCCGAAACAATGCAAATACTATGGCTTTGGCCCGGCGCCCGAATTGAGAAGAAACGGGCGGCCGCCGCATATCGATCGGGCCACCCCGATACTCCGTCGGGGTTGAAGCCTGAAGGACACACTGAAAAGTGCCAAATCGCCTACGCTCCCGGATAGCGGCGGTACCGGCCGCTTCGCCCGCCGCTTTTGCCCTGTTTCCTGGCGCAACGCTTGGTCCGATGGCGATCTTCGCCATCGTGATGCGCGTCGTCGGCAGCTGATCGGCGCGCCCGCTCGCCCGGGGACCCGCACCTCGACACTATGCAAAAACAATGCAGTTCGGCTTGCGTCGCTCTCGAATTGCAATGCCGGTCGCCGCTACTTCCGCAACCAAAGGTGCCGCTCCTGCGCCGCACCCAAAAGGCGCGTGCAGATCGAAATGCAGGGTTTCAACGGGCCAACCAACTCGGCCGGTCTGACCGCGGACGTCGGCATTTCGACGCGCTTGGGAACCCATGAACCTGGCACCACAAGGAACCATCTGATGCAGGATATTCTCTGGATCGGCGCGATCATCGGGCTGTTGGCGGCGACGCTCGCCTATGTCCGCCTGCTCGACAAAGCCTGAGCGAAGGACACCCGATGACCATCGATCTCTGGCTGGCCGCCGTCACGGCGCTGGCGCTGCTCATCTACCTCCTGGCCGTACTGGTCAGGCCCGAACGCTTCTAGGCGGGGATTTCCCATGACCATCCAGGGCTGGACCCTCATCATCCTGTTCGTCGGCATCTTGCTGGCGCTGACCAGGCCCATGGGGCTGTGGCTGCACGCGCTCTACGAAGGCCGGCGGACACCGCTGCACGGCGTCCTTGGCCCGATCGAGCGCGGTTTCTACCGCCTGTCCGGCGTCGATCCGACGGCCGAGCAGGGCTGGCGGGGCTATGCGATCGCGATGCTGGCGTTCAACATGACGCTGCTGCTGCTGACCTATGCGGTGCTGCGCCTGCAGGGGCTGCTGCCGCTCAACCCGCTGGGGTTTGCCGGTACCAGCGAACATCTGGCGTTCAATACCGCCATCAGCTTTGCCACCAATACCAACTGGCAAAGCTATGGGGGCGAGGCGACGATGTCGAACCTGGCGCAGATGCTCGGGCTGACCATCCACAATTTCCTGTCCGCCGCGACCGGCATCGCGCTGGCCTTCGCGCTGTTCCGCGGCTTTGCGCGGCGCAGCGCGGCCGGCATCGGCAATTTCTGGGCCGATGTGACTCGCGTGACCCTCTATCTGCTGCTGCCGCTGTGCATCGTCTACACGATCTTCCTCATCGCCAGCGGCGTGCCGCAGACGCTGGCCGGCTCGGTGGAGATCGCGACGCTGGAAGGTGCCAAGCAAACCTTGGCACTCGGTCCCGTTGCGAGCCAGGAAGCCATCAAGATGCTCGGCACCAATGGTGGCGGCTTCTTCAACGCCAATTCGGCGCACCCCTTCGAAAACCCCAGCGCACTGACCAATTTCGTCCAGATGCTGTCGATCTTCGTCATCGGCTTCGGGCTGACCTGGACCTTCGGCAAGGCGGTCGGCGACCAGCGCCAGGGCTGGGCGATCCTGTCGGCGATGCTGGTGCTGTTCCTTGTCGGCGTCGGCGTGACATACTGGCAGGAAGCGCTCGGCAACCCGGTCCTTCACGGCCTCGGCGTGGCGGGTGGCAATATGGAAGGCAAGGAGGTGCGCTTCGGCATCGCAGCGTCCTCGCTGTTTGCCGTCATCACCACCGCGGCTTCGTGCGGCGCGGTGAATGCCATGCACGACAGCTTCACGGCGCTGGGCGGCATGATCCCGCTGTTCAACATCCAGTTGGGTGAAGTCGTCATCGGCGGCGTCGGCGCCGGCATCTATGGCTTCCTGCTGTTCGCCATCCTTGCGGTGTTCGTCGCCGGGCTGATGGTCGGCCGCACCCCGGAATATGTCGGCAAGAAGATCGAGGCGCGCGAGGTCAAGCTCGCCGTGCTCGCCATCGCCATCCTGCCGCTGACCATTCTCGGCATGACGGCGGTCGCTGCCGTGGTCGAACCAGGGCTGGCAGGGCCGCTCAACAAGGGGCCGCACGGGTTTTCGGAGATTCTCTATGCCTTCACCAGCGCGGTCGGCAACAACGGCTCGGCCTTTGCCGGGCTGACGGCCAACACCCCGTTCTACAATGCGATGCTCGGCGTCGCGATGTGGCTGGGGCGGTTCTTCGTCATCGTGCCGATGCTGGCCATCGCCGGCAGCCTGGCGGCCAAGAAGGTGACGCCGGCCAGCGCCGGGTCGTTCCCGACCACCGGGCCTTTGTGGGTCGGGCTGCTGGTCGGGATCATCCTGATCCTTGGTGGCCTCACCTTCCTGCCCAGCCTCGCGCTCGGCCCCATCGCCGATCATCTGATGATGACCGGCGGCAAACTCTCCTGATCGAAGGCGGACCTCATGGCTCGTTCCACCCCCTCGCTGTTCACCGCCGACCTGATCGCGCCGGCGATCGGCGACGCGTTCAAGAAACTCGATCCGCGCCAGTTGGTGCGCAACCCGGTGATGTTCGTCACCGCCGTGGTCGCGACGCTGCTGACGGTGCTGCTGTTCGTCAGCAATGACGGGCTCGCCCTCGGCTTCAAGCTGCAACTGGTCGTCTGGCTGTGGCTGACGGTGTTGTTCGGCACCTTTGCCGAAGCCATTGCCGAAGGGCGCGGCAAGGCGCAGGCGGCCTCGCTGCGCAGCGCCAAGGCCGAGTTGACCGCCAAGCGGCTTGCCGGCGAGGGTGGCGCGCTGGCGCAAGCTTGGTCGGTGGTGCCGGCGAGCCAGTTGCGGATCGACGATCTCGTGCTCGTCGAAACCGGCGACCTGATTCCCGCCGATGGCGAAGTCGTCGCCGGCGTCGCTTCGGTCAACGAAGCCGCGATCACCGGCGAAAGCGCCCCCGTCATCCGCGAGGCCGGTGGCGACCGTTCGGCCGTCACCGCCGGCACCCGCGTCATCTCCGATGAAATCCGCGTGCGCGTGACCGTCAATCCCGGCCAGGGCTTCCTCGACCGCATGATTGCACTCGTCGAAGGCGCCGAACGCCAGAAGACCCCGAACGAGATCGCGCTGACCATATTGCTCGTCGGCCTGACGATCATCTTCCTGATTGCCGTCGGGACGATCCCCAGCTTCGCCACCTTTGCCGGCGGCGGCATCCCGGTCACCGTCCTCGCCGCGCTGCTGATCACGCTGATCCCGACGACAATTGCGGCGCTGCTATCGGCGATCGGCATTGCCGGCATGGATCGCCTTGTGCGTTTCAACGTGCTCGCCAAATCCGGGCGTGCGGTGGAGGCCGCGGGCGACATCGATATCCTGCTGCTCGACAAGACCGGCACCATCACCATCGGCGACCGCCAGGCGACCGAGTTTCGAACCGTCGGCGGCACGCGGCCCGAGGAGCTTGCCGAAGCGGCCCTGCTCGCCAGCCTTGCCGATGAAACGCCGGAAGGCCGTTCGATCGTCGTGCTGGCGCGGGAGAAGTTCCGCATCACCACGACCGCGCTGCCGACGGATGCCGAGATCATCCCCTTTACCGCCCAGACGCGCATTTCGGGCGTCCGCATCGGCACCGCGCTGATCCAGAAGGGCGCGGTCGATTCCGTGTTGAAGGCGACCCCCGAAGCCGCCGCGACCGCTGTCTCGACCGAATTGCGCCGCGTCACCGACGAGATTGCCCGCGCCGGCGGCACACCGCTTGCGGTCGTCAAGGACGGCCGCCTGCTCGGCGCGATCTTCCTCAAGGACATCGTCAAGGCCGGCATCCGGACACGCTTCGGCGAGTTGCGCGCCATGGGCATACGCACCGTGATGATCACCGGCGACAACCCGCTCACCGCAGCCGCCATCGCCGCCGAAGCGGGAGTCGATGATTTCCTGGCGCCGGCCACCCCCGAGGACAAGCTGGCCTATATCCGCCGCGAACAGGAAGGCGGGCGGCTGGTCGCGATGTGCGGGGATGGCACCAACGACGCGCCGGCACTGGCGCAGGCCGATGTCGGGGTGGCGATGAACACCGGCACCCAGGCGGCTCGCGAGGCCGGCAACATGGTCGATCTCGACAGCGACCCGACCAAGCTCATCGAGGTCGTCGGCCTTGGCAAGCAACTGCTGATGACGCGCGGCGCGCTGACGACATTTTCCGTCGCCAATGATGTCGCCAAATATTTCGCCATCATCCCGGCGATGTTCGTGGTGCTTTACCCGGGGCTCGGCATTCTCAATGTCATGGGCCTCGCGACGCCCGAAAGCGCGATCCTGTCGGCGATCATCTTCAACGCCCTGATCATCCCGGCGCTGGTGCCGCTGGCGCTGAAAGGTGTTGCCTATCGCCCGATGGGGGCGGGGTCGCTGCTCGCCCATAACCTCGCCGTCTATGGCATCGGCGGTCTCATTGCCCCGTTCGTCGGCATCAAGATCATCGATCTGGCCGTCAACGGCCTCGGCCTTGCATAGGAGTTCGATCCATGAACAATGATATCTTCAGCGTCATGCGCCCCGCGCTTGTCATGACGCTATTGTTCGCCTTGCTTCTCGGGATCGGCTATCCCCTGGCCATGACAGGCATCGGTCAAATGCTGTTCCCGGGCGCCGCCAACGGCAGCCTTGTCACCGCAAACGGCAAGGTCGTCGGTTCGACTGTCGTCGGCCAGGCATTTGTCTCCGACCGTTATTTCCAGACGCGGCCGTCCGCCGCCGGCACGGGTTATGATGGGCTGTCGTCATCGGGCTCCAACCTCGGCCCGGCGGCGCAGGCGCTTGTCGATCGCGTCAAGTCCGATATCACAAAGCGCCGCGCCGAAGGGATGAACGTTATTCCCGGCGATCTGGTCACCGCCTCGGGCTCCGGTCTCGATCCCGACCTGTCGCCCGCCGCCGCCGTTGCCCAGGTACCGCGCGTTGCCCGGGCCAGGGGTCTGGCGCAAGCGGACGTTCGTGCCCTGGTCGACCGCAGTATCGACGTGCCGTTTGCCGGTTTCCTGGGTGAGCCGCACGTCAATGTCCTGGCGCTCAACCGCGCGCTCGACCGGCGCGGCGCCAGTTGACGACACGCGATCGCCCGCCACCCGAGGCCTTTCTGCGCGCCGCCGCGCAGGAAGGCCTTGGCCGTTTGAAGATCTTCCTTGGCGCCGCCCCCGGGGTCGGCAAAACCTATGAAATGCTCTCGCAAGGTGCTGCGCGGAAGCGCTCGGGCATCGATGTCATCGTCGGCATTGTCGAGACTCATGGCCGCGTCGAAACCGAGGCTTTGACGCGCGGCCAGGAAATCATGCCCCGTCGCGCCATCGCGCATGACGGCCGCACCCTCGACGAAATGGATATCGACGCCATTCTGGCGCGGCGGCCCGAACTCGTTCTCGTCGATGAACTCGCCCACACCAACGCGCCGGGCAGCCGTCACCCGAAACGCTACCAGGATGTCGAGGAACTGCTCGCCGCCGGTATCGACGTCTATTCGACGCTCAATATCCAGCACGTCGAAAGTTTGAACGACGTCATCGCCTCGTTCACCCGCGTCCGGGTGCGCGAAACGGTCCCCGACAGCATTCTCGAAATCGCCGAAATCGAGGTCGTCGACATCCCGCCCGACGAACTGATCGAGCGGCTGAAGGAGGGCAAGGTCTATTTGCCCCAGGAAGCGACACGCGCGCTGGCGCACTTTTTCTCCAAATCCAACCTGTCGGCGCTGCGCGAGCTGGCGCTGCGGCGCGCGGCGCAGGCGGTCGACAGCCAGATGCTCGATCATGTCCGCGCCAGCGCGCTCGGCGGCACCTGGGCGGGAAGCGAACGGATCGTCGTTGCGATCAGCGAACAGCCCGGGGCGGAAGGCCTGGTCCGCGCGACCAAACGCATTGCCGACGCCCTTCACGCCCCCTGGACGGCGGTGCATGTCGAAACGCCGCGCAACCGCCAGCTTGGCCCCGACGATCACCGCCGCATCGCCGCGACACTCAACCTTGCGACGCAGCTGGGCGGCGCCGTGGCGATGGTGCCGGCCACGGAAATTGTCGACGGGCTGAAAAGCTTTGCCGACGACGCTCGCGCCACGCAGATCGTTGTCGGAAAATCGGCCCGTTCCCGCTGGTTCGAACTCCGCCACGGATCGGTTGTCGACCGCCTGGTGCGCGAGACACCCGGCATTGCGGTCCATGTGCTGCCGCTTGATGGTGCCGCCCAGGCACCATCAGTGCCGGTCCAGACCGCCGCCGACTGGGGCCGACTATCGGGGTACGGCTGGTCGCTGGCGATGGTCGCGGGTGTCACCGCTGTCGGGTCGGCGCTGTTCAACGTCCTGGCGCTCGGCAATGTTGCCTTGCTCTACATGCTGCCCGTGATGGCGGCGGCAAGCCTGTTCGGCCTGCGGACGGGGTTGTTTGCCGGACTGGCCTCGTCGCTCGCCTATAACTTCTTCTTCCTGCCGCCGACCGGCACGTTCACCATCGCCGACCCCGAAAACATCATCTCGATCATCGTTCTTCTCGGTGTCGCGGTCGTCACCAGCCAGCTCACGTCGCGGGTGCGGGCGCAGGCCGATCTCGCCGCCGCCGGGGCACGGTCGAACGCCGCGCTGGCCGGCTTTCTCCGCCAGTTGACGTCGCTCGGCGACAAGATCGAGGTCGCACGCACGATTTGCAGTGAAATCGGCCGGATCTTCGACTTGCGGGTCGCCCTGATCGAAGATGGCAGCGCTGGCCTTGTCGTCACGGCTTCGACAACGCCGGACACACGCCTCGAAGCCATGGAGCTCGCTGCCGCACGTTGGGTGCAGGACACCGGCAAACCGGCCGGTCGCGGGTCGGGAACACTTGCTGCCTCCGATTGGCTCTTCCTCCCCATCGCCGCCGGTGACCGCCCCTTGGCCGTGCTTGGCGTTGCCCGCGACGACGGCGGTGATCCGCTGCGATCCGACCGGCTCCCGCTCCTCACCAGCCTCCTCGACCAGGCGGCACTGGCGCTCGAACGCCTCAGGCTGGAAACCGAGATGCGCGACGTCGAAAGCGTCAGGACCCGCGATCGGTTGCGGGCCGCGCTGCTGTCATCGGTCAGCCACGACCTGCGGACGCCGCTGACATCGGTGCTGACCGCGGCGCAGCAACTGCGCCACGCGTGCACGCCGGCGCTCATCGACACGATCGAAAGCGAAGCGATCCGGCTCAATCGCTTTGTTTCCAATCTGCTCGACATGGCCCGCGTCGAGGCCGGCGCGTTGAAACTCCGGATCGAACCCGTCGATCTGACCGATGCGGTCGCCGGTGCCGTCCATGATGTGCGGGCGACGCTCGAAGGCCATGCCATCGTGCTGGAAGTCTCGCCGAACCTGCCGCTCGTGCTCGTGGATCCGCAACTCTTCCATCATTGTCTGCTCAACCTGCTCGACAATGCCGGCCGCTATGCCGGCCCCGGAACCCCGATCACGATCCGTGGCGAGCGCCGCCCCGACAGCCTGATCCTCAGTGTCCGCGACGAAGGCCCCGGTCTGCCGCCGGGGAGCGAGGCTGTCGTGTTCGAAACCTTCCATCGCCTCGATGGCTCCGACCGCACCACAACCGGCACGGGCCTGGGTCTTGCCATCGTCAAGGGCTTCGCGGAGGGCATGGGATTGAGCGTTCGCGCCGCCAACCGCGACGACCGGCAAGGTGCGGACTTCAGGATCGAATTTCCGGAGCGATTGCTGGTCCGTGAGCGCGCCGCGGAAGGTGATGAATGAGCCAGCAACGCATCCTCGTCGTCGATGATGAACTTCACATCAGGCGCCTGCTCGGCAATACGCTGATGCGGGCTGGCTATGCCGTCCTTGAAGCGGCGACGGCGCGCGAGGCCTTGCAGATCGCTGAAGCACAGGCGCCCGATGCGACACTGCTCGATTTGGGGTTGCCTGACCGCGACGGGCTCGAACTCGTGCCGCTGCTCAAGAAACGCGGCCGCATGCCGGTGATCATCATTTCAGCGCGCGACGCGACGGATGACAAGGTTGCCGCGCTGGACCTCGGCGCCGACGATTATGTCACCAAGCCGTTCGATACCGAAGAACTGCTGGCCCGGCTGCGGGCTTCGCTTCGCCACCGGGTCAATCAACAGGGTGCAGACGCCGTCGTTACCGCCGGCTCGCTACGGATCGATCTTGCCAACCGCGACATCAACCGCGACGGCGCTCCAATCAAGCTGACGCGGAAGGAGTTCGACGTTCTGTCGCAACTCGCGATGACCCCGGGTCGGGTCGTGACACACCAGCGCATCATTGCGGCCGCATGGCCGACCGATCAGCAAGGGCATGTCGAATATCTGCGCATCGTCGTGCGCAACCTGCGCCAGAAGATCGAGCTGGATCCCGGCAGCCCCAGGCTTATCATCAATGAACTTGGCATTGGGTACCGGTTCCTGGCCGATGGTTGACCCAAGGTGTGAAAGGGCCCCTTGCAGCGGCTGGGCGGGATCGCTCCCTGCTTCGCCTGCGCTGTGTGCCGTATCGCGCCGGGCAGGCGCCGCAATAACAGCCAGTGCCATCGGTCTACACTCGCAGCCCTGCTGCAAAACCGTCTGAAAAATGGCTGTCGGAACACTTTGCTTGCCGGCGAATATCGGCGAACGATGCAAGAGTTGGACCAATGTATTCAAAGGTTTTATAAAACCGCCGGCGGCCGCTGGCGGCCGGAGTGATGGTGCCCGGAAGAGGACTCGAACCTCCACGCCCTTGCGAGCGCCAGCACCTGAAGCTGGTGCGTCTACCAATTCCGCCATCCGGGCACGGGGTAGGAGCGGCGGGTTAGGGGGCGGCGGCGGGCTTGTCAATCGACTGTGCAGGAATAGCGCCGAAAAATCGGTCGATGTGACGCAAGATATGGACCGAGACAGGGGAAGGCGCCCGCGCTAAAGGGCTGGCATGACCCATTCCCTCTCAACACTGGCGCCGGGCGCGCTGGTTACCGTCGTCGGTGGCTCCGGCTTTCTGGGCCGCTACATCGTCCAGCGCCTCGCCGAGGCGGGCCTGCGCGTGCGGGTTGCGGTGCGCCACCCCGAAACCGCGCTGTTCCTCAAGCCGCTGGGTGGCTTGGGGCAGATCCAGTTGGTGCAGGGCAATATCACCTCCGATGCGGAGATGACGGCGGCGTTCGATGGCGCGACGGCGGGAGTCAACCTTGTCGGCATCTTGGCCGAATCGGGCAAGCAGCGTTTCGATGCCGTCCAGGCGCAGGGTGCCGGGCGGGCGGCGCGGGCGGCGGCGGCGGCCGGCGTGCGTGCATTTGTGCAGATTTCGGCGATCGGTGCCGATGCCGCGTCGCCGGTGCCCTATGCGAGCAGCAAGGCGCAAGGCGAAGCCGCGGTGCTCGCGGCCATCCCGACCGCGACGATCCTGCGGCCCAGCCTCGTCGTTGGGCCTGAAGACCAGTTTCTCAACCGCTTCGCTGCCATGGCGCGCTTGTCACCGGTCCTGCCGGTCATCGCCGGGGATAGCCGTTTCCAACCGGTGTTCGTGATGGATGTCGCCGATGCCGTCGTTGCCGCGCTGGGCAACCCGGCGGCGGCGGGGCGCACCTACGAACTCGGCGGGCCGGATGTGCTCAGCTTTCGGGCCATCCTCGCCATGATCAACGCCGAAACCCGGCAGCGCCGCACGCTGCTGGAAGTGCCGGCGGGGATTGCTGCGCTGATGGGCAAGCTGGGCGATGTGCTGCCCTTCATGCCGATGAATTCGGATCAGCTCGTGATGCTCGGCAAGGACAATATCGTCGGCGCGGGCATGCCGGGGCTCGCCGATCTGGGCGTGCTGCCCACCCCGATGGCGGCGTTCGTGCCGGCAATACTCGAACGCTATCGCCCGAGCGGCCGCTTCAACCAGAATGCGCCTGCGGCCTGAGGCCAGGGTCGGCGCGGAGTTTCCATGCAGCAAAGCCTTTTGGACGTCATTCTGCTCGGCATCGTCGAAGGCCTGACCGAGTTTTTGCCGGTATCGTCGACCGGGCATCTCATCCTTGCCGGCGAGCTGCTGGGCTTTAAGGGTGACGGCAATGCCACCTTTCAGATCGCCATCCAGTCCGGCGCGATCCTGGCGGTTGTCGTCGCCTATTGGCGGCGATTCTGGGATGTCGCGGTCGGCCTGTTCGGGCGCGAGGCGGGGGCCTTTGCCTTCCTGCGCAACATCGTTCTCGGTTTCGTGCCCGCCGGCATCGCCGGGGTGCTGTTCATCAAGGCCTTCGAAGCGATGCTGCTCAGCCCGATGACGGTGGCGGTGGCGCTGATCATCGGCGGCTTTGCGATTCTGTGGATCGAAAAGACGGCGAAACCGCCGGTGATCGACAGTGTCGAAACCATGCCGACGCGGTCGGCGCTGCTCGTCGGCATCGGGCAGTGCGTGGCGATGATCCCCGGAGTGTCGCGATCGGGGGCGACGATCATGGCGGCGATGCTGTTGCGCATCGACCGCAAGACCGCGGCGGAATTCAGCTTCTTCCTCGCCGTGCCGACGATCGGCGGCGCCACGGTGCTGCTGCTCTGGAAAAACCGCGACAGCCTCGATGTCAGCCAGTTGAACGATATCGCCATCGGCTTCGTCGTCTCGTTCATCGTCGCGCTGGCGGTGGTGAAGGGCTTTGTCGCGATCGTCAGCCGCTTTGGTTTTGCGCCTTTTGCCTGGTACCGGATCGCTATCGGCTCGGTGGCGCTGATCTGGCTGCTTGCAAGATAGGGCCGATAGCGGACGAAATATGCCGGGACGACCGACTTGCTGGAGAGCGGGACGATTTAATAGGTAAGGGTTGCTGACCTATAAGCGATTATTTGCGTGACTCCTTGTGCCGAAACGGTTACGTCCCCGCCTCGAAAAGGGGGAGAGCGATGGCCGAGATCAAGATGCTGCAATTCACCAGCGCGCCACAGGCCTATCCGCCGAAGCGCGCCGCCGATGACCGCACGCAGGATTTCCTCGAAATCGCCCGGCCCTATATCATCGCCAAGGCCGAGGAGCAGGCATCGCGCTGTTCGCAATGCGGCGTGCCTTTCTGCCAGGTGCATTGCCCGCTGCACAACAACATCCCCGATTGGCTCAAGCTGACCGCCGAAGGCCGGCTGGAGGAAGCCTATGAGTTGTCGGCGGCGACCAGCACGATGCCCGAGATTTGTGGCCGCATCTGCCCGCAGGACCGGCTGTGCGAGGGCAATTGCGTTATCGAAAAGGATTTCGGCAGCGTCACCATCGGCGCGGTGGAAAAATTCATCACCGATACCGCCTGGGAAAATGGCTGGGTCAAGCCGGTGCGGATCATCGCCGATCGGTCCGCGCAGTCGGTCGGCATCATCGGCGCCGGGCCGGCCGGGCTGACCACCGCCGAATATCTGCGCACCAAGGGTTATGTGGTGCATGTCTATGATCGTTATGATCGCGCCGGCGGGCTGCTGACCTATGGCATTCCGGGGTTCAAGCTGGAAAAGCCGGTGGTGATGCGCCGCGTCGACCGGTTGAAGGATGCCGGCATCGTCTTCCATCATGATTTCGAGGTCGGACGCGATGCGTCGCTTGCCGAACTGCGTGACCGCCATGATGCGCTGCTCGTCGCCACCGGTGTCTACACGCCGCGCGCCGTTGCCGTGCCGGGTGCCAATGGCGCCAATGTCCTTGATGCGCTCGATTACCTGACCGCGTCGAACCGTGCCGGCTTTGGCGACACCGTGCCTGATGCGGCGCACTTCGATGCCGCCGGCAAGCATGTCGTCGTCATCGGCGGCGGCGATACCGCGATGGATTGCGTGCGCACGGCGGTGCGGCAGGGTGCGGCGAGCGTCAAATGCCTTTATCGCCGCGATCGCATCAACATGCCGGGATCGGTCCGCGAAGTCGCCCATGCCGAGGAAGAAGGCGTCGAATTCGTCTGGCTCGCCGCGCCCGCCGCGATCACGCCGGGGGCTGTTACCGCCAGCCGCATGCGCCTCGGCCAGGCCGGGCCCGATGGCCGGCGGTCGCCCGAGGTCGATCCCGGCGGCGATTTCACTGCGTCTGCCGATCTCGTCATCAAGGCGCTGGGCTTCGATGCCGAGGATCTGCCCGGGTTGTTCGGCGCGCCCGACCTGTCGGTGACGCGCTGGGGCACGCTGCGGGTCGATCACAAGACGATGATGACGTCATTGCCGGGCGTGTTCGCCGCCGGCGACATCGTCCGCGGCGCCTCGCTCGTTGTCTGGGCGGTGCGCGATGGCCGTGACGTGTCGGTCCAGATGCACCAGTATTTGCGCGCCCGACTGGGCGCTGCCGCCGTCGCGGCCTGAGGAGACGAACCGATGCTCACCCTGCTCACCGCCGTTGTCATGGCCGCTTCACCCGCCGCGGCGCCGCCGCCCGTCGATCCTGCCACGATGGCGGCCGCCACGGCGCTGGTGCGCCAGCTCGATGTGCGCGGACAGCTCAGCAAGGTGATGGCGCAGAATGTCGCCGCGATGCGCAGCGGCTATGCGATGCGCGCGCAGCTGGCGCAGCAGCCGGGGTTCGTCCCGGCCTATCGGGCCAACAAGGCGAAGTTCGATCCGGTGCTGCAAAAGGCCGGCGCCATCCAGGCCGACATCGCGCAAAAGGTCATCGCCGCCAACATGGATGCCGTCGTCACCGAAGCGGCGCGTGCCTATGCCCGCAACTACACGACTGCCGAGTTGAAGGGCCTTGCCGATTTCTATCGCACCCCGCTCGGCAAGGCGCTCTACACCCGCCAGGGCAAGGTGACGGCCGAAATGGGGCGCGCTTCGGCGCAGATCATCGGTGGCAAGCTCGATGCGGCGATGACGGCCAACGCGCCGCGCCTCAAGGCGGCGCTGGCGCCGCTCAACAGCCCGCCAAAGTAAGGACGGCCGCATGACCACCCCCTTCACCGTATCGGCCGCCGAACGCGCCCGCATCGCCGATGTCGGCATGTATCGCCCCGACATGGAATCGGATGCCTGCGGCGTCGGCCTGATCGCTGCCACCGATGGCAAGCCGTCGCGTCGCGTTGTCATCGCCGGCATCGAGGCGTTGAAGGCCGTGTGGCATCGCGGCGCCGTCGATGCCGATGGCAAGACCGGCGATGGCGCCGGCATCCATGTCGAGCTGCCGCTGGATTTCTTCCACGAACATATCGGCCGTGCCGGACATAAGCCCAAACCGAACCTGCTCGCCGTCGGTCAGGTCTTCCTGCCGCGCACCGATCTGGCCGCCCAGGAAACCTGCCGCACCATCGTCGAATCCGAAATCATCGGTTTTGGTTACAAGGTCTATGGCTGGCGCCAGGTGCCGGTCGATGTCTCGGTGATCGGCGACAAGGCGATGCTGTCGCGGCCCGAGATCGAACAGATCATGATTGCCGGGCCGCTGCCCGATCCGGCGCTCGGCGCGCAAGGCAAGGCCGCAGCGATCGAGGCGTTCGAAAAGGACCTCTATCTTATCCGCCGCCGCATCGAGAAGAAGGTTATCGAAAGTCAGACCCAGGGCTTCTACATCTGCTCGCTGTCGGCGCGCTCGATCATCTACAAGGGGCTGTTCCTCGCCGAGGAACTGTCGGTTTTCTATCCCGATCTCAACGACGAGCGCTTCGTCTCGCGCTTCGCCATCTATCACCAGCGCTACAGCACCAACACCTTCCCGCAATGGTGGCTGGCGCAGCCGTTCCGCTGCCTCGCCCATAATGGCGAAATCAACACGGTGCGCGGCAACACCAACTGGATGAAGAGCCACGAAATCAAGATGGCCGCGGCCGCCTTTGGCGAACATTCGGAAGACATCAAGCCGCTGATTCCGGCGGGTGCTTCGGATACCGCGGCACTGGATGCGGTGTTCGAAGCCTTTGTCCGCTCGGGGCGCGATGCGCCGACCGCAAAGCTGATGCTCGTTCCCGAAGCCTGGGCCAAGGATGACAGCCTGCCCGAAACGCACCGGGCGATGTATGCGTTCTTTGCCAGCGTCATGGAGGCCTGGGATGGGCCGGCGGCGCTGGCGATGACCGATGGCCGCTGGGTGGTCGCCGGGCTCGACCGCAACGCGCTGCGGCCGATGCGGTACTGCCTGACCCGCGACGGCCTGCTCGTCACCGGGTCGGAAGCCGGCATGGTCGTCATTCCCGAAGCCGATATGGTGATGAAGGGCGCGCTCGGCCCCGGCGAAATGATCGCGGTCGATCTCGATGGCGATGGTATTGTCGCCAGAGGCGATGGTATCGGCACCACCGGCGCTGCCGGCCCGCGCTTTTATTCGGATCGCGAGATCAAGGATCGGATTGCCGCCGCGCATGATTATGCCGCGATGGTGGCGGGCTTCACCACCTTCACCTCGATGAAGGGCCATGATGGCGCCCAGCCCGGCGCACACTACAGCCGTGATGAACTGCGCCGCCGCCAGGTCGCCGCCGGCCAGACCATGGAAGACATGGAACTGCTGCTCAGCCCGATGGTCGACGATGCCAAGGAAGCCATCGGCAGCATGGGCGATGACGCCCCGCTGGCGGTGATTTCGGAAAACCCGCGCAACCTGTCGCATTTTTTCCGCCAGAATTTTTCGCAGGTGACCAACCCGCCGATCGACAGCTTGCGCGAAACCCGGGTGATGAGCCTGAAGACGCGCTTTTCGAACCTCGGCAATATCCTCGATGACGATGCCCGCCAGGAAGGCGTGATGGTCATCGACACCCCGGTGATGACCAACAAGGGCTGGGAAGTTCTCAAGGCGCATTTCGGCAAGCAGGTCGCCGAGATCGATTGCAGCTTCGACATCCACGGCGGGCCGGAAGCGCTGCGCTCGGCGATCGCGCGGGTACGCGCCGAAGCCGAAACTGCGGTGCGTTCGGGCAAGAGCCAGCTGTTCCTCACCGATGAACACCAGTCGGCAACGCGGATGGGGATCAGCATGATCCTCGCTACCGCCGGCGTGCACACCCATCTGGTGCGCAAGGGCCTGCGCACCTTTGCCTCGATCAACGTCCGCGCCGCCGAAGCGCTCGACACGCATTATTTCGCCGTGCTGATCGGGGTCGGCGCCACCACGGTCAACGCCTATCTGGCGCAGGAAGCCATTGCCGACCGCCACGCCCGCGGCCTGTTCGGCAGCCGCCCCTATGACGAATGCGTCGCGCGCTACAAGAAGGCGGTCGAGGACGGCCTGCTCAAGATCATGGCGAAGATGGGCATCGCGGTCATCTCGTCATACCGCGGCGGCTACAACTTCGAAGCTGTCGGGCTCAGCCGCGCGCTGGTCAATGATTTCTTCCCCGGCATGCCGGCCAAGATCTCGGGCGAGGGTTTCGAATCGCTGTTCATCAATGCCCAGATGCGCCATGAGGCCGCGTTCGATGAAGACGTCATCGCGCTGCCGATCGGCGGGCTCTACCGCTATCGCGCCGGTTCCGAAGCCCATGCCTATCAGGCGGGGTTGATCCACCTGCTCCAGCATGCGGTGGGGGCGGACAGCTATTCGGACTATCTCAACTTCAGCCGGGCGGTGCGCGAACAGCCGCCGATCGCGCTGCGCGACCTGCTCGATTTCGTGCCGACCAAGGCGATCCCGGTCGAGGAAGTCGAATCGATCACCGAAATCCGCAAGCGCTTCGTCACCCCGGGGATGAGCCTTGGCGCGCTGTCGCCCGAAGCGCATGAGACACTCGCCATCGCGATGAACCGCATTGGCGCCAAGGCGGTGAGCGGCGAGGGCGGCGAGGACCGCAAGCGCTTCACGCCCTATGAAAACGGCGACAATGCCAATTCGGTGGTCAAGCAGATCGCCAGCGGGCGCTTCGGCGTGACGGCGGAATATCTCAACGCCTGCGAGGAAATCGAGATCAAGGTCGCGCAGGGCGCCAAGCCCGGGGAGGGCGGGCAGTTGCCCGGCTTCAAGGTCACCGACCTCATTGCCCGGCTGCGCCATTCGACGCCCGGGGTGACGCTGATCTCGCCGCCGCCGCACCATGACATCTATTCGATCGAGGATCTGGCGCAGCTCATCTACGACCTCAAGCAGATCAACCCGCGCGCCCGGGTGTGCGTGAAACTGGTCAGCAGCGCCGGCATCGGCACTGTCGCCGCCGGTGTCGCCAAGGCGCACGCCGACGTCATCCTGATCTCGGGCCATGTCGGCGGCACCGCGGCAAGCCCGCAGACCAGCATCAAATATGCCGGCACGCCGTGGGAAATGGGGCTGTCCGAAGTCAACCAGGTGCTGACGCTCAACGGCCTGCGCCACCGGGTCAAATTGCGCACCGATGGTGGGCTGAAGACCGGCCGCGACATTGTCATCGCCGCCATATTGGGCGCCGAGGAATATGGCATCGGCACGCTCAGCCTCGTTGCCATGGGCTGCATCATGGTGCGGCAGTGCCATTCGAACACCTGCCCGGTCGGCGTCTGCACCCAGGACGATGCGCTGCGCCAGAAGTTCGTCGGCACGCCGGAAAAGGTCATCAATCTGATGAGCTTCATCGCCGAGGAAGTCCGCGAGATTCTCGCCAAACTGGGGGTCAAGTCGCTCGACGATGTCATCGGCCGCACCGAATTGCTGCGCCAGGTCAGCCGCGGCGCCGAACATCTCGACGATCTCGATCTCAACCCGATTCTCGCCAAGGTCGATGCGCCCGATCATATGCGCCGCTTCGGCATCGAGGGCCATCGCAACCCGGTGCCCGACAGCCTTGATGCCGATATGATCCGCGATGCCGAACAATTGTTCAGCCGCGGTGAAAAGATGCAATTGACCTATGCGGTGCGCAACACCCATCGCGCCGTCGGCACCCGCCTGTCGGCCGAGATCACCGCCAAGTTCGGCATGACCGGGCTGGCGCCGGGCCATGTCCAGATCCGGCTGCGCGGCTCGGCCGGGCAGTCGCTTGGGGCCTTTGCGGTGCAGGGCATCAGGCTGGAAGTCTTCGGCGAGGCCAATGACTATGTCGGCAAGGGCCTGTCGGGGGCGACGATCGTCGTGCGGCCGATGGTATCGTCGCCGCTCGCCAGCCAGGCCAATGCGATCATCGGCAACACCGTGCTCTATGGTGCCACGGCGGGCCGGCTGTTCGCTGCCGGGCGTGCGGGCGAACGTTTTGCCGTGCGCAATTCGGGCGCGGTGGTTGTCGTGGAAGGCTGCGGCGCCAATGGCTGCGAATACATGACCGGCGGTGTCGCCGTCGTGCTGGGCCGCACCGGTGACAATTTCGCGGCGGGCATGAGCGGCGGCATGGCCTTTGTCTATGATGAAACCGGTGATTTCCCGCGCCGGGTCAATGGCGAGAGCGTGCTGACGGGTCGGCTGGCCAGCGCGCATTGGGAAGGCGTCGTGCATGACCTGATCAGCGAGCACGCCCGCGAAACCGGCTCGAAATGGTCGGCGGGGCTGATCGCCGAATGGGATCGCACCCGCTTGCGGCTCTGGCAGATCTGCCCGCGCGAGATGGTCAGCCGGCTGGCGCACCCGCTCGACGACAGCGCCGTGCTGGTCGCCGCCGAATAGGCTTTCAACAGACTGTATTGTTTTTGTCATACAGTCTGTTGAAAGCCGGCGGCGGTCTGCCTATCTTGGGGCTGTTCAACAACAGGATGCCGCCATGGCCGACAACAGGCAGGACCCGCTCATCGAAAGCCTGATGGCACTTGCCGTCAGCGCTGCCCCGCTGATCAAGCGCGCCCGAGAATCGGGGATGTTCAAGGCCGGCAGCCGCGAGGATGCGGCGTCGGAGACAATCGTCGAAGCGACGGTGGTAAAGCCCGAGGCGGCAAAGGCCGAGCCCGGCCCGGACGCCGCTGCCGAAAAGGCCGCGCTGCAGGACATCGTCATCAGCCAAGCGATGAAGATTTCGGCGCTGGAGGCCGAGGTTGCGCGGCTGCAGGCGCAGATCGCCAAGGCCAAGGCCAAGAAATAGCATGGGTCCGGGCCGGCACGCGCCGGCCCGGATGCCCGGTCACGGCTTTTTGAACAGCACTTCGCCGCGCCGTTCGACATAGAGTTTTTCAAAGCTGATCGGATCGAAATAGGCTTCGACCCGGTCGCCCTGCGGCGTGGTGCCATAGACTTCGTAGCAACCGCCATCGAGCTTGGCCTTGCGCACCTGCCAGCCCTGTTTGGTCAGGTCGGCGGTCAGCGCTTCGATGCTCTTGCGCTGTTCGGGCTTGGCGGTGCAGGTCATCTTGCCGGTGGCAAGCACCGGGGCAGCGATGACGAGCAACAGCGCGGCCAGCGGGTAACGGATATTCATGCGGGGACCTTTCCTGGTCGTGGGAAGAAACGGGCAAGTTCGAGAATCAGCAGGGCGCCGCCGAGCCACAGGGCGTGGCGCAACCCGTCATGGACCAGCGCCCCATGGACGAGCGCCAGCAGCGCGGCCGGATAGGCCAGCCGCTGCACGCGTTTCCAGTTGCGGCCGAGCCGGCGCATCGCACCATCATGGCTGGTCAAGGCCAGCGGCAGCAGCAGCGCCAGCGCCGCCCAGCCGGTCCAGATACCCAGCGCGGTGATTTCGGCGAGGATGACGGCCAGTTCTCCCATCGCGGCGGCATAAAGCCCGAGATGGACAAGGCTGGTGGCAAAGGCGGCGAGCCCGATCGCCCGGCGCTGGTGGCGCAGCCAGCCGAGTTGCGGGAACCAGCGCAGCAGCGGCGTGATCGCCAGTGCGGCGGTGAGCAGGCGGACCGCCCATTCACCGCTTTCCTTGGTAAGGTGATCGAGATCGGCATCGGGGCCGCGCAGCGCCACCAGCTGCACCAGCGCCGGTATGGCGAGAAGCAACCAGAACAGCCAGGCAGGGCGACGCAGCGTCATTGCCACTTCCTAGCCTTGTTGCGAATGGCTTGCAACAATACTGGCTCGACTTTGTGCGCCGAAGCCCGGAAACTGCCGGCATGGACGCCCCCGACATCATGACGATCTGCCGCCGCCACATCGGCATCTGGCATGGCCAGTACCGGCATTTCGACCCTGCGGGGACCGAGATCGACGCCCATGCCAGCGAAATCGTCAACGCCTTCCCGGCCGATGGCCCGCACGCCTATGTCCAGACCAGCCGCTTCCTGTGGCCTGATGGCCGGCGTGAGGAACATGTCTTTCCCGGCGAGTTGCGTGACAATCGCCTTCATTGGGAAACACAACGGCTGCGCGGTGTCGCTTTTACCACCGCCGATGCCCCCGACGCGCTGTTCCTGCGCTTCGAACGTGTCGATCTGCCGGGCATCGCGATCCTCGAAATGATCGAGATTGATGCCGAAGCCGGCGTGCGGATGCGCAGCTGGCAATGGCTTTCCGATGGCCGGCCGTTCCGGCGCACCCTGGTCGATGAACGGCGCATCACCCGCGACACCGCCGCCGGGACCGCGCTGCCGCCCTCTTGATGCGCCGTTTCGGTGCATTTACACCACAGGGTCACTTCCCCCGCGCGCGCTTTGCGGTAAAGTAAGTTGACCAAAATGTGGCGCCTTTATCAATATCCCCTCTGCCCGTTCAGCCGGAAGGTGCGCTTTGCCGCTGCGGTAAAGGGGATTCCGGTCGAACTGGTGCGCGAATACCCTTGGGAACGCCGCGACAGCTTTGCCGCGCTCAACCCCGCGGTGCAGACGCCGGTGATCCAGAATGGCAATCTGATTCTCACCGACAGCGTCGCCATCTGCGAATATTTCGAAGAAACCGTCGAACGCACGCCGCTGCTCGGCGCCGGGCCGGAGGAGCGTGCCGAAGCGCGGCGGCTGTCGGCATGGTTCGATCAGAAATTCTACGCCGAAGTCACCGCGCCGCTGCTTGGTGAACGCATGTACAAGCGC
Source organism: Alphaproteobacteria bacterium (assembly GCA_031426015.1). Classification (GTDB taxonomy): domain Bacteria; phylum Pseudomonadota; class Alphaproteobacteria; order Sphingomonadales; family Sphingomonadaceae; genus Sandarakinorhabdus. Next base: position 26,261 of record JANPKK010000055.1, read on the forward strand.
GTCTTTGCGCGGCAGGCACCCGATGCCGGGGTGGTACGCAATGCCTCGCGCAATGCCAAGGCGCACCTTGATTATGTCGATTTCCTGCTCGATCGGCGGCGCTGGCTGGCGGGGCCGGCCTTCGGGCTCGCCGATATTGCCGCGGTGGCGCAGATTTCGGTGGCCGATTATCTCGGGGGCATCGATTGGGACGGCCATGATGCCGCCAAGACCTGGTATTCGGCGCTGAAATCGCGCCCGACCTTTCGCCCCATGCTCGGTGACCGCATGGAAGGCCTGCCGCCGCCGGTGCACTACGACAAGCTGGACTTTTAGGTTTCTACCCCCCCCCCTGTGGGAGGGAGTCGCTAGCCGCCCAGCACCACGCGTGCCTGGCTGGCGAGGTGCGCCAGCATCGCCGTCGTCACCACGCCGCCGGTGCGGGCGCGTGATACCTGGCCGGCGATACGGCTGACACGGCCGCCATTGCCGGCGATCCACGCCGCCACCGCCGTGCCCGGGTCGCCATCCTTGCCGGCGATGCGGTGCATCATGTCGAGCCGCAGCGCTTCGAAATCGCGCACCAGCCCGGCCTTGAGCAGCCGCTCCCACGGGTCCGTGGGGTCGAGCCCGGCGGCGGCGCCTTTGGCCCAATCAAGCCCGGTAGCCTCACCGAGCGTGGTGTAGGCGGCAGCCGTTGCGGCTTCATCGGCACCGATGTCGCGCGCCAGCAAGCTGACCCCGACCGCGCCGTCGAGCGATTCGATGCGGACGAGCGGTTCGATGATGGCGTCAGGGGCACCCAATACCGCCAGCCGGGCGCGGTAGCGATCGATCTGGGCACGCGGTTCGGGACGCAGCACGGTGTCGAGGCTGGCGGCGAGCCGTTCGATGCCCGGGCGCAGCCGTGCGACAATGGTCGCAGGTGCCTGGCCCGGGGCGCAGCGGATGATGTCGGCCATCTGGGTGCGCAGCGCAGCGATGGCAGCGACGTGCAGATCGAGTTGCGCCGTCCCGGCAATCGCGGCGCCATCGATGGCGGCCCAGACCCTGCGGAAATCGAACAGGTCGCGTGCCGCCACGAATGCTGCTGCCACATCGTCGAGCCCGACGCCGAGTTCTTCGGCAAGCTCGAAGGCCAAGCCGAGCCCGCCGCGGTTGACCAGTTCATTGGTCAGCTTGGTCGCGATCAGTTCACGGCGCAGGCGATGACCATCGATCGCGGCGGCAAAGCGCGCCTGCATGGCGCCCGGAAAGGCGGCGTGGAGATCGGGCACGAGCAGGGCATCATCGACGAGCGGTGACAGCACCAGTCCGTCATAGATCGCCATTTTTGCATACGCCATGACGACGGCAAGCTCCGGCCGTTCGAGCGCGCCACCGATGCGCGCTCGCTGTGCCAGCACATCGTCGCCCGGCAGGCCTTCGACCTTGCGATCGAGCCCGGCAGCGCTGGTTTCCAGCGTCTGGATCAGCCGGACATGGCCCGACAGGCCGGCGGCACCGCTGCGCTCGGCAATCGACAGCGCCTGGGTTTGCAGGATGTTGTCGTGGAGCACCAATGCCGCGACATCGGCGGTCATCGCGACCAGCAGCGCGTCACGATCGGCCTGCGCCAGTCGCCCGGCGAGGACTTCGCCGTTGAGCGCGATCTTGATGTTGACCTCGTTGTCCGAACAATCGACCCCGGCGCTGTTGTCGATGAAATCGGTGTTGATGCGCCCGCCGACTGCGCCGAATTCGATGCGCCCGGCCTGAGTAACGCCGAGATTGGCACCTTCGCCGATAACGCGCGCGCCGATTTCGGCGCCGTTGATACGATGCGCGTCATTGGCGCGATCGCCGGCATCGGCGTTGCTTTCGCTGGACGCCTTCACATAGGTGCCGATGCCGCCGAACCACAGCAGGTCGGTCTTCATCTTGAGGATCGCGGTGATCAGCTCCGACGGCGACAGGCTGTCGGCGGTCACGCCGATCATCGCCTGCACCTGGCGGCTGAGCGGCACCGATTTCAGGCTGCGCGCAAAGACACCGCCGCCGGCCGAAATGGTGGCGCGGTCATAATCGTCCCATGACGACCGCGGCAGGGCGAACATGCGCTGGCGTTCGGCAAAGCTGACGCCCGCATCGGGGTTGGGATCGAAGAAGAAATGCCGGTGGTCGAACGCCGCGACCAGCTTGATCGCGCCGCTGAGCAGCATGCCGTTGCCGAAGACATCCCCCGACATGTCGCCGACGCCGGCCACGCGGATACTGTCGGTCTGCACATCGATGCCCAGTTCGCGGAAATGCCGCTGCACCGAAATCCAGGCGCCGCGCGCCGTGATCGCCATCGCCTTGTGGTCATAGCCGTTCTTGCCGCCGCTGGCGAAGGCATCGCCCAGCCAGAAACCATGGGCTTCGGCGATGGCGTTGGCGGTGTCGGAAAAGGTCGCGGTGCCCTTGTCGGCAGCGACGACGAGATACGGATCGGGCGCGTCGTGGCAGGTGACGCCAGTCGGCGGGATGTTGCTGCCATCAGCCGCCAGATTGTCGGTGACCGATAGCAGCGCGCGGATGAACACCCGGTAGGATTCGGTGCCCTCGGCCAACCAGGCATCGCGGTTCGATGCCGGTGGCAGCTGCTTGGGGAAAAACCCGCCCTTGGCGCCGGTCGGCACGATGACGGTGTTCTTGACCTTCTGCGCCTTGACCAGCCCCAGCACTTCGGTGCGGAAATCATCGCGCCGGTCGGACCAGCGCAGGCCACCGCGGGCGATCGGCCCACCGCGCAGGTGGATGCCTTCCACCCGTGGTGAATAGACCCAGATTTCGCGATACGGCACCGGCGGCGGCAGGTTCGGCACGGCATGACTGTCCATCTTGAACGCCAGCGCTTCCGGCCCACCCGGCACAAAGGCGTTGGTGCGCAGGGTCGCCAGCATTACCGAGCGATACAGACGCAGGATGCGATCATCATCGATCGACGTAACCGCGGCGAGCGCCGCATCGATCTCGGCGAGCGCGCGATCCTGCGCCGCGGCGCGATCGGCGACATCGGGGGCAAACCGCGTTTCGAACAGGCGCACCAGGTCGCGCGCGATGGCCGGATAGCGGCGCAGCGCGTCGACAACCGTCATCAGCCCATAGGTAACGCCGGTCTGGCGCATGTAGCGGAAATAGGCACGCAGCCAGCCGGCGGCTTCGGCGCCCAATTGGCAGGCGATGGTCAGCGCGTTGAAGCCGTCATTTTCCTGCGCGCCCATAAGCACGCAGGTCAGCGCCGGTTCGACCCGGGCGCGCAGCCCTTCCCAATCCGCGAGCACGGCGGGATCGCTGGCTTCGAGCAGGAAATCGTGAATCCAGCCGAGCCGGCCGCCGGCGAGATCGAAAGGAAACTCCTCGATCACCGCCAGGCCGAAATTTTCAAGCACCGGCACGGCTTCGGACAACGGGATAATCTTGCCGAGGCGGTAGATCTTCAGGCGCAGCTGTTGCGGCGCATCGCCGGGTTTGCGGATAAGCCGCACGCCGCGGCCGGCTTCATCATGCAGCGCGCTCAACGCCACCAGGTCGGCGGCGGCTTCGGATGCGCTGTGCTGGGCGCGATAGCTGGCGGACAGCGCCCGGCCATGGCTGAGCACCAGCCGCGCCGCGCGTGCCGGCGTGGTGGTGGCAATCAGCGCTGTTTCCAGGTCTTCCTCCCAACCGCGCACCAACTGGCGCAGCCGGCGATCGAGCTCGGCTTCGGCCGCTGCATCGAAGTGCAGCGCCGCGCCTTCGGGCATGGCGATGACATAATGCACCCGGGCCAGCCCTTCGGAGCGCAGTTCGACCTCGAACCGGCTCAACGTGCCGCCGGTGGCATCGATCAGCATGCGGCGGACATTCTCGCGCACGCCGCTGGTGTAGCTGTCACGCGGCACATAGACGAGGATCGACAGTGACCGGCCAAAGGCATCGGGCCGCGCGAACAGCTTGGGCCGCGGCCGGTCGAGCAGCGACAACAGGCCGAGCGCCATCGCCTGCAGCCGTTCGGACGAGGCCTCGAACAATTCCTCGCGCGGGAAGGTTTCAAGGACATGGACCAGCGCCTTGCCGGTATGCCCCGAAGGCGCAAAGCCCAGTTGATCGATGACTTCGCCGACCTTGCGGCGCAGCAACGGCACCTGACGCGGCGAGGTGCCGAGCGCCGCCGAGGTGTACAGCCCCAGGAAACGCGTTTCGGAGACGACCCGGCCTTCGCGATCGAAGCCCTTTACCGACACCAGGTCGCCATTGACGCGGCGGTGCACCGAAACGATCGCGCCGGCCTTGGTGATCAGTAGCGGTTCGGGGCTGGCGAGCAGCGCTTTCAGCGCGTGCGGGGTATCGTCGGCGCCCAGCATGCCGCTCCACAGCGGATAAGCGGCATCGCGCAACAGGCCAAGCCCGCCCTCGCTCACCGGCTGCATCGCCGGATCATCGAGATCGCCGGCCAGATCATAGCGGCGCACCCCAAGCAGGGTAAAATTATCGGCCGCCAACCAATCGAGAAACGCCACCGCCTCGGCTGCGCGATGCGGCGCCACCGGCGGCGGATTGCGTTCGAGATCGCGGGTCGCCTGGCGCAGTGCGCTCAGCATCGCCTGCCAATCGGAAACCGCCGCATCGACATCGGCAAGCACCTGCTGCAGCGCGGCGACCAGTTCGCCCCGTGCCTTCGCGCCGGTGCGCTCAATCTCGACATAGATCATCGATTCGCGGGTGACGCCGGCTGCTACCGGGCCGGTTGCGAGGCCGATCACCTCGACCAGCACGCCATCGCTGTCGCGGCGCACATCGATGACGGGGTGGAGCAGCCGATCGATATCGAGCCCGGCAGCGGTAATGGTTGCGGAGGTCGAATCGACGAGGAACGGCCTGTCCTCGCCGATGATCGCCAGCGCCATGCGGCGACGGCGCGGCGCGGCACCGGCAACGCTGTCATCGACTTCGGCCGTATCGAGATGGACGATGGGAATCCCCGGCGAACGCGCGGCCGCCGCAGCGCAGACGAAATGCGCGATTGCGGTGCGGCCGGCGGCATCCAGATTCTCGAGCTCGCCCGGCAGCGCCGAATCGAACAGCGCGCTGGTCAGTGCCTCTTCGTTGGCGGCGATGACCGCCGGGCTGGCCGACTGGCGACCCGGCGTGGCCGGATCCTTGACTGTGAATGACACAAAAACGCTCCGCTGGCGGCTGCCGCCGCGCTTATGCGTGCGCCCGGGCGCAAAGGGCAAGCTGACGTTCACGTCAGCCGAGCGATATTCGCGCAGATTTCGGCAAAAAAGGGTCGGATTTCGTCGAATCAGGCCGCGCCACCCGCAAAGCGGCGCCGATTTCGCGGCGAAGACGCGTCGTTGCGGCTCGATCGAGCAATTCGCGCCAGTTTATGACAAACTGCACCTGGTGCGGAATTCCGCTCGCATCGAACCCGTCCGAAAGCGGAAGCGCGACGCCACGCACCAGCACGCAGGCGCGTCCCGGCGCCGCCAGGCTGGCCTCGAACGGCACCGGATGCGGATCGAAGACGATGAGGTCGCACGCAGCGCGCACTTCGGCCGCCAGCCCGTTCAAGCCATCGAGCGGCATCCCCGCCGAAAGCCCGAAGGTCGCCTCGATCGCGGCGCCGGCGCTGATGATCGTGGCGGCACCGGCGGGATCGGCAACGACCAGCGCATGATCGGCATAATCCGCCACGCGCAACCCGCCCGAATGCCGCCACAGATCACGTGCCACGCCGGCCATGCGCCGGTCAGCCACAACGAAATGCGGCGGCAACTCGAAACGCGGATCGACCGGCAGATCGGCGGCATTGGACATCATGGCTCCCGGGGAACGGTGGCGTGTCCATTCGATAACGGCAACATCGACGCGAAGTTGCCGATACGCTTGCAGCGCAGCCCTACCCCTGTTAGAGCCCGCGTCCATACCGATATGCCGCTTTAGCTCAGCCGGTAGAGCACATCATTCGTAATGATGGGGTCAGGTGTTCGAGTCACCTAAGCGGCACCATTCCTTTTCAATGACTTAGGCGACTTTTCAATGAGGTCGCAAGTCTACACCCCACCATAATCCCACCAAATTGGGCTGGAAATGCCCTTTCTTGCCGCCGTGTCGGGCTTGATCGGCAATCGGCCTGCGCCTGTTTGCTCCACGGATTTTGAACAAAGAAACGGGGCGCCCCCGGGGGGGGGGGTAAAATCGCTGATCCTGTTGCGGCCTCAAAAAGCCGCCTCTTGCGCAACTAAAAAATTTTGAAAAATTCTGAGTTGCGATTGCCCATTAAGCCGGCTTCGGCTTGACTATCGTTCGATTCATTAATGCAAAGTCCCGTTCGGTCGGCATACAGAACAGGCATTCGCCCCCGCTCGCTTCAGCCCAAACGGCCCCGATAGTCCGCTTAGGAGCCTCGGCTTCGTAGAGATGGCCGCCCTTGTATTCGACAACGAGAATGCGTCCATCGTCGAGCATGGCGACGAAATCCGGGTAAAATTTCTGGTGGGGCAGTTGGAGCCAAAACGATCCCCGCTTGCCTTCTACATTCCTTATCCAATACCGAACCGCGTCCATACGGTCGAGATGAACGGCGCAGTCAAATTCCTCCCCGCTCGGCTTCAAATCTCCCACTAGCGACGTGTAGTGTTTGTTGAACTTGGTTGCGCCCGCATAGGGCTGATTGAACGCATAGGTCGCTTCATCAAAGATCATCGACAAGTCGGCGTTGATGGCAAAATCCTGGGCGTTGGCAGCGAAGAGTGCATCGTAGTTGTGCGTTTCCCGTTCGTCCCGCAAATCCTTGATAAGGGCAATGATCGCCCGTCGTAGGTCGTGTTTGTTGCGGGCCAGATAGTCCAAATTATGACCGTCCGTCTCCAAAGCGGCCAAGGCACTTGAGATGAACAGGACGGCGCTGGGCTTAGTTACGTCTGGATGGCTTATCCCCGAGTCGATCCAGTTGACGAGGCGGGGAACGGTCCACGATGGTTCCTGTACAACTTCAGCGAGGTCGCCCTGCAACCGCTTGACGAAATTAATCTGAACCCTGCCCTGTTCTGAAACGTCAATTTGCCCGTGCTGGCTTTCATCCACAACCCTGAAGCGATCAACGATGGCGCTGGCATCGCATTCGTCCAGTCGCCACGGCAGGTCTAGAAAGTGCTCCTTGGAGAACAGTTCCAATTCGCCCTGTTTTCGGAAACCGAGCAACGGGACAATAAACGGCGGCTTATCTTCCTCCGTCGCGGCGGAGGTCTGGAATTGGTTGGATTTGGCATAAAGCCGGTCAATGACCTTTTCGGCTTGCGGCACCTTGGCCATAGCCAGTTGCAGGATGTTTCGGCTTTCCCGCGACATAGGACCACGGAACGATAGCGAACGGGTTACAGGGTCCAGCTTGACTCGCGACTTAACCGACGGGGGCAGTTTGTCAAAGATGGCAGCAACGTCCTCCATCGTGACCGCTTCATCGCTGATCGTGTCGGACTGGTAGTGGTAGTCAGCCTGATCCTCGGCAAAGCCAATGTCGCTTTGCGGGGCAATGATCTGATCAGCTTCCAGCTTGTTGAAGCCAGCGCCTTCCACCAGCCCGTCTTTCAGCCGTTGTGCGGTTTCATCGAAACTCTTTGCCGCCACATAGGCATAGGCGCGATTGAGGGCGTCGCGCTGCTTACGCTTGGCCTTGGGCATCCGGAGCACCCGGCCCAAAATCTGTTCAATCGCCGTTTGTGATACCTGTTCGGCCACGGAGCACAGCACATATGCAAAGGGGCAATCCCAGCCCTCTTTTAGTTTCTGAACAGTGATGATGTAGCGGACGGGGCAAGCCGGATCGGTAATGTCGGCAATATCGTCCAGATCTTTGCGCGGGCCAGTGTGAACGGCAATCTGTGCCTTGGGAATGGACTTGTCCTCAAGCAAGTGCTGCTCGATCACCTCCCATGTCAGACGGGTTTTGTCGGTGGCGAGGGCGCTCTGTGCCTGAAACAGGATTAGGGGTCGGATATATTCCCCGGTCTCTGCCTGCTCCGCCTTTGCCGCTTCCTCCAGGGCCACTTGGCAATCCAGCGCCCCACCAATCGTCTTTCGCCAGTCGCTATCGGTCGTAAGGCGGATCGGCAGCTTGATCATCTGTTCCGCCTTCAACTCGGCAGCGGAGACGGAGTAGAGGATATTGGAAGCGTATTCGTCCTTTGCTGGATTGTGCACCGTCTGGGGCGTAGCAGTCAGTTCAAGGATCAATGACGGATCGAACCGGGCCAGCGTATCGAATGACAAGGCGGTTCGGGCGTTGTGGGCTTCGTCAACGATCACCATCGGATGATGCAGCCGCAACAGATTGGCAAGGGAAGCAATAGGCCTGTCCGTGCCTTCCACCTTTTCCAGTCGGGCCATCTGGGCATCGGTCAAGCCGGAAAAATGGTCCATCAATTGCCCGGAGTCCTCATAGACCTTGCGGCCATCGGTTTCCTCGATGCGGAATGACTGAATGGTGGAAACAATGATGCAAGCTCCGCCCTCGGCATCGGCGCGGGACATGGCCAATGCTTCGGCCTTGGTCAGGACGGTGATGTTGCGGCCAAAGTCCTTGGCGAGCGCAGCACGATAGGGATGGTCCAAATTTTTGAGAGCATTCACTGTCTGATCAAGGATTGGTGTTGAAGGCACCAGCCACAGCACAAGGGGGTTAGGCGCTTCGAGATAGTTCTTTGCCGCGATGCCTACCGCATGAGCACCCATGATTGTCTTGCCCCCGCCAGTCGGCACCCGAAGGCATACGTAGGGCGTCCCCTCAGCAATAAATGGAGCCTGCCGATAGGGCATTTTGGTTTCGAGGACGAAGGCGCTTTCCGCGTCAAATTGGACCGTTTTTCCGAGAAAGGATTTGAGCCGGCCAAGCGCAGCTTGCTGATATTCCTTCAGTTCAAGATTGATCGCAGCCATATCAGTTTGCTTCGATCTGGTAGGGGATTTGTTTGAATGTCACGCCTTCCGTTCTCAGTCGGTCAGGCGATACTGTGCAACCCTCGCCATAGACAACACGCTGCCCGGAGAAGTCATCGGGGGGCGTGGGGATGTGCGCCAGTACGTCAGGCGTCAGCACGTTGCCAGCCGCTTCCCGCGCGATGCCCTGTTCAGCAGCGGAGAATAAGAGGTAAACTGCCTTTTCCTTGTACGTGCCAATGAACGAGGAATCGCCCTTCGCCTTGTGCGGAATGGGAGCGCCAGTTTCGGAAAAAAAGATATGCGCCGCAAGGTCTGGGAAGGTTACACCCGGATCAATGTCGCCAAACTCGTTGAATAACGGGGTGCCTAGCCGACAATAGCGGAAACCGCTTCCTAAGCCTTCCACTGGCTTGGTTGGGTCGCCACCTTTAGCATAGCCCGAAATGACGCGACGGAGGCGTTCTGCCGTAATATCTACAGATGTCGGTTTATCCATTTCGATCAAAATAAACCGCCGGTTTCTACCGTCCTGCTTATTCATTTCGAGAATGGCATGGCCACTCGTCCCTGATCCTGCAAACGAGTCCATGATAATATCATCAGCCTTGCTTACAAATGAGAGCAAATAACTGATAAATTCAACAGATTTTGGATTTTTGAATATATCGCGTCTTCCAAAAATTGCTTCGATATCATTTGATCCTTTTCGAGAGTCAATGTTTACCACACTACGAAATGGAAATCCAACATCGCACAAATATGCCTTCAATTCCGGAATTTTCTTTTCGTCCTTTCCAAAAATTATTCGACCCTCATCAATCAATTCGTCCATTCTATCCTTAGGAAAGCGCCATCCCCAAAGCGGCTTTTCGCAATTTTTCTTCGCTACTGGGTGTTCTATATCGTATTGATAGCCGTTTTTGCCGGGGTTTTCTAGGTTCCTACGAGCGACATAGACACCTCTTTCGTCTACTCGCTTGTAGCGCGCCAAATCTCCTAGAGATTTTGCGTTCTTTTTTATGAATGCCGCAAATACTCTTTGCCGATCTTTAATTGACTGGTGCTCTTTTTCAATCTGCGAAAAAACTTCAAGCATGAGGTCTTTTGTGTCATTTTCTGGGCCGCTCCATTGTCGTGCAAGCAAGTCTTTGTCTTTAGCGTAAACGACTACATATTCGTGTTCCACAGCAATCTGCGTAGGGTTATTGTCGGTCGCATTCTTCCAGATGGCCGTGCCGATATGGTTCTTCCGACCGAAAATCTCGGCAAGCAGAAGATGCAAGGCTGCCTGCTCGTTGTCATCGCAGCTTACAAACAGGAGACCATCCTTCTTTAGAAAGTCCTTCAAAAGATGAATGCGAGGATACATCATGCAGAGCCACTTGTCGTGGCGGCACAAGTCCTCAGCCTCCTTACCGACCGCTCGCCCAAGCCATGCGGCTATCTCAGGCGAACTTACCTTGTCGTTATATGTCCAATCTGCCTTTCCGGTGTTATAAGGCGGGTCGATATAGATGCACTTCACCTTGCCGGCGTAATAAGGAAGGAGCGCTTTAAGGGCTTCGAGGTTATCGCCCTGCACCAACAGATTTCCCGCGTCAGGGTCGCCCTCAGACAGTTCCCCATCGCAGTGGATCAGGCGATAGGGCACCTCACGGTGATGATTGACGACGGCTTTTTTACCGATCCAGTCAAGCGTCGGCATCAGGAAGTGGCACCCTTCGATAAATTGCAGTCCGCACAGGCCAGTTGGCCGTTGGCAACCGTTGTCTTACCGCCTTTGACGTGCGGTACGATATGGTCGGCATGCCAGTTATCCCAACCGACTTTCACTCCATCGCACTTTATGGCGAGACGGCATTGCCCGCCATCCCGGCGATAGATCGCCAGCCGCTGTTCGTGGGAAAAGGTCCGGTTTGGGTCTGTCTGTTCAATGTTGGGGTAGGCTTCAAAAAAGCGCTTTTCGAGCAACTCCACCCGGCCCCGAATGCTTTCCTCGGTATCGGTGGATTGGCTTGTCAGGCGTTTGTATTCGACCAGCGAAACGTCTGCCAGGCCTTCGAAGTTGGTCAACGCGTCATTCCCGGCACGTTCGCCCTCAAACGCGATGAACCATGTAGCCAGGGGTGCTTGTAGCCCTTGCCAGACATAATTTTCGACTAGCTGCGAGGCTATCGCGTAAAGGCTTATCACGTTGTAGCGCGCTAGCTCTGGCGTTTTGTCAGGGAAGGCAGTTTTCAGAAATTCGAACACCCGGCGGACCTTTTTGGCCACCTTTCCGGCTGGATCGAAATCCGCATGATCTTGATACATTCGATTTAAATCGGCATCGCGGACGTTGGTAGGGCCGCCATTGATCTCGGTCAGGATCGTTTGGGCGGCAACATGATCGAACGCATAACGGGAATTGGCGAAGTTGCAGCTATCAAAGAACGGGTGTCCCGCAGTCTGCCGGACAAAATCACGCATCTTGCCAGTCATGGCATTGCGCTTTTCCTGAGCCTTTAGCGTGGTGCCGTTCTGGAGCCGAAGGAACATGTCCCGTACTTCATCGTCAATTGCATCCATGATGATGACAACATCGAGTTGATATTCGTCAAATTTTTGCAAAATCTCGATAGGCAGTTGGGAATGCTTCAAGCCTGCGACCGTGAGACCGTCTATCGGGTCGGTATCCTTGGGCAGCGGAAACTCGTCTGCCTCAAATTCCCATATGGCGCGAAGCCGCTGCTGGCCATCGACCACCTCATACTGAATACCATCCGGCCTTGCGACCTTCCGCCAGTAGAATTTGGGAATGTCGTAATTTCGTAGGATGGTATCCATCAACAATTGTTTTTGCTTGCGGGTCCATGCCGGGGGCCGCTGATAATCAGGCGTTGGATCAATACGGTTCTGCATCTTGCAAACTGTGGGGATTGCAAACGGCTGCTTCTTCATTTCCATGTTCGATCGCCCCCGTCGAAGTTTCTCAAGCGGTTATTGCCTTTCGTCCGTCCGGGCGCAAACTCAAAGCTGCATCGGTCACATGGGAACGGCAGTTGATGACCGAATGCCTATCAGGCTTGCAAAGGCAGGGAGTCGGTTAAAGCGGCAACGTCGCATCTGAGGGCGATGCAGAGGCGGCATAGGACCGTAAACGTGACGTTGCGCTCCCCGCGCTCGACAGCGCCATAGTAGGATCGATCAACGTCCGCGACCAAGGCAAGCGCCTCCTGCGTCAGGCCGATGCTTTTTCGCTGCGCCCTGATTCTCTTGCCTAATTCGTGAAGGATTGCACCCTCGTCCATCGGGCAGGATAGACAAGAAAAGATGACTTTCGGTCCACGGGCTATTATGCCTCATTTGCTTCAACAGCGGTCGGAGAGGGGGTAGGGCATTGCATCGGTCAAAACAGTCCGATTCCCCAGAGCCGACGCTCAGCGGGCCTCTAAGTGGGCGCTGTGGGGCATTCGTCGGCATCGCATTGCTCGCGGCTGTTTCAAGTTGCACTGAAAACCCGCCTGCGGCCGACAGCAACGGGGAACGCGGCGCATGATTGGTAAGAGCGATTTTTACGCTATCGGCGGCCTGATTGTCGCAACGTTCCTGTTTTTGGCGGTCGGCAATTGGCCGTATGGCTATTATCAATTCGTGAGAATTGCGACCTGTGGCTTTTCGATTGCGATAGTGCTTCGATCTGACCGACCTAGCGCAGGTGGTTGGCTTCTGTTTTCGGTGGCTGGGGCCATTTTGTTCAACCCAATTTTTCCGATCAGGATGGAGAAAGGCGATTGGGGTCTTGCCGATTTGGTGTTTGGAATCGGTTACGGCGCATACGGAATGCAATCGATGAGCCGGAGCATCGCTAAAGCAAGTTCGTTCCTAATCTGGATCGTGCTCGCAATCGTGATGAGCCTGACATTTTACGTCAATCACTACATGCCGCATGGTCCCTCTTACCCGACCGGCGACATTGTGTGCCAGAATGATGACCGGGGGCCATGCGGCGAGGAATACCGGGAAGATATGACCGGGTTAGACATTCCAGACTGGGCAAAAACTTTGCGGGAAAACTTTGCGGGCTTGGTCATGCTGCTGATTGTTGCCGGTATATGTGGGACCGCGATAGCAAAGGGCGATGACGCGGAGTGAGTGCTGGCGAGCATCATGTGAACGCTTATGAGTTCCTATAAATGGTATCAGCACCCGTCCTACGGCAATTGCTGTATGTTCCTTCCTCTAATCATATTGATTCAATTGGCCTTCTTTAAGGAAGGCGTTCTTGCCAATCGTTGATAGTAAGCGTCAGTCATCAGCGCTTCCAATCTATCCTGTCGATCGATCGTGGTGATAAATGAGTCGTGCACTGACAGGACCGTCCAGCCTTCGGCCATCGCCGTTGACACGATTTCCAAGGCTATGTCGGACTCGATCCGCATCAGGTCCAACCCGGCCCCTGTCCGAAACGCCCCGGCTATTGGCTGGTGTAAGGCCTCGATGAAACCGACCATCTGCTTTACCGTGAGGTCTGGGGGCTTGATGATTTTTTCCGGCAATTGCACGGCTTGGGGTCGCCCGCGGCCATTTATCAGAACCTGCATCAGCCATTTGACATAGGGGCGATAGGTCCGAGGCGCTTTGCCGGTTGCCGCCTCGTAGTCCGCAATCTCAGGCACGGTGTAGAGTTCGCCGTCGCCGTCCACGCCCGCCCGATGGTAAAGCATCCGGGGATGGCATTCTGCATAGTCGATTTCCAACGTTGGTTGCCCATTGATCGTGATCGCCTTTCGTAGGCCTTCTTTCACCGACATCCACCAGCCGCCGAACAATCGCCCGCCTTTGTCAAACTTCGGATCGGCAGCGTCCCCGTCGTTGAAAACCCGATAAAGGTCCTTCTTGAACAATTCGGGCATTCGGTAGGGTGCCCCGGTTCGGTCGGGATTGTCGTTTTCAGCGGCTAACCAGAGGGCCAGGTCGTCGGGTGTCAGGCCAAATCCGATATTCTGTTGGCGGTAAAAGGCGTTGATCGCCGCTAGAGTCGCGACCCATTCCAGTGTTTGCGCCGTTGGCTCGAACTTGATCGGCTTGCCCTTGTTGGGTTGAAATAATCCCCCCTTGTTCCAGTCATAGATGGGCGCCGGCTTCGGTGAAAAGAGCTGAACCAGTTCCGTTGGCTCATATCGATGATCGATGGATTTTGCCGAAAAACCGTATTCCGCCGCAATGCCTAACAGTTCGTCCGTAAGGCTGTAGGACGATGCCCAGGACGTCATCTCAGGCCCGTCATGCACCAATCCGCCGTTGATGGCCGTTACCAGCCCCGAACACGCCAAGCCATCCACAGCCCCGCCAAGAGCCCCGTGTCGCATCCATCCGGGCTTGTCCCTGTAGTGTTTCGAGTCCGCCCCTCGAAAATACAGGATCGATGGCAGTTTTCGATGCAAATGCGCTCGCATCCCGTTGGCCAGCAACTTGCGTATTCGGGTTGTGTGGCTGGTTAGGTCTTTTGCCTTCCAAGCCCGGACCCGTGGATTGGCCTCATCGTAACGGATCAGAATGCGGGCCATGAAAGCCGCGCCAGCGGGATCGTGCAAATCAATATGTTCATCGAAGAAAGTGCCTTTGCCGGGAAGGATCGGCACCCGCGTCTTTTCGTCAGCTGCGACGGGTTCGACCTCCCCCGCGCCAATGGCAAAGTCGGCCAGAGGCCAAAGCCCCGGATCGCTGTCTAGGTCCATCGCCGTTAGCCTTTGATCGCGGCGATGAAGGCTTCAACTTCATCCCGGACATATCGGGCGCAAGACCCGATGTAGCGGGGTTCAAGATCAAGGATGCAGGGTTGCCCGTGTCGGCGTCGATAGCGCTGGCCTCGAACCCAAGCCGGGGACATGTTCAGTATGCGGGCAATGTCTTTGTCTGAATAAAATTCAGCTATCGCGTTCATGGCAACCTCGCTTAACCGTCGATGGGATGGACGGTAAACGTTGGCCGCAACACTTCAGGGTCGCCGCCTTATCGGACCCCTTGACCTCCGAAGAGGCGGTTACGGTAGTCGCCTACGCATGAGACGTGCGAATGCCTCTGGTGACAGATAAGCCCGCTCGCTTCGTATTGCAAGCGCAAATCGTTAGATTCTTAGTTTGAAATCACACCCCGGGCGCGCAGCCCTCGCCAGCAACCGCCCTGCGATGTATGGATAGCGCACGGTATGGAGACCACAATGCGTAAAAAGGAGCGGGAGACCCTCATTCGGGAGAAAGCAAGGGCGCTTGCGGCAACAGGTGATTTTAGCAGCTGGCTGATCATTGAGCAGCATTTGAGATTTAATCTTGGCTATCCCGAAGCCCGCCAAGTCTTAGAAGGCTACATCCGTGACGAGCTGCAAGAGACATGTGACCGGGCGCAGGCGCGAAAGAAAGCGCCGTCAGATGACTCGAATTTCGATTGAAAAATCGCAATTGATCGAATTCTGGTGTTCGCAAGCTAAGCCGCGTTCACGGTGAATATCCCCTAGACTTTGCTAGACTGTCGTTCTGCCGATAGCCGAAGCGCGATTGGCCATTCCTTCATCGCTATCCTTCGGTTCCGGGCGCGGACAAAGGGACTCGTCCGCCTATGGCCTAGCTGCCGATGCCGGCGTTCCCGATGCACCGCGTTGTCCAAAACGCTCCGCCGCTTCTGCATCGCCCCGGTCAACCGCGTAGTGCCTGCCCAGCATGCTAAGGCCAGAGTGGCCCAGCCTGCCGGCAATCGCCTTTGGATCGATGCCTTCTTGCATAAGAATGGTGGCATGGGTTCGGCGAAGGTCGTGCAATTGCACATCTGGCAGGCCAGTTTCAGCCCAGAGGCGGGACAAGGACCGCTTTAGCGTCATCATCGAAACCGGAAACAATCGATCATCGTCCGGCGCCCGTTCCAGCTTGGACAATGCCTCTAGGATGGCCTCCATTTCGGGCGTGCAGCTGATGTGACGCGGCTTCGCTGTCTTTGTATGGATTACCTCAATCTGCGTTGCCCTGCCTTCCAGCGGCCTCACATTGCGCCACGTCAGGGCGAGAATTTCCGCCCGCCGCATTCCCGAATTGTAAGCCCAGACGACGAAATGACGGAGCCAGCCACGGATTTGCTGCGGGACTTGTTCCTTCTTGGCGTCTTGCTTGGCTTCGATCCGCTCGGCGGTTTCTATGATCTTTTGCCACTCCGCCTCCGTGACGAACCTCTGTCGGGGCTCAATGCCCCTAACCTTGTCGGCATTCTGAACCGGGTTTCGTTCGATGACCCCATTCCGAACCGCATCATTCATGATCGCCTTGAATACCGCCAGATGGCGCATCACCGAAGATGGTTTCAGGTTGGCGCTTTGCTTGCCGATCCATCGATTCACATCACCCGGCGTGATTGCATCGAGCGGGAGTTTGCCAAATGTCGGGTTTAGAGCCGAACGGACGTTGCCCTGGGTGACGGCAAAGCCGCGATGTACAGCCTCCTTCTGTTCAAGCCATCCTTCCGCGTATTTTGCAAACGTCGGGACTTCGACCTCTTCCAGCGGGAGGCCTTTGTCTGCCAGCCCTTGCAACCTGTCACGCTCGGCAATCATTTCTGCCCAATCGAAGGAAGTTCGCCTTCCCAGCTTGATCTCCGTCGCTTTTCCCGGGGCAATGTGTTTGCCGCCGGATACCGCGCCGTGGGGACAGCGGATTTTGACCCAGACAGTGTAGTCTCGCGCGCCGCGAAACAGGCCGATGCCGTGGAGGTATTCAGGCCGCTTGGCCATCACATCGGGAAGGCGAGCTTCGAAGGCTTCATATTCAGCATAGCGGCCTGGACGGCCAATCGGACGGCGTGGGGCTGGCATAAGGGCACCTTGACGATTGCTGTTGGTGGGGTGTTAGTGGGGAATAGCGCAAACGGTCGCTAAAATCACCTTAAATTTTACCCCACCAAATCCCCACAGGAAACGTCAGTAAACCCTTGTAACGCTCAAAAACGATGAAAACTCATAGTTTTGTCAAACCTAAGAATTCCCGGAACTTAGGTAACGCCCATAGCGTCAGAAAACATGTGAACATATCATTCGTAATGATGGGGTCAGGTGTTCGAGTCACCTAAGCGGCACCATCCCTTTCACAAGGCAAATCCAAGCGTGGGACGGAAAAAGTTCCCGTCGGGTCGCGGCTGGGACGCCATGCGGGTGCTTTGTGCGCTGAACGCGAGCGAACCGTCGCTAGTCCTTCTTATCGTCTCGCAATTGCACGGTCATCGGACGTAGGCGCGTTCCGGCCGGAGGACCTCGGGTGGCAGGTTCCAACGATGGTTATGCTGCTGTCGCTGCCGATGATCGGCCAGGCGCTCGCCGGTTTCGTTGCCGAAACCAGCGCGTTGATCGTCCGCGGCTGACATGGATGCCTTTCCCGCGCAGGCCAGCGCCTTCCTGCTGCTCTACGCGCGGCTTGGCGCCGTGGCGATGCTGCTGCCGCTGTTCGGCGAAGACGCCGTGCCGACGCGGATCCGGCTGCTGCTTGGATTGGGGCTGACCGCCGGGCTATGGGGGCTGTTGTCGGCGCGGGTGCTGCCGGTTGCCGCCAATCCGGCGGCGCTGCCCGGGGCGTTGATCGCCGAGCTGCTTGTCGGGCTGGGGCTGGGCATGGTCGTCAAGATCATGTTCCAGGCCGCCGCCATGGCAGGCTCGATCATCAGCCTGCAGATCGGGCTGAGTTCGGCCCTGATCAACGATCCCGCCCAGGGTGGCCAGGCGCCGCTGCTGTCGAAATTCGTCAGCATGGCGGCAACGCTCGTCTGCCTTGCCGCCGGCGTCCATCACCTGCGGATCGCTGCCATGGTCCAGTCCTATGCGCTGTTTCCGGTCGGCGCCTTGCCGCCGGCGGGCGATTTCGCGCAGCTGGCGATCGCCGTCACCGGCAAGGCGATGGCGCTGGCGGTGGCGCTGGCAGCGCCGATGCTGGTCTATGGCATCGTGCTCAACATCGCGCTCGGCATGGCGGTACGGCTGGCGCCGGCGATCCAGGTCTTTTTCATTGCCCAGCCGCTGACGATCATGCTCGGGCTGACGGTGGCCGCGATCACGCTGGGGCCGTTGCTGCTGGCGTTTTCCGCCGCGATGACGACCTGGCTGCAGACGACCCTGGCCTGACCGGTGTCCGACGACAGCAAGACCGAAGAACCGACCGCCAAGAAGCTGTCCGACGCGCGCGAGAAGGGCGACGTGCCGATGGCGCCCGAAATGCGCCACGCCATCATGTTCGCCGCCGCGATCATCGTCGCCAGCGGGCTGGGTGCCATGACCCTGGCGCGCGCGACGCCGCTGCTGCTGCGTTTCTGGGGCCGTGCCGACGATGTCCGGCTCGATGCCAGCAGCGCCCAGGGCTTTTTCACCGGCGTGCTGCAGGCGGCGGCACTGGCGCTGGCGCCGTTGCTGGCCCTGCTGTTCGGCTTTGCCCTGCTGACGATGTTTTCGCAGGGGCTGCCGACGCTGTCGTGGAGCCGGGTCGGGGTCAAATGGTCGAAAGTCTCACCGGTGGCAGGCTTCGGCCGGCTGTTCAGCGTGCAGGCGGTTGTCGAGCTTGCCAAGACGGTGCTCAAGCTGATGGCGGTCATCACCATCGCCGCCATCGTCGTCATCCCTCAGGCGGTGGGCCTCGTCCAGATGATGAGCAGCGATCCCGGCAGCATCGGCAAGACGGCAACCACCATCGTCGCGATGATGGTCAAGGCGGTGCTCATTCTGGTTTTCGCCATTGCCGCCTTCGATTTCGTCTATCAGCGCTTCAGCTATTTCAAGCGCAAGCGCATGTCGAAACAGGAGATCAAGGACGAATACCGCCAGAGCGAAGGCGATCCGGCGATCAAGGCGCGGATCCGGTCGATCGGCATCCAGCGCGCGCGTCGCCGGATGATGGCCGCGGTACCGACCGCCAGCGTCGTCATCACCAATCCCACCCATTTTGCCATTGCGCTGAAATACGATCACGGCGGCATGGCGGCGCCAGTCATCGTGGCCAAGGGCGCCGACGCGATCGCCCTGAAGATTCGCGAGGTCGCGCGCGCGGCCAATGTGCCGATCGTCGAAAGCCCGGCACTGGCGCGGGCGCTGTTCGCCAGCGTCGAGATCGGCCATCCCATATCGACCGAGCATTACGCCGCGGTGGCCGAAATTATCGGCTATATCCTGCGCCTGGCCCGCCAGCGGTAAAGCGGACTGTCGCGGCAGCGTTGCCGCGGCCATGCCCGGCCGTGCCCGGCAAGGACAGGTTCAGGCCTCCGGTTCCGCCGGTTCAACGTCCCAAGGTGGCGCCATCGCGGTGAGGAGGTCGACCAGCGCCGTGGTGCGTTGGGCGACCAGATCGGCGAGGGTGTAGCGTTCCAGTACCGCGAAAAACGCCGCCAGTGCTTCGTCGACAACGCCGGTCAGTCCGCATGCCGGCGCAATCGGACACGCCGGGCAATCGAGCATCGCCAGTCCCTCGGCGCCGGGCTGCGTCTCGCTGCCACGGATCACCACGCCGACATTGATCGTATCTGCCGGTCGCGCCAGCTTGACGCCGCCGTAGCGACCGCGAACCCCGGTGACATGGCCGGCCTTTCCCAGCTGATGGACGACCTTCATCAGGTGGTTTTGCGAGATGCCATAGGCCTGCGCCATTTCGGGAATGGTCGATATCCGATCGGGACGCGCCGCGAGGTACATCAGCACGCGCATCGAATAATCGGTGTAGCGAGTCAGGCGCATCGAACCCTGTCGAAATCAATCATCAATACATGCCTAAAGATTGCATCTTTGATTGGCAAGGTATACATGTATCGAAATTGCATGAATGGAGCGGGCGATGGACGCCGATGCCATGATTACCGAGGCACAGATCGCGACGCTGATCCCGCGTTTTTACGACCGTGTCAGGGCCGATGCGCTGATTGGGCCGGTGTTCGCCGGCGCCATCGGCAACTGGCCGCCGCATCTTGAAAAGCTGATGGCTTTCTGGTCGTCGGTGATGCTGACCAGCGGTCGCTACAAGGGCAACCCGATGGCGGCGCACCTGCGGCATCTGGCGACGATCACCCCGCCGATGTTCGATCGCTGGCTGGCGCTGTGGCGGCAGGCGACCGAAGAAATGCTGCCCGGCGAGATCGCGGCCGAGCTGCAGGCCAAGGCCGAACGCATCGCGCAAAGCCTCAAGCTGGCGTTGTATTTTCGCCTGCCGCCGCGTGGCGCGCCCAGGCCGCGCGACGCGACCACGCCGCGCGACGCGACCACGCCGGCGGGCGCCTGAGATGGCAGCCTATCGATCGACGCCGATTTTCGACGAGACCAGCCTGCCGGCCGCGCTGCGTGCCGATCATCGTACCAAGGCCGGCGCCTGGGGGGTCATCAACGTGCTTGCCGGCACATTGCGGCTGACCATCGCCGACCCCTCCGAAGAACACCTGCTGTCACCCGGTCGGCCAGGGCTGGTGCTGCCGCTGCAGACACATTTCGTCACCCCGGTCGGTGCCATGCGGATGCGGGTCGATTTTCACGATGCCGCACCCGACATGGCACTTCTGACGGCAATCGAAGGCGAGGACGCATGACGATTTCAAACGATGATGCCCGCACGCGCAAGGCTCGCACCAGCTTCTGGCGATTGATCGTTTATCTGGGCATTGCCGGGGTCGCGATGGTGGTGGCGGCGCTCTATTATCTGTCGTTGTACGGCCCGCTCACACCGACGCTTGTGCTGACCACCGGCGTCGGGGTGTTCGTTTCGATCCTGCTCGGCGGTGGCCTGATGGCAGCGGGTTTCCTGAGTTCGAACAGCGGCCATGACGAGCGCGCCGCGGCCGCCACCGCGGCAGTGCCCCCCGTCGTCGAATAGCCGCACCGGGTGATGGATGACTTCATCCTGGCGCGCGCTGTCCATGTCATTGCGGTGCTGTTGTGGATGGGCGGCGTTGCCTTTGTCACGCTGGCCCTGATGCCGGTGATCGGCGCCGACCAGCCACCCGCGGCCCGGATCGCGGCCTTCCATGCGATCGAGCGGCGGTTTTCGGCGCAGGCAAAGCTGTGGGTGCTGATCGCCGGGGCCAGCGGTTTCTGGATGGTCTGGCGCACCGACATGTGGAGCCGCTTTGCCGAGCCGCGTCTGTGGTGGATGCACGCGATGGTCGGGCTGTGGCTGGTGTTCATGCTGATGCTGTTCGTGCTGGAACCGCTGGTCCTGCACCGTGCCATGGCGGCACCGGATCCGCAGGGGCGCTCGTTCGCCCGGATGGAGCGCGTGCATCGCCTGCTGCTCCTGCTCGGTCTGATCACGCTGTTCGGCGCTGTCGCCGGTAGCCATGGCATGGCCTGAACAGCCTTTGCGCGGCGGGGCTTATCCGGCGTTGCGCCGCCTTGCCGAATGACGCCGCACACTTTCGAACAGGCGGTCGAGATCGTCGCGGCCGATGTCGAACGTCTCGCCCAGCTCGGCGAGCGCGGCGTCGAGGTCCTCCGGATGCGGCTCCGCTGCAATCGGTGGCGCCACCGGCCGATGCGGGTAGGAATGGCGCGTCAGCCGGTGAAACAGGATGCCCGTGACGGCAAGGAGCACCGCGTTGATGCCGACGGGCACGATCGGGAACAGCCAGCCGGCCGACGCTACCGCCGGGCCGCCGATGACCGCGGTGAGGGCCGCTGCGCCGCCGGGCGGATGCAGGCAGCGCAGCAGCGACATCACCAGGATGGCGCCGCCCACGGCCACGCCCGCGGCGAGTGCCGGTGATGACACCAGGCTGGCCGCCAGCACGCCGACGAAGGCCGAGATGACATTGCCGCCGACCACCGGCCATGGTTGCGCGAGGGGACTGGCGGGCACGGCGAAGACGAGGACGGCGCTCGCGCCCATCGGCGCCACCAGCAGCAAGGCGAGCGGCCCGCTGCCGAGCACGCAGGTCGTTATCAGGGTGGTCGCGATGATCCCGATAACCGCGCCTGCCGATGCAACGACCCGATCGCCCAGGGTGGCACCGGCAAGCAGGGGGACAAAAAAGGTGCGCATCTGGAGATCCGGATTTTCAGACCCCGAGCTTTACCGGTGTTCGGCGCGCACGCGAGACAGAAAATCGATGCACCACGACAGTTCGGCATTGGCGATGGGATGGCTGGGGCTGCGCTAGAACTCGATCGCCTCGGCAAAGACGATGCGATCGATGGTCGGCCCCGGCAGGCGTGGTTCGGGGCTGGTGTCATAGGTTTCATATTCGGTGATCAACAGCCGCAACCGTTCGCCTTCGGCGCGCAATGGCAGGAAGATGCTGGTTTCGAACAGCAGCGGCGGCCGGACCAGTTCGAGCAACCCCGGATCGGCGAACAGCTCGCCGAAGCGGCCGCTGGCCACCAGGCCTTCCGCTTCGACGAAGCGCGCCCGGCCGATGGCATCGAGGCTGCGCAAGCGTTGCAAGCGCTGGATCGGCGCCACCCGGCGCGACCGGATGCCATTGCCGATCCCGCCCAGCGGCGGCAGTGGCGGCACGCCTTCGTCGGTCTTGATCCAGCCGAGATCGGGGTCGGCACCCACGGGCAGGCGCTGCAGTTCGACGCGAAAATTGGTGGCATCGGGCAGCCCTTGCGATTCCGTCGGGCCGACGCCGTGGACGGCGATGATACGCTGGCCGGCGTTCGCCCCCGGCGTGGTGACCACCAGCCGGTCATTGGTCAGCTGCGCGAAATCCGCCAGCACGGCGGCCGACAGGTGCAGCCCCGAAACCGATGCCGGCTGGAACCGCGCCAGCGCCAGGCGAATGAAGGGCATGTAGCTGTCGTGCGGATTGACGACGATATCGGCGTACCAGAGCTTGCGGCTCGCATCATAGCCGACCGCGTGCGGCACGATATCGAGCTCGGTCGTGGCGGGCGCGCCGCGCGGCCGGTACGGGCCTGTGGCAAACCCGGGCAGCGCCACGCCATCGGGAGACGGATCGACCGGTCCAAAAGCCTCGCCCTCGGGTGCGATGGCGTATTTCAACGTCTGGCCGGCGCGTACCCGCAGCGGGAAATCGCTCGCCTTGGGTGCCACCGTGTCGATGTTGCCGTTCAGCCAGATCGGATCGGCGCCCCACATCGTCACATAGTTCTTGTCGGCGTTTTCCTGCGGGTCGGCCGGGCCGCGCGGCAGGCAGACCGCCAGCATCTCGTTGCTGCCGGTGGCGAACCACGGCCGATCGAGATAGACGCGCAAGCCGCCGCCGCGGCGCCAGCTTTGCTGTTTGGCGCTGCCCTGGCCGCTGCGGTTCCAGCCGAAGGTCGGGATGATGTAGCGGATCGATGGCGCCGGCGGGGCGGTCGCGCTGGGCACCCAGATCGCCTGGCGGTCGGACTGTACGGTGATCTGCGGCGGATCGATGCGCACGGCTTCGGGCAGATACTCGCGAAAACGCGTCGTCGCGGTGGCGACATAGCCGACGCGGCGGGCGCGGGTATCGGCAAACACATGATCGCCGCCCAATGAGGCAAGGCTTGGATCGAGCCGGAACGGCTTGTGGTCGAAGGCATGGCCGCTGACCTGGCGCACCACCGGGCCCGAAGGCGCGCTGTCGTCGATCTCGATCCAGTCACCATCGATATCGATGCGCGCCGTCGATTTGGGGTGGAGGGGGGTGCGAAAGCCTAGTTGCGCCGCCACCGCCCCGGATGCCCGCTGCGCGAAGATCGTCGCGACCTGTGGCGTCACCAGCGGCTTTTGCACCGCATGGACAAGCTCGACCATGCGGTTCGGCGTGAACATCCAGTGCTGCCCGGCCATGACCCGGCGCTCGATCTTCTTCCAGCCCTCGAGGCCGTGCTCGCGGATGACGAGCTCCTTCATCTTCATCAGCTCGATGGCCGCATCGGGCATCACCGCGCTGATGAACAGCCGGGCGCGTTCGGCCTTGGCGAGCGGCACCACGAAGCGCCGGCGATCGGGGTCCCAGCCGGGGTCGCCGGTTTCGCGCGCGGCGATGGCGAAACTGTCGTCCTTCAGCCAGTCGAGCGGCGCCTGCGGGTCCCACTTGTCACCATAGAAGGGCACGAAATGCAGGTCGTTCCACACCGGATCGGACAGGCCGGTAACGCGAATGGCGGCGCCGCCGGCAATCGGATCGGGCGGATAGGGCGTGGCGCCATGTTCGGGGGACCGGGTGAAGGCAGTTTCGACATCGGGCAGCGACATGGGCTCCGGATCGCCGGGCTCGGGCGGTGGCTGCCATGGCCGCGTCAGCGCGATATCCTCCTTGAACGCCGCGTCGCGCTCGACGAGCGTGTCGTACAGGTCGGCGCGCGGCGTGCCTTGCGGCGAGTCGATGACGCCATGCAATTCGGCGAAGCGATGCCCGACCCGCGCCGGATGGACGTTGCGGCGGACGATCGTGGTCGATTCATGGGGCGCCAGCATCGATCGCAGCGCGGCGCGCGGCATCGATTCGCCCTCCGCCGGTGCCGGGTCGCCATCGATCACGGTCAGCACCGGGGTTTCCAGCGGTTCATAGCGGCCGAACTGCACGCCGGCGGACGCGACGCCCGGCAAATCGATATCGCGGCGGGTGAAGCGCGGGCCGCCGCCGGCCAGATCGACACTGCGCAGCCGCACCTGATAGACATGGCCGAAGCGCAGCACCGGCAACGATTTCGGCTGGGCGCGGAATTCGGTGGCGAGCGGCAGGCCGGGCGGCACGGTATTGGGCGCGTCGCCGGGTTCCTCCTTCATCGGCACATCGTCGGTTTCGGCATAGTCGGGCAGCATCGTGCGCCCCGGTGGCGGCGCGGCAAGGCTCCAGCCGGTCCAGCCGAACAGCGCCTCGCTGGCCTTGAGGATGTTCTTCGTCGCCGCACTGGCATTGTCGTCGGCGGTCTCGGCCGCCGCGAGGCGGGCAATCGCTTCCTCGTCGCTGGTCCGCACCTCGCGGCCATCGGCGACGAAGCCGTAACGGCCTTCGAAACGCATCAGCGATTGCCAGCCATTGCCGGTGCCATTGCCGTCGCGGGTGCGGTCGAGCACGTCGATGCGCCAGCCCTTGACCAGATCTTCGGCCGACAACACCACCGTCTGGCCGTTGTTCATCCGGTCGTCATGGTTGCCGGCCTTGTCGAACAGGCCGCGGATGGCGATGTCGCGCCGCGTCTGCGCGAACTGGATGCCGGCGGTGCGCAGCCGCGGCGCGCCGGTGCGGGCGACGGGATCCCGCGGGATCTCGTCATCGAAGCGTTCCTCGATCATGCGCGGCAATTGCGTCGCCATGTTCTTGACCGTCAGCCCGGCGCCATCGACATCGAGCTGGACCAGCGCAAAATCCTTGTCGCTGCGCAGCCAGCCTTCGACGAGCTGCTGGCCGGTGGCGCGTGACCTGAAGCCGCGATCGGAGACCCGCGCCAGGGTCTCGCAGAATGTGTCGCCGGGCGCTTCGGTGCCCTGCGGGTCCCAACGCACTTCGACGCCGATCTGCCAGTTGCCGGGTGGCACGCGTTCGGCCGGCACCAGCAGCGGCACCACCAGCCCGGTCAGCCGTTGCAGGACCGGATGCTGGCCGACGGCGGCGGCGACGCGGTGGAAATCGAGATTCTTGCGAAATTCATCGGCCTCGGGCATCGGCACCCGCTCGACGGTCTGCCATTCGACATCCTCATTGGGGTCCAGCGGATCGGGCGCGCCGCCGACCATGCGCTTTTTCAAGTTGCCCGGCACGACCTTGGCGAGCGGCTTGTGATAGGCGGCGAGCAGCGCCAGCATCAGTGCCGGATTGTCCGCCAGCACCTTGTCGTTGTCGGTCTGGCGCAACAGGTCGAGCAGCGCGCCCAGGTTTGGCGTTTCGCGCTTGGTGCCGAACAGCGGCAACCGCTTGAAATCCTGCACCGTCGGCAGGGCGTCGCCCGCCACCAGTGCCAGCCCGGCATAGGTGGTTTCAATCGCATCGGCGAGCGCTGCCATCGGATAGGTCAGCACGTCGCGACCGCGAAAATCGTCGAAGACGTGCGAAATGACCGGTGTGTTCTTGGGGAACAACAACTGCCACACATCGGAATCGGGGACGAAACTGTCGTCGCTGTCGAGCGCCGGCCACGGACCAGCGCCGTCGGCAATGCGCGCCTCGATCGGGTCCGGCCCCGCGCCGAACAGCCGGAATTTGGCCGTCGCCAGCGTCGCCGGCCAGTCACGCCAGGCACCGAAATCGCCGAGCTCGCCATCGCCCGGTGACCCCATGACGAGCCGCGGCGACACGTGCAGGTCGATGCGATAGAATTTTCGATCGCCAGTCAATCCGGCGGGGCAGGCGGTCCAGACGACCTGTTGGGTGTTGTCGGCCATGGCGTCAGACCCCCGTCACGCGAACGCGTCGCAATATTCGTTCCACACCGACTGGTCGGTGATGAAATCACGGAACAATGGATCGGATTCGGACCCGGCAAAGGTCTTTTCGACCTTGACCGAAACCGACGCCGAAAAGAAAAGTATCTCGATTTCGACCGTCAGTTTCGCCTGTCCGAACAGCCGGTTCTGGCGGTGCGGGCGGCCATCGGCCTTGTCGGGCAGCGCCTTGGATTCATAGGTCAGCGACAGGTGGAAGGTCAGGCTGACGGTAATCAGGCCGAGCACCGACAGCCGGCCGCCAAGCTCGATATAGCCTTCGAATTCGACGCCTTCGGGGCTGACCGAATAATGGAAGTAGAAGCCGCCCTTGATATAGACCGAGCCCGAGGCAACCCCGAGGTTGATGGCGATCTGCGCGCCGAATTCCAGCGCCGCCTCGATCTCGCGGACCCCGTCGGTACCGACGACGACAGCCAGAAAGCCGCCGCCACCGATCAACGAAACGGTCAGGTTGAAGGTGTTGTGACGTTCGGCAAAGTTGAAGCGCGCGCTGGGGGCATCGCCGTTGAAGGGCAGGGTGAAGGCAGCGCCCAGCGTGATGTTCGACAGGCTGAGGATGCCGCATTGGATGGCCGGCAGCCCGAGCGAATAGCCGGCGGTGATGCCCGCCGGAGTGACCTGCAGATCGGGCGGATCGGAAAAGGCATTGGACGGGATATAGTCCTTCAGCGTGTTGATGAACTCCAGCGGCCCGCCGAACGTGACACCGGTCTGCGGGTTGAGATCGACATCGACATCGGGCTTGCGGCCACTGGTTTTGAGGAAGCGCAGGCGGTCGAAATGGATGATGATGACGCCGACGAGGTTGAGCTTGAAGTGCACCATCGTGCCTTCGATCCGGGTCAACGCCGGCTCGCCGCTACGGAACAGCGTCGTCGTTGCGGTCAGGTCGAGGCTGCTCTGGCCGCCCTGGTTGAGCTTGAGGGCATCGACCGGGCTGTCATCGAGATTCTGGAACAGCCGGAACGTGGTTTCGATCCGTTCCCCCAGGCCGCCGCCGGCGGGCAGTTCGACCGAGGTGAACTTGGGTGATTCAGTGCCGAGGTCGACCTCGCGCAGGATCGCGCCAAGTTCGAAGAAGCCGAGCAGCTTGGCGCCGGCAAAAAAGTCCTGGGGTCGAAACTTGCCATCGGTGACATTGCCGGTGCCCGACATGACGCCGTGGCGGCGGGACAGGGCCGATGGCACCATGCTGGGGGTCGCGACGCCGCCGACGGTGTCGCTGCCGGCGCCGCTGCTGCCGAAATCCAGTGCCGGCGGGGTGGGCAGCTTGAGGAAAAGTTCGGACTTGTTGGCGCCGCCGAAGCCATCGAGGACATAGGCCGGGTCGAAGACGACTTCGGGGGTCAGCGCCTGGCCGGTCAGGCGTTCGACGCTGGCCAGCCTGACGCGAGCCGATTCGATGACCGGCTGCTGCTGCAGCGTCGTTGCCTGGATGGTCGAAATGGCACCGGCCGGATCATGGCTGCGAAAAAACAGCGATTGCGTCGGCAAGTCGACATCCGCCGCTTCGGTGCCCTGTGCATCGGCAAAGCGCATCGTCGCGCCGTGGGTGTTGGCGGTGCGGCGCGCCACCAGGCTGTTGTAATGGTCGCGGATGGCCGGGATATACGCGCTCTGGTTGAGCACTTCGGACACGAACATCGCCGGCATCTGGAACGGCACCCGCCGGCCGGCCGCATCGGTGCCGACCAACGGGAAATTGAACAGCGCCAGGGGATTATTGTCGCGCGCCGGCCAGAATGCCATGCGCGGCGGGCGATCGACGGTGTAGAAATCCGGCGGCAGGCTCGTCGACAGCGTGCCGCCCGGCTCGTCGAGATTGGGCGTGGTATCGAGCATCACCTCGATGGTGTCGAACGGCATGGTGCGGCCGAGGTCGGGTTGCGGCGCGGCGTTGGGATAGGCGCGGATTTTTTCGCGCACGACGATGAAGAAGCGTTGGCGCAGAATGGCGACCCGGTCGCGCCCGGCACCGCGCCACTGGAACTTGCGTTCCGACAGCTTCACCAGCGTCGCGGCATGGCCGAACGGAAACAGGAACCCGGCATATTCGACGCGGACATAGGAATCGCGGCCCTGCGACAGGCGATGCGTCCAGGCCAGCAGGTCGACCCCGTCGGGGCGGGTTTTCCAGCGCCGGTCGGCATCGAGCGTACCGCCGAGCGCGGTCATGATCAGCCGCTTCGAATCGACCGGGCGCGGCGTGAAGCGGCCGCCACCCGGCAGCTTTTCGTCATAGCCGGCGGTCAGCTTGACGATCATCTTGCGATCGAGGCCCGTCAGGCTGAAATTCACCGGGTCGTTGCTGGTTACGGCATAATCGGGTGACCAGAGGTAGCGCAATTGCCGCCCGGCACGCGGATCGGCAACGGGTCCGACGGGGCCGATTTCGCCGATTTCGGCGAATTCCGGGCGTTCGAAATGCGGCCCCAGCCGCGTGTGCCACAATTCGGTGCGGCCACCGCGGACCACGGGGGCCGTCGCATGGTCGAAGCCGGCACCGGGCAGCGGCGAGGCGATCAGCCGCCACGGCATTTCGATGGCGGTGCGGTCCTTGCCCGGTGGCCGCGGCTTGAGGACGACGCCGAAAAAGCCTTCGGACAGATCGAGCATCGAGCCGATTTCAAGGCCCTCGCGCTGCAGGCCCGAGACGGCGGCGAAGGTGCTGGCGGTGCGCAAGTAAAGCTCCGCCGCACTGCGCACATCGGTCGGGTTGCCGCCCGGCGCCGAGTTGGCGAGCAACGCTTCGAGCTCGCGCTGCGCCAGCATTTCGGTGCTGCGCGGCGCCAGTTCGCGCCCGGCGGCAATGGCAGCGACCGATTGTTCGGCAATGCGTTCCGCCGCCATGTCGAGCCCGGCGAACTGATCATCGTCGAGCGTGCCGGCCAGCAGGTTGCGTGCCGTCGCGGTGACCGCCCCGAACTCGCTGGCGACCGTTTCGAACAGGCTGCGGCGGCCGCCCCCCAGGTTGAAGACGGGGTCGGCGACCGCGGCGGCATCGAGCGCCAGTTCCCAGGTGCGGCAGGCGGTAAGCAGTGCCTCCAGCGTCAGATCGATCCGGTCGATGCCATCGGGCATCCTGAACGCGAGCCGCGAACGCCCGGACGCCCGGATCTTCATGGGAACCGAGGGAATATTGGCAGTGCCGACAGGCGGCGGCCCGTCATTTTCATGACCGCGCAGTTCCTTGGCATTGGCTTCGTCGGTCTGCCCGGCAGTTTCGAGAAGCGCCTCGTCGGCAAGCGATTGCGGCTGGTGTTCGGCGATCAGCCAGGCGGGCGCGCCCGGTTCGGCGCGTTCGAGCCGGTTGGCGCGGCGGACAAGGCCGGGGCCGCGAAAATCCAGCACCAGCATGTCGTCCGGCCGGATGACGCGGA
This sequence comes from Alphaproteobacteria bacterium, assembly GCA_031426015.1. Lineage (GTDB taxonomy): Bacteria > Pseudomonadota > Alphaproteobacteria > Sphingomonadales > Sphingomonadaceae > Sandarakinorhabdus. Next base: position 55,926 of record JANPKK010000055.1, read on the forward strand.
TTTTCCAGGCAATCGCTTCGGGCCGCGGCCGTACATCGGCAATTTCGGCATCGCTGATCGCTTCGATGAGGCTGGCGATGCTGGCGGTTTCGGCGAGCGTGCCCGACCCGAGCCGCCTGATGGCGTCGCCAATCGTGCGGAAACGATCAGGCATCGCGGTCCCCCCGTCGTTGCAAGCCGGCACGTACCAGCAGCGCCTAGGTCAACAAATTCCGATGTTCTACTTGCGAGTCGTGAGCAGTATCCCGCGAACAGTCGGGCAAGACAAGCATGAATCGAACACCCGGCGTCAACATCGAGGCACCACGGCTTTTGGCTCTCGCGGCGCCGATTCCCGGGATTTATCCTTTGGTGTATTTCATGAACAATATATTCACGAAATTTTATTTAAAGAAATTGGGCTTATGCGGCGGATCAAATCTTGTTTAACGCGATGTTATGGCGTTCATCAATCAAGAATAATTGTCTATCTACCACCGATCAACTGAATGAACTCAATCGAATTGCGGCAGGAATCATCGTCACATCTTGGCGCGTAGTACGTCCGGAGCGACGCACAGCAGCGCGATTTCGGACCGACCGCCGCGGCATCAGCCGCCGGCTCACTGCCGGTTATGAGCGTCGACCAGCCGCTTCCCGGCTCGCGAGGCGACCGGCGGTGCCGACGGCCGCCCGGCGTGTCCCGGCGGTGTCAGGCCGCGCTTGCTTCGGCGAACGACACCAGGCGCCGCTTGTTCTCGTCCCAAAGCGTGAGGCGGACAGCGGCGAAACTCTGCATGATCGTGACCCGGCTTATCATGTCGAGGCCCTGCACCGCCCGCATGACTTCCGGCAGCCGGTAGAATGGCACGCGGCTGGCGAGATGATGCACGTGGTGGGCGCCGATATTCGCGGTGAACCAGCGCAGGACCGGTGGCAGGTCATAATGCGAACTGCCTCGCAGCGCCGCTTCGTGAAACGACCATTCCGAACCGCCCGACCATTGCGTGCCTTCGAACTGGTGCTGGACATAGAACAGCCAGACACCGATCGACGCGGCGACAAGGGTGATCGGAAGATGGACCATCAGGAAAAGCTTGATGCCCATCATCCAGGTCAGCGCGGCCACGAAAACCGCAATGCTGGCATTGGTTCCCAGGGTGCTGAACCAGGGTCGCCAGCCCTTTTTCATCATGCCGAAGGGGAGACGGTGTTTCAGCAGGAACTGATAGGCCGGGCCGACGCCGAAAAGGACGACCGGGTTCCGGTACAACCGATACATCAGGCGGCGGCGACGGTTCAGCGCGAGAAATTCCGCCACGGTCAACGTATCGACGTCGCCGACGCCGCGCGCATCGAGATTGCCGGTGCTGGCATGGTGGATGGCGTGGGTACGCCGCCAGTAATCATAGGGGGTGAGCGTCACGACCCCGAGAATCCGGCCGACCCGATCATTGCTTTTCTTGTCACGAAAGAAAGCGCCGTGGCCGCAATCATGCTGGATGAGGAAGAGCCGGAGCAGGAAGGCCCCCGCCGGGACCGTCAGCAGGAAGCCCAGCATATGGCCATTGGCGAGCGCCAGCCAGATGAGCAGCCACAGGGCGATGAACGGCACGGCGGTGAAGCCAAGCTCGAACAGGCTCTGTTTGCGCAGCGGCTCCCGGAACGGAAGGATCGCTTTCAGCAGGACATGCGGATCGGCGGCGCTGGCGGGGGAAGGGGGGGCGACCAAGGAATGCTTTCTGGCGTGGCAGTGATTGAATAACGTTCTTTCAGAACGCAGGCTGCGTCTAGCCCCTTGTGTAATAGCCGAGATCGAGACGCTGCCAAGCAGCGTGGGCGTGCATGCGGCGTTGTGGCGTGCCCTGGTTCGAGAACGGAACTGGCGAAATCACCGATCAGGCCATGCTGGCGACATGATGGACCAGGGCAATCTGGCGGGCGAGGCATTTGGGCAGGGCATAGCGATCGAGCACCAGGTCGCGTGCGGCCTTTCGCAGCGGCAGGTTCGCGTCGCCCGCCGCCAGCGCCGCACTGGTTTGCCGGCTGATCGCGGCGATATCGTACATATCGACCAGATAGCCGGTCTCGCCATGGCGGATGACTTCGCGCACCGGTGCCGTGTCCGACGCAACGATCACGCAGCCCGCCGCCATCGCTTCGACGCATGACCATGACAGGACGAACGGGATGGTCAAATAGATGTGCACTGACGACACCTGCAGCAGCGCCAGATAGCGCTGGTACGCAAGCTTGCCGGTGAAATGCACCCGCCCGGCGAATTCGGGGCGATCGAGCGGCACTTCGGCGAGCATCACTTCGCGCCAGGTCTTGCCGTCCGGCGGTGCCTGGCCATAGCTGACCTCGTCACCGCCGGTAATGACGACATGGGCGTTCGGGCGCGCCGCCAGGATCGCCGGCAGGCTGCGGATGAACGAGGGGAAACCGCGATAGGGTTCGAAATTGCGCGCCACATAGGTCAGCACCTCGTCATCACGGGTCAGCACCCGGCCATCGTCGAGCCGGAAGCACGCGGTGGGATCGGGCGCGACGACATCGGTATCGATCCCGTCGAAGATCGTCCTGATTTTCGGTTGCAGCACCGCGGGGTGGCGGCTGCGCTGCCATTCGGTAGGTGACAGGCCGACATCGGCCATTTCGAGGCTAAGCAGGAGATGCGCGTTGCGCGCCCGCGTGCGGCACATCGTATCGAGCGTGACGACACTGCCGGGTTCGAAGCCGACATCGCCGCCCTGCGCTGTGTAATAATATTCGGCGTAACTGACCACCCGGGCACGCGGGAAGACATCCTTGACGAACAGCATTTCGCCCCAGCCGGGATGGCCGATGACGACCGCCGGATCGAAGCCTTCGCGTTTGAGCTCGACCATCGCCCGCGCCGCCTGCTGGCCATAGCGGACGCTGGCTTCGAACAGCCGGACATAATGATGCGTATCGGGCCCCGCCGGGCGCGGGCCATCATAGCTGACGCGGCGCACGCCGGGCAGATCGGCACCCTTGCGCCGGGTGATGAACACGACGCGGTGGCGCCCGTCGGCCGCCAGCGCCGGCGCGAGATGCTTGAACTGCGCCGGCATGTTCTGGTGGATGAACAAGATGTCCACGGCGATTGCCCCCGGCGTGCCGGGCCGGGGCCCGATGATGGTATCCGCAATTGATGCGCCGCCAGCCGCTGCTGTGCAACTGCCCGGCGCGCGCCAAGGGGAGCGCGCGCCGGGCCCCGCCCGTCAGAGGAGAATGTCTGCGGGCAGGATCGGTGTGATGGTGTCGAACGACACCTGGAAATCGGGCGACAGCGATCCGGTCGTGTTTCCGAACAGCGCGACATTGCCCTCGGCATCCACCCCGATCCGCAACTGGCCCAGCCCGGTGAAGGCGGCGCTGCCGATGAAGGTGAAGGCCTGGTCCCCGGCCAGCGTCGCATCGGCATCGATGCCGGCAAGATCGATGATATCGCTGCCCGAGGTGAAATCGAGAATGCGATCGGCCTTGCTGGTGCCGACACCGCTGTCGGTGACCAGGGTGTAGACAAAGCTGTCCGACCCGGCGGCGCCCGCCAGCACATCGGCCCCGGCACCGCCGATGATCCGATCGGCGCCCGCGGATCCGGTGATGCTGTCATTGCCGCCGGCGCCGTCGATCGATGCGATGCCCGACACGGCAACCGCGGCGAGATCGATCGTGTCGGCCGCCGTCGTGCCCAGCAGTCGCACCCCGGCAAAGCCGGCGCCTTCGATGGCCTCGACATTCGACAAGCTTGTCAGCCCGATCACGGCATTGTCGGCCGTTGCCCGGATGACATCATGGCCGGTGCCGCCGTCGATCCGGTCGCTGCCGTTGCTGGCCCCGGCGAGGAAGACATCATCGCCGTCGCCGCCGCCCAGCAGATCATTGCCCGCGCTGAGCAGGATGGTATCGGCGCCGGCCGAGCCGATTAGGGTGTCATTGCCGAAGCCCGCGTCGATGCTCGCGACGCCGGTGAGGGCGATCCCCGAGAAATCGAGCGTTTCGGCGCTGCTGCTGCCGATCAGCGCCAGCCCGGCATGGCCATCGGCATCGATCGCTTCGATCGAGGTCAGCGCCGTTACCGTCAGCGTGACATTGTCGGCATCGGCGATGATGCGATCGAACCCGGCGCCGCCATCGATGCCGTCGACACCCGCGCCGCTGCGCGCGATGAAGCGATCATCGCCATCGCCGCCGAACAGCAGATCATTGCCGCCGCCCAGAATAATGCTGTCGGCACCGGCTGAACCGGTGACGGTATCGTTGCCGAAGCCCGCGTCGATGCTGGCCACGCCGGTAAGCATGATGCCCGAGAAATCGAGCATGTCGGCCCCGCTGCCGCCGATCAGTGCCAGACCGGCCCGGCCATCGGCGTCGATGGCCTCGATCGAGGTCAGTGCCGTTACCGAAACAACCGCATTGTCGGCCGTCGCAATGATGCGATCGAAGCCGGCGCCGCCATCGAAACGGTCGGTTCCGGCTGCGGCCCCGATCTCGAAAACGTCGTTGCCATCGCCGCCCGACAAGGTGTCGCTGCCGCCGGCACCGACCAGCGTGTCATCGCCGCCATTGCCGCTGAGCTGGTTGCTGCCGCTGCCCCCGATGATCCGGTTGGCCAGGCCATTGCCGGTGCCGTTGACCGCCGCGCTGGTAACGAGTTCGAGATTTTCGACCCCGCTGGCCAGCACATGCGAGACCTTGGCGCGAACGCTGTCGATCCCGGCATCGGCGTCCTCGACGATCATGTCGCCCACGGCATCGACGAGATAGAGATCGTCGCCGCCGCCGCCCGCCATCGTGTCATTGCCGGTAAAGCCATCGATGATGTCGTTGCCTGCCCCGCCGCTGATCGCATTGGCCAGCGTGTTGCCGGTCAGCGTTGCCGCCGCCACGCCGGTAAACACAAGGTTTTCCACCTGGGTGAGGCTGCTGGTGCGCAAGCTGGTCACCGCCAGCGTGGTGATGACGGTATCGGTGCCGCCACCGGCTGCTTCGGTGATGCGGTCGCCGGTTTCGGTGACGTAATAGACGTCATTGCCGAGGCCGCCGGTCATCGCGTCAATGCCTTCACCGCCGCGCAGCGTGTCATTGCCGTCGCTGCCGGTCAGCACGTCGTTGCCGCTGCCGCCATCAAGGCTGTCGTTGCCGCCCAGCCCGGCCAGCGTGTCGTTGCCCGCCAGCCCGATGATGACATCGTCGCCGGCGCTGCCGCTGCGGTTATCGGCCAGCGTCGTGCCGGTGATGACCAGCCCGGTATTGGCATCGCTCGGCACGAAATCCTGGTCGGCAAAGCGCAGCAGCTCGATGCCGGACACGGTATCGTCGCCATCGGGGCCAAGCCCGCCGCGATTGTCGACGACGCGGAAGACGCCGGCCGAGACCCGCGCGATGGTGTATTGATCGCGATTGCCCGAATAGACCGCGATATCGGCGCCATCGCCGCCATCGATGCTGTCATTGCCGTTGCCGCCGGTGATGCGGTCATCACCAGCCCCGGCGAGCAGGACGTCATTGCCGCCGCTGCCGTCGATGCTGTCGTTGCCGGCATCGTCGCCGCCGCGGATCGTATCGCCGGATTGCGAGCCGGTGATGACATCATGGCCGTCGCCGCCCGTGACATTTGCCCCGCCGCCGCTGACGGTGTCGTCACCGCTGCCGCCGTCGACACTGCTGCCAAAGCTGCCCGCCACCCGGTCGTTCCCGGCGCCACCGAGCAAAATGCCCTGGCCGGACAGATCGTCATTGCCGTCACCGCCATCGAGCAGATTGCTGCCGTCATTGTCGACCAGCACATCGGCATCGGCGCCGCCGTAAAGGCTGTCATCGCCGAGATTGCCGGCGAGCGTGTCGTTGCCTTCTTCGCCATACAGCGCGTCCTGGTTGTTGCCGCCGGCGATCACATCATCGCCGTTGCCACCTTCGGCTCGGTCATCGCCGAAACCGCCGTCGATGGCATCATTGCCGCTGCCGCCGAGCAACGTGTCGGCGCCATCGAAGCCGTCGAGCAGATCGTCGTCGGCACCGCCATCGAGGCTGTCGGCCCCGGCGCCGCCGAGCAACGCGTCGAAGCCGTCGCCGCCGGCCAGGGTGTCATTGTCGTTGCCGCCGTCGAGCCGGTCATTGCCGGCACCGCCCGCCAGATTATCGCCGCCGGCATTGCCGATGAGATAATCGTCGAGCGCCGTGCCCGCGATGACGTTGGCCGCCGCATCGCCCGTGCTGACGATCCCGGCGCTGACCGCTTCGGCCGCCCCGGCAAAGACCAGGGTTTCGATGCCGCTGGCCGTCTTGCTGCCGCTGCTGCCGCGATTGTCGATGATCACCAGACCGGCGGCATCGGCCGCGACGGTGAAGTGACGCCGTGGCCCGGCGAACAGCGCGCTGTCGGTGCCGTTGCCGCCAGCGAGGCTGTCATCGCCGCTGCCGGCCGCGAGCACATCGTCGCCATCGCCGCCATCGAGGCTGTCGCTGGCATTGCCCGCCGTCAACCGGTCATCGCCGCTGCCGCCGAGCAGCGTGCCGTCACCGGTGATGCTGTCGTTGCCGCCGCCGCCCGCGAGGCTGTTGCGCCCCAGGCTGTCGCTGATGACATCGGCATCGTCGCCGCCATCGAGGCTGTCGTCGCCGACGCCGCCATCGAGCGTGTCAGCGCCGCTGCCGCCGTCGATCCGGTCATCGCCGGTATCGCCGAACAGCGCATCATTGCCGCCGCCGCCGAGCAGTATGTCATTGTCCTCGCCGCCGCGCAGCGTGTCGGCGCCGCCGATGCCGGCCGCGGCCGTGACATTGCCGTCCGCGTCGATGCTGACATCGTCGCCGGCGAGCACATCCTCGCCATTGCTGCCGAGCAGCGAATCGTCGCCGGCACCGCCGACGAGCAGATCGTCGCCATCGCCGCCGTCGATCACGTCATTGCCGGCATCACCGCGCACTTCGTCGGCTTCGGTGCCGCCCTCGATGCTGTCGTTGCCGTCGCCGCCGCTGATATCGTCTTCACCGGCAAGGCCTTCGAGCGTGTCGTCGCCGCCGAGGCCCGAGATGATGTCATCACCCGAACCCGCGAAGGTCACCCCCGCCGGGTTGCCGACATTGGTGACACCAGGCGACGAGCCGTTGCTGATGTCCGACACGCTGTCGGCGGCTTCGGTGCCGAGCAGGGTGACGCCGGGGTTGGCCGCCGCCAGATAATCGGCATCGTCGAAGCGCAGCACGCGGACCCGCACCAGCGTATCGGTGCCGAGCGGTGAGCCCGGGCGATTGTCGATGACGGTAACGACGCCATCGACTTCGATGACGGTGAAATCGTTGCGCAGGCCCTGGTAGCGCACGATATCGCCGCGCACCGCGCCGCTGCCGCCGCCGTCGATCGTGTCGTTGCCGCCGCCGCCCGAAATCTCGTCGGCGCCGCTGCCGCCGGTGATGACGTCATTGCCCTCGCCGCCCGAGATCGTGTCGGACCCGGTGCCGCCATCGAGGCTGTCATCGCCCCAATTGCCGTTGATGACATCGTCGCCATCGCCGCCGCCGAGCGTCTGGGCGCCATCGATGCCACCGGGGTCGGTGCCAAACAGCACATCGTCGCCGCTGCCGCCGAAGCCGATGCTGCCGCCGAAGACGCCGATGCTGTCATTGCCGTCATCGCCCGACAGGGTGCCTGCGCCGACAAGATTGTCGTTGCCGTCACCACCCGACGCGGTGCCGCCCGCAATCGTCAGCACGTCATTGCCATCATCGCCGAACAACAGCCCGTTGCCCGACAGCTCGTCGTTGCCACTGCCGCCCGACAGCGTGCCATTGCCCGCCACGACATCGTCGCCGCTGCCGCCGGCGAGGCTGTCGCTGCCCGCGCCGCCGTCGATGCTGTCGTTGCCGTCGCCGCCATCGGCGCTGTCGTTGCCGTCACCGCCGAAGATCTGGTCCTCGCCGGCGCCGCCGGCCAGCGCGTCGTCGCCGTTGCCACCGAACAGCACGTCATTGCCATCGCCGGCGTCGATCGTGTCGGCGCCATCCTGCCCGAGCACGCGATCATTGCCCTCGAGCCCGGTGAGCACATCGCCGCCCAGACCGCCGCTGATCGAATCGTCGAGTGCCGTGCCGGTCACGCTGCCGTCACCCGTGATGATCAGGCCCGCCGTCGCTGCCGAAAGCGCCAGCAACTGGTCGTTGAACCCCGCCGTCTCGATATTGACCAGCGCATCGCTGCCCAGCCCGCCGATGCCATCGGCCGGGCGGTTGGCGACGACGATATAGCCGCCGGCACCATCCTGGACGATCGTGGCATGGGCGCGCAGCATTTCGAACTGCGCGCGGTCATCGCCGCTGCCGCCGTCGATCGTGTCGCTGCCATTGCCGCCCGAGACGACATCGTCATCGCCACCGGCGTCGATCAGGTCGTTGCCGTTGTTGCCGGCAATGCTGTCATCGCCCGCCCCGCCGATCAGCGTCTGGGCGCCGTCGCTACCGCCCGGGTGCCAGCCCGACAAGGTGTCGGCGCCATCGCCGCCGTCGCCGGTGCCGTCGGTGCCGACGAGCAGCACGTCATTGCCGGCATCGCCCGAAAGGCGGCCGAAGCCGGTCAGCTGGTCGTTGCCGGCGCCGCCTGCCAGGGTGCCATTGCCGCTGATCGCATCATCGCCGTCATCGCCCGACAGCGCGCCGCTGCCGCTGATCACGTCATTGCCGGCCTCGCCCGCGACGCTGCCGCTGGCATCGATCCGGTCGTCGCCGTCGCCGCCGCTGACCAGGTTGGTGCCGCTGGTATCGCCGATGATGTCGTTGCCAAGGCCGCCGGAGACGATGTCATCACCGATGCCGCCGACCAGCGTGTCATCGCCATCGCCGCCATCGATATTGTCGGCACCGCCGCCGGCATCGAGATAATCATTGCCGGTGCCGCCGGTGATCGTGTCGGCGCCGCCTTCGCCATAGGCGACGTCATTGCCGCTGCCGCCATCGAGCAGATCGGCGCCATCGTCGCCCGACAGGCGATCGTTGCCGCCGAAGCCGCTGAGCGTGTCGTTGCCGCCATCGCCGACCAGGATATCGTCGAAATCGCCGCCATCGGCGCCGTAGCCGATGGTATTGCCGGGCAGCGTCGCGTCCTCGCCATTGTCGAAACGCAGCAATTCGATGCTGGTCAACCGGTCGACACCCGACGGGCTGCCGACGCGCAGGTCGGTCACCGTCACGCTGCCATCGGCGTTGATCGTCACGTCATAATCGGCGAGCCCGCCGCTGTAGAAAGCCCGGTCGAAACCCGAACCGCCGACGATCGCATCATTACCGCCGCCACCGCGCAGGCTATCGTTCTCCGACCCGCCGAGCAACGTGTCATCGCCGCTGCCACCCGTGATCACATCTGCCCCGGCGCCGCCATCGAGCACCACCGCCGCGAGTGTTCCCGACAAGCTGTCGTTGCCGTCGTCACCCTGCGCAATACCACCCGCCAGCGTCACCACATCATTGCCCGCGCCGCCGCGCAGCAAGCCGCTGCCGCCGATGACATCGTCGCCGGCATCGCCATCGAGGGTGCCGTTGCCGCCGAGTGTGTCATTGCCGTCACCGCCGCCGAGCCGGCCATTGCCTTGCAGCACATCGTTGCCGCTGCCGCCGAGGATGAGATTGTTGCCGCTGTCATCGGTCAACCGGTCATCGCCGGCGCCGCCATCAAGGCTGTCATCGCCCGCGGCATCGCTGCCCGCGTCGCCGATGCTGTCGTTGCCGGCGCCGCCGGCCAGGCTGTCATCGCCGCTGCCGCCGTCGATCCAGTCGGCGCCATCGCCGCCCGCAACCATGTCGGTATCGCTGCCGGCGCGGATCACGTCATTGCCGCTGCCGGCGTCGATGCTGTCGCTGCCGGCATCGCCGTTGATGCGATCATTGCCGCCGCCGCCGATGATGCTGTCGGCGCCGCTGCCGCCACCGATGCTGTCGTCGAAGCCCGTGCCGGCAATGGCATCGGCACCGGCGCTGCCGGTGAAGATCTGGCCGCTGTTGGCAAGCGTGACGTCGAGATCGACATCGGTGAAGCGCAGCGTCTCGATACCCGTGACGCTGTCGACGCCGTCCGGGCCCTGGCCGCCGCGATTGTCGGCAACCCGATAACCGCCGAGGCCATCGGCGACCACCGAGGCGAAGCCGCGGCTGCCGCTGTGGAGCGCCACGTCATCATCGGCACCGCCGATGATCGTGTCATCGCCATCGCCGCCGTCGATCGTGTCATTGCCGCTGCCGCCATCGAGGCGATCGCCGTCACCTGCCGCGCCGCGCCCGCCCGACAGCGTGTCCGACCCGGCGCCGCCTTCGAGCGTTTCGGCGATGCCCGCCGCGCCGCTGGCGACATCATTGCCATCGCCGCCGCTGAAGTGCCGCGGACCCGCGCCCGCCGCGCCGGTGGCGTAGCTGTCATTGCCCGCGCCGCCGTCGGCTGTGCCCGGGCCATCGAGCACCAGCACGTCATTGCCGATGCCGCCGATAAGCGTGCCCGAACCCGTCAGCGTGTCGTTGCCGCTACCGCCGTCAAGGCTGCCGCTGCCGCTCAGCCGGTCGTTGTCATCCCCGCCCGCCATCGCGCCGGCGCCCGACAGCGTGTCATTGCCGTCACCGCCGAGCAGGATGCCCGTGCCGGTCAGCGCGTCCTGGCCAGCGCCGCCGTCAAGGCTGTTGATGCCGTCACTGTCGGTCAGCACGTCATTGCCGGTGCCGCCGAGCAGCGTATCGTCGCCGAGCCCGCCTGCCAGCGTGTCGGCATCGTCGCCGCCGGAAAGGCTGTCATCGCCGCTGCCGCCGGTCAGCGAATCATCGCCTTCGTCGCCGGTCAGCGTGTCAGCATCGGCCTCACCCGACAGCCGGTCGTTGCCGCTGCCGCCGCCGATGCTGTCATCACCCGCGCCGCCGGCGATGATGTCGAAGCCGGCATTGCCGAGCAGTGTGTCATCCCCGCCGAGCGCCCCGGCGCCGACCAGCGGCCCGGGGATGAGATCGTCGATCCCGACGAGATCGCTGTAGAAAATCCCGCCCTCCGGCGGCGGTGGCACCGCGACATCGCCATCGGCAAAGCGCAGGATCTCGACGCCGACAAGACGATCAATGCCATCGACAAAGCCGAACTCGATGCTTTCGGTGCGCAGATCGGTGACGATCGTGGCGCCATTGGTGCCGGCGGTGACGACATAATCCGCAGCGACCCCGTAAAAGATAGCGACATCGACCCCGTCGCCGCCATCGAGCGTGTCGTTGCCATCTGCACCCGTCAACTCGTCGTTACCGCCGCGGCCGATCAGCACATCGTTGCCGGCATCGCCCAACAATCTGTCGGCCTGCTCACCGCCACCAAGCATGTCGTTACCGTCGAACCCGCTGAGGACGTTGGCGAATTCAAGGCTGCCAGCGCCAAACGTGTAGAGCGAACCCTGGAGATTGTCGTTGCCAGACGTCCCGCTGATGCCGAGGAACTCGACATTGGTCAAATTGTCGGTGCCGCCGCGACCGTCGCTGAGGGTGAAACTGGCGGTGATGCCGAAGTTGCTGGCATCGAACACGATCCCGGTGGTGAGATCGATGAAAAGATAACTGACGAAATCGCGGCCAGCGCCGCCGTCGAAATGGTCATCGCCGAGGTCGCCGCGCAGATTGTCGTTGCCGTCGCCGCCATCGAGGGTGTCGTTGCCGTCGCCGCCGCGGAGCGTGTCGTTGCCGCCGTCGCCGAAGATCAGGTCGCCGGCATCGCCGGGGTGGTTGGTCGACGCGGTCGAACGGCCGCCGGTCAGCTGGTCATTGCCGTCGCCGCCATAGATGGTGTCGGCGCCGCCATTGCCGGTGACGCTGTCGTTGCCGCCTTCGGCCAGCACCAGGTCTGCGCCCGCCGTGCCGATGATGGTGTCGGCCGCTGCCGTGCCGATGATCGCCCCGGCGACGGGCAGCATCGTGGCGCCGCCGTTGAAAGCGAGGAATTCGATGCCATCGAGTGTGTCGACGCCATCGGGCGAGCCGGCGCGCAGATCGGTGACCCGCAGGCTGCCATCGGGGTTGCGCGTCAGTTCGTAATCGCCGCGGGCGCCACTGAACACCGCCGTATCGCTGCCGAGATCGCCGTAAAGCACATCATCGCCGCCGCCGCCGACCAACGTATCGTCGCCGATGAGGACGAGATCGCCGAAATCGCCGTACAAAGTGTCGTTGCCGCCAAGGCCCGAGACACTGTCGTTACCGCCGTCGCCGCTGATCAGATCGGCATTGTCGCCGCCGACGATCGTATCGTCGCCGCCTTCGCCGCCGATGAGATTGGCCGGATCGCCGGCAGCATCGGTGGTGAAACGCGACCCGAGCAGCAGGTCGTTGCCCTGCGAACCGAAGATGCCCAGGCTTTCGACATTGGCATAGCTGTCGGTGCCGCCGCGGCCATCGGTGTGGCTGAACGCGGCGGCATTGCCGAACTGGGTCGCATCGAAACTGACTCCGGTGGCCAGATCATCGAAGCGCAGGCTGACGAAATCGCGGCCGGCGCCGCCGTCGATCGAATCGTCGCCATCGTCGCCGCGCAGATTGTCATCACCGTCGCCACCGTTGAGCGTGTCATTGCCATCGCCGCCGCGCAGCACGTCGTTGCCGGCGTTGCCCGAGACCAGGTCGGCCGCATCGCCGGCATGGCCGCCGGGCTCGCTGCTGGTGCCGCCGAGCAGCGTGTCATCATTGTCGCCACCCTGGATCGTATCGGCCCCGGCGCCGCCGATGATCACGTCATTGCCGGCGTCGCCGTTCAGGATGTCATCGCCGGCTTCGCCGAAGATTTCGTCATTGCCGTCCTGGCCGAGCAGAATATCGAAACTGCCGCCGCCGATGATCGTGTCGTTGCCCACCGCCGCCGAGACCTGGTTGGCAGGACCGATGACAAGATTGCCGCTATTGTGGAGCGAAACCCGGATGACATCATTGCCCTGCGAGCCGACGATGTTGAGGTTTTCGACAGCGACGAAACTGTCGGTGCCGCCGCGGCCGTCGCTCATCGAGAAGCTGGCGGCGCTGTTGAAGCCACTGGCATCGAAATCGACCCCGGTGGCGAGATCGTCGAAGCGCATGGTGACAAGGTCGCGCCCGTCGCCGCCATCGAAATGGTCGTCGCCCTGGTCGCCGCGCATATTGTCGTCGCCGTCGCCGCCGTAGAGCGAATCGTTGCCATCACCGCCGCGCAGGATATCGCCGCCGCCTTCGCCGTAGATGACATCGGCGCCGTCGCCGGGGTGGCCGGTCGGCTGGCTCGAGCTGCCGCCGAAGAGCTGGTCGTTGCCCTCGCCGCCGTAGATGATGTCCGCGCCGCCACTGCCGGTAACGGTGTCGTTGCCCGCATCGGCGAAGACCAGATCGTCGCCCGTCGTGGCGAGGATCCCGTCGTTGCCCGGCGTGCCGAGGATCGGCGCGGCAACAGACAGAGTCGTGGCGTCGCCGGCAAAGGCGAGGAATTCGCTGCCGGTGATCGTGTCGGTGCCGTCGGGCGTGCCGCCCCGGCGATCGCTGACGATCAGCTGGGTACCGTTCAACCCAAAGCTGTAATCGGCGCGCCTGCCGCTCAGCACCACCGTATCGCTGCCGGAGCCACCATCGATGAAATCATTGCCACGGCCGCCGGCGATGCTGTCGTCGCCGGCATTGCCGAACAGCTGGTCATTGCCGCCCCGGCCTTCCAGGCTGTCATTGCCGTCATCGCCGGCGACAAAATCGACACTGTCGCCGCCGATGACTATATCATTGCCACCGCGCCCGAACAGATTGTTGGCAAACAGCCCGAGGCCGGCCACCGCGTGGATCGAGCCGAGCAGCAGGTCGTTGCCCTGCGACCCCAGCACGCGCAGCTGTTCGGCCTCGCTGATCGTGTCGATACCGCCGCGCCCGTCGCTGATCGTGAAGGTCGCCGTCGCGCCAAAGCCCGAAGCATCGAAGGTCACACCGCTGGCGAGGTCGTCAAAGGTAAAGACGATGATATCGCTGCCGGCGCCGCCCTGAATCGTGTCACTGCCGCCACGGCCGACCAGAATGTCATCGAACGCCGAGCCGATAAGGCTGTCATTGCCTTGCGAGCCATTGACCGACAGCAGTTCGACGTCGATCAACGTATCGATGCCGCCGCGGCCGTCGTTCAGCGTGAAAGTGGAGGTCAGCCCGAAATTGCTGGCATCGAACGTAACGCCGCCGGGCACATTTTCGATGACATAGCTGACAGAATCGATCCCGGCGCCGCCGTCGATGACGTCATCGCCATCGTCGGCCCGCAGATTGTCATTGCCGTCGCCGCCGCGCAGCGTGTCATTGCCATCGCCGCCGCGCAAAATGTCGTTGCCGCCTTCACCAAGGATCAGGTCGCCGCCATCGCCGGGATGACCCAGCGGATCCTGCGAACTACCGCCGTAAAGCGTGTCATTGCCCTCGCCGCCCTGCAGCGTGTCGGCGCCGCCGTTGCCGGTAACGAGGTCATTGCCAGCATCGGCCAGCAGCAGTTCACCCGCTGCCGTGCCGACCAGCGTGTCATTGCCCGTCGTCCCGATGATCGCGCCGGCGATGGTCACGATCGTCCCGTCGCCATCGAAGACAAGGCGTTCGGCGTTGCTGATCGTGTCGGCACCATCGGGCGTGCCCGATCGCAGGTCGGTTACCGTTGCGGACGCTCCGTTAAAGGCGATCGTATAGTCGGCGCGCGAGCCGCTGAACCGCACGGTGTCATTGCCGGTGCCGCCGTCGATCGAATCATTGCCGCTGCCGCCGATGATGACGTCGTCGCCGGCATCGCCGGTCAGCACATCATCGCCACCGCGGCCGTCGACCAGATCATTGTCGTTCTCGCCGTTCAGCCGGTCGCTGCTGCCGCCGCCGACCAGCGTGTCGTTGCCCGCGCCGCCCGAAAGCAGGTTGGCGAAGATGCCCGGCGTATTGCTCGTCGTGTGCAGCGATCCCTGGAAGGAATCATGGCCCTGCGAGCCGATTACCCCGACATATTCGACATCAGTTAGGCTGTCGGTGCCGCCGCGACCGTCGTTCAGGGTGAAGCTGGCGGCGCTGCCGAAGCTGCTGGCGTCGAAGCTGACGCCGGTGGTGAGATCGTCGAACCGGTAGTTGACGAGATCCTTGCCGGCGCCGCCATCGATCGAATCGTCACCAAGGTCAGCGCGCAGATTGTCGTCGCCATCGCCGCCCAGCAACGTGTCATTGCCGTCGCCACCGCGCAGGACGTCGTTGCCGCCCTGGCCGGAAATGTGATCGGCCTTGTCGCCCAGATGGCCGGTCGAATTGCCGTTGTTGCCGCCCATCAGATTGTCGTTGCCGTCGCCACCCGTCAGCACATCGGCCCCGGCCGCACCGGTCAAATTGTTCGTCCCGGCATGGCCGATCATCGTGTCATCGCCGGCGCCACCGTTGCCGTTGAGCGCGGTGGCCGCGGTCGCGGTCGGGTAGAGTGCCTGGAGATCGATCAGATCATGCGTTGCCGATCCGTTGACGAAGGCGGCGTTGTTGGCGATCGCGCCGGCAATGACCGCGGCGCGGACTTCAAGGAAGCGCGCGGCATTGAATGGCCCTTCGGGCAGGAAATGCAGGCGTTCGGCGTTGGTCACTACATCGGTGCCCAGAAACGCCGCGGTGCCGAGCCCGGTGACGGTGGCGGTCTTGTCGGCGGCAAAGCTGATCTGGAACACGCGCTCCACCACCGCGCCATCGACGCGTTCGACGAACAACAGCCCGTCTTCGGCGCCGATTCCGACGACCAGGCGATAGCTGCCCAGCGTATCGGCTGGCAGGTTGAAGGCGACGGTGTCATTGCCGCCGACGCCGGCATCGATGCTGTCGTTGCCGGCTTCGCCGCGGATATAGTCATCGCCGCTGCCGCCGCTGATGCTGTCATTGCCGGCATTGCCGTTGAGATCGTCGTTGCCGTCGCGGCCGTCGAGGCTGTCGTTGCCCGCGCCGCCCTTCATGAAGCCGTTGCCGCCGCCGCCGATCAGCGTGTCGTTGCCATCGTTGCCGTTGAGATCGTCATTGCCGCCGCGGCCATCGATGCTGTCGTTGCCGCTGCCGCCTTCGACATAGTTGCGGCCGTCATGGCCGATGATCGTGTCATCGCCCTGTTCGCCGGTGCTGTTGATCTCCGCGCTGCCGGCGGCCGGATAAAGCGCCCCGATATCAATGAAATCGCCGCCGATCGACCCCGCCACATGGGCGAAGTTATTGACGATCGCCGGCGCGAACGGCGCCAGCCGCACCCCGACGCTGTGACCGGCATAGCCGGGATCGGGGAATGTCTCGATGAAGATATCGAGCTGCTCGATGCCGGTCAGTGTATCCGTGCCGATCGCGGCGGCGCTGTTCACACCTTCCACGATGCCTTGCCCGATACCGGTGCGGGTGATGCGGAACACCTGTTCCACCGTGGCACCGTCAACGCGCTCGACAATCACAACGCCCGGCGCAGTGTCGACCAGGCGCAACGTGCCCGGCGTGCCCTTGGGCAATGTGTAGTTCGACCGGTCATGCCCGGCGCCGCCGTCGATCACGTCATTGCCGGCTTCGCCATAGATCGTGTCGTCGCCGGCCATGCCGGAGATGCTGTCATCGCCGCCATCTCCCTCGATATGCTCGCCGTTGTTGCTGCCCAGAATCGTGTCGTTGCCGCCACCGCCGAAGACGAACAGGTTCACGCCCGGGAACGGCGCCGGATACAGCGCGGCTACATTGATCACGTCGGCAAAATTGGTGCCGTCGATTCCCAGCGCATTATTGGACACATCATTGACCCGGACGCCGGTGCGCACCGATACAAAGCGCGCCGCGTCGAAATTGCCGTCGGGCAGGAAATGCAGGTCATCGATGTTGCTGAGCGTATCGGTGCCGAGGAACGCCGCCGAGCCCAGGCCTTCGACCGTGAAGCGGCCATCGACCAGCCGGGTGATGCGAAACACCTGTTCGACCGTCGCGCCATCGACGCGCTCGATGATCAGGGTTTCGGCATTGCCGCCGGTAACGACACGATAGCTGCCCGGCGTGCCGGCAACGAGGTTGAAGGCGGCGATATCGTCGCGGCCGGTGCCGCCGTTGATGACATCGTCGCCGGCGCCGCCGCGCAGATAATCGTCACCCCCGCGGCCTTCGATGCTGTCGTTGCCGTCACCGGCGTCGATGAAGTTGCGGCCGTCATGACCGCGGATCGTGTCGTTTCCGGTATAGCCATAGACATCGATGGTGTCGGCGCCGGTGGCCGCTGGGTACGACGTCAGCAGATCGATATTGTCGTCGCCGGCCGCACCCTGGACATTGGCATAGCCGTTGACGATCTCGGGAACGAACGAGGCGATCCGGGTAGTGATATAGGTGCCCGGCGGGTTCGCAGCCGGAAAATAGTTGATGAAGAAATCAAGCTGTTCGATGCCGACGACGGTATCGGTGCCGTTGAAGGCGCCGGTGCCGAAGCCCTGTACCGTCGCGGTGCCGGTACCGGTGATGACATAGCGGAACACCGTTTCGACCGTTGCGCCATCGACGCGTTCGACCAGCCAGGCCCCGGCATCGGCACCGCTGCCGGCCACGATGCGCAGCGTGCCCGGCGTGCCGGTCGGCAAGCCGAAGCTGGCGGCATCATAACCCAGACCGCCATCGACGGCATCGTCGCCGCCCTGGCCCTGGAGATAGTCATCGCCGCGGTCGCCGCGCAGCACGTCGTTGCCGTCGCCGGCAAAGATCGAATCATTGCCGAAATTGATATCGAGGCCCGATTCGCCGATCAGCGTGTCGTTGCCATTCCCGCCATTGATGAAATCGGCCCCGGCATTGCCTTCGATATTGTCGTTGCCGTCATTGCCCGACAGATTGTCGTTGCCGCCGAAGCCGCGGATGAAATCATTGCCGGCGCCGCCGCCCAGCGTATCGGCGCCGACCGCGCCCGAATGGCTGGCGAGCAGGGTCACGAAGGGCTGAACGCTGGCGACGGTGCGGTTGGCGACATGGACGAGATCGCGGAAGTCGCCGGCGATGCCGGTCGCGGCGACATTGATCTGCAACGTCGCATCCGCACCGTTCTGGACAAGGCGGAGAAAGCCCGACGTGAACAGGTTGCTGCCGGCGACATAGCCCTGCAGACTGTCGATGATCCCCGACATCCACAGGAAATCGGTTTCGGCCGGGTTGAAATCGAGGATGCGGTCGGCGAGCAAAGTGCCGCTCGAGGGCAGCGTGACGTGGAAAATATCGTTGCCGGTGCCGCCAGAAATCGAGTCGACGGATGCGGTGCCACCCGAGATGAAGGCGATAAGGTCGGCGCCGGCGCCGGCGTTGATGGTGCCGCTGCCGCCGATGGTGTCGTTGCCGTCGCCGCCGAGCACCAGGTTGGACCCTTGCGAATCGAAAACGAGGTCGTTGCCGGCGCCGCCGTCGAGCGTATCGTCGCCCGCCTCGCCGGTGCTGCCGCCACCCGGACCGGTGACGTTCAGGAAGTCGTTGCCGGCGCCGCCGGCCAGGCTGTCGTTGCCGTCGCCGCCGATCAGCGTGTCGCTGCCGTCGCCGCCCGCCAACGTGTCGTAGCCGCCAAAGCCGCTGACGTTGTCGTTGCCGCTGCCGCCATCGAGGTTGTTGGCGCCATCATGGCCGCGCAGCGTGTCGTTGCCGATTTCCGCGCTGATGTTGATCACATCGAGCGCCGTCGCCGCGGGATAGAGCGCCGCCGCATCGAGGTTATCGGCACCGATGCTGCCGAGCACCTGCGCCGCATTCCCGGTGATCGGCGGCACCAGCGTCGTCAGCCGGGTGTAGATCGCCGTGCCGGGCGGGTTCGCCGCGGCGCCATAATCGATATAGAATTCGAGCTGGTCGATCGAAACCAGCGTGTCGAAGCCATTGAAGGCGCCACTGCCCAGCCCCTGCACCGTCGCCGAATCGGGCCCGGTGATGACGAAGCGGAAGACGCTTTCCACCAGCGCGCCATCGACGCGCTCGACCAGCCAGGCACCGGCATCGGCGCCGCTGCCGGCGACGATGCGCAGCGTGCCGGCGGTGCCGACGGGCAGGCCGAAGCGCACCACGTCATTGCCCTCCAGGCCTTCGACGAAATCGTCACCGGCCTGGCCTTCGAGGCGGTCGTTGCCGGCGCTGGCAAAAATCAGGTCATTGCCGGCCCCGCCGAAGATCGTGTCGTCACCGCCCGTGAGATCGATCAGCGTTTCACCGGTCAGCACGTCGTTGCCATCGCCGCCGTCGATCCAGTCGGCACCGGCGTTGCCTTCGATGCGATCATCGCCGCTGCCGCCCGACAGGCTGTCGTTACCGCTGAAACCATAGATGAAATCATTGCCGGCCGACCCGGTCAGCGTGTCGGCATTGACCGTGCCGGTGTGCGAGCCGAACAGGCCGATCGATGCGGCAATGCTGGCAGTATTTTGGTTCTCGATAACGACATAGTCGCGGAAATCGCCGGCGATACCCGAGGCGCTGCGGTTGAGTTGCAGGACCGCGTCAGCGCCGACCTGCACCAGCCGCAGATAGCCGGCGGTGAACAGATTTGTGCCCGCACTGTAATTCTGCAAACCGTCGACCAGCGATGTCGTCCAGATGATGTCGCTCTCGCCGGGGTTGAAATCGGTGATGCGGTCGGCAGCCCACTGGCCATCGATGATCGGCGCGAGGTGAAAGACATCCCGGCCGCTGCCGCCGGCGATCGTGTCGACCGACGCCGACAGCGCCGAGATGAAGGCGATGAAATCGCTGCCGGCCCCGGCATCGATCGTGCCGACCCCGGCGATCGTGTCGTTGCCGTCGCCGCCCATCAGGACGTTGACGCCGCGGAAATCATAGATGAAATCGTTGCCCGCCCCGCCATCGATCGTGTCGTCGCCATAAGCACCATCGCCAAGGGTGTTCGGGATGGTTTCATCCATGACGTCATTGCCGTTGCCGCCGGAAATGCTGTCATTGCCGTTGCCGCCGATCAGCGTGTCATTGTCGTCGCCTCCGCTGATGCTGTCGTCGCCCTCGCCGCCGTCGATCCGGTCATTGCCCTGCACGCCCGACAGGGTGTCGTTGCCGCCGGCGCCGTTGATCGTGTCGCCGAAGATGCTGCCTTCAATGAGATCATTGCTGTTGGTGCCGTTATAGGTAGCCATGATCGTCTTCCCCCTCACCGACGACGCGTGCGTCGAAGGCGCAAACCAGATGCGGTAATCGTTCCCCGGCCGTGTCGCCGCGCCACGCGCTGGCGCGATCGGTCCCGGGCACAGACCAAAAACCTTACGAGATTTTAATCATTTGACCGGCGCATCCAATCCGCCAGATGGGGGAGCCAGTTGGGGAGGCGCGTCAGTCGCGCGGCCGGTCCGGGTCGGTCATCGCGGCCGCGTCGCCGTCAGCGGTCGATAGCGGCGCCTGAAACATCGTAGCGAACAGCGCCGTCCAGCGCTTCGTCCCGGTCCAGCCAGCGCAGGCCGGTGAACGCCGCGGGCTCGCGGCGATTGACGGCATCGGTCATGTGGCTGACCGGTTCGACGCAAAAATGATCGGCGCGGTCAGGCACATAGACCACGGTGAACATCAGCGTGCCGGACGGCGTCATCACCAGTGTCAGGTCCCTGTCGGGCCAGTCGATCGTCATGCTGCCGCTGCGCCCGGTGTAGACGGTATCGACCGGTCGTGTCGCAATGGGCTTGCCATGCCACCAGTCGAGCGGCTGCGGACAGGTCGTGAGGCTGATGGGCAACCCGTCCTCGCCGGTCAGCCATTCGCCGCTGTGCAATGACCGGAACATCGTGCGGGCATTGCGCGGCAACCACGGGTGTAGCCCGATGCCTGCCGGCATGCGGCGTTGATCGCGGTTGGTGAGCCTGATCCTGTGGGTCAGGCCGTGCGGATCGAGCCTTAGCCATTGTTCGCCGCGCCAGGCCCAGGGCCAGTCACCCGCGGCGACGTCGATCCGCAGGTGGCAGGATGTCGGCGTTGCAGCGACGACCGTCCAGGGCAATTGCCAGGCCAGCCCGTGCAGGGCGTGCGGGTGATCGCTGTCGCCGGGGTGGTTGCGGGGCAGCCTGACGGTGCGACCATCAGCGTGAAAGCGCCCGTTGGCAATGCGATTCGAGAAGGGCAGCAACGGAAAGCACGCCAGACCGAGCGGCGAAGCGTCTTCCAGGCGGGCCGCGAACAGCGGCTCGGACCCGGCGGTGAAGCCGGTGATACCGCCGCCACGCGCTGGCGCGACGGTTGCCGCCAGCCGACCGCTGCGCAAGACGATGGTTTCAACCATGCGCTGCCGGCGCCTTCAGCCTGACATCAGGATGTTGTTCCATATTGGTCACGTTACACCGTTTTGCCTGGTGAAGGTTCGATCGATGCCGAACCCGATCAGGGCAAAGCTGCTGGTGCCCTGCGCTGCCCGTTCGCTCGGGGCAAGGACGCATGGTACCGTGTTGCCGAAACTGTGCCGGCGCAACAGTCCCGGTGTGTTCGTACAGGGTGCCGATTGTCCAAACCCCCGGGCAATCGGCACCGACTATTGAAAGGCACTGCCCCGATGAGCCGCCGCCATGGCGAAAGCCACCTTGTTTCGCGCATCGGCTGGCTGCGTGCCGCCGTTCTTGGCGCCAATGACGGCATTGTGTCGACCGCCAGCCTCATCATCGGCGTCGCCGCTGCGGCAGCGAAGCCCGGTGATATCATGCTGACCGGGGTCGCGGGGCTGGTCGCCGGGGCAATGTCGATGGCCGCCGGCGAATATGTCTCGGTCAGTTCGCAAGCCGATACCGAAGCGGCCGATCTGGCACGCGAAACCGGCGAACTTGCGGCGGACCCCGACGCGGAGCGCGCCGAACTTGCCGCCATCTACGTTGGCCGCGGGCTCGATGCAGCGCTGGCCGACACGGTCGCCGGGCAATTGATGGCGAGCAATGCCCTTGGCGCCCATGCCCGTGACGAACTGGGGCTGGTGCCGGGTGGCCATGCCCGGCCGATCCAGGCGGCGTTGACCTCCGCTGCAACCTTCACGGTGGGCGCGGCGCTGCCGCTGCTGATGGTGCTGGTTGCACCGCGCGGTCTGCTTGTCCCCATCGTCGCTGCCGCGTCGCTGCTGTTCCTGGCGTTGCTGGGTGCCGTCGGGGCGCAGGCGGGTGGCGCCGGCCTTGCCAAGGCAACGCTGCGCGTCACTTTCTGGGGGGCTTTCGCGATGGCGGCGACCGCGGGCGTCGGGGCGTTGTTCGGGGCGAGAGTCTGATCAGGCCGCCTTCGAGTCAGCAACCTTGCAAGGCGCTGAATCGCTGTTTTCAGATCAGGTCGTGATTGGCAATCGGGGTATCACGCGGCACGGCGGCAAGTGCCGTCGGCGCACCGGTCGGCACCGCGATGCCAGCCGCTGCCTGCAGGACGCCTTCGAGAAGCTTGCGGTCCTCGGGCTTGCGCATCAACCGTGCCAGCGCCAAACCGCCGCCCGCCAGCAACGCCCGCGCCCGGGCCTGGACTTCCTGTTGCTTGCCCAGGAGTTGCGCCGCGACACAGATGCCCAGCGCCGTGGGGGGGAAACTCGGCGCCGCATGCGCCGCTTCGCTGAAGAATTCATAGGCATCGCCGATGTCGCCGCGCTGCAAGGCGGCAAATCCGATACCCGCCAGCGTTTCGCCGCGCGCGCCGGTCGCGGGGTTGACGCGCAGCGCCAGTTCGAACCGTTCGACGGCGCGGCCATGGTCACCGCGCACAACATCGACCCAGCCCCCCCAGAACAACGTCGGCTGATGCGCCGGCAACAGCCGCAAAGCGCTGGTGACGATCCGGTCGGCGGTTTCCATGTCGCCATCGATGTTCATCAGCGTGCCGACGCAATAACCCAGCGCTTCGACATTGTCGGCGCCGTAGCGCATCGCGGCCTGGTAATAGGTAATGGCGCGCCGCAACATCGCGGTGCGATCGGGGGTGTACTGCATCAGGTACGAAATGCTGCTGCAATAGGCGGCGAGCGAGGTCGCCCAGGGGCAGGTCGGATCGTCATCGACAAGCTGCATCGTCAGCGTCAGCGCTTCGGCGATCGCATCGCGTTCCCAGCTGCGGAACAGGGCACTGGCGCGCCAGAAGCGTTCGTAATCGCCCGATACCGGCCCGATCAACCGCAGGCTGCGCTTGCGTTCGGCGGTATCGACCTTGGTCCAGATCTGCGGCGCGATCCGCGCGGCGATATCCTGCTGGAAGCTGAAGCTGCCATCGGTTTCGCCGACGAAGGATTCCGACCAGAATTGTTCGCCGCTTTCACCATCGACCAGCGCCGCCAGCACGCGCAGCCGGCCCTGCTCGCTGATGATACTGCCATCGACGAGATAGCGGACACCCAGCCGCGCCGCGACTTCGGTGCGCGGCAATTGCTGTTCGACGAGCAGCCGGGCGGCACCGCTGGCGACGATGAACAATTGCGGATAGGCGCTCAGGCACACGCTGAGTTCATCAGCGAGCCCCGTGCCCAGCCAGGGCTGCGGCGTCGATCCGAGCACGGTGAGCGGCAGCACTGCCAGCGATGGCTTGGGCGGCAGCACCGGCCGATTGCCCGAGGCCAGGCTGGCGCGTGCCGTCGGCGGGCTGCCACCGAACACTTGGGCCGGCGTGGGGGCGGCGATGCCGCCCGGCGCCGGCACCATGTCGATCATCGCGCCGATGCGTTCGCGTTCCTCGCGCAGCCAGTCTTCGAATTCCTCGCTGTCGGACAGGTCGATGCCTTCGAGGAAATCGCCGGTAAACCGGGATCGCGCATCGGGATTGCCGACCGCGATCGTGAAGATGTCGACATCGATTCGATCGATGGCAAAGGCCACGCGCTTGGTTTCGCAGACCAGCAGGTCACTGGCGCCATGGTCGGCGAGCACCTTGCGCAGGTTCGACAGCTCACGGCGCAGGCTGTCCTGTGCCTGTTTGGGCGGCCGCGATCCCCACAACATGCTTTCCAGCTTGCGCCGCGCGCGGACACCGCCCGCCGAGACGACGGTCATCGCAATCAACGCCATGGCTTTCTGGCTGGTGATGGGAATACGCTGTCCATCCGGCGCGAACAGCCCGAAAGGTCCAATCAGATCGAGCCGATATCTGTCCATCAGTGCCCCCGGAATGGTTTTTAAACAACAAATCGTGAAATGCGACACATTTTTTTCACGGCTTTAGGACGCAGTTTCAGCATAACGGGACATCGTTACTGTGACCCGGGAGGGCGATAGTGAAGCGCCGCATTGCGATCCTGTTTGCACCGCTCCTGCTCGGCGGGTGCTTGCACCTTGGCGCCAGGCCGCTCGAATTCACCTGTGGCAGCATGCTGGCAAAGCATAGCGTGACCTACACATCGACGCCGCTGTTTGCCGAATTGCAACGCGATGCCGGTGACGATGAATGCCTGACGGGGCCCAGCAACCAGATCGGTTGCCGGGTGACGCCCGACAAATCATTCGACACCGAAGCCCTCACGCGGATCGATCCGTTGATTGCCGCGTTCGAAAAGCGGCGACCGAGCGGACCGGCGTTTGCCGGGCAACCGGCACAGCCGGAATTTTCGGTCCTGATGCTGTCGGGTGGCGGCAGCTGGGGGGCGTTCGGTGCCGGCTATCTGCAGGCGCTCGGCCGCACCGATTGGTCGGCGGTCACCGGAATCAGCACAGGCGCCCTGCAGGGCCTGTACGTGGCGGCAGGCGATTATGACGCGCTGGCGATAGCCTATGACATCAAGGATGCGCAGCGGCTGGCCAGGGAGGATGGGTACTTCGGTGTCGTTCGCAAGGGCGCGGAGAATGATATTTCGCCGCTGCGCGACATGGTCATGGCCTATCTGGTGCCGGCCAATGGTGCTGAATCGCCGCTGGTCCGCATGTTGCAGCCCGGCCACCCCAATCTGTCGATCGGGATGGTCGAAGCCCGCTCGGGCGATCTGAAAGCCGTCGATGTCACGAAATTGGTGCGCGACGAATTCGGCACCGATCAAAGGCCCGATCCGGCGACGCTGCAGCGGGTGGCGCACTGTGTTGCCGGCATCGCGCTGGCATCGAGCTCGATCCCGGTGCGGCTGACCCCGGTGCGGATCGATGGCACGACCTATGTCGATGGCGGGGTGCGCAGTTCGGTCTTCGAAGCCGGCGTCGCCCGGCGCGCGGCAAGCTATGCCAGCAAATTCGCCCTGCGGGATGCACCGCACATACATGTCATGCGCAATGGCCCGACCGTGGTGTTCCGCGATATCGAGGACAAGGATCGGCGCGGTGTCGCCGAAGTCGATGCGCGGCCGGATGCCCGGCGGGTGGGGATGCGGGGCTATTCGACCCTCGTCAACCAGAACGAATTGATGTCGATCGCGTCGCTGCGACTGAATTATCCCATGGGGCGGATCAGCGTGATTTCGGCCGATGGTTTCAATGCGCCCGATGCGGCCCCCGCGAGCCAGCCGCGCCGCCCCGGTGGTGAAAAGCGGCCGCTCCAGTGCGGGACCCGGCCCGCCGAATTGTTCAATGCCAAGTTCATGCATTGCCTGATCGATTGGGGCAGATGGAAAGCCCGCCATGGTCCCGACTGGATCGAACTCGATACGCTCGCCGCGCGCGCTGCTGCGGTGGAAAAGGCGAACGCCGCGCCCTACTGAGGCCCCGGCCCCTGGCCAAGGAGACTGCGATGCCGTCGCTCGATTTTCGAACCGATGTGCCCTGGACGAATTTTCATTTGACGCGCGGTACGCTGTCTCCCGGCGCCGATCGGCCGCAGATGATCGTCAAGCAAGTGGCGACGCTGGTGACGCATGATCTCGATGCCGTGTCCGGACTTGATCGCTTTGCCGCCAGCGGGGCGTTGCTGTTCGCCTATCTACGCCGCATCGAAGCCGCGGGCGGGCGCGACGCTGCCGGGATGGTCGGCACCGGCTGGAGTTTTTCGGCGCTGGTCGGCACGCCCGAATGGCAGCTCGATACCGCCGGGCACAGCGGCATCACCGGCATCGCGCCCGATGAACGGCATGATGCGGCATCGGTGCCCGGCGATCATGTCGCGCTCGTGCTCGGCGGCACGTCGATGGCGACGCTGCTCGCCACCGCCGAAGCCCAAGGCCTGTCGCTGTTCAGCAGCGGCAGTTTTCTCAAGCCGACGATTGCCGGTGGTTTCGGCACCGCCAGCCACGGCTCGCGGCTCGGCTATGGCGGCATCCAGAACATGGTGCTGGGTATGCACCTGATCGTCGGTAGCGGCGATCATGTCTGGATCGAGCCCGAATCGGCGCCGGTGCTCAGCGCGGCGGCGCTGGCCAGGCTGACGATCGACGGGGTGCCGGTGCGGCTGGTGCGTGACGATGATCGCTTCGAGGATGCGCTCATTCACCTTGGCGGCATGGGCATCGTCAACGGGGTGGCGATCGAGCTTGCCGACAACCAGCGCTTCGCCGAACTGGAACGATTGATGCCGCTGACGCCGGCGCTGCTCGATGCGATCGGCAATGCGCAATTCGACCGTGTGGCGGCGGCGCTCGGCTGCCCCGTAGCGCCGGCATTCTATGAACTCACCATCGATCCGCACGCCTTGTTCAGTGGCGTTGCGGCGCACAACATGTACATCCCGACCGGGCGAACAGCAGCGTCGGCAAGTCCGTTGAAGAATCTGGGGCGACCGGCCGATGCGATCGTCGGGATCGGCGAGCGGCTGCATGTGGCGGCGCGCGACGGACTGGGCGGCGGCAATACCAAGGCGTGGAAAGGCGTGGTGACCGCTGGCGTGGAGAGCGCTGGCGCGGTGCCGCCATGGGTGCTGGCGGCGGTGCTCGGGGGATCGGCATCGGCCTTTGCCTATTATGTCGCTGAAAAGGGATTCGAAACCGGGCTCGAACCCTTCGACCCCGATGATCCGGCACGGCCGGCGCGGCAATGGAGCGAGTTGCACCAGGGTTCGATCACCGGGCAACGGCCGGGCGCTTTGTACAACGCCTCGTTTGCCATTCCGATCGAGCGAGTGGCGACCGCGGTCCCGGCGATCTGCGCCGCCGTGGCCGAACTTGCCGCATCGTTCGTTTTCACCTTGCGCTTCGTTTCCCGGCCGGCCGGCACGCTGGCGTTCACGCGCTTCGACCACAATGCCGTCATCGAAATCGACGGCCTGTCGCCGCTGGTCTGCCAGGGGGCGATGGCGCAGGCCGATTCGCGGATGCCCGACGCCCAGCTATTCATGGCGGCGCTTGCCGAACTCGAACAGACCGTGCCGCGCGGCGCAGCGGCGGTGCGCCGCGCGCTCGAAGCCGCAGGCGTGCCGTATTCGATGCACTGGGCCAAGCTCGGCGAGCTCGACCGCGCCAAGGTCCATGCCGATTTCGGCCATCCGCTCGATGCCGATTCGCTGATCCGGCGCTGGCGCGATACCCGCGATTTTCTGCTGTCGCCGTTTGGAAAATCGATCTTCTGGAACGAGGCGTTGGTCAGCTATGGGCTGCTCGATCCAATCTAGACCTCGGATGCCGCCGTAGCTGCGCCGTTCCCGGCCAGACGGCCCAGCGTGATCGCGGAACCGAGGCCCATGGCTGGCAGATAACCCCAATAGCTCGGCCCCGAGACGCCGCGCGCCGCGCCGCCGCCGGCGAACAAATTGGCGAAGCCGCGGCCATCGCCGAACAGCACACGCGCATCGCCGTCGATCTGCAAGCCGCCTTGGGTGTGGTAGATGCCACCGCACACCTTGACGAGGTGGAGCGGCCAGCGCGGCGGATGATCCTGCCCCCAGTCGCGGCCCTGCGTATCGGGGGCGCGGCCTTCGGCGGCGGCATCGGCGGCCGCGAGCGTCGCCGCCAGTGTGTCGGCATCGCCGCCGGTGATCGCCGCCAGCGCCGCGAGATCGGCCGCGGTGCGGATCGCGCCGGTTTCCTGCAACTGCTGGACTTCGAGGGTATAGGCGGTGCGCGCTTCGATCGCCGCGTCGAACACCACAAAGGCGGTGCCGGCGGGCTGCATCATCACCGGGTGCACCATGCCGGCGATATCGGCGACTTCGTTGACGAAGCGTTCGCCGCGATTGTTGACGAGAAAGCCGCCCTCGACCAGCACGCCCGGCGGCACGGTGATGCCGTGCGGGTCGGCAAGCATGGCATAGCCCTGGTAGCTGCCCATGTCGGCGAGGGCGGCGCCAAGCCCGGCGCCGAGCCAGATACCGTCACCGCGATTGCCCTCATGGCCGTTGTGCTTGGCGATCGCCGCTTCGGGCATGTGCTGGCTGACCATGGCGTGATTGGCGGCAAAACCGCCGCTGGCGAGCACGAGCGCGCCGCAACCGATGGCTTCGCGCGCGCCATCGGGGCGCTCGACGATCACCCCGTCGATGCGGCCGGGCGTCGTGCTGACGATATCGACCAGCCGTGCTTCGAACAGCACGTCGACGCCATGATCGGCGAGTTTCTGGTGGAGCAATTGCACCATGTCGGCACCGCCATGGGCCGGCCAGCCGTGCATGCGCTGCCGGCTATGGCCATAGGCGGCGCGAAAACCCGTATCGAGTTCGAAGGGATAGCCGATCTCGCGAGTCAGCCAGTCGAGCGTCGGGCCCGAATGATCGGCGATGGCGCGGGCGATGACCGGGTCGGTCTGGCCCTTGGTCTTGGCGATGATGTCGGCATACAGGATGTCGGCGCTGTCCTCGATGCCGAGCGCTGCCTGTTGCACCGTGCCGGCGGCGCACATCAGCCCTTGCGACATGGCGGTGGTGCCGGCGGCATGTGCGTCCTGTTCGATGAGCAGCACCTCGGCGCCCGCCGTGCGCGCGGCAAGTGCCGCGACGGCACCGCAAGCGCCGCCGCCGATGACCAGGACCGGGATGGTGAATTCGAACGGTGTCATGCCACTACCATCACCCAAATG
Organism: Alphaproteobacteria bacterium; assembly: GCA_031426015.1. Lineage (GTDB taxonomy): Bacteria > Pseudomonadota > Alphaproteobacteria > Sphingomonadales > Sphingomonadaceae > Sandarakinorhabdus. The sequence continues at coordinate 84,773 of JANPKK010000055.1, forward strand.
CTCGACAGATCAAGCCGCGGCTGAGGTCGTGAACTCATAAATGTCTTGTCCCGTCATGGTGTCAGAAGACGAAATGGCTAGGCGCGCGAGCGCTGGCGGGGCTTCGCCCCCGGCAAGCTCGTGCAACGACGCCATTTCGTCTTCTGACACCACCCGAAGGGCGTCCCGGAGCGGCTCGGTGCTGCGCTCGCTTCGCTTGGGCGCACCTGAATGGTGCGCCGCTGCGCTCACTCACTTGCACCGGGCCGCTCCGGGACGTGCCGGGGTATGACATTTATGAGTTCACGACCTAGAAGCGTTCGAGCAGGCTGCCCTTGCCCCAGATCGCATCGTCGATGCCGAGGGCGCGCAGCGCGTGCCACCAGGTCGCGGCGTTGATGGCGATGACCGGCTTGCCGAGCACTTTCTCCGCTGCCGCCGACAGGTCGAGCATCGACAAATTGGTGCCAACCTGGACGATGGCATCGACATCGGGGCCATCGAGTTCGGCGAGCACGGCGCGCAGCCGGTCGTCGGGCACCTGCGAAATGGCAACCGGGGAGGCGCATTGCAGGCACTGGTCACGCACGACGGTGAAGCCCGATTCCTCGAAGAAATTGCGCACCTCGGCATTGGCATTGGGGAAATACGGCGACAGGAACGAGACGCGCTTGGCCCCGAAGCGCTTCAAAGCTTCGGCGGTGGCAATGGCGCCCGTGGAAACGCCCAGCCCCGACAGCGCGGCGATGCGGGCGCGGAACGCCTCGGCCCCGGCGACGCCGCCGTAAAAGGTGATCGCCGACATGCCCATGACGATATAATCGGGCTGGCAGGTCAGCACCGACTTGATCGCTTCATCGACGCTGGCGGTGATCGCGTCGGTCAGCGCCTTGAAGCTGGCATTGTCACCGACCGCGAGATTTTCGACGAAGATGCGGGCGTAATGGCCGGTGACGCCGGGCAGGCGCAGATCGTCCATGTCGGGCTGGACGATGGTGTTGGTCGACGGGCCGAGCACCGCCATCTTGGCGCGCCACCCCCTGGCATCGCGGGGTACGCTCACTGGATCGCCGCCGCATCATCGAGGCTTTTGAACATCGCCTGGGTGTAGAGATAGTCGCGACGCTTGTCGGTGTCGGCGTTGAGCGCGCGCATGCCGGCAAAGACCTCGGCGCGGGCATCGGGGTTGTTGACCTCGATCAGCCGCTTGTTGGCGATGGTCTGCGCCTGGATGAAATTGTGCATCACGGTGCGGCGCTGGCGGTCGAAACGCGCCAGCAGCGGCGCCGCCTCGGCGCCTTCGAAGATGATCTGCGGCAGCTTTTCCGCCAGGTTGATCGCATCATGGATGCCGCTGTTCATGCCCAGCCCGCCGAGCGGATTGTTGAGGTGCGCGGCATCGCCGATCAGCAGGACGCGGCCATGATCATAGCGTTCGGCAACGCGCTGGTGGACGCGATAGATGGTGCGGTGAACAGTTTCGACCTGGGTTTCGGGGCCGAGCAGCCGGCCGAAGACCGCGGCGGCATTGGCATCGGACTTCAGCTCGGCATCGGGCGTCGCTTCATCGGCCGACACCAGAACCCGCCACAGCCGCGGCACGCGCAGCAACACGTGCCAATCGGCCGGATCAGCGACATAATTGACATAGGCGAGGCGGTCGAAATGCGCTTCCAGCGGTTCGTTGGTCGACAGGCAGAGGAATTTTTCGGGATAGGTGAAGCCCATGAAGCCCACACCGAGCCATTTGCGCACGATCGAATTGGCGCCATCGGCGGCGATCAGATAGCGGCAGCGCCGGGTTTCGATCGCGGTCGGGGTTTCGAGGTCGACGGTGACGCCATCGGCGTCCTGCGTGAAATGCACGACACGCCGCGAAAAGGCCATGTCGCTGCCCGGCATCGCTTCGATGCGGTTGGCGAGCAGCCGGGCCAGCTGCCATTGTTCGCATTGCAGGCGGAAGGGGTAGGGGGTGCGGTCGGCGAGTTCGCCAAGGTCGAAAGCGAGAATCTCGCCGGTCTGGCGGATGCGATACTGATAGACCGGCGCCTTCAGCCCCATCGGCAGCATCTCGTCGAGCACGCCGAGCGCCGCCAGCATTTCAAGGCTCGGCGGATGAAAGGTCGAGGCGCGCAGGTCTTCGGCGCAATGCGTGTCGGCTTCGACGACCAGCACCTTCAACCCGGCACGCGCCAGCGCATAGCCGGCAACCGTGCCCACCGGGCCACCGCCGGCGATGATGACATCATGATCGAACATCAACGCGCTCCGGCGGTTGCGGTGAGATCAGACGCGCATGCAAGCCGTGCGGCCATCGGCAGTTCCTTCCTGTACGCAGCACCGTTTGCCGGTTGCCACACCCCGTTGCCAACAGGACTAGCCCTGCCCGCACAGGCCACAGCGCCACCGAGCGCGATATGACCGCCAAGCGAACACAGGAAGCCGGGCTGCGACACTAGGGCATGCGATGCCGGTAACGCTGGCGCCGAGGGAGAGCGGAATGGGCGATTCACTGGGCTATCGGGCGAAATTCGCGGTGGTGGCACCTTCGACCAACACCAGCGTGCAGCCTGAATATGATTCGATGCGACCGCGCGGCGTCACCAACCATTTCGCCCGGATCAGCATTCCGGATACGCGCGTCACCGATGATGACAGCTTCATGGTGATGCTCAACAATATCCGCAGCGCCACCAGCGGCGCGGTCGATGTCGCGATGAGCATGGCGCCCGATGCCGTTGTCATGGGCATGTCGGCCGAAACCTTCTGGGATGGCGCCGATGGTGCCGATGCCATGCTGCAACGGCTGGAAGTACAGACCGGCAAGCCGGTCATCATGGGCAGCCATGCCTGCGACGCCGCGGTCAAGGCGCTCGGCGGGGCCAAGCGGATCAGCATCATCACCCCCTATATGCCCGTCGGCGACAACCAGGTGCGGCGCTTTTTCGAGGATTCGGGCTATGAGGTCGTCGCCATCAAAGGGCTGCAATGCGCCGGCCCGATGCTGATCGCCCATGAAAGCGAACGCACGCTGAAACGCGCCATCGAGGAAGTCGATGACCCCAGCGTCGACGCGATCATCCAGTGCGGCACCAACCTCGCCTTTGCACGCGTCGCCGCGGTCGCCGAATTCTGGCTCGAAAAGCCGGTGATCGCCATCAACACCGCTACCTACTGGCATGCGCTGCGCAGCATGGGCATCATGGACCAGATGGACGGCTACGGCGCCCTTTTGTCGGATTATTGACGCTATGGAATATCCCTATATCCCGATGTCGCAGCGCCAGCCGCTGGTGTGGCCCAACGGCGCCCGCGTCGCGCTGATCCTGACCTTCAATCTCGAAACCTGGGATCTGACCAAGGATACCGACAAGCCCTATTACGCCGGCGGCCCGCCGATCCTGCCCGATGTGCTGCCCGGCCGGGTGCCCGATTTCCCCAACTACACCTGGCGCGAATATGGCCAGCGCGTCGGCATCTGGCGGCTGTATGACCTTTTCGACGAATTGGGCGTCAAGGCGAGCTGCACCACCAACGCCGTCACCTTCGAACGTCGTCGCCCGATGGTGCAGGCGGTGCTCGATCGCGGCTGGGAATTGCTGGCCCATAATTGGGAACAGGGCGAATTGCTCAGCGACTATGCCGGCGATCCGGCAAAGGAACGCGAGATCGTGCTGCGCACGCTGGCGAAATATGAAAGCGAGGTCGGCCGCAAGGCCATGGGCTGGCTGTCGTCGTCGCTGCGCGGCACGCTGCAGACCGCCGATATCCTCGCCGAACAGGGGGCGATCTTTTACTGCGACATCATGAACGATGATCAGCCCTATCTGCTGAAAACCCCGTCGGGGCCGATCGTTTCGATCCCCTACAGCAACGAGATCAATGATTTCACCCTGCTGACCCGGCGCAATTACACCACCGACCAGTTCCGCGACATCCTGATCGAGGAACTCGATGTGTTGTATGCCGAAGGCGCCAAGACCGGCCGCATCATGAATGTCGGCCTCCACCCGCATGTCTCGGGCCGGGCGCACCGGGTCCGCGCGCTGCGTGAATTCATCGAACACGCCAAGTCATTGCCTGGCGTGTGGTGGGCAACGCGCGAGGAAATCGCGCGCTGGTATCTCGCCAACCACCAAAGCCATATCCCGAACCAGTTGGGAGCCGCAGAATGACCGCCATGCTCAACACCTTCCAGCAGGGTGACCATCCCGTCCTGCCCAAGCCCGATCATGACGAGCGCGCCCGGCAGGAATTCACCAAGAGCCTGAAGGGCTTCATCCAGTCGGGCCTGCTGCCGGGCCTGGGGCCGGTGTTTAAGGCGCGCGCAGCCAAGCGCTTCGAGCGCGACCATGGCCGGGTGCCGGCCAACCGCCACGATATCCGCAAGGCGATGCTGCCCGATCCCTATTTCCAGCATTATGCCGCGACCAACCGCATCGCCCAGGAACTGATCTGGGATTCGGTCATCGACACCGTCGAGCGCCAGCTCCCCGAGATCGAGGCGCGGGCGAAAGCGCTGTCGGCACAGAACCCCGCACCGCTGGAAACGCGCGAGGATTTCCCGACGCCGCGTTATGTGACCGCGCTCGATATCCACTGCATGCCCGGCGGGTATGCGGAGGCCGGGGAAGTGGCCGCCGGGGCGCTCTACGATCGCGGCGTCTATCTTTACGCCATGGGCTATATGGGCCCGACCAACGACGACATGGGTCGCTCGGTCGCCAACTACATCCGGCGCAAGCTGCCCGGTTTCAAACCGAAGCGCATTCTCGACATGGGCTGCACCGTCGGCCATTCGACCCTGCCCTTCAAGGAAGCCTTTCCCGACGCCGATGTCATCGGCATCGATGTCGCCGGCCCGCAGATCCGCTATGCCCACGCCCGCGCCGCCGGATTGGGCCAGGCGGTCGGCTTCCTGCAGCGCGACGCCAGCGCGACGGGCTTTGCCGATGGCAGTTTCGACCTGATCGTCAGCCACATCCTGCTGCACGAAACCAGCGGCAAGGCGATGCCCGCCATCATCCGCGAATGCCATCGCCTGCTCGCCCCCGGTGGGCTCATGATCCACGCCGACCTGCCGCCGTTCGACCTGATGGACCCCTTCACCCAATTCATTCTCGACAATGAAACCTGGTACAACAACGAACCCTTCTGGGGGGCGATGCGCGAGATCGACCAGATCGCGCTGGCCAAGTCGGCGGGTTTCGCCAGCCCCCGCTTCGATACGGCGCCAATGGCGATCATGGAGTTCGCCGCCGCCGATGAAAGCTACACCGAAGCGGCGGCCGAATCGCTGGCCGAACGCGAGTTCACCGCCGGCGAATATGCCCCCGGTGGCGGCTGGGAAGTGCTGATCGCGGAGAAGGCGGCATGACGATGCGGCGCGATGCGCGCGGCAAGCGGCCGCAATTCTATGCCGACCCGGCGATGGACCAGGCGATGTCGATGATCCTCGTTCTTGCCGAGGAGTTCAGCGTGCTGCGCGACCGGCTCGATACGGTCGAACGCGTCGCTGCCGACAATGGCCTGACGGCGGCGATCGAGGCGTATCAGCCGCCGCAGGCGGTGCTCGAGGAGCGCGAAGGGCGGCGCCAGGCGTTTCTGACCCGGCTCTATTATCTGGCGCGCAAGGATGCCGCCGAAGCCAGTGAAGCCGATACTGCCGAGCGCTACACCGCCACGCTCGACGATATCGCGAAGCACTGACCATGGCGACGCTGCGCAACTCACCCTCCCTGCTCGACGCGCTCGCAGCGGCGGTCGGCGCCGATAATCTGCTCACCGACGAGGCCGACCGGCGCTTCCACGGCACCGATGTCTTCAACGCCCGCGAAATTCCGGTCGCCGTGGCGCGGCCGGGCAGTGTCGGCGACTTGCAGGCGGTCGTTGCTGCCTGTGCCGCGGCCGGTGCACCGATCACGGTGCGTGGCGGTGGTGCCAGCTACACCGACGGCTATCTGCACAGCCGGCCCGGTGGCGTGACGATCGACACCAGCCGGCTGAAGGCGATCAGCATCGACGAACATAACGCCGTGGTGACAGTCGACGCCGGGGTGACCTGGGCGGAATTGTACGATGCGCTCAAGGCGCGCGGGTTGCGCACACCTTTCTGGGGGCCGTTTTCCGGGCTGGCGGCGACGATCGGCGGGTCGATGTCACAGAACAGCGTCAGCCATGGCCAGGGCGTTTCGGCCGAAAGCCTGCTCAACATCGATGTCATCACCGGCACTGGCGAATTGCTGTCCACCGGCAGCGCCGGCAGCGCCAACGGCGCGCCCTTTTTCCGCCATTTCGGCCCCGATCTCGCCGGGCTGTTCACCGGCGATTGCGGTGCCTTGGGCGTCAAGGCGCGAATCACGTTGAAGCTCATCAAGCGCCGCGACGCCTTTGAGGCAGCCAGCTTCAGCTTCGCCAGCTTCGACGCCATGCATGAAGCGATGCGGTTGATCGCTATCGAAGCCATCGACGATGAAAATTTCGGCCTCGATGCGACGCTGCAACAGGGCCAGATCGGCCGCCAGGACGGCGTTGCCGCCAAGGCCGAAATCGCCCGCAACGTGATGAAATCGGCGACCTCGTTCGGCAGCGGCGTGCGTAGCCTCGCCCGCATGGCGGCGGCCGGCGACCGGGAGCTGAAAGCGGCGACCTATGCCGTGCATTACCTGACCGATGGCGTCGACCAGGCCGAGGCGCGCGCGAAAATCGCCGCGATCAAGCGCATCGGCGCGGCGCATGGCGAGGAAATCGCCAATACCGTGCCCACCGTCGTGCGCGGCATGCCTTTTGCACCGCTGACCAACACCCTTGGCCCCAAGGGTGAACGCTGGGTGCCGATGCACACGCTGCTGCCGCACGACCGGGTGAAAAGCTTTCACCGCGCGCTGATGGCCTATTGGGCCGACAACCAGGCGGTGATGGATGCGCATGGCATCTTTACCGGGGCGATGTTCATGGCCGTCGGCGCGTCGGCCTTCATCTATGAACCGACCTTCTACTGGCCCGATGCGCGGACGATCTTCCACGACCGCATGGTTCCCGCCGATCATCTCGCCAGCCTGCCGGCCTATGCGGCAAGCAGCGCGGCGCGTGCCGAAGTCGACCGCATGAAGCATGATGTCGTCGAATTGATGCACGCGCACGGCGGCGCGCATCTGCAGATCGGCAAGGTCTATCCGCTGCTCGACGGGCGCAATGCGGCGAGTGTCGCGCTGCTGCGGGCGATCAAGGCGGCGCTCGATCCGCTGGATATTCTCAATCCCGGGGCGCTGGGGCTTTAGACCTCGCCCTTTTCGATCCCTGACACCGTTGCCCAATAGGCGTCATCGGTCGCGCCGGCTTCGAGATCGGCGATTTCCTCGGCCATGATGGCGAGTACCCGGCCGATCATCGCTTCGCGTATCGTTTCGCGGCGCTGGCGGACGGGGAAGGGCGGCACATAGGTTTCGACCGCATCGGCGCCGAGCCAGCCTGCCTGCTGCCCCAGCACTTCCAGCGTATCGACGCGGTCCCGCAGCACCGACACTTCGCGGGTCAGCGCCAGCACCATCGCGACGAGCCGGTCGATCGCCGGTTCGGCGTGAAACCCCGGGCGGGCGCCGGTAACGAAGCGCGGCAGCGGCGGCAGGTCGCTCACGCCGATTTCCGGGCGAGGAGGACGGAAAACCCGCGCTTTTTCGCGGCGGCATCGGGCGCGGCTTTTTCGTTGTTCTGGCTCTGCTGGACGACCGCGGCCGACAAAATGTCGCTGTCGACGGCGTCGGCGGCAAAGCCGGCCTTTTCGGCGACGGCAGCAAGGTCGATGCGCCGATACTGCCGCCAGAAGGGTTCGTTGTTATAATAGGTCTCGTTTTCCTGCAGAAAGGTCGCATAGGGGTCGCTGTCGTCGAAGCGCGGCTGGTCGATGTGCAGCATCACCCCGCCGGGCTTGAGCAGGCGATGGCATTCCTTGAGGATGGCGGGAAGCGCGCGCGTGCTGGTTTCGTGCAGCACGATATGGCTGGTGACGAGATCGAAACTGGCATCGGGATAGGGCGTATGTTCGGCATCACCCTGGCGGAAATGCACCGGCACACCCAGCGCTTCGGCGCGGCGATGGCCGTAGCGTAGCAGCGCCGCGCCGCAATCGAGGCCATGGAGTTCGGCATCGGGGTACACGCCGGCATAGGCGAGGGTCGAATGGCCGACGCCGCAGCCGAGATCGAGGATGTTGGCGGGCGCAAAATCGGGCAGCCGCGATTGCAGCCAGCGTGCCGCCAATTGCCCGACAGCGTCGTTCATCGGGCCCATCAGCCCCGACATGTAGAGAAAGACGCCGCGATCATAGACCGCGCCGGCGGCTTCATCGCCGTCACCGCGGTCGGCGCAATAGCCGCCGGGCATGCAATGGATGTCGATGGCGGAGATATAGCGGGGGGGCACAAAGCCTTCGGGCGCCAGGGTGATGCTGCCACCGGCCGGGGCGGCGGGCGCGGTCGGCGTGCCGCGCTCGACGGCGGGGATGACGCTCGACCAGATCAGTTCCTGCGACGTTCGCCGCGCCGACAGGTAGAATTTGTACCAGCTGTCGGCCCCCATGCCTTGCCGCACCTGCGCCGGGGTGGCGGGCGCGGCCCCGCTGGCGCGGCGCAGCGCCGGGGCGACGCGGCGGTCATAGACGATGCGGTTGGCGGGCATCAGGTCGGAGGTGACGATGTTGCGCAGCGTGAAGGCGAAATCCTGCGCGGCGCGGTCGTCGTGCCCGCCCTTCAACAGCCCGGCATGGTCGGTCTGGTCGGCGATATTCTTCACAAGCGTCCTCCTGTCTGCAGTGCCGCGGCGCGCCCCGCCAGCCGCCCGAAACCCGTCGCGGTCAACAGGCCGTTGCCGGCAATATAGCCCGCCGCTCCCGCCCCCGACACCCCGCGCGCGGCGCCGCCGCCGGCGAACAGATTGGGCAGCGGCAGGCCGTCGGCACCGAGCACGCGCGCGTCGCCATCGACGACAAGCCCGCCCTGGGTGTGGAACAGCGCGCCGGTGACGCGGGCGGCGCGGTAGGGCGGGGCGAGCTCGGGTTTGCCGGTGAAATCCCGGCCGAAGGGGCAGCGCATGATGCCGCGCGTCATCGCCGCGACGCCGGTGATGGTATTGGCGAGCGTCGCTTCGGGCAGGCCGGTGGCGGCGGCGAGCGCCGGCACATCGGCGGCCTCGATGACCGCGCCGGCGGCGAGCGCGGCGCGATAATCATCGAAACCGAGCATCAACTGGTGCAGCCGCTCGTCGAAAATGCTGATCGCCTGACTGCGGGGCTGGGCGATGATCTTCGCCGCCTGTTCGGAATAGCCGAGCGCCTCGTTCGAAAAGCGCATGCCGAGCAGATTGACCTGGAACCCGCCCTCCATGATCAGCGGCCACAGGATCGGGATGCCATGGCCATAGGCGAGGCCGCCATGGCCCTGATAGGCATCCATGTCGGCGGTGGCGGCGCCGAGCGCTTCGCCCCAGGCCATCGCATCGCCCTTGTTGCCGGGGTGGCCGTGGAAGACCGCACCGGTGATTTCGGGGATGTGGCGTGCCACCATCCCGGCATTGCCGCCGAACCCCGAGCAGGCGAGAATCAACGTACCGCAGCCGATCGCCTCGCGTGCGCCATCGGGGCGGGTGACGATGACGGCGGTGACGACGCGATCGGGCCCGGCGACGAGATCGGTCGCGGTGGCGTCGGTCAGGATATCGACTCCGGCGGCGGAGCACGCGACTTGCAGCGCCGCCATCAATTCCTCGCCGGTGCGGTTGGGGGTGCCCATCATCCGCATGACGCTGTGGCCGGGATAGAGAAAGCCGGTGACAAGGCTGAACGGCACGCCATGGGCGTCGCGCAGCCAGGTGACGGTCGCGGCCGATCCTTCCGCAAGTTTCAGCGCGATGGTCGGGTCGCCGCCCTTGGCCTTGCGCAGGATATCGGCGGCGAGTGTCGCCGGGTTGTCGGCGATGCCGGCGTCGGCCTGGTCTGGCGTGCCGGCGGCAGGCACCAGTCCCGTCGACATCGCCGTGGTGCCGCGGGGGCCGGGGTCACGCTCGATGACCAGCACCTCGACGCCGGCATCGCGCGCCGCCAGCGCCGCGGTCAGCCCGCAGGCGCCGCCACCGATGATGACAACCGGATAGGTGGCGACGATTTCGCCGGGGGTTTCGCTGAGGACCGCCATCCGGTTAGGGATAGCGGGTAACGCTGCGCCTGCCGAGCGGTTGCCGCCTTTGTCCGCGTGGCGGAGTTTCGGTGGTCGCTGGGCGTATGACGCTGCCGTGACGGCGAGGGTGCGGGACAATGGGGGTAGCGGCATGAGTGCACAGGCAGAATTCCGGCGCGGCTGGCCGATCATCGTCGGCGGCGCGATCGGCGCGGCCTTCTCCATCTCGGCGCTGCCTTTTTACACGCTCGGCGTGTTCCTCAAACCCGTGGCAGCGGCAACCGGCTGGAGCCGCGAAGCGATCCAATGGGGCTTTGCCGTGCAGATGGCCGGCGTGCTGGCCGTCACCTGGCTGTGGGGCGCCGCCATCGATCGCTTCGGCGCGCGGCCGGTGGCGTTGCTGTCGATGGTCGGGCTCGGCGCCGGGCTGATGGCGTTGCCGTTCATCGCGACGAGCCTGTATGGCTGGTATGCCGGCTGGATGCTCGTGGCGTTGCTCGGGTCGGGGACGGGGCAGGTGACCTGGACGCGCGGCATCAGCGGCTGGTTCAACAAGGCGCGCGGCGCCGCGCTCGGGCTGGCGCTGTTCGGCACCGGCATTGCGGCAGTGATCGCGCCGCCGGTGATGACCGCGGTGATCGCGGCGCGCGACTGGCAGACGGCGTACATGCTGCTCGGCGGCTCGGTGATCGTGTTGGCGCTGCCGCTCGTTGCCTGGCTGTTCCGCGATGCGCCGACGGCGGCGCAGGGCGCGCCGCCGCTGACCGGGGCGACGCGCGGCGAAGCGCTGCGTGATCGGCGCTTCTGGACGATGCTGCTGGTGTTTTCGGCGGTGACGTTCGGCGTGGCGGGGGTCATCCCCAATCTCGTGCCGCTGCTTACCGACCGCGGCCTCGATCCGGCGACGGCGGCGCTCTACGCCGGGTTCGCCGGGCTGTCGGTGATGGGCGGACGGATCATCGCCGGGGTGCTGCTGGATCGCTTCTGGGCGCCGCTGGTGGCGGTGGCGTTTCTCGCCATTCCGGCGGTCGCGTGTTTCCTGCTGATCGGCGATTCGCTGCCATCGGGGCCGGTGATCGGGCTGGCGGCAACGCTTATCGGCCTGGCCGCGGGGGCGGAGTTCGACCTGATCGCCTTCATGGCGGGGCGCTATTTCGGCATGAAGAATTACGGCTTCATCTATGGCGTGCAGATCGGCGGGGTACTCGCGGCCACGGGGCTGGCGCCGCCGGTGTTCGGGCATATCCATGGGCTGTACGGCAGCTATGATCCGGCGCTGATCGGGGCGGGGGTGACGTTCCTCGTGGCGCCGCTGCTGCTGCTGACGCTGGGGCGCTATCCGCGCGAGGATTGAGCCAAGCTGTCCCGTCGCCCCGGGGCAATCCCGGGGGGACGAGTCCTTTGTGTTGTGGGTCAGCCCGGCTGTTTAGGCGGCCCAGCCGGGTGTC
>JANPKK010000056.1:0-13182 GCA_031426015.1 Alphaproteobacteria bacterium
CGGCGCGGCGGCCGCGGCACTTGTATGTCACCGATGTCGATACGCTGCGCGCCGATCCCTTTGCCTATTATGCCCGCGCCATTTTGCGGCTGCGGCCGCTCGATCCGCTTGACCAGGATCCGACCGCGGCGACGCGCGGCAACCGCATCCATGAAGTGCTCGAGCGCTGGGTCAACAGCGGCCCGGGCAGCCCGGAACAATTGCGGCAATTCACCGAGGAAATGCTGGCCAGCGAAGGCTCGCATTTTCCGCTGTTGCGCGCGCTGTGGGGGCCGCGCGCCCGCCGCGCCATCGCCTGGGCGGGGGAGCAGATCATCGCCGCCGATGGCGATGGCCAGACGCGGATGCTTGCCGAAGCTGGCGGCGAATGGCTGCTGCCCAATGGCATCACGCTCAAGGGCCGTGCCGACCGCATCGACCGCAGCGGCGAAGGCGGCCTGACCATCATCGATTACAAGACCGGGCGGGTGCCGGGGCCGACCGCGGTGCGCGACGGGTTGGCCAATCAATTAGGGCTGCTCATGGCGATGGCGGCGCGCGGCCTGCTCGCCACCCGCACCGGCGCGACGCTGACGGGTGATCCCGCCGCGCTGGCCTATTGGAAATTGGGCGGCGGCACCGATCCCGGCAAGATCAGCGATCCGTTGCGCGGCAAGCCCGAATTGCTCGCTGCCGATCATGCGGCGGCTTCGGTTGCCATCGCCATTGCCGAAACCGATGCGCTGCTGCTCGGCGATGCGCCGTTCGTGGCCAAGAAGGTGCCGGGCTACGGCTGGAGCGATTTCGATCATCTCGCCCGGGTGGCGGAATGGCAGGACCGGCCCAAGCGGCTGGTTGTGGTCAAATGAAGCCGGTCACCAGCCTCGATCCGCTGAAGCCCGAACAGGCGAGCGCTGCCGAGCCGCAGGCGCACGCCTGGGTGGCGGCGTCGGCAGGCACCGGCAAGACCCAGGTATTGTCCGCCCGGGTGCTGCGATTGTTGCTGCAGGGCACACCGCCGCACGCGATCCTGTGCCTGACCTTCACCAAGCTGGCAGCGGCCGAAATGCAGACGCGGGTGTTCGGCCGGCTGGCGCATTGGGCGCGGTGCAGTGATGCCGACCTTGCAAGTGATTTGCAGGCGCTGCGCACCGATGACGGCCCGCAAGCGCAGGCGCAGGCGCGCCGGCTGTTCGCCGAAGTGCTCGATGCGCCGCAGGGCCTGGCGGTGCAGACCATCCACGCCTTTGCGCAGGGGCTGATCGCCAGCTTTCCGGTCGAGGCCGGGGTGACACCGGGCTTCGCCACCCTCGATGACCGGGCGAGCGCATTGCTGCGCCGGCGCTTGCTGACCGCGGCGATCGAAGCGGGCGACGACGACGCCGGCTTCATGGCCGATCTGGCGGCGATCAGCATTGCCAGCGGCGAAGGCCGGCTGGCGCAGGTCATCACCAAATTGGGCAGCCACGCCGAGGCGCTGGCGGGGTTGAAGCCGGACGGCATCGAACCGATGCTGCGCCGCGGCTTCGGGCTGCCAACCGACAGCGATGCGCAAGGCGCGCTGGCCGCCGCGCTGGCGCGCCTGGATACGGTGGGCCTGACGCGGCTGGTGCGGGCTTTCCTCGATAGCGGCGGCGTGACCGCGACGGCAGCAGCAACCGAGGCCGAAGCCTGGCTGCTCGCCGATGATCGCGCCGCCGCCTTCGACCGGCTGTGCCGCTTTTTCCTCACCGCCAAGAACAAGGACATCCGCAAACCGAGCGCAGTGCCCGCCAAGGCCGACAAGGCCGATCCAACGCTCAAACCGCTGTTCATGGCGCTCGGCGAGGCAGTGATGGCCATCGTCACCGAACAGAATCTCCATGCCGCCGTCGCCCATGCCGCGGCGCATCTGCGCGTCGGGGTGCGGCTGGCGGCGGCCTGGGTCGATGCCAAGGCGCGGCTGGGCGTCGTCGACTATGACGACATGATCGCCGCGGCGCAGCGGCTGTTGCAGGCGCCCGGCGCCGCCGATTGGGTGCGCTACAAGCTCGACCAGCGCATCGATCATGTGCTGGTCGACGAAGCGCAGGACACCAATGCGCGGCAATGGCAGATCATCGAGGCGCTGACCCGGCCGTGGTTCGATGGCGATGGCGCGCGCGATGTGCAGCGCACGCTGTTCGTGGTGGGTGACTACAAGCAGGCGATTTTCAGCTTCCAGGGTTCGGACCCGGATGTCTATCGCGACCAGCACGACAGTTTCGCGCAATGGGCCGCCGACAGCGGCGAAATCTGGCGGCGGATCGACCTGACCGACAATTTCCGCTCGGTGCCCGCTGTGCTCACCGTTGTCGATGCGGTGGCCGATTATGTCGGTCATTCGACCCTCGACCGCACCGGCGAAGTCCGGCCGCATGTCGCGCACCGTTCGGAAGGCGCCGGCGCGGTCACGCTGTGGCCGCCGGTGCAGGCGGGCGACGATGGCGAGGATGGTGACGACGACTCCTATGCGCCCAAGGCCGAAATCAAGCTGGCGCACCAGATCGCGCAGACCATCGCCGGCTGGTTGAACCCGGCGGCGCCGCTGCTGTTGCCCGCACGGGGCCTGCCGGTGCGGCCGCAGGATATCCTCGTGCTGGTGCGCAGCCGCAGCGCTTTCTCCAATGCGCTCGTCGCGGCGCTGCACGAATGGCGAGTGCCGGTGGCCGGCGTCGACCGCATGAAGCTGACCGATCCGCTGGCGGTCGCCGATCTGCTCGCGGTGGCGCGCTTTGCCCTGCAACCGGGCGACGACCTGACGCTGGCGGCGCTGCTCGTCTCGCCCTTCGTCGATATCGGCCATGATCGCCTGCACGCGCTCGCCGCCGGGCGGCCGGGCAGCCTGTGGCAACAGGTGCAGGCGAGCGCCGACCCGCAGGTGGTGCGCGCGCATGACTGGCTGGCGCAGGTGCTCGGCTTTGCCGATTTTGCGGCGCCCTATGAATTTTTCGAACGCGTGCTGTCGGATACCGGCCTCGAAGGCCGCAGCCGCTTGCTCGCACGGCTGGGTGAAGAAGCGCGCGATGCCATCGACGCGGTGCTCGACCAGGCGCTGGCGTTCGAGGCGGCAAATGCGCCGTCGCTGCAGGGCTTTCTCGCCTGGGTCGAGGCTGATGATATCGAGATCAAGCGCGATCCCGATGGCCCGTTGGCGGCGGTGCGGTTGATGACCGTGCACGGCGCCAAGGGGCTGCAGGCGCCGGTGGTCATCATGGCCGACGCCACCCGCGCGCCAACCCCCGAACGCGACGCGCCGGTGCTGATGAGCTTCGACAATGGCCCCGAATTGCCGGTCTATCTCAAGTCGCGTTCCGGCCTGGCCGGGCCGATTGCCGAGCGCATCGACCAGCTCGAACAGGCGGCGCACCGCGAGCATTGCCGCCTGCTGTATGTCGCGCTGACCCGCGCCGAGGATCTGCTGTTCATAGGTGGCACGCTGCGCGCCAATGCCAGCGAAGTGCCACCCGACAGCTGGTACGCGACGGTGACGGAGGCGTTCGACACGCTCGACATCGCAACCCTCGAAACATCGGACTGGACCAACGGCAGCCTGCGCTTTGCCAGCGGCACGCCGAAACCGGCGGTGGCACCGGCAAGCGCGCTGAAACCGGCCGACAGCCTGTTGGTGCCGGAATGGCTCGACAGGGCGCCGCCGCTCGAAGCGCGGCCACCGCGGCCGCTGTCGCCCTCCGCCATCGCCGCCGACGATGTCAGCGCGCCGCCGCAAGGCCCCGCCGCCAAGGCCGCCGCCCGGCGCGGTGTGGCGCTGCACGCGCTGTTCGAACGCCTGCCCGATCTGCCTGCGGACCGGCGGCGGGCGGTCGGCGAAGCCTGGGCCCAAGCCAGCGTCCCCGAACTCGATGCCGCAGCGCTGGTTTCGACCGTGCTCGACATCCTCGCCGATCCGGCCTTTGCCGATGTGTTCGCCCCCGGCGCGCTGGTGGAGGCGCCGATTGCCGCCGTCGTCGGCACGCTGGTCATCGCCGGCAAGGTCGATCGCCTGCTGGTCGGCGATGCCGGGGTGACGATCATCGATTTCAAGACCGGCCGGCGCGTTCCGGGCAGCGCCGAAGCGGTCGAGCCCTATTATCTGCGCCAGATGGCCGCCTATGTCGCCGCGCTCGAACGCGTGTTTCCGGGCCGGCCGGTGACCGCGGCCTTGCTCTATACCGAGGCACCGCGGCTGATCACGCTGCCCGATGCGCTGGTCCGGCTTCACTATCCCAAAGACGAAGTTTAGTTGAACCGGCGGGGGCGCGCGCCTATCTGTGGCGCATAGACCCCAGAGGGAGCCGATCATGGCCACCAAGCATATTACCGACGCCTCGTTCCACGCCGATGTCATCGCCAGCGAAAAGCCGGTGCTCGTCGATTTCTGGGCGGAATGGTGCGGGCCTTGCCGCCAGATCGGCCCGGCGCTCGAAGAGATCAACAACGAACTCGCCGGTGTCGATATCGTCAAGATCAACATCGACGACAACCCCGATGCCCCGACCCGCTATGGCGTGCGCGGCATCCCGACGATGATCCTGTTCAAGAATGGCGCGCCCGTCGCCACCAAGGTCGGCGCGGCGCCCAAGTCGCAGCTCAAGAGCTGGCTGGAAGGCGAGCTGGGTTAAGGTCTATCGCGGCCTGAGAGCTCCCCCTCCCGCCTGCGGGAGAGGGGGGTTAGCCGACCGGCAGCACCATCTGTCCCAACCGCGGAAAATGCACCGCGACCTCGCCGCAACGTTCTCCGTCGCGCAATACGCAAATCCCCGTCGGATCGAGCTGCGCCAGCCGTCCGGCGACCGGCGTGTCGTGCGATCCCTCGGTGCGCACCTGCACCGGCTGGCCGGCGGCAAAGCCGGCAGCGATGTTGCCCGGGGCAGCAGCGGGCGTCGCGGCGGCGGCAATCGCGATCGCTTCGGCACCGCTGATCACTGTCGGCGTGCCATGGCCGATCGCCGCGACCCGCGCCATCCACGCCGCCAGCCCGGGCAGCGCCATGATCTCGGCAACGGTTGCCGCCGCGGTCGGCACCGAACGCACCAGCCAGATATTGCTGTAGAAGGCCAGGTCGGCATGGCCCGGCGCGTCGCCGCCGACGAACGCCCGGCCATCGGCAAGCGTCGCATCGAGCCAGTGCGCCGCGGTCAGTGCCTGGGATTTCAAATGGGGCTCGGCCTTGGCCAGGCCCGCCATGTCGAAGCCGAAGCGCGCCTTGCGGTCACTGTAGAACGCTGCCGGCAGCGCGCCATCGGGCAATGTGCCCATCGCCGCGCCGACATGGGCGAGGAATTGCGGCCCGCCGGCCCAGCTCGCCATGACCTTGTGGAGGGTGCCGAGCGGCGCCGGATAGAGGCTGGGTTCGGGCTGGAGATGCTCCAATGCCGCCAGGATCGCGGCGGTATCGCAATAGATGTCGGCGCCCAGCTGCAACACCGGGGTGCGCGCATAGCCGCCCGTCAGCTCGACCAGGTCGGGCTTTGGCATGATGTTGGGGATGATCACCGATTGCCACGCCAGTCGCTTCAGCCCGAGCGCCAGCCGCACCAGTTCGGCAAAGGGCGAGGCTTCGTAGTGGTGGAGGATCGGCTGCACGATGTTAACTCCGGTAGTCGGCATTGATGCTGATGTAGCCATGGGTCAGGTCGCAGGTCCACACCGTGGCGCGGCCCTGGCCGAGACCGAGATCGACGGCGATGTCGACATCCTCGCCGGCCAGGTGCGCCGCGACCGGGGCTTCGTCATAACCCGGCACGACCGCGCCCTTTTCGGCGACGAGCGTCGTGCCGAAACGAATGCTCAGCAGGTCGCGCTCGGCGCGTTCGCCGGCCTTGCCGACCGCCATGACGATGCGGCCCCAATTGGCGTCGGCGCCGGCGATGGCAGTTTTCACCAGCGGCGAATTGGCGATGCTCATCGCGACGACATGCGCGGCGCGATCGTCGTCGGCGCCGGTGACGGTGATGGCGATGAATTTGCTCGCGCCTTCGCCGTCGCGGACCACCAGTTGCGCCAATTGCCGGCAGAGGTCGGCGAGCGCGGCGGCAAAACTATCGGCGCCGGGTGAGTCCCAGCCGGCTATCTCGGCATGGCCGGCAGCACCGGTGGCAAAGGCGAGCACGGTGTCCGACGTCGACGTGTCGCCATCGACGGTGATGCACGAGAAAGTGCGGGCGTTGGCGGCCGAGAGCGCGGCTTGCAGGAACGCCGGTGCCACGGCCGCATCGGTGAAGATGAAGCCGAGCATCGTCGCCATGTCGGGGGCGATCATCCCCGAACCCTTGATGATGCCGGTGAGCGTGACGCGGGTTTCGCCGACCATCGCCGCCACGCTGGCGGCCTTGGCAAAGGTATCGGTGGTGCCGATCGCCAGCGTCGCCGCGTGGAAATCGGCCGTGCCGAGCGCCGCGTGCGCCGCCGTTACCCCGGCCACCGCCTTGTCCTGCGGCAGGGGCACGCCGATGACGCCGGTGGAGGCCGCGAACACTTCGGCGGGGGCGCAGCCGAGCAGCGCCGCCGCTGTCGCGCTTTGAATCGCGGCTGCGTCGCGTCCCGACAGGCCGGTGAAGGCGTTGCTGTTGCCGGCATTGACCACCAGCCCGCGCGCCCGCCCGCCAGGCAGGCGTTCGCGGCACAATTCGACTTCGGGCGACGGGCAGCGCGAGCGGGTGGTAACCCCCGCCACGGCGGTGCCCGGTGCGAAGGCGACGAGTGTGACATCGGCGCGCGTCCAGGGCTTGTAGCCCGCGGTGGCGGTGCCGATGCGCACCCCGGCGATGGCGGCAAGATCAGGGAAGGGGCGGGCGAGCGGCGAGACAGTCATCCCGTTGCTTTGCCGGGGGCCGCGCGCCTTGTCGAGAGCGGTGCATATTCCCAGTGCCAGGGTTCGAAGACATAATTGGCAAAGCCGAAGCGCGCGGCATTGGTGACCAGCCAGCGATAGGCGAGGGTGCGCACCATCGCGCGGCGATTGGCGTCGTCCGACGAATCCGGGCCGAAACCCGGGGCATGGCCGACGTGCAGGTCGATGGCGAGGCCGGTGCGGTGCGCCGAACAGGCGGCGCGCACGATGCCGTTGCAATTGCCATCGGTCAGGCAGCGCAGATCGTCATCGACCGGGGCGCGAAAGCCTGAGAAAATCCGCAACCAGTCGGCATCGCCCCTTGGCAGTTCGCGCCGTGCCGCCGCGCGCAGGCGGCGATAGGCGGCGAGCGCATCGCGATGCAGCACGATGGCCTTGCCGCCGTAATTTTCGCTCGTCGCCGCCGGCGCCAGCGCTTCGGTGGCTGGCGGCAACGGGCAATTGCCGTCGCGGGTGGCCGCCACGAACGGCCGCGCCGCGGTCCAGCCGGCGTTCATCACGGCAAAGCCCGGGGCATCGACGATTCCGGTCGCGGGCAGGGCGTGTGCCGCCTGCCAGCCAGCGAGCGCGGCGGCAAAGCCCGGCGTGTCGGCGGCGCAGCGCGTGCCGATTTCGGCAGCGATCTTGATGGCATAGATCGCCCAGCCGCGTTCGGGCCGGCGAAACGGTGCCCAGTCGAGCGTGTCGTAGCTCGCGGCATTGGCCATCGCCGCCGCGGCCGGGCCGATACGGCAATCGGACGCGCGCGTCGCCCCCGGCAGCACCCACAGGGCGGCCAGCAGCATGGCGATCCAGCTTATTCGCATCTTGCTCCGTCCCCGATGGAACTTTGTTCAGGCCCGCGGCTTCAACGTTGTTCGTCGATGATTGTTGCAAGCCCCGGGATCAAAAAAATGCAGCGCCTGCTTTCCCTCGTGTCCGTCCTCGCCACTGCCATGCCCGTGATGGCGCAAGTGCCACCCGCGACCCCGCCGGCCGCCGCGCCGGCCAACGCGCCCACTACCGCTCCCCCCACCACGCCCACGCCGGCGGCGGCGACCCTGCTCGACCTGATCAACGCCCAGGGCATGGCCGGCGAGGGCGATCGCGGTGCGATCAAGCGCCAGTTGATCCGCGCCCAGGTCATCCTCGATCGCCGCCATTTGTCGCCGGGGGTCATCGATGGCATGCCGGGGTCGAATTTGCGGCTGGCACTGCGGGCGTTCCAGGCGGCGGCGGGCCTGCCGGTCAACGGCAAGCTTGATGTCACGACCTGGGAAAAGCTTGTCGCCAGCGATACGGCGCCGGCGATTCGCGAATATACCATTGTCGTCACCGATATCGCCGGGCCGTTTGCCGAACCGGTCAGCCCCGGGGACTTCACCGCAATGGCAGCGCGCAAGAGCATGACCTGGACGTCGGCGATCGAAGCGCTCGCCGAACGCGCGCACATGGACGAAGCGCTGTTGCGGGCGATGAACCCGGGCAAGGATTTCGGCGCCGCCGGCACGGTGATCTTCGTCACCGATACCGGGCGCAGCGACCTTGCGGCCGTGGCGGAAATCCGGGTCGACAAGGGCCAGAACGAAGTCACCGCGCTCGATGCCGCCGGCAAGATCATCGCCGTCTATCCCGCCACCGTGGGCAGCAGCGAGCGCCCGGCCCCCACCGGCACCTGGGCGGTGCGCACCGTGGCGCCGGCGCCGAACTATACCTTCGATCCCGCCCGATTGAGCTTCAAACCCAAGGGCGGTGCGACCGGCAAGCTGACCATCCCCCCCGGCCCCAACAACCCGGTGGGATCGACCTGGATCGATTTGACGCGCGATACCTATGGTATTCATGGCACCCCCGATCCGCGGATGATCGGCAAGGCGGCGAGCAACGGCTGCGTGCGGCTGACCAACTGGGACGCGAAGGAACTGGCCGCCGCGGTCAAAGCCGGCACCAAAGTGGTGTTCAGCGGCAGCGCCCGCAGCTGAAGGAATGCCCAATCGGTTGACTCGGGCGGCATCTGCCCGTAAGCGCCGCATCTTGAATTTTCGGTCGGGATGCATCCCGGTCGACCCCACAGGAATATCGAAATGAAGCGTACTTATCAGCCGTCCAAGCTCGTTCGCGCTCGCCGCCATGGCTTTCGTGCCCGCATGGCGACGCCGGGTGGCCGCAACGTCATCCGCAACCGCCGCGCCCAGGGCCGCAAGAAGCTTTCCGCCTAGGCACCGCGATGCTGCCGGAAACGATCCGGCTGCGGCGTGACTTTCTGGCCGCCAACAAGGCCCGGCGTGTCGTCATGCCGGGCTTTATCCTGTTGGTCCGCCCGCGTGATGATGGCGACGCGAAAATGCGCGCCGGCTATACTGTCACCAAGAAAATCGGCAATGCCGTGGTGCGCAACCGCATGAAACGGCGCTTCCGCGCGCTGGCGCAGGCGCTGCTGCCGGCGCAGGGGCAGGCGGGTGCCGATCATGTGCTGATTGGCCGCGAAGCCGGAATCGAGCGCGATTTCGCTGTGCTCAGCGCCGATCTCGAGCGTGCGCTTGCCAAGGCCGCGAAGTGAACCCGGTCAGCCGCGTCCTCATCCTGCCGATCCGGTTGTGGCAAAAAACCTTTTCGGTCGTGCTGCCGCCCTCGTGCCGCTTTTCGCCGTCCTGCTCGGCCTATGCGATCGAGGCGCTGCAACGCCATGGCCCCGTCCGTGGATCGTGGCTGGCGGCGCGGCGGATCGGCCGTTGCCACCCCTGGGGGCCTTCGGGCTATGACCCGGTGCCGTGACAGGGTATAGGGCCGCGAGCCCGCCTGTTGCATCCGTTTGAAGAAGAGCCGTTTGTGAACCAAGACTCTCGCAACATGATCGTTGCCGTGCTGCTGTCGGCGCTGGTGCTGATCGGCTGGACCTATGTTTCGGAAATCTATTTTCCGGCGCCAAAGCCCGTCACGCCGGCGGTGACGGCGCCCGCGACCGCGCCTGTGGAAGGCGCCGCACCAGTCGTCACCGGCGGCGCCGTTCCGGCCGCGGTTGCCGCCGGCACCATCGCCGATCGCGGCCGGGTGCTCGCCGCCAGCCCGCGCGTCGCCATCGATACGCCGCGCCTGCAGGGCAGCATCAACCTGAAGGGCGCGCGTTTCGACGATCTCGTGCTGCCGACCTATCGGGTGACGATCGCCAAGGATTCGCCGCCGGTGCGCCTGCTCAGCCCGTCGGGCACCGCCGACGCCTATTTCGGCCAGTTCGGCTGGACGGGCGCCGGCGCGCCCCCCGCCGATGCGCTGTGGACCGCCAGCGCGCCGGTGCTGACCACCGCCGCACCGGTAACGCTCAGCTGGACTTCGCCGACCGGGCTGGTGTTCGAACAGCTGATCAGCGTCGACAAGGATTTCCTCTTCACCATCCGCCAGCGCGTCCGCAACCCGACCGCAGCGGCCGTTGCAGTGCAGCCGTGGGGCCTTGTCTCGCGGCGCGGTGAAGGAACCGAGAAGACGGCTTATAATCTCCATGTCGGCCCGCTCGGCGTCATGGACGGCACGCTGCGCGACAGCGAAGTCGATTACGAAACGCTCAAGGACGATGGCCCCAAGCGCTACACGACCACCGGCGGCTGGCTCGGCATCACCGAAAAATATTGGCTCGCGGCGGTCATTCCCGATCAGAAGGCCCGTGTCGAAGCCCGCTTCGCCGCCGCGCCCGGGGACCAGTTCCAGACCGATTTCCTCGCCGCCGGCCGCTCGGTCGCCCCTGGCGCGACGGTTGAAACCACGGCGCGCTTCTTTGCCGGCGCCAAGGAAGTCGCGCTGCTCGATGGCTATATGAAGACTCTGGGCATCCCGCACTTCGATTTGGCCGTCAGCTGGGGCTGGTTCATCATCATCGCGCAACCGATCTTCTGGCTGCTCGACTGGTTGTTCAAGCTGACCAACAATTTCGGCGTCGCGATCATCGGCCTGACCATCATCGTGCGCATCGTGATGTTCCCGATTGCCAACAAGCAGTTCGAATCCATGGCGAAAATGCGCATCGTCGCGCCGCGGATGAAGGCGATCCAGGAAAAGTACAAGGACGACAAGGTCCGGCAGCAACAGGAAATCATGTCGCTGTACAAGACCGAAAAGGTCAATCCGGTCGCCGGCTGCCTGCCGCTGGTGCTGCAGATCCCGATCTTCTACGCGCTCTACAAGACGCTGCTCGTCTCGATCGAGATGCGCCACCAGCCGTTCGCGCTGTGGATCAAGGATCTGTCCGCCCCCGATCAGCTGACCCCGCTCAACCTGTTCGGCGCGATCGACTGGACCCCGCCGGCGATGATCGCCATCGGCGTCTTCCCGATCATCCTCGGCATCACCATGTGGTTGCAGCAAAAGCTCAACCCCGCCGTCATGGACCCCGTCCAGCGCCAGGTCTTTGCCATCATGCCGTGGATGTTCATGTTCATCATGGCGCCGTTCGCCGCCGGCCTGCAGCTCTACTGGATCGTCAACAACCTGCTCTCGATCCTGCAACAGGCCTATATGCTGCGCAAATACCCGATGCCCGCCACGCCGCCTGCCGAAGCCACGGTGACGGTGAAGCCGACCCGGGTGACGAAATGAGCGATCTCCACGACGGCACCGAAGAACAATATGATCCGGTCGCCGCCGCCAAGGCCGAAAAGGCCCGCAGCTGGTTGATCGAGGATGCCCGTCGGGTGTTCACCGGGCCGATCGAATTCAAGCTGTCGGCCCCCGCGCTGGAATTCCTGCCGCCGCCCGACGTGTCGGAAATCGCCTTTGCCGGACGGTCGAACGTCGGCAAATCGACGCTGCTCAACGCGCTGACCGGCCGCCATGGCCTGGCGCGCGCGTCGAACACCCCGGGGCGGACGCAGGAATTGAACTTCTTCGATGTCGGCGAACCGCGCATCATGCGCCTCGTCGACATGCCCGGCTATGGCTATGCCGAAGCGCCGAAAGACTTGGTGGCGCGCTGGAAGCGGCTGATCTTCGATTATCTGCGCGGCCGCGTGGTCTTGAAGCGCGTGCTGGTGCTGATCGATGCGCGCCACGGCCTGAAGGCGGTCGATCTCGAGATCCTGACGATGCTCGACAAGGCGGCGGTCAGCTACCAGATCGTGCTGACCAAGGGCGACAAGATCAAGCCGACCGAACTGGCGAAGACGCTGGCCGGGGTGGCCGCCATCGCCAACACCCATGTCGCGGCCTTCCCCGAAGTGCTGGCGACATCGGCGGAGACCGGGGTGGGTATCCCGGAACTGCGCGCGGCTGTGCTGCTGGCGGCGAAGGGCTGAAACGGCGGGAGACCAACGGTGGCAATGCGGTGAAGCTACATTGGCGCGCTTGGTCCCGATGATGCCCTTGATTGGGGCGTGTCGGCAGGCGGGAATATACCGGTGAGCGGCAGTTTGCCCGACTTCGAGGATCTTGGACTTTATATCCGGATAAAGGATCTTGCCTATGAAGGTCTTTTTCAGGGACGGATGATCGATTTCGATGCGCATGGTCTGAAAGTCAACGGACCCGAACTGCGCGACATCATCGAGAATTGCTATCGCAACAATCCGTCTGTGATGGCAGACTCCGTGACCCGGCAATATCTTGAGTTTGCGAACTGGCTCGGTTCCGACCGATACGTCGCGCTTGTTGCAGTGGCCATGTAGCCAGCGCGGACTAGCCAGAACCAGCAGCACGCTTGCTGCCGCGTCGATAGCGACCTATTCACGCGGCAACCGCAGGAGCCGCACCATGAAGATCATCATCGGAACCCGCACGCTGTCGAGCTGGTCCTTGCGTGGCTGGCTCGCCGCCAAACAGTCGGGGCTGCCCTTCACCACGCAATGCATCGAGATGGACACCCCCGAATGGCAGGGCGGCGAGGCCAAGAAGGCGCTGCCGTCGGGCAAGGTGCCGCTGCTCATCGATGGCCAGACGCCGGTGTGGGATTCGATGGCGATGATCCTGTGGCTCGCCGACAAGGGCGGGCATGATCGCTACTGGCCGCGCGAATATCCGGCGCGGGCGCTGGCCTATGCGATGACCGCCGAAATGCATGCGGGCTTTGCGCCGCTGCGGTCGGCGTGCCCGATGAACCTGCAAAAGGCCTTCCCGGATTTCGACGTGAGCGAGGCGGTGATCGCCGATGTCGCGCGCATCGATGCGCTGTGGTGCGAGGCACGCACGCGCTTCGGCAGCGATACCGATCTGCCCTGGCTGTTCGGGCCGTTCAGCGCCGCCGACATCATGTATGCGCCGGTGGTCTATCGCATCCATCATTATCACCTGCCGGTTTCGGTGACCGCGCGCGCCTATATCGATGCCATGCTGGCGCACCCGTGGATGCAGGAATGGAACCGCGACGCCCA
>JANPKK010000057.1:0-34703 GCA_031426015.1 Alphaproteobacteria bacterium
CGGTTCGGGCGTTTTGCTGACGTGGAGTCCCACCTCTTACTATACAAATTTTGTTGTTAAGCGCTCGAACCAATCCGGAAATACTTCGTATTACGCTTCTACGGCCGCGACCAGTTTTACGGACTGCTGGCCGATCAATTATACGGGTGGGCTCGAAGACAGCTACTACACGATCTCGGCCGCTTGGGGCATGAACGAATCTTTGCGCTCGAACGAAGTTTCATTCGTGAACGAAGCTCAGCCGGTGGTGACCGTTCGTCCCGGCGACACGGAAAATTTCGTCACTTGGACCAATCCCAACGGAGCCTCCACATTCCGTCTTCTGCGCGCTTTGAAAGCCGGCGGCCCTAATAATCCGATGACCCTGTTTGCGGGGTCGCGCCGCGAGCGCGCAGCGAAAGGGGCGCGCCGACAGGCGCAAGCCCGGCCGGCGGGGCGGCGGACATCAAGTCCGCCGAACCCGACCGACGTGAGCACGGGCTTTGCCCGTGCTCTTCCTGTATGTGATAACGGTATAATTTAACATAATATATCTTATCAATATTTCAGTCTTATTGGAGGGGATGACACCTCTCGAGGTTTGCGGCAGAACATTGCAATGACCGATGCGCTTTCCCTGACCCGCCTTGCCGCCATCATGTCGCGCCTCCGTGAACCAGCCAGTGGTTGCCCCTGGGACCTGGCGCAGAATTTCGACACGATCGCACCCTATACGATCGAGGAAGCCTATGAGGTTGCCGAGGCCATTGCCGATCGCGATTGGCCAGAGCTGAAAAAGGAACTGGGCGATTTGTTGTTTCAGGTCGTCTTTCACAGCCAGATGGCGAGCGAAGCCGGGCATTTCGCGCTCGATGATGTCGTCACGGCGGTTTGTGAAAAGATGGAACGCCGCCACCCGCACATCTTCGGCACTGGCCAGGCAGCGGCCGACGCGGGCGCGCAAAAGCTCGAATGGGAGGCCATCAAGGCCGCTGAACGCGCTGCCGCGGGTCCGCGAGATGCACCCGTTTCGGCGCTCGATGGCGTGGCGCGCGCCCTGCCCGCGTTGCTGCGCGCCGAAAAACTTCAAGCGCGCGCAGCACGCGTGGCGTTCGATTGGCCCGATGTCGCGAGTGTCCGCGCCAAGATTGATGAGGAGTTGAACGAGTTCGATACTGCCTCGGGCGATGCGCACCGGTTCGAGGAGGCCGGCGATTTGTTGTTCGTCGTCGTCAACCTGTTGCGCCGCCACGGCATCGATGCCGAGGATGCCCTGCGCGCGGGCAATGCCAAGTTCGAACGCCGTTTTCGGGCCATGGAGGCGCTTGGCGGCCCGGACTTCCCGACCCTCTCGCTCGACCGGCAGGACGCACTCTGGAACCAGGTCAAAGCCGCCGAGCGCAAGCCTTGATCCTGCCCGCCGGCATCACGTCGCGTTACCTGCCGCAGGTCAACGGCCTCGCGATGCACATTCTCGAAGCCGGCGATCCGGGTGCACCGCTGTTGTTGCTGCTCCACGGCTTTCCCGAACTTGCCTATAGTTGGCGAAAGGTGATGCTGCCGCTTTCGGCGCTCGGCTATCATGTCGTTGCGCCCGACCAGCGTGGTTATGGCCGGACGACGGGCCAGGATTGCAGCTTCGACGCTGATCTCGAACCCTTTCGCATGATCGGGCTGGCGACCGATATGCTGGCGCTCGTCGTCGCGCTCGGTCACAGCCGCGCGGCAGCGGTCGTTGGCCATGATTTCGGCTCACCTGTTGCCGCCTGGTGTGCATTGGCCCGGCCTGACATCTTTGCCGCGGTGGCGTTGATGAGTGCCCCCTTCCCCGGCCCGCCGGGTCTGCAGGCTGGCCGCGGCACCGGCATCCATGCTGCGCTCGCGGGCCTGCCCCGGCCGCGCAAGCACTATGTCGGCTATTATTCCACCCCGAACGCCAATGCCGACATGCACTGTGCGCCGCAGGGTCTTGCCGCTTTTCTGGCGGCTTACTACCACGTCAAGAGCGCCGATTGGCCCGGCAACACCCCCTATCCCCTGAAGGGGTGGAGCGCCCAAGCGCTTGCCGAATTGCCGACTTACTACGTAATGGACCTTGCCGCGGGCATGGCAGAAACTGTTGCCACCTTTGCCCCGCCGCAACCCAGCGCCTGGCTCCCTGCACCGGAACTGGCTGTTTACGTTGACGAATATTCCCGCACTGGCTTTCAGGGCGGGCTCAACTGGTATCGCGGTCGCAGCGATGGTGCCAACCGCCCCGAAAGCCTGTTCGCCGGCCGCACCATCGACGTGCCGTCCATCTTCTTCGCCGGCGCCAGCGATTGGGGGATCCACCAGGCCCCCGGCGCGCTCGCCGCGATGGAACGCGCCTGCAGCCGTTTCGCCGGCACCCGCCTCATCCCCGGCGCCGGCCATTGGGTTCAGCAGGAACAGCCCGGCGCCGTGGTCGCCGAGCTGTCTGCTTTTCTCGCCGCGCTGTAGCGACAGCCGCTCGATAATGCCAGCGGCTGCTTACAGCCGTTCAATAATGCCAGCGGCTGATTACAGCCGTTCAATAATGCCAACGGCTGATTACAGCCGTTCGATAATGATCGCCGGCGCCATTCCGCCGGCGGCGCACATCGTCACCAATCCGCGCTTCAGACCGCGGCGCTCCAATTCGTCGAGCACCGTCCCGATCAAAATCGACCCCGTCGCGCCAATCGGGTGGCCGAGCGCGATCGCCCCGCCATTCACATTCACCTTGTCGCGATCGAGCTTCAAATCACGGATGAACTTTTCCGCAACCACGGCAAAGGCTTCGTTGATCTCCCACAGGTCGATATCGTCAACCGTCAACCCGGCCTTTTCGAGCACCTTGCGCGCCGCCGGCACCGGGGCGTTGAGCATCAGCGTCGGACAATCGCCGATGTTCGCCGTGGCGACGATGCGCGCCCGCGGCTTCAGCCCGTGCTTTTCGGCATAGGCCGGCGAGGCAATCAGGATCGCGGCGGCACCATCGACCACCCCCGATGAATTGCCGGCGTGGTGCACCCCCGAAAACTGCAAATCGGGGTATTTCGCCGTGATCGACTGGCGGAAGGTCTGGCCATCGGGCTGGATCGACACATCGGCGATCACATCGAACGAGGCCTTCAACCCGGCAAGCCCTTCGGCGGTCGTCTGCGGCCGCGGGAATTCTTCGTGGTCGAGCGCGACGCTGCCGTCTTCATTGTAGACCGGCACGACGCTCTTGGCGAAACGCCCTTCGCGGATGGCAATATCGGCGCGGCGCTGGCTTTCGAGGCCGAGCGCATCGACGGCTTCGCGGCTGATGCCTTCCATCGCGGCGATCGCGTCGCCGCAGACGCCCTGGTGCGACTGCGGGTGAAGCTTCTGAAGATGGGCATTGCCCGATCCCATGCCCATCGGCTTGATCCCGGCGGCGAATTCCTCGGCGCCGATGGTGGTGGTATAGCTCATCATCTCGGTGCCGCCGGCGATGACGCAATCTTCCATGCCCGACATGACCTGCGCCGCAGCGAGGCTGACCGAGGTGATGCCGCCGCCACAGAAGCGATCGAGCGTCATGCCGCTGGCCCGGATATCGAAGCCGGCATCGAGCGCCGCCATGCGGCCGAGATCGCCGCCCTGTTTGCCCTTTTGCGTCGAGGTCGACCAGATGATGTCATCTACGGTCGCGGTATCGAGATTGTTGCGGTCCTTCAGCGCCTTGAGCACGCTGGCGGCAAGATGCTGCGGATGGAGATGCGACAGCGCCCCCTTCCCCGGCTTGCCGACACCGCGCGGCGTGCGGACGGCATCGATGATATAGGCTTCGGGCATCGGTCAACTCCCCAGGGATTTTGCCGCCCTTTGAGCATTCCGCGGCGGCGGCGGCAATGCTGAAATGCGACAGGGTGGATGGCATGGCAGCGCGTTAAGAAAGTCACGAAAGACACGCCGAATGCGTTTTTTGATTTTCCTGTTCCCATGCATCAAACGGTTGATAACCAACGCAATGCGCGACTGAACGCCGTCAACAGCATGGTGCAAGCTCGCAGAAAACTGCCGTGTAGGACAGGGCTTTCTGTGGCGACCTGTACGTTCGTGCCGCGTTGCGCCGGCAACGATATGCCGTCAGATTGAACAGGCTCGGCCATTCCGTCCCGCCGCGCGATGCGAGGCGATGTCCTTCAGGCGCACACGATCAGAAACGCGCTTTGACAGTTATTCCATAGGTGCGCGGGTCGCCAAGTTGGCCGACGACCAGTCCGGTGCTACCCGGGGCGGCGGTGAGGAAATCGACATATTCGGTGTCGAAGGCGTTGCGCACCCAACCGAAGATTTCATAGCCGCGGTCGGTGCGATAGCCGGCGCGCAAGTTGGTGAGGATATAGCCTTCGATATTGAGCGCAGTCGACGGGGTCGGGTTCGACGAGAAATCCGAGCGCAGGCTGCCATCGATGCCGAGGTAGAGTTCCCCGTCGCCGGCAAAAGCGGTGGTGGGGATGCGATATTCGCCGCCATAGCTGATGGCGTATTTGGAGACGCCCGGCAGGCGGCCCCCCGAGGCATCGACGAATTGCAGCGTGCCGCCGGAGAGTTCGGGCGGCGGCGGCGCATCGGGGAAGCGGATATATCGGGCATCGGTAAAGGCGAAATTGGCATAGACGTTGAGGTTGCGGTCCGGGCGAAGCGTAAGGTCAAGCTCGAAGCCCTGGCTGCGGACGCTGGGGACATTGGCGAGATAGCCGCGGACGACACCGATGGCGCCGTTGACGACGGTGGCCTGGTAATCCTCGATATCGGTGCGCCAGGCGGCGAAATTGACCGTCGCCCTATCATCGAGCAGCTGCGACTTGAGACCGATTTCGTAATGGTTGACCTTTTCCGGCGCGACGGTCGCGAGTTCGGTGGCTGGCGTCACGCCATCGGCGCGGGTGGGGAGACCCGAAAGGTTGATGCCCCCGGATTTGAACGAGCGAGCGAAGGTCGCATAGACGAGCACGTCGTCGCTGGTCTTCCACGAAAGGGTGATGTCGCCCGAGAAATTCCAGTCGCTGAAGTCGGCCTGGTAGTTCTGGTTCTGGAGGACGCCATTCTTGATCGTCTGCTGCGCCGGGGTGACCGGCGTGCGCCCGCCGGTGACGGTGGCGATGTAGGAACCGTCCTTCTTGTCATAGTTGATGCGGATACCAGGGGCGACGCTGAGCCGGTCGCTGATGTTCCAGGTCAGCTTCCCGTACAGGGCGGCGCTGTCATTCTTGTAGCGGATGTCATTGTCCGACCGCAGGCCGTTGATGAGGCCGGGATTGGCGGCATCGACCGTCGGTCCCAATAGCCACAGGCCGGCGAAGGGGCCCTGTTCCTGCACCCCCTGCGTGTCGATCTTCTGGTTGAAGTAGAACAGGCCGACGACATTATCGATGCTGTTGCGGCCGTTCGAGGCGAGGCGGAGTTCCTGGCTCCATTGTTCCTGTTGCGACGGGTTGTTGACCTTGGGCGTGACGGCCAAGCCGGTGAAATCGCGGTCGTTGCTCGGCTGCCAGTCCCATTTGCGCCAGGCGGTGATCGAAGTGACAGTTGCCGGGCCGATATCCCAATTGGCGAGCAGCGAGACCCCGTAATGGGTGTTCCTGGCGGCCAGGATCGAATCGCTGTCGACAAGGCGATCGAACGGATTGGTACTGGGCGGGGCATAATTCGACAGGCGGGCGAGGTTGGCGAACTGGCGGTTGGCGGCGCGCGCGGTGGGGATGGCCTTGACGTAATTCTGCGTGAAGCCTTCGGGGTCCTGGCGGTTGTAGTCTCCGTAGAGCGTCAGATCGAGGTTGTCGGTTGCTTGCCAGAGCAGCTGGCCGCGCAGGCCGAAATTGTCGATATCATTGTTGAAGCGCTGGGTCGCGGTGTTGAACAGCGTGCCCTTGCGATCGGTAAATGATGCACTGATCCGCGCCGCGAGCTTGTCGGGCACGATCGGGCCGGAGACGGCGGCTTTAGCCTGGATGAAATCGAGATTGCCATAGGTCAGCTCGGCACGGCCCTCGAAATCGAAACCGGGCTTGCGGGTCGTGATGTTGACGGCGCCGGCGGTGGTGTTCTTGCCATAGAGCGTGCCCTGCGGCCCGCGCAGGATCTCGACCTGCTCGACATCGACGAAATCCAGCGTCGAAGCGGCAATGCGGCCGTAATAGACCTGGTCGATATACAGGCCGACGCCCTGTTCGATGCCGTCGTTGGTCAGGCCGAACGGCGCACCGAGGCCACGGATGTTTATCGCCGTATTTCGCGGGTTGGAGCTGACGAACTGCACCGAGGGTTGCAACTGGACCAGCCGGTTTATGTTGAACGACCCGGTCGCTTCAAGCTGGGCGCCCCCGATGACCGAAACGGCAATAGGCACATCCTGGACATTTTCCGCCCGCCGCCGCGCCGTGACCAGAATTTCAGCTTCGCTGCCGGCTATCGTGGCAGCGGCCTGGGTATTTCCGGGCTCGGCGGCTTTCGCTGGCATGGCCGGCGTGGTCGCGAGCAACAGAGCCAGCCATCGAGCACGCCTGTTGACCCATGCATTTGGTCCGCTGGTTGGCATTGCCTGCATAGCGCTGACTCCCTATCGAGAAGCGCAAGCCTATTCCTACTTGTTTGGTGGGCAATGCCAGATTTGATTGTCGGCCGAAAAGCCAGGCTTTGCCGTCATGGGAAGCGGCATGAAAGGCTGGCATGAAATTGTGAAGCTGCCAATCCGCTACCCCGGCCAGCGTGGCACTATGATGAAATCCGTATATGTCTCGCGGACTGGCTCTCCCGTCATTGCTTTGGCGGCGGCGTGAAGTTCCAACAGGCTGGTGGGCGCCAGGGCGAGCGCGTGTTCATCGGGGTGGCGGCGTGTGTCGCGGGGGTAGGCTTCGCCGGGAGTGCGGCGCAGGTCGATATGGGCGCCGAGGATGGCACGGACCGTGTTCCGGCGAACATGCGCCGCGGCGCGGGTGAGGCTGGCGCGCCAGGTGGTGACAGCGTTGACCGGCACGGTGAGCAGGCCGGGCATGAGCGTGTCGCCGGTGAGCAGCACGCGGGTGTGCGGGTCGTGGACCATGATGTCGGTTGTCGAATGCCCCGGGGTGGCGAGGATGGTGAGGCGGCGGTTGCCGAGGTCGATCTGGCCCGCGTCGGTCGGCCAGCGGCGGATGGCGAAGGCGGCGGCGACGGCGGCCCGGGTGTGGTCGATTACCTTTGTATTCGGACGCTCCGCCAGTTCCGCATCGCCGCCGATGTGATCGGCATGGCCGTGGCTGTGGGCGACGATGAGCGGCAGGTCGGGGGTGCCGTGCTGCGCCATGATCGCGTCGATGATCGGGCGCAGCGGGGCGGTGCCGGTGCCGGTGTCGAGGAGCAGCGCGCGCTGCGTGCCGAACAGCAGGTAGAGGAAGGGGGCCGCCGGGCTGGTGGCGAGCGATTGGCGGATGACGAAGGTGTGAGCGTCGAGGCGCTGGATTTCGAAGGGGGGTTCGTTTTCGGTGAGGTTGGCGCGCCAGGGGGTGAATATCCCCCCTCTCCCGCTTGCGGGAGAGGCGACTCGGGCGCTTGCCCGAGCGGGTGAGGGTGTTTTCTCGTTTCGGAGCGGAGGTACACCCTCACCCGGGCCGCTGGCGCGGCTCTCGCCTCTCCCGCAAGCGGGAGAGGTATACGCCAACAGCGCCAGCGCGATCGCCAGCGCCCTACCGGTCATATCGTTGCGAAACGCGCCCGGTCGGCGTCGCTGAGGCGGACTTGCAGGACGACGCCCTGCTCGTCATCGCTGCGGCCGATGACTTCGCCATGCTCGTGGAGCCAGGCGACGCGGCGGCCGTCGCTCGACGACAGGCGGATGTCGTGGACATGGGTACCGGCGCGCAGCATGATCGCCATCTGTTCGCACAGCGCCTCGACCCCCTCCCCGCTCAGCGCCGAGACGAGCACGGCATCTTCGCCCGCCCGGCCAACGAGGGCTTCGCGTTCATCCGGGTCGAGCGCGTCGATCTTGTTGCAGACGGTGAGCAGCGGCACGCGCTTGAGTTCATCCGACAGGCCGAGGCCCGCCAGCACGCCGGCGACATCCTGCGCCTGGGCGTCGCTGTCGGGGTGCGAGATATCGCGGACATGGACGATGAGATCGGCCTCGATGACCTCCTCGAGCGTGGCGCGGAAGGCGGCGACAAGCTGGGTCGGCAGGTCGGAGACGAAGCCCACCGTGTCGGACAGCACGACCTTGTCATGGCCGGGCAGCTTGATGGCGCGCATCGTCGGATCGAGCGTGGCGAACAACAGGTCTTCGGCGCGGACCTCGGCACCCGTCAATCGGTTGAACAGGGTCGATTTGCCGGCGTTGGTATAGCCGACGAGGGCGACGACCGGCCACGGTGCCTTCTGGCGTTGACGGCGGTGCAGGCCGCGGGTGCGGCGCACGTCCTCGAGTTCGGTTTTCAGGCGGACGATCCGGTCGCGGATCAGCCGGCGATCGGTTTCGATCTGGCTTTCACCCGGGCCGCCCATGAAGCCGAAGCCGCCGCGCTGGCGTTCGAGGTGGGTCCAGCTGCGCACAAGGCGGCTCGCCTGGTATTGCAGATGCGCCAGCTCGACCTGGAGCGTGCCTTCGCGCGTGCTGGCGCGTTCGCCGAAGATTTCGAGGATGAGGCCGGTGCGGTCGATGACCTTGGCCTTCAGCTCCTTTTCGAGATTGCGCTGCTGGATCGGCGAGACGGCGCCGTCGATGACGACCAGCTCGGCATCATTGGCGGCGACCGCGGCGGCGAGCCGCTCGATCTGGCCCTTGCCGAACAGCGTGCTGGCGCTGGCCTTGCGCAGCTTGATGACTTCGCCATGGACGACGTGCAGCGCGATGGCGCGCGCCAGCCCTTCGGCCTCGGCAAGCCGGGCTTCGGGCGAACGAATGGCGGGTTGGCCACCCTTGGCTTCCTTCAGGGGCAACACGACGATGGCCGGCGCGCCGAAACGCACGCCGCGGCCATCATCCCATCCCATCCCGACGCTGGCGGCGGGCGGGGGTGCTTGATCGATCAATCAGGTTCGCTTTCATCGATGCGCTCGGCATCGAACAACTGGATGGGGCCCGCGGGCATCACCGTGGAGATCGCATGCTTGTAAACGAGTTGCGACTGGCCATCGCGCCGCAGCAGCACGGAGAAATTGTCGAACCAGGTGATGATGCCCTGCAATTTGACGCCGTTGACGAGGAACATCGTCACCGGGGTCTTGGTCTTGCGGACCGTGTTGAGGAACACATCCTGGAGGTTGTTCGCTTTTTCAGCCATGGCCGCGCTCTTTCTTCGTTCTTGGCGGACTGCAACTGGTCCGCGACCGCTCCGTTGCCCGGAGTCAGCGCCCCGGATACGCTCCGGGATAGCCAAAGATAGTGCGCTGCAGCACGCTTCTCAATGGGGTAAAGAACGGGGGGGGGCAAAAGCCTTAGCCGTCGGTGTCGTCTTCGCCCGCCGGTTCATCGGCCAGGCCGAGCGCCTTCAGCTTGCGATGCAGCGCCGAGCGTTCCATGCCGATGAACACCGCCGTTTTCGAGATATTGCCCGAAAAGCGCCGGATCTGGGCGCGCAGATATTCGCGTTCGAACGCCTCGCGGGCTTCGCGCAGCGGGGTACCCATGATCGACCGCACCGCCTGGTTGGGGACGAGCCGCGCCGGTTCGGCGGTGACTTCGGGCGGCAGCATGTCGATGTCGATGCTGCCGATGCGTTCGGCCGGCGCCAGGATGAGGGTGCGTTCGACGACGTTGCGCAACTGGCGAACGTTGCCCGGCCAATCATAGGTCTGCAGCGCCGCCATGGCATCATCGCTGAGCAATGGCGTGGTGACGCGGCGTTCGGCGGCATAGCGGGTGAGGAAATAATGGACGAGTTCGCCCACATCCTCGCGGCGTTCGGACAACGAGGGCAGCCGGACCGGAACGACGTTGAGGCGGTAATACAGATCTTCGCGGAAGCGCCCGGCGGCAATTTCGGCAACGAGATCGCGCGAGGTCGCGCTGATGACGCGGACATCGACGCGGACCCAGCGGCTGCCCCCCACCCGCTGGAAAATCTGCTCGGTCAGCACGCGCAAGATCTTGGCCTGGGTCGGCAGCGGCATGTCGGCGACATCGTCGAGGAACAGCGTGCCGCCATGCGCCTGTTCGAACAGGCCCGAATTGACGAGATGGCCGCCTTCTTCCTTGCCGAACAGCGCTTCCTCGACGCGGTCGGGGGTCATGCGCGCGGCGCTGACGACGACGAAGGGCGAGGCTTCGCGCGGGCTCCACTGGTGCAGCAGGCGCGCGGCGACTTCCTTGCCCGACCCGGCGGCGCCGGTGATGAGGACGCGGCTGCCGGTGGCGGCGACGCGCTTCAACGTCGCGCGCACGCCGTTGATCAGCGCCGACGATCCGGTCAATTCGGTATCGAAGCCGACGCGTTCCTTGAGCGCTTCGAACTCGCGCTTCAAGCGCTCGGTTTCGGTGGCGCGGCGCACGACGAGCAGCAGTTGTTCGGCCTGGAAGGGCTTTTCGATGAAATCATAGGCACCGCGCTTGATCGCGGCGACGGCGGTTTCGATATTGCCATGCCCCGAAATCACCACCACCGGCAGCGTCGGTTCGCGGCGCTTGATCTCGTCGAGCAGTTCGATGCCATCAAGCCGCGACCCCTGCAGCCAGACATCGAGGACGATCAGCGACGGCCGGCGCTCGGCGAGCGCGGCCAGCGCGCCATCGCTGTCGCCGGCGGTGCGGGTGCCATAGCCTTCATCGCTCAATACCCCGGCAATCAGGTCACGGATATCGGCTTCATCGTCGACGATCAGGATGTCGAGGGCCATGTCTGTCGGTTATCCTAGGCTGTCAGCTTGAAGGGAAGTGCGGTTTCGATGGGGGCGCTTTCGATGGTCATCGCCCGGCTCAATCGCGCCCGGGCAAAGGCGCCGGTGGCATCCGGGTGGGCCGGATCGGCCGGTGCATCGCCGAGTTCGAGGCTGCCGCCATGGTCCTCGATGATCTTCTTGACGATGGCGAGGCCGAGCCCGGTGCCGCGCGCCCGCGTGGTGACATAGGGTTCGGTCAACCGCGCCCGGCTTTCGATCGGCAAACCAATACCGTTGTCGGTGATCGTCACCGTCACCGACTGTTCGCTGTCGGCGATGGCGATGGTGATGCGCCCGGGGGCCGGCGCCAAGCCCTCGGCGGTGTCGCGTTCGATCCGTGTCGTCACTGCCTCGGCGGCGTTCTTGAGCAGGTTGGTCAGCGCGCGCGCCAGCTGCTGGCGATCGCAGACCAGCGCTTCCGCGGCGCTGCCTTCCACGACATAGGTGATGCCGGGATAGGCGACTTCCTGCAACACCAGCGCCTGGCGCACCACGGCATCGAGATTTTCCGGCCCGAACATCGGCTTGGGCAGGCGCGCGAAATCGGAAAATTCATCAACCATGCGGCGCAGATCGCCGACCTGGCGGACGATCGTGGCGGTCAGCACGGCAAAAGTTTCGGGGTCTTCGGCGATCTGGCGGCCATATTTGCGCTGCAGCCGCTCGGCGGCGAGCTGGATCGGCGTCAACGGATTCTTGATTTCATGGGCGATACGGCGCGCGACATCGGCCCAGGCGGCGCGGCGCTGGTCGGCGAGCTGCGCCGAAATATCATCGAAGGTCAGCACGAAACCGATTTCGGATTCGATCTCGCCGGCAACCCGCACCGACAATGTCTGGGTTTCGGTGCCGCGCACGATGCGGACCTGGCGCGCCGTCGCACCGCCGTGCTGGGCTTCATCGAGCATGTCGGCGAGTTCGGGCACCGCGAGGCGCAGCGACTGGCCGGCAAGTTCGTTTTCCGAGATTTCGAGCAGCGCCGCCGCCGAACGATTGGCGACCCGGATGACGCCGGCCGCGGTGATCGACAGCACCCCTGCCGACACGCCCGACAACACCGCTTCGGTGAATTCGCGACGCCGGTCGAGCTGGCGATTGGCACCGATCAGGGCGTTCTGCTGGGTTTTCAGCTGGCTGGTCATGCGGTTGAAGGCGCGCGCCAGCGTGCCGATTTCGTCGGGCGAACCGCGCACCGGCACCCGGGCATCGAGATCCCCTGCCCCGACCCGCTGCGCCGCCAGCGCCAGCCGGGCGATCGGCGCCACCAGCCGGTTGGCCAGCCACAAGGCGAACCACACCGCCACGGCCAGCGTGAGCAGCGACACGCCCATCAACACGAGGTTGAAGCGCAATTGCATCACCCGCGAGCGTTCGATCAACGATCGATATTCGCCCAGCGCGCCCGCTGCCTTTTCGGCGCGTGCCAGCACCGCCGGGTCGACCTTGCGGCTGATATAGATGTAGCGGCTGGCGGCCGGATCGATGGCGACCACGGCTTCGATACGATCGCTGCCCTTGGCGACCACGGTGGCGGCGCCGCCGCGCGCCTGCGCCAGGTCGACATCGCGCAGCCGCCGGTCGAGCATCGCATCGCCCGGGCCGGTGTTGGCGATGCTGGTGATGCGGCCATCGGGCCCGCGCGAAAACACCACGGCTTCGGACAGGTTGCGCGCCGCGACCTGGAATTGCAGCCCCTTGACGAACAGGTCGCTGCCCAGTCCGAAATCACGGGCGTAATTGTTGACGTCGGTGGCCATCGCCACGATGTCGTCGGCGACCCGCTGGCGATTTTCCTCGACATAGGCCTGCGCCACCTGGTTCGAACCATCGAGAATGGTCTTCACCCGGTCCGAAAACCAGAATTGCACGCCGAACTGGAACAGCAGCGAGGCGAAGATCACCACCAGCACCGTCGGCACCGCGGCGATGCCGGCGAACAGCGCCACCAGCCGGATGTGCAGTTGCGCCCCCGCCAACCCGCGCCGCCGGTTGGCGAGCAGGATCGCGACTCGCCGGGCGATCAGCACCACGAGTGTCATCACCGGCAACAGATTGGCAACGAGCAGCAGGGTCACCAGCGGTGGCGACAGGCCATTGGCCGGCACGGCGCGCCCGGTGAGCAGCGCATAGCTCGTCCAGCCCAGCGCGATGGTGAGCACCGCGGCGGCAACTTCGAGCCGCGGATAGAAATCCACCCGGCGCACCCAGCGGTTGACGCGGCGGCGCAACGAACGCCAGCGACCGGCGAGCCGCGGCGTCAAGGCGCCGGGCTGAGGTGCTGGAGAAGCAGATGCGTCATTCATGCAACACTGTGTTTACGCCAAAAGCGTGGCCAAAGAAACACAGCGCGTTGCGATGATGCGACAGATGGTGGCGAGATGGCGATAGAGGGGCGCAACGCCGGCCCATTAGGAGGGAGGCCGTCAGGCGCGGCGCGCTGCCACCGGATCGAGCCCCAGGTCGGTCAGTTTCTTGCGCAGCGTATTGCGGTTGATGCCGAGCAGGCGCGCCGCCTTCAACTGGTTGCCACCGGTGGCATCGAGGCACGCCGCGATGAGCGGCCGTTCGACTTCGGCGAGCAGCCGGTCATAAACGCCATCGGGGGGCAGATTGTCGCCGAAACCGGCGAAATAGCGTGCAATATGCGCGGCGGCGGATTCGGCCAGCCCCTGGCTGTCATCGACAGGCGGCGGCGGTGGCGGGCGCACCCCCTGCCCGAGCCCGGCCGCAATTGCTGCCACCCCGATCGTGTCACCGCGTTCCAGCACGGCGAGCCGGCGCATGAGGTTTTCGAGCTCGCGGACATTCCCCGGCCAACTGTGCTGGCGCAGCGCATCGAGCGCATGGGCATCGAGCGTCTTGCGTGGCAGGCCTTCCTGCGCCGCGGTTTCGAGGAAATGCCGCGCCAGCGCCGGAATATCCTCAGGCCGCGCCCGCAGCGGCGGCAGGTGCAGCGGCACGACGTTCAGCCGGTAATAAAGATCCTCGCGAAAGCGGCCATTCTGGGTCAGCGCCAGCAGGTCCTGGTTGGTCGCCGACACTATACGGACATCGGCGCGCTGTGACCGCATGCCACCGACGGTGGTGAATTCACCACTCTGCAAGACGCGCAGCAGACGGGTCTGCGCCTCGATCGGCATGTCGCCGATTTCATCGAGGAACAGCGTGCCGCCCTGCGCCTGTTCGAACTTGCCGGCAGCGCGTGCCGCAGCGCCGGTGAAGGCGCCGCGTTCGTGGCCGAACAATTCGCTTTCGATCAGCTCACGCGGGATCGCCGCCATGTTGAGCGCGATGAACGGCCGGCTGGCGCGCGGCCCCATGTCGTGGATGGCGCGTGCCACCAGTTCCTTGCCGGTGCCGCTTTCGCCGAGCACCATCACCGTCAGGTCGTTGGGCACGACCCGCGCGATCAGGCGATAGACCTCCTGCATCGCCGCCGAGCGACCGATGAGCGGGGTGTCGTCGCCGAGTTCGGCGTCATCGCCCGCGGCGCTGCCTTCCAGTGCCGCCGCAACCGATCGCGTCAATTCATTGAGATCGAACGGTTTCGGCAGATAGTCGAAAGCGCCCTGTTCGGTGGCGCGCACCGCGGTCGACAGGGTGTTCTGCGCGCTCATCACGATGACCCGCAGCCCCGGGCGCAATTCGAGCAGTTTCGGGATGGTATCGAGGCCATTGGCATCGGGCAGGATGACATCGCTGATCACGACGTCGCCGCGGCCTTCGGCGATCAGCTTGACGAGCCCTGCCGCAGTTTCGGTAACCAGCACCTGATAGCCGGCGCGTTGCATTGCCTGGCGCACGACGGTACGGATGGCGGCATCGTCATCGGCGATGATGATCGTGGCGGTCATGCGCTGGCTCCTGCCCTGGCGACCGGCAGCAACACCCGGAAAATGGTGCGCAGCGGTTCGCCTGAGCGTTCATATTCGATGACCCCGCCATGATCGGCCACGATCTTGGCGACCAGTGCCAACCCCAGGCCCGAGCCGCCGCGCTTGGTCGAGACAAAGGGTTCGAAGACATGATCGGCAAGATCGGGATCGATGCCCGGGCCGTTATCGATGATGCGGACTTCGAGCGGCAGCGACACCGGGCTGCCGCCGGCTTCGCCGCGGACGCGCAAGCCGGGCTTGTAGGCAGTCGTCATCTCGATGCGGCCATTGGTTCCAATGGCTTCGGCAGCGTTCTTCACCAGGTTCAGGAAGACCTGGATCAGGGCATCATGATTGCCGGCGACCATCGGCAAGGAGGGATCATAGCGTTCCCTGATCGTCGCCGCGCGCGCAAAACCCTGTTCGGCAACCCGGCGGACATGGCCGAGCACTTCATGGATGTTGACCGGCAGCAACTGCAACGGCCGCGTGTCGGTGAAGCTTTCCATGCGGTCGACAAGCTTGGCGATGCGATCGACTTCGGTGACGATCAGGTCGGTGAGCTCGCGGCGGTCATCGCCGGGCATGGCGACATCGCCGGCAAGCAGCTGCGCGGCGCCGCGGATACCCGACAGCGGGTTCTTGATCTCGTGCGCCAGCATCGCCGCCACACCGACGGCCGATCGCGCCGCGCCTTGCTGGTGGACTTGGCGATCGACCAGCGTGGCGACGGCGCGGGTCTGGAAGGCGACCGCCAGCCAATCGGGCGCATCGCCGACCGGGGAAACGAGAATATCGGCGCGCGCGGTGCGGCCGCCGATGAAGTGCAGCGCCATGTCATAGGCGGCGCAGCTGGTTTCCTCGGCATGGGCGCGGCGGACAAGGTCCTCCACGGCGGTGTTGTGCCCGAACGCTGCCGCCCAGCCCCGCTCGGTCAGCGCCTGCTGGCTGGCATTCAGGAAAACTTCCGCCGCCAGATTGGCGCGCGCCGGCATGCCATCGGGGCGGACGAGCACCGCCGGCACCGCCAGCCCCGCCAGCAGATGCTCGGCGGCGGTGTTCAAGCGGCCAGGGCCTTTTCGGCCAGCGCGGCAGCCTGTTGCGCCTCGTAGAAGCGATCGACCATGTCGAGCACCACGGCCGGATCGGCGATCTGGTTGACCGCGTTGCGGAAAGACCCGGAATCGTGCAGCCCCTTGGTGTACCAGCCGAGATGCTTGCGCGCGAGATTGACGCC
The DNA here is from genome assembly GCA_031426015.1 of Alphaproteobacteria bacterium. Lineage (GTDB taxonomy): Bacteria > Pseudomonadota > Alphaproteobacteria > Sphingomonadales > Sphingomonadaceae > Sandarakinorhabdus. Next base: position 15,979 of record JANPKK010000057.1, read on the forward strand.
GATGACCGGGCCGTAAAGGTCGATCATCAGGGCATAATGTTCGCGGACCAATGCCTGTTGCTCGGCGAGCGTCGGGTCGGCCGGTACCGGGAGGCCGGTCAGCGCTGCCATGACCTGGGCGATCAGCCACGGCTTGCCATAGGCACCGCGGCCGATCATGACACCATCGGCGCCTGATTGGTCGAGCGCGGCTTCGGCATCGGCGATCGAACAGATATCGCCATTTACGATTACAGGGACTTTCACCGCTTCCTTGACATTGCGCACGAATGCCCAATCGGCGGTACCGGTGTACAATTGGCAGCGCGTGCGGCCATGCACGGTAATCAACTGGATGCCGAGGTCTTCGGCCACCCGCGCCAGTTCGGGGGCATTGAGGCTGGCATGGTCCCAACCCATGCGCATCTTCAATGTCACCGGCACCTTCACCGCCTTCACCGTCGCCTCGATGATGCGGCGCGCGAGATCGGGCTCGCGCATCAGCGCGGAGCCGGCATGGCCATTGACGACCTTTTTCACCGGGCAGCCCATGTTGATGTCGATGATGGCTGCGCCCAGCCCTTCGTTGAGCCTGGCGGCTTCGGCCATGCGTTCGGGGTCGCAGCCTGCCAGTTGCATGCTGACCGGTTCTTCCGACGGATCCCACGCGGCCTTTTGCTGCGACTGGCGGGTGTCGCGGATCATCGCTTCGCTGGCGATCATCTCCGTCACCGTCAGCCCGGCGCCATAACGCTTGACGAGCGTGCGGAACGGCCGGTCGGTGACACCGGTCATCGGCGCCAGGATGACCGGCATGGCGAGCGTCAACGGCCCGATCGGGATGGGGGGGATACGGTTCACGAAATTGCCTGAAAAACAGGCACGCGCCTTATCGGCTTTCCCCCTGTTCGGCAAGCAAGGCGTGCGATAGGGGGATGGCGATGATCGCACATGCTCTTGTCGTTGCGGCCGGCGCCGGGGTGCGTGCCGGCGGTGGCGTGCCCAAGCAATATCGCGACGTCGCCGGGGTGCCGCTGTTGCGCCGCGCGGTCGAACGCCTGCAGGCGCACGGCGGCTTTGCCGGGATCACCATTGTCATCAACCCCGCCGACCGCGCGCTTTATGACGAAGCCGTCGCGGGGCTGGGCCTGCCCGAGCCGGTCGCCGGCGGCGCGACGCGGCAGGAGTCGGTACGCGCCGGGCTGGAAGCGCTTGGCCACGTCGACCTGGTTTTTGTCCATGATGCGGCGCGGGCGCTGGTGCCCGATGCGGTGCTCGATGGCCTGTTTTCAGCGCTCGCCGAGCCGGCCCATGATGGCGCGGTGCCGGGGCTTGCGGTCAATGATAGCCTGCGCCGGGGCGGCACGCACTACGAAGCCTCGGTCGATCGCGATGGCCTTTTCCGTGTCCAGACTCCACAAGCGTTCCGCTTCGCCCCCCTGCTCGCAGCGCACCGCGCCGCCGCACCGGGGGCGACCGATGAACTCGCCATCGCCATGGCGGCAGGCCTGAAAGTCGCGGTAACCCTTGGTGACGAACGCGCTTTCAAGGTGACGGACCGCCAAGATTTTGCCAAAGCGGCGGCCATGGTCAGCCCTGCCCTCACCTCGCGCGCCGCCAGTGGTTTCGATGTGCATCGCTTCGGCCCGGGTGACCATGTCTGGCTGTGCGGTATCGCCATTCCGCATACGCACGGCCTGATCGGCCACAGCGATGCCGATGCCGGGCTGCACGCCCTCACCGATGCCCTGCTCGGCACGATCGCGGCGGGGGATATCGGCGATCACTTCCCGCCGAGCGACGCGCGCTGGAAAGGCGCCGCTTCGGACATCTTCCTTGCCCATGCCGCTTCATTGGTGCGTGACCGCGGCGGCATCATCGATCATGTCGATGTCACCCTCATCTGCGAACGCCCGAAAATCGGCCCGCACCGCACCGCCATGCGCGACCGCATCGCCGCCATTCTGGGCATTTCCGCCGGCCGCGTCAGCGTCAAGGCAACCACGACCGAACTTCTCGGTTTTACCGGGCGGAGCGAAGGCCTGGCGGCGCAAGCCATGGCGAGCGTTCGCCTGCCGGCGGATGCCGGCGCCGATGTCTGCCCGCCGGAACAGGAATAAGCCATGGATCCCGAACTGCTCGCCGCCGCGGCTCGCGTGCTCGATGCCAACCGCGCCGCCGGGCGCACCATCGCCGCGGCCGAAAGCTGCACCGGCGGACTGGTGATGGCGGCGCTCACCGAAATCGCCGGCGCGTCGGATGTGGTGGAGCGCGGCTTTGTCACCTATTCGAACGAGGCCAAGATGGAATCGATCGGCGTCAACCAGGATATTCTCGAAACCTTCGGTGCCGTCTCGATCGCGGTCGCCTGGGCAATGGCGCAGGGCGCCTTGAAGCACAGCCATGCCGATGTCGCGGTTGCCATCACCGGCATTGCGGGGCCGGGTGGCGGCACCGAGAAAAAGCCGGTGGGAACCGTGGTGTTCGCCCGCGCCGTGCGCGGCCATGATCCCGAAGCGATGGTCGCCGATATCCGCCATTTCGGCGATCTGGGCCGCAGCGAAATCCGCCGTCAGGCAGCGCTGGTGGCGCTCGAACTGCTGATGCCCGAAGCAGACAGCGCGGGCGCGCCATAAATCGCGGCGGCGCGGGCTTCGAAGGCGCCGACCATGCGCCGGAACGCATCCTGGAAGAACATGCCGGCGAGGCGTTCGAACATCCGGTTCTTGAATTCGAAATCGACGCTGAAATCGATATCGCACGCGCCACCCGGGGCGGCATGAAACACCCAGTCATTGTGCAGATATTTCAGCGGCCCCGACAGATAATCGACATGCACCCGGGTTTCCGGGGTCAGGGTCACGCGGCTGGTAAAGCGTTCACGCACCATCTTGAAACCGACGATCATGTCCGCCGTCACGACATTGCCCTCGGTCTTCAAAATGCGCATACCCTGCACCCACGGCAGGAATTCGGCATAGCGGCCGATATCGGCAACCAGTGCATAAACCTGCGCCGGGGTATAGGGCAGCCGCCGGGTTTCGGCGTGATGGGGCATCAGGCAGAAGCTTTCGCGCGGCGCTTGGCCTGCATTTCGGCGAAATCCTTGCCGGCGTGGTACGATGATCGCGTCAGCGGCGAGGCAGCAACCTGCAGGAAGCCCTTCGACCGCGCGACCGACGCATAGGCGGCAAAGGTTGCCGGCGGCACGAAATCGATCACCTTGGCGTGGCGCGGCGTTGGCTGGAGATATTGCCCGACAGTGAGGAAATCGACTCCGGCCGAGCGCATGTCGTCCCAGACCTGGTGAAGCTCCTGTGCGGTTTCACCGAGACCGACCATGACTCCCGATTTGGTGAACACCTGGTCGTTCAACGACTTGACCTGATCGAGCAGGCGCAGCGAATGATAATAGCGCGCGCCGGGCCGGATGGTGGGATAGAGCCGCGGCACGGTTTCGAGATTGTGGTTGTAGACATCGGGACCCGCCGCAACGATCGTTTCGACCGCCTTCTTCGCCTTGTTGCGGAAATCCGGAGTCAGGATCTCGATGGTGGTATTCGGCGCGTGCTTGCGCAACGCCTCGATGACACGGACGAACTGCCCCGCCCCGCCATCGGGCAGATCATCGCGATCGACCGAGGTGATGACGATATGTTCGAGCCCGAGCGCCCCGGCCGCTTCGGCAACATGCATCGGTTCGAGCAGGTCGACCGGCCCCGGCATGCCGGTCTTGACGTTGCAAAAGGCGCAGGCGCGCGTGCAGGTATCGCCCAGGATCATCACCGTCGCGTGCTTCTGGCTCCAGCATTCGCCGATATTGGGGCACGCCGCTTCCTCGCAGACGGTGTTGAGGTTCAGGCGCCGCATCAGCGCCCGGGTTTCGGCGAATACCGGCGAGGTCGGCGCACGCACGCGCAACCAGTCGGGCTTGCGCGCGCGCAGTTCGGGCGCAGGCGACAGGGACAGCACGGTGGGGATTTCGCTCATGCATCGCAAATAGCGCGTGATGGGGGCGATGCCAATGCGGCAGGGTGTCGAAGTCTCAAAGCGCGGCTGTCGCCTCGGCACCGACAACCTGGCTCAGCATCGTCATCGGAGCACCATCAAAAAGGCACGCCCGGTGCTCAGAGGGACGAACACCGGGCGCACTCGATACAGTCCGCCGTGCCTGGCTGGCAGGCGTGACGTTTTCGCGGCGAGGGCAGTCGCCAACGAAAATGCCGCGGTCCGCGAAACGCACTATGATACTTTGTCTCTTGGCTAGCAAGTGGTTTCATGAACTTTTTTTAATGTGCGCTATTCTGGCTCACGATCATAGATTCGTCCGGCGCCGGACCGCGCGCCGGCGCGTTGTTCGACCCAGGCCTTGTGCCCCTTTGCACCACAGCCATAATTCCCCGCCAGCCCCGATGCCGAACAACTGCCCGCCCCGCCGAAGTCATGATCGAACAGCGCATTGCGTTCACGCGACACGCTGATGCTGTTCTTGCTGCCGCGCTCGGGGGGCAGTGACAACGGCGCCCGATAGGGTGATTTGCGTGGCTCGGGATCGGCGCAAACGACGATCTCGCCTGGCAACGGCTTGGGGCACAGCGCGCTGAGCGACGGCGGAATCGCCAGTGGCGTCGCGAGCAAAGCCAGCGCGAAGATCAATAGTGCAGCGCCCGTCCATAGGCATCGAGCACGCTTTCATGCATCATTTCGCTCAGCGTCGGATGCGCGAAGACGGTATGCATCAGTTCCTGCTCGGTCGTTTCGAGACTGCGGGCGATGACATAGCCCTGGATCAGCTCGGTGACTTCGGCACCGACCATGTGGGCGCCCAATAATTCGCCGGTGGCGGCATCGAACACGGTCTTCACGAAACCTTCCGCCTCGCCGAGCGCGATTGCCTTGCCATTGCCGATGAAGGGGAATTTGCCGACCTTGACCGTATGCCCGGCGGCCTTGGCCTTGGCCTCGGTCATGCCGACGCTGGCAACCTGCGGCCGCGAATAGGTGCAGCCGGGGATGCCGGCCTTGTCCATCGGGTGGACGTGCAGCCCGGCGATGGTCTCCACCGCGATGATGCCTTCGTGGCTCGCCTTGTGCGCCAGCCAGGGCGCGCCCGCCACATCGCCGATCGCCCACAGGCCGGGAACGTTGGTGCGGCCATAGCCATCGTTGACGATATGGCCACGATCGGTGGCCAGCCCCAGCGCCTCCAGCCCGATATTCTCGGTGTTGGGGACGATGCCGATCGCGACGATGACGTGGGAGAAGCTCTCGGTCACCGCCTTGCCATCGGCGCCGGTGATCGTGGCGGTGACGTCGCTGGCGCCCGGCGTCACGTCGCTGACCTTGGTGGCGGTCAGGATGCGCATGCCCTGCTTGGTCAGCGCCTTGTGCATGAAGGCCGAGACGTCCTCGTCCTCGACCGGCAGCATGCGATCGAGCATTTCGACGATGGTGACCTTGGCGCCCATGTCGCTGTAGAAACTGGCGAATTCGACGCCGATGGCGCCCGATCCGATAACCAGCAGATTGGTCGGCATTTCGGGCGGCACCATGGCGTGGCGATAGGTCCAGATGCGCTGGCCATCGGCCTGCAAGCCCGGCAGGTCGCGCGCGCGCGCGCCGGTGGCGATGATGATGTTGGGCGCGGTCAGCGTGCGGGTCTGGTCACCGGTGGTGACGGTCAATTCGGTGGCGCTGGTAAGCGCGCCGACGCCTTCGACGACGGTGACCTTGTTCTTCTTCATCAACCCCTTGACGCCGCCGTTGAGCTGCGCGGCGACCTTGCGGCTGCGCTCGGTGATTTTTGCCAGATCAAAGCCGACGCCGGTGGCCGACAGGCCATAGGCGGAGGCGTTCTGCATGTAGTGGTAGATTTCCGAGGTGCGCAGCAGCGCCTTGGTCGGGATGCACCCCCAGTTGAGACAGATGCCGCCAAGCCGCTCGCGCTCGACAATTGCGACCTTCATGCCGAGTTGGCTGGCGCGGATGGCGGCGACATAGCCGCCGGGTCCGGAGCCGAGGATGATGAGGTCGAAGGGTTCAGCGGTCATGTGTGTTCCTTTCCCTCTCTCCTTGCGGGAGAGGGCGACTCGGCGCAGCCGAGCGGGGAGAGGGGTCGGTCAAAACCCGGTGGATATGCGTTGCGATGTCGTCCGGCCGCAGCAGGATATCGGCGTTCCAGAAGCGCAGGACGGTGAAGCCCTGCGACTCCAGCCAAGCGGTGCGGCGTGGATCGGTCTTGCTGTCGACATGTTGCGATCCATCGGCCTCGATGATCAATCGAGCGGCGAAACAGACAAAGTCGGCAATATACGGTCCGACCGGCACCTGGCGCTTGAACTTCCAGGCGTCTAGACGCTTGGCGCGCAGTATTGCCCAGAGCTTTGTCTCGGCATCGGTCATGCCGCTGCGCATCGCCTTGGCGTTGGCGCTCTGGCGATCGGGAACGACCCCTCTCCCCGCTCGGCGCAAGCGCGCCGAGTCGCCCTCTCCCGCAAGGGGAGAGGGAAGGATCACGCGACCAGGCCCAGCGGGTTCTCGATCAGCGCCTTGAACGCGCCCATCAGTTCGGCCCCATCAGCACCATCGATGGCGCGGTGGTCGAAACTCCCCGTCACGCTCATCACCGTCGCGATCGCCAGCGCGCCGCCGACGACATAGGGCCGCTGCTCGCCGGCGCCGACCGCCAGGATCATCGCTTGCGGCGGGTTGATGACCGCGTCGAACTGCTTGATGCCGAACATCCCGAGGTTCGACAGGCTGGCGGTGCCGCCCTGATATTCGTGCGGCTGCAACTTGCCGGCCCGCGCCTTTTCAGCGAGCGCCTTCATCTCGGTGGCGATCTGCGACACCGCCTTGCTGTCCGCCCCGACGATGATCGGGGTGATGAGGCCGGAGGGCGCCGCCACCGCGACCGAGATATCGGCGCGGCTGTAGCTGATGAGATTGTCACCGGCGAAGCTGACGTTGCACTTGGGCACCTGGCGCAGCGCCAGCGCCAGCGCCTTGATGACAAGATCGTTGACGCTGAGCTTGATCCCGCGCGGTTCGAGCGCGGCGTTGAGCTCGCCGCGCAGTTTTAACAGCGCATCGAGCCGGACATCGACGGTCAGGTAGATGTGCGGAATCGTCTGCTTCGCCTCGGTCAGCCGCTTGGCGATGATCTTGCGCACGGCGCCGAGTTTGGCGATTTCGTGCGGGATATCGCTGGTCGGCGCGGGGGCGGCGGGTTTTGGCGCTGTGGCCGCAACCGGGGCGGGCGCTGCAACCGGAGCTGTGACCGCTACCGGCGATGGTGCGGCCGCTGCCGGCTTGGTCGCCGCCGCATCGATGTCGGCGCGCACGATCCGGCCATTGGGGCCTGACCCGGTAACGCCGGCCAGCGCGATGCCCTGGGCTTCGGCAAGCCGGCGCGCGAGTGGACTGGCGTTGACGCGATCCCCGGTAGCCGGTGTCGGTGCAGTGACGGGGGCAGCAGGCGCGGGCGTCGGAACAGCCACTGGCGCAGGTGCTTCTGCCTTGGCTGGCGCAGGCGCAGGCGTCGCCTTGGGAGCGGCAGCATCCTCCCCTTCCCCCTGCAACCGCATGATCACCTGCCCCACCGGCACGCCCTCGGTCCCCGCCGCGACGACGAGTTCGGCAACGACACCCTCGTCGATGCTCTCGACCTCCATCGTCGCCTTGTCGGTCTCGATCTCGGCGAGGACATCGCCCGACTTCACCGTGTCACCGACCTTGACCAGCCATTTCGACACGGTCCCCGTTTCCATCGTCGGCGACAGGGCGGGCATGGTGATGTCGATCATTTGTAGCAGACCTTCTTCGCCGCGCTCACCACATCGGCGGGTTTCAGCAGTGCCAGTTTTTCCAGATTGGCGGCATAGGGCATCGGCACATCGATATTGGTGACGCGCAGCACCGGCGCGTCGAGATCGTCGAAGCCCTGTTCCATCGCCACGGTGGTGATCTCGCTGGCGATCGAACAGACCGGGAAGCCTTCTTCCACCACAACCATGCGGTTGGTTTTCTTCAGGCTTGCCAGCACCGTCGCGGTATCCAGGGGCCGCAAGGTGCGCAGATCGATGATCTCGGCCTCGATGCCTTCCGCCGCCAGCGTTTCGGCCGCCGCGAGGCAAACGCCGACGCCGATCGAATAGCTGACCAATGTCACATGGCTGCCGGCGCGCACGATGCTTGCCTTGCCGATGGGGATGACATGGTCGCCTTCGGGGACGTCGAAGCTCTGGCCGTAGAGCAGTTCATTCTCCAGGAAGACCACCGGATCGGGCGAGCGGATTGCTGCTTTCAATAGCCCCTTGGCGTCGGCGGCGCTGTACGGCGCGATGACGATCAGGCCCGGCACGCTGGCGTACCAGGCGGCGAAATTATGGCTGTGCTGGGCGCCGACGCGCGACGCCGCGCCGTTCGGCCCGCGGAAAACGATCGGGCAGCGCATCTGGCCACCACTCATGTAATTCGTCTTGGCGGCGCTGTTGATGATGTGATCGATCGCCTGCAACGCGAAGTTGAAGGTCATGAACTCGATGATCGGCCGCAACCCGCCCATCGCGGCGCCGGCGCCGATGCCGGCAAAGCCATATTCGGTGATCGGCGTGTCGATGACCCGGCGCGGGCCGAACTCCTCGAGCAAGCCTTGCGTGACCTTGTAGGCGCCCTGGTATTCGGCGACTTCCTCGCCCATCACGAAAACTTCGTCGGTGGTGCGCATTTCCTCGGCCATGGCGTCGCGCAGGGCCTCGCGGACGGTAGTGCGCTTGACCTGGCCCGTCAGGGCAACCGGCTCCCGATCCGGCTGCGGCGCGGCGGCTACCGGTTTTGGCGGTGCGCTATCTGCCGGATGTTCGTTCTCCGGCACCTTGGGCTCGGCCGGCTTTGGCGGTGCCTGCGCATGATGCACGTTCGGAACGCCATCGGGCAGCGAGTCTTCGTCCTCGCCGATCAGCACCGCGATCACCGTGCCGACCTTCACGCCTTCGCTGCCGGCCGCTACCATGATCTTGCCCATGGTGCCCGGCTCATCGGCCTCCAGCTCCATCGTCGCCTTGTCGGTCTCGATTTCGGCCAGCACATCGCCGGCCTTGATGCTGTCGCCTTCGCTCACCAGCCATTTGGCCAGCGTGCCTTCTTCCATGGTCGGCGACATGGCGGGGAGCTTGATTTCGGGCATCAGTATTTCCCCACCAGCACATCGGTATAAAGCTCGGCGGCATCGGGCTCGGGCGCATTCTCGGCAAAATCGGCCGAGGCATCGACGATCTCGCGGACCTCGCGATCGATCTTTTTCAGCGCCGCTTCGTCGGCATGGCCACCTTCGATGATCTCGCGCTTGACCTGCTCGATCGGATCGCTCTTTTCGCGCATCGCCTGGACTTCCTCGCGTGAGCGATATTTGGCCGGGTCGGACATGCTGTGCCCGCGATAGCGATAGGTCTTCAACTCGAGCAGCATCGGCCCCTTGCCGGCGCGCACCCAATCGACCGCCACCTGTGCCGCGCCACGCACCGCCTGCACGTCCATGCCATCGACCTGCAGGCCCGGCACCCGGAAGCTTTCGCCGCGGCGGTACAACAGGTCTTCCGATGACGCGCGGTTGACGCTGGTGCCCATGGCGTACTGGTTGTTTTCGATGACGAAGATGATCGGCAGCTTCCACAGCTCGGCCATGTTGAAGCTTTCATAGACCTGGCCTTGGTTCGACGCGCCATCGCCGAAATAGGCCATCGCGATGCCGCCATCGCCGCGATATTTATGCGCAAACGCCAGGCCGGTGCCGAGCGACACCTGCGCCCCGACGATGCCATGGCCGCCGTAAAAGCCGTGCTCGACGCTGAACATGTGCATCGATCCGCCCTTGCCCTTGGAAATGCCGGCAGCGCGCCCGGTCAGTTCCGCCATCACGGCATTGGCGGGAATGCCGGCGACGAGCATATGGCCATGGTCACGATAGCCGGTGATAACCGAATCGGTGCTTTTCAACGCCGATTGCAGGCCGACCACCACGGCTTCCTGGCCGATATAGAGGTGGCAGAAACCGCCGATCATTCCCATGCCGTAAAGCTGCCCGGCGCGCTCCTCGAAACGGCGGATCAGTACCATCTGGCGGTAATAGTCGAGCAGCTCCTCGCGGCTCGCCTTGTACCGTTCGGGTTCTTCAGGGCGTTGCCAATTGGGCACCGGATAGGGGTTGGAGGCGGTTGCCAGCCCGGGAGACTTAACGCCGGCAGCTTTGGGTGATGCGGAACGAGCCAAGGGAAACGCCTCCGTAATGCCTTGGCGGGTATAGGAGCCTCGGGCCGCCCGCTTCAACCCTCAATAACACCAATCATTTATCGTCGAGCCGGACAATCACTTCATCCGGCTTCACGACATTCAGGTTCTTGCGCACCAGTTCATCGGCAAGATCGGGGTCGACCCGCCGCGGATCGAGCAATTTGACCTGGCGATCGAGCGCAGCGCGCGCCTCGGCGCTGGTTGCCGCCTGTTGCTGCAACTGCGCGCGCTGCACCTTGTAATCTTTCCAGGCAATCACGCCGGTCGGCCCGGTGATGGCATGGCTGACGAAATAGGCGATCAGCAGGATGCACACCGCCGGCAAGGCAGCGCGGCGCAGATAGTTTTTCAAGGCCGCCTGATATTCCATCATGGCAGGATAGCGCCCCCGGGAAACCACCGCAACCGCTGCACACACAATCGCGCCAGCGCAAATGCCGTGTTTCCTTGCCGCGCCGCCCTGCTATGAACATCGCGGATAATCAAAAGCCATCGGGGAGTTTCACATGACCGCCATCAACGCCGTCGTCGATCTGGGCAAGGACGGCGACATCGCCATTGTCACCGTCAATTCGCCGCCGGTAAACGCGCTGTCGGCCGATGTGCGTGACGGGCTCGATGGCGCCTTCAAGGCGATCGCCGGCGACGGCTCGGTGAAAGGGGTCGTGCTGGTCTGCGCCGGGCGCACCTTCATCGCCGGCGCCGACATTTCCGAATTCGGCAAACCGCCGCGCGGCGCCTCGCTGCACGCGGTGCAGGATGCGATGGAATCGGCCGCGGTGCCGGTCGTTGCCGCCATCCATGGCACCGCGCTCGGCGGCGGGCTCGAGGTGGCGCTGTGCGCGCATTACCGCGTCGCCGACGCCAAGGCGAAACTCGGCCTGCCCGAAGTCAAGCTCGGCCTCCTGCCCGGCGCCGGCGGCACCCAGCGGCTGCCGCGCATCGTCGGTGCCGCCAAGGCAGTCGAGATGGTGACCAGCGGCACGCCGATGGGCGCCAAGGCGGCGTTTGCCGCCGGGCTCGTCGATCAGATCGTCGATGGCGACCTTACCGCCGGCGCGATCGCCTTTGCCCGCCAGATCGTCGCCGAAGGCCGGCCGCTGAAGAAGGTGCGCGATGACAGCTCGCGGCTTGGTGGCGATGCCGCGTCATTGGCCGCGATGTTCGCCGATTTCCGCAAGGCCAATGCCAGGAAATTCGCCGGCTTCGAAGCCCCCGAAGCCAATATCAAGTGCATCGAAGCCGCGGTTGCCCTGCCCTTCGCCGAAGGCATGAAAGTCGAACGAGCCGAGTTCATGAAGCTGATGGGCGGGCTGCAATCGGCTGCCCAGCGTCACGTCTTCTTCGCCGAACGCCAGGCCGCCAAGATCGACGGGTTGCCCGCCGATGTGCAGCCGCTGCCGGTCCAATCGGTCGGCATCATCGGCGCCGGCACGATGGGCGGCGGCATCGCCATGAACTTCCTGACCGTCGGTATCCCGGTGACGATCGTCGAAACCAAGCAGGAAGCGCTCGACCGCGGTGTCGCGGTCATCCGCCGCAATTACGAGAACAGCGCCAAGAAGGGCCGTTTCTCGATGGAGGAAGTCGAAGTCCGCATGAGCCGGCTGACGCCGACGCTCGACATGGAAGCGCTCAAGGATGCCGATTTGATCATCGAAGCGGTGTTCGAGAACATGGACATCAAGAAGCAGATCTTCGGGCGGCTCGACACCATCGCCAAGCCCGGCGCGATCCTCGCGTCGAACACGTCGTACCTCAACGTCGATGAAATCGCCGCGAGCACGACCCGGCCCGAAAGCGTCGTCGGCATGCACTTCTTCTCGCCGGCGAACGTCATGCGGCTGCTCGAAGTGGTCAACGGTGCGAAAACCGACAAACAGGTGCTCGCCACGGCGATGGCGGTCGGCAAGGCGATCGGCAAGATCGGCGTGGTTTCGGGCGTCTGCCATGGCTTCATCGGCAACCGCATGCTCGGCGCGCGCCAGGAACAGGCCAACAAGCTGATCCTCGAAGGCGCCCGCCCCGCCGATGTCGACCGGGTGCTGACCGATTTCGGCTTTCCGATGGGGCCGTTCCAGATGAGCGACCTCGCCGGCCTCGATATCGGCTGGTCGGCGGAAACGTCGAAGGGCGTCACCGTGCGTGACCGGCTGTGCGAAGCCGGGCTGCGCGGCCAGAAGAACGGCAAGGGTTTTTACGATTATGACGAGGCACGCAACCGCACGCCCTCGCCGGTCGCCGAACAGATCATCCTCGATTATGCCGCCGAAAAGGGCATCAACCGCCGCGAGATTTCCGACGAGGAAATCCTCGAGCGGCTGATGTACCCGATGGTCAACGAAGGCGCCAAGATCCTCGACGAGGGCATGGCGCAGCGGGCGAGCGACATCGATATCGTCTGGATCAATGGCTATGGCTGGCCGGTCTATCGCGGCGGCCCGATGTTCTGGGCCGAACATGACGCCGGGCGCGAAAAGATCGCCGCGGCGCTCGAACGCATGGGGATGGACGTGTCGCCGCGGCTGAAGGCAGGGTTCTGAGGATGCGGGCTCTCGCGCTCGCCGCGCTGCTGGCGGCACCGGCAGCAGCGCAGACCCCTGCCCCGGCGCCGGCCTACACCGCGCCCGACTATACGCAGGATGCCAATTGGCTCTGTCGGCCGGGCCGGGCCGATGCCTGTGGCGGCGATCTGGCAGTGACCGCGGTCGCCGCCTATGGCCGCACCAATGTCGTGGTGCTGCCGGCGCCGACCGCGCCGAAGATCGACTGTTTCTACGTCTATCCGACGGTGTCGACCGACGCGACCGGCAACAGCGACCTGAGCATCGACACCGCCGAAACCAATGTCGCGCGCATCCAGTTTGCCGCCTTTCGCAGCGTTTGCCGGACCTTTGCGCCGATGTATCGCCAGGTAACGCTCAAGGGCCTGCGCGATGCCATGGTCGGCAAGACGGGCACCGCCGACCGCATCATGGCCTATCGCGATGTCGTGGCGGCATGGAACGATTATCTGGCGCGTGACAATAAAGGCCGCGGCGTCATCCTGATCGGCCACAGCCAGGGCAGCGGTGTCATCAAGGCGCTATTGCAGAACGAGATCGAGGGCAAGCCGGTCGCCGCAAAGGTGATCGCGGCCTATATCCCCGGCACCAATCTGCTGGTGCCGGCGGGCAAGGCGGTGGGCGGTGATCTCAAATCCATGCCCCTGTGCGAGGCGGCAAAGCAGACCGGCTGCGTGCTGGCGTGGGTGTCGTTCCGCGATGGCAAGGTGCCGCCGGCGGATTCGCGCTTCGGGCGCACGGCGACGCCGGGCATGGCGGTGGCCTGCACCAACCCGGCCGCGCTGGGCGGCGGCCGCGCGCCGCTGCGGATGCTGCTGCCGACGGCGAGCAACATCGTCGATAACGCCAGTGGCCAATCGCCCTGGGCAAAAGGGGTAACGGTGACGACGCCGTTTGTGGCGCTGCCGGGTTTGCTCAGCGGTCAGTGCGTCGATGATGCCGGCGCGCAACGCCTCGCCATCCGCACCGACGCCGATCCGGCCGACCCGCGCACCGACACGATCGGCGGCGATGTCGTGTTCGGCACGACGATCGTTGAAAGCTGGGGGCTGCACCTGATCGATGTCAACGCCGTGCTCGGGGACATGGTGGCGCTGGCGGAGACACAGGGCCAGGCGTGGCTGGCGGCGCGGAAGTAGGCGCCCTTTTTCCTGTCATCCCGGGTTTGACCCGGGATGACAGAAGTGGATTGGTCGCTTCGTGCACGTCCCCTGCGGCATCCTTGCCGTAACCTTTTGCGCTCCGCTCGCGTATATGAGGGCATGACCAACCGACGCACCCTCCTCTTCACCGGGCTCGCCGCGGCGACCGCCCTGCCCCTGTTGCGCTTCACCGAGCAACCGGCGCTCGCTGCAACCGCGACGAAGTTCGAATACACGCTCACCGATGCGCAGTGGCGCAAGAAGCTGCCCGGCCTCGCCTATGACGTGCTGCGCCATGAAGCGACCGAGCGGCCGTTCTCGTCGCCGCTCAACGACGAGCATCGCGCCGGGGTGTTCGCCTGCAAGGGCTGCGCGCTGCCGCTGTTTGCCTCGAATACCAAGTTCGACAGCGGCACCGGGTGGCCGAGCTTCTATGCCCCGCTCAAGAACGCCGTCGGCACCACCACCGACACCAGCCTGTTCATGACCCGCACCGAAGTCCATTGCCGGCGCTGTGGCGGGCATCTCGGCCATGTCTTCGACGACGGCCCAAAGCCGACCGGCCTGCGCTATTGCATGAACGGCGCCGCCATGACCTTTTCGCCCACGAAAGCCTGATCTCCATGTTGCGTAAACTTGTCATCGCCGCGCTGCTCGGCACCGCCGCCTGTTCGGGCGCCATCGCTGCCGAACGCATGGTCACCGCCCCGGCACCTGTCGCCGATGCGCCGTTGAAGGCCGGCCCGTTGCAGACCGCCGTGTTCGCCGGCGGCTGTTTCTGGGGCGTCGAAGGCGTCTTCGAACGCATCAAAGGCGTCACCTCGGTGCGATCGGGCTATGCCGGCGGGGCGAAAGCCACGGCGGTGTACGACGTCGTCGGGACCGGCATCACCGGCCACGCCGAAGCGGTCGAAATCAAATATGATCCCGCCAGGGTCAGCTATGGCACGCTGCTGCGCGTCCTGTTCTCGGTAGCGCACGATCCCACGCAACTCGACCGCCAGGGCCCCGACCGCGGCAGCCAGTATCGCAGCGCCATCTTCCCTCAGACTGCCGAACAGGCAAGCCTTGCCAGGGCCTATGTCGCGCAACTGACGGCGGCGAAAACCTGGCCCGGCAAGATCGTCACGACGCTGGAGACGGGCAAGCCCTTCTATCCGGCCGAGGGCTATCACCAGAATTACCTGCGGCTCAACCCGGGCCAGCCCTATATCGTCTACAACGATCTGCCCAAGGTGGCGGGGTTGAAGGAACGCTTCCCGGCGCTGTGGAGCGACAAGCCGGCGGTTTAAGGCTTCGCCGCCGGATCATCCTGCAACTGCCATTTGACGCCGATGCTGATGTCGCGCGACACTTCCAGAATGGGTGCCGGACGCGCATTGGGTTCTTCGGCTATCAATCGGCAGGTCGCCGCATCGAGCCGGGCATTGCCGCTGCTTTCGACGACCCGGCAATTGGTCGGGCCATCGGGACCGAGGGTGTAGAGGATGCGCGTGCGCCCGGTGACGCCGGCGCGGCGCAGATCATCGGGGTAATATTTCTCCAGGTCGAAGCCGCCGCTCGTGGCCGGGGCAGCAGGCAGATCCGGCGCATTCTCCCAGCGCAAGATCACCTCGAAACTGCGTTCGATCGCGAAGCGTGGCTGTGGCCACATCGCGGGTTCATTGCGCAGTGTCGTGCAGGCGGCGCGATCGACAGCGGCGATGCCGGACGAGCGCACCGCACGGCAATTGCCGAACCCCTTGGGGCCGATGCTGTAGCGCGCCGTCACTTCGGCCGGGACGCCGCGCGTCTTCAGCTCCGCCGGATAATATTTGCCGATATCGACCAGTCGGGGGTTCATCGCGGCGGGCGGACGCGGCAGGCCGCTTTCGTCGAATCCGGTGCAGCGGCCGTTCGACATGACAAAGGCCTGGCGGCTGCACGGCATCCGCTGCATCGGTTCAAAGCCCACGGCGCGATAGGCGGTAGCCGAATGGCTGTTCTTCCGGCTTGAAAACAGCGCCGGGCAATAGGCCGGCATCAGCATGGTTCGGGCAACACCCTGGACATGCGCCATACTCCCCTTGGCGCGCAATTCTTCCCATTGTTCGTCCGTCAGGAACAGGCAGTCACCGCTTATGGTGAAGCGGCCGTCCCGGGCTTCGACATTGCCGCGGATGATGCTGTCGGGTTCGAAATAGACGATGCCGGGGTAACGATCGCTCATCGTCGCCACGCCGGAAATCGGCGCCGTGGCCAGTGGGATACCGTCCGCAAAGGGCGGATCAGGGAGAAAACCGCGCATCATGAACAGCCAGAACAGGATGAACGGCAGCAGGCAGCCGTAACGACCTGCCAGGCCCTTGCGCTTTGCAGACAGCCGGGGCGCCACGATACGCCGTCAGATCGCGCGCAGCCAGCCGTAGAACGGTCGCCGGATCACGGCGCGGTGTTCGCCCAGCATTCGAGCTCGACCGCCGCGCCGCGCGCCAGGCCATTGGCCCCGAAGGCGCTGCGGGCGGGGAAGCGGCCGGGCTTGAAATAGGTCACATAGACTTTGTTGAAGGCGTCCCACTGCTTCATGTCGGCGAGCATGACGGTGCATTTGAACAGCGCGTCATGGGAGAGGCCGCGGCGGGCGAGGATGACACCGATGTTGGCCATGACCTGGGCGGTTTCGGCCTCGATGCCGCCGGCAACGACCTTGTCCTGCCCCGGAACGGCGCCGATCTGGCCGGAGATATAAAGGATGCCGCCCACTTCGGTCGCGTCCGAAAAGGGCCGGTTCAGCGCGATCGATTCAGGCGACGTCATGTGCACGGTCGGCCCTGCCGCCGCCGGCGCGGCGAGCAGCAGGGCCAAGCCGGCAAGGCGCATCAATGCCCGAGGTTCTTGACGATGGTTTCCACCATCTTCTTGGCGTCGGCCAGCAGCATCATGGTGTTGTCCATGTAGAACACGCTGTTGTCGACACCGGCATAACCGACCCCGCCCATCGAACGCTTGACGAACAACACGGTCTTGGCCTTTTCGACGTCGAGGACCGGCATCCCGTAGATCGGGCTGGTCTTGTCGGTCTTGGCCGCCGGGTTGGTCACGTCGTTGGCGCCGATGACGAAGGCGACGTCGCATTGCGAAAAATCGCTGTTGATGTCTTCGAGTTCGAAGACTTCATCGTACGACACATTGGCTTCGGCGAGCAGGACGTTCATGTGGCCGGGCATGCGGCCGGCGACCGGGTGGATGGCGTATTTGACGCTGACGCCTTCCTTTTTCAGCAGGTCGCCCATTTCGCGCAGCGCGTGCTGCGCCTGCGACACCGCCATGCCGTAACCCGGCACGATGATGACGCTTTCGGCGTTCTTCATGATGAACGCGGCGTCTTCGGCCGAACCGGCCTTGTAGGCTTTCTGGATCGCCGAGCCGGCCGCGGCCGGGCCACCGGCATCGCCGAAGCCGCCGGCGATGACGCTGATGAAGCTGCGGTTCATCGCCTTGCACATAATGTACGACAGGATGGCGCCCGACGAACCGACGAGCGCGCCGGTAATGATCATCGCGGTGTTGCCGAGCGTGAAGCCCATCGCCGCTGCCGCCCAGCCCGAATAGCTGTTGAGCATCGAGATGACGACCGGCATGTCGGCGCCGCCGATCGGGATGATCAGCAGGAAGCCGATGGCGAAGCTCAATGCGGTGATCGTCCAGAACACCCAGGCGCTCTGGTCGGTAACGAAATAGCCGACAAGGCCGAGAATGCCGGCGAGCAGCCCGAGGTTGATGATGTGGCGCCCCGGCAGCATGATTGGGTTGCCGCCCATGCGGCCCGACAGTTTCAGGAAGGCGATCACCGAGCCCGAGAAGGTGATGGCACCGATGGCGACGCCAAGCCCCATTTCGACGCGGCTGGCGCCATGGATTTCATTGGTGACGGTATCGAGAATGCCGAACGCCGCCGGGTTGAGATAGGCGGCGGCACCGACCAGCACCGCCGCCATGCCGACAAGGCTGTGGAAGCCGGCGACGAGTTCGGGCATCGCCGTCATCTTGATGTTCTGGGCGATGTAATAGCCGATGCCGCCACCGATGACGATGGCGCCGATGATCAGCGGCAGGCCGACCTGGTGGAGAAACAGCGTCGTGCCGACGGCGATGCCCATGCCGATCATGCCATAGCGGTTGCCCTGCTGGCTGGTTTCGGGCGACGACAGGCCGCGCAGCGACAGGATGAAGAGAACGCCCGCGACGAGATAGGCGAGCATCGCCCAGGCGGGCGTGGCGGCGGCAGCAGCGTGTTCCATGGTAATTTGCGCCCCTTACTTCGCCGCGACGGCCGGAACGGCGGCCTTCTTTTCTTTTTTCTTGTACATCGCCAGCATTCGCCGGGTGACGGCAAAGCCGCCGAAGATGTTGACGCTGGCCAGCACGACCGCGAGCAACCCCAGCCACTTGGCCACCTCCGCACCAGCTGCCGCGCTCGCGATCAGGGCACCGACGATGATGACTGAGGAAATGGCATTGGTCACCGCCATCAGCGGCGTGTGCAGCGCCGGCGTCACTGACCAGACGACATAATAGCCGACGAAACAGGCCAGCACGAAAATGGACAGAATGGCGATGAAGGTCATTTCTTCGTCCTCTCCGCGGTCCAGGGCAGTACGAAATTGCGCCCCTCCGCCCATGTGGTGCCAACCATCTTGCCGTCCGAAAGGCACGCCGAACTGTGGTACATGCCCTGCCCGTCCGTCGTCCTGAACGCGACGCATTGCCG
>JANPKK010000058.1:0-63140 GCA_031426015.1 Alphaproteobacteria bacterium
CGAACAGGCCGCGTCGGTGCTCGCCACGGTCAAGACCGGCGGTTTCAAGTCCGCCGCCGAAGAAGAAGCCTTCAAGGCGCCGATCCGCGCCCAATATGATCGCGAAGGCCATCCCTATCACGCCAGCGCCCGGCTGTGGGACGATGGCATCATCGATCCCGCCGACACCCGCGCCGTCGTCGCGCTCAGCCTCGCCGCCTCGCTCCAGCAGCCGGTGCCCGAAACGCGCTTCGGCACGTTCCGGATGTGATGCGATGAGCCTGAAGACTCGCATCGAGGCCGGCATTGCTCATGTCGCCCTCGACCGCCCCGATCGCCACAATGCTTTCGACGAAGGCCTGATCGAAGCCCTGACGACGACCTTCAACGTCCTCGGCATCGATCCCGGCGTTCGCGCCATCGTCCTGTCGGGGGAGGGCAAGTCCTTCTGCGCCGGCGCCGATCTCGACTGGATGCAGCGCGCCGCCACGTGGAGCGAGGCCGAAAACCGCGCCGATGCGATGCGCCTGTCGGACATGCTCGCCGCCATCGACACCTGTGCCAAGCCGGTGATCGCCCTTGTCCATGGCAATGTCGCCGGCGGCGGCGTCGGGCTGGTTGCCTGTGCCGACATGGCCGTCGCGGTCGAAGGCGCGCAGTTCCGCCTGTCCGAGGTTCGCCTCGGCCTCACGCCCGCCACCATCTCGCCCTTTGTGGTCGCAAAGATCGGTGCCGGCCAGGCGCGGCGCTGGTTCCTCACCGCCGAAGCCTTCGGCGCGCAGGCCGCGCAAGCGATGGGGCTCGTCCACGAAGTCGCTGCCGACATGTACGCAGCGCAAGCCGTCATCGACACCTGGCTGGCAGCCCTCGGCGCCTGTGCCCCCGGCGCCGTTGCCGATGCCAAGGCGCTCATCGCCGATGTCGCCGGCCGCCCGATCACCGACGATCTGCGCCGCCTCACCGCAACCCGCATTGCCGCCCGCCGCGCATCGGCCGAAGGCCGCGAGGGGCTGGCGGCCTTCCTTGGCAAACGCAAGCCGGAGTGGAACCGATGAAAACCCTGTGGCTGGCACTCCTGCTCGCGACCCCCGCTGTCGCTTCCCCCCAGGCCGAGGTTGCCGATGCCCTCGCCGCCGTCATGGCGAGCGTCAACACCAGCAATGCCGAGGCCTTCACCGCCGCCGTCCACCCGCGCGCCATGATCCAGGTCCAGCAGTTCAAGCCCGATGGCAGCAGCGAGGTCCGCGTCCTCCCGGCGACCGATTTCGCCGCCCGGATGCGCGATCGTGCCGGCAAGGCCACCGTCGACGAGCGCCTGATCGATCCGCAGATCCTCATCACCCGCGATTTCGCCCATGTCTGGGCGCCCTACAGCTTCGATATGGACGGCAAGCGCATCCATTGCGGCGTCAACTCGTTCAGCTTCATCAAGACCAGCGGCAAATGGCTGGTGACAAACCTGACCTGGACGGCCGATCCGCAGGGTTGCCCGCCGGCCGCCGCACAATGAAAAAGCTCCTCATCGCCAACCGCGGCGAAATCGCGCGGCGGATCATCCGCACCGCCGACGCCATGGGAATCGCCACCGTCGCGGTCTATTCGGACGCCGACGCCGCCAGCCCGTATGTTCGCGAGGCCGGCCAGGCCGTCGCGCTCGGCGCCACCGACAGCCGGCCCTATCTCGATGGCGAACGCCTCATCGCCGCCGCCAAGAAGGCCGGCGCCGATGCCATCCACCCGGGCTATGGTTTCCTGTCCGAAAATGCCGATTTCGCCAAGGCGGTCCGCAAGGCGGGGCTGGTCTTCGTCGGCCCGCCCGAAGCCGCGATGCGCATCATGGCCTTGAAGGACAGCGCCAAGGCCGCGATGAAAAAGGCCGGCGTGCCGATCACCCCCGGCTATCAGGGCAACGACCAGTCGCTGGTGCGCCTGCAACGCGCGGCCGAAGGCGTCGGCTTTCCGCTGCTCATCAAGGCGGTCGCCGGCGGCGGCGGCAAGGGCATGCGCGCCGTCCATGCGCCGGCCGAGTTCCAGGACGCGCTGATGGCTGCCCAGCGCGAAGGCCAGGCGAGCTTCGGCAACGCCTCGGTGATGCTCGAAAAGCTCATCGCCCGGCCGCGCCATGTCGAGGTGCAGGTGTTCGCGGATTCCCGCGGCAATGTCGTCCATCTGTTCGAGCGCGATTGCTCGCTCCAGCGGCGTCACCAGAAGGTCATCGAGGAAGCCCCCGCCCCCGGCCTCAGCGAGCGCCTGCGCCACACTTTGGGGGTTGCGGCTGCCACCGCCGCCCATGCCATCGGCTATCAGGGCGCCGGCACGGTCGAATTCATCCTCGATCTCGATGTTGTCGATGCCAGTGGCGATCCGGCCTTCTACTTCATGGAGATGAACACCCGGCTCCAGGTCGAGCACCCCGTCACCGAAGCGATCACCGGCCATGATCTTGTCGAATGGCAGCTGCGCGTCGCCCGCGGCGAGATGCTCCCCGCCAACCAGGATGCGCTCACCGTCACTGGCCACGCCGTCGAGGCGCGGCTCTATGCCGAGGATGCCGATGGCGGATTCCTCCCCTCCACCGGCACGCTGACCGCACTGACCTTCGGCGCTGGGGAGGGTGTGCGCATCGACACCGGAGTCGAATCCGGCAGCGTCATCGGCCTCGATTATGATCCGATGATCGCCAAGGTCATCGCCTGGGGGCCCGATCGCGCCACCGCGATCGATCGCCTCGTCGGCGCCCTCGACGGCACGGTCGTCGAGGGCCTCAAATCGAACCGCGCCTTCCTCGCCCGCCTCGCCGATCACCCGGCCTTCCGTGCCGGCGATGTCGATACCGGCTTCATCCCCCGCCACGCCGCCGATCTGGCGCCCCCCGCCAGCATCCCCGATGCTGCGCTGGCGCTGGCAGCGCTCGCTATCGTTCTCGATACCGCTCCGATCGGGCCCTTCGCCGGAAGCGGCTTCCGCCTCAACCTGCCGGAAACCCGGACCATCCGGCTATGGAATGGCGCCACTCTCCACAGCCTCACCGTCCGTCGTGCCGGGGATCGCTTCCGCCTCGGCGGCCTCGCCACGATCGCGGAACTGGGGGCCAAGCGCGACGGCACGGCGATCAGCCTCGATACCGGCGGCGCCCCCGTCGTCGGCCGGGTGATGATCGGCCCCGACGCCATCGAAGTCCGCCTCTCGGGCCAGACCTTCCGCCTCGCCACGCGCGCGCCCTTGAAAGCCGCCCAGGCCGGCCCCGGCGACGGTCGCGTCATCGCGCCGATGCCCGGCCGGGTGCTCGCCGTCGATGTCATCTCCGGCCAGCACGTCGCCGCCGGCGACCGCCTCCTTGTCCTCGAAGCGATGAAGATGGAACACCGCATCACCGCCCGCGCTGCCGGCGTGGTGCAGGCGGTGCATATCGCCACGGGTGACCAGGTGGCGGACGGCATGCTGCTGGTGGAGATCGGCGCGGCATAGCGCGTCGACCGGGACGAAAAAGCTAAGGGGACGGGCCGGTTTTTCCGGCACCAAGGGGCAATTTGTTGCCACCGGCCCGTCCCCACCCCCGCAGGGGATCTCGTCAGTCAGCGTCGGCGCGTTCGCGCTATTCCTGCTCGGCGCGTTCGCGCCAGGCCAGGATGATCCCGGGCATCGCCAGGCTGGTGATGCCGAAAGCGGACAGCAGGTCGATGGCGCCGTCACGATCGGGGAACCACCAGCCGAGCAGATTGGCCGGAATGGTGTAGAGGAAGGCAAGAAACAGCGCGCCGACGATGACATAATGGCTGCTGCGATAGGCGCTGTCGCGCTCGGCGCGTTCACGTTCATCGAGCATCGCGTCGGAGGCATTGGCCAGCTGGTTGCGCACATCGACGAACAGGAACACCGCGGCGAACAGCCCGATCAGCCGCAGCACGGCGAAGGGCAACCAGGCGCCGCCATCCTGGTCGGGCCAGATCGCGCCACCAAGATAGCCGATCGGCATCGCGGCGAGGACAACAAGCGTCAGCAGGCGCGCCGTCCGCAGTTTCAGCCGAAGCGGCGGATTGATAATCATGTCCATCCTTTCTTTTCCTTTCAGTCTTCGTCAAAATTGGAACGGTCGCGCCTGACGAGGATGATCGCCGGCAGTCCCATGGCGACGAACGCCAGACCGATCGTGATATCGATGGCGCCGCGCACATCGGGCAGCCACCAGCCGAGCCGCAACGCCGCCGTGACCAGCGCGCACAGCGCAAAAACCGTCCAGATGATCAGCTTGTGGCTATTGCGGAAGGCCCGGTCACGCTCGGCACGCTCGCGCTCGTGGAACAGCGGATCGAAACGTTCGGGCACATTGGTCGATTGGGTGCGGCCATCGATGAGCAGCGCCAGGCAGGTCAGACCGAACACCAGCCGCAGTGCGTGGAAAAGCGGCTGCACCCGCCCGTCGATCCCGAGGAAACAGGCCCCGGCGACCATGCTGAGCACCAGCCCGGCCGGCGCAACGAGCAACAGGATTTTCGCCGTGCGCAGCGACAGGCGTGCCGGCACCCGGACAATCGTGACCATCATTCTACTCCTGTCGCCTGGGGCGCCAATTGGCTGGCCAGCGGCGCAAAAGGGGTGAGCGAAAACAGCGTCTCGACCGGCACGCCGAAAACGCCCGCCAGCTTCAACCCGAGTTCGAGGCTGGGGCCGTATTGCCCGCGCTCGAGAAAGCCGATGGTCTGCGGATTGACCCCCACCTGTTCGGCAAGCGCCGCGCGCGACAGGCCGGCTTCGACGCGGAACAGCGTGAGCCGGTTGTGCAGACTGAGCGAATCGTTGCCGTTGACCATGATTCGTTGTGTATACGCAACGATAACTTGCGTCAAGCAAGACCTTTCGCGACTGCGCCAACAAGCCTAAGAGCACCACATGACCTATACCCAGCTCCGCTACGCAAGGCTTTTTTGATGTACGCTTCGCTTCGCTACGCCCATGGTGAAACCATCGACATGATCCGCGAAAGCGTGGCGGCCTTTGCCGCTGCCGAAATCGCGCCGCGCGCCGCGCAGATCGATATCGACAATGAATTTCCCGCCGATCTGTGGAAGAAGCTCGGCGATCTCGGCCTGCACGGCATCACTGTCGGCGAGGCCGATGGCGGCGCCGGCCTCGGCTATCTGGCGCATGTCGTCGCCATCGAGGAAATCAGCCGCGCCTCGGCGGCGGTCGGCCTGTCCTATGGCGCGCATTCGAACCTGTGCATCAACCAGATCAACCGCTGGGGCACCGCCGACCAGAAGGCGCGCTATCTGCCGAAACTCATCTCCGGCGATCATGTCGGCAGCCTCGCCATGTCCGAACCCGGCAGCGGCTCCGACGTCATTTCGATGAAGCTGCGCGCCGACCGCAAGGGCAATGACGCCTTTGTCCTCAACGGCAACAAGTTCTGGATCACCAACGGCCCCAACGCCGACACGCTGGTGGTCTATGGCAAGACCGATCCCGCCGCCGGGCCGAAGGGCATCACCGCCTTCCTGATCGAGCGCGGCATGAGGGGGTTTTCGACGGCGCAAAAGCTCGACAAGCTCGGCATGCGCGGCTCCAACACCTGCGAACTGGTGTTCGAGGATTGCGAAGTGCCGGCCGAAAATGTCCTGGGCGGGGTCGGCATGGGCGCCAAGGTGCTGATGTCGGGCCTCGATTACGAACGCGTCGTGCTGTCGGGCGGGCCCTTGGGCATCATGGCCGCCTGCATGGATGTCGTCGTTCCCTACATCCATGATCGCAAGCAGTTCGGCCAGTCGATCGGCACCTTCCAGCTGATGCAGGGCAAGCTGGCCGACATGTATGTCGCGCAATCGACCGCGCGCGCCTATACCTACGCCGTTGCGCAGGCCTGCGACCGCGGCGAAACCACCCGCAAGGACAGCGCCGGCTGCATCCTCTACAGCGCCGAAAAGGCCACCTGGATGGCGCTGGAGGCGATACAGTGCCTCGGCGGCAACGGCTACATCAACGATTACCCCACCGGCCGCCTGCTGCGTGATGCCAAGCTGTATGAAATCGGCGCCGGCACCAGCGAAATCCGCCGCTACCTGATCGGCCGCGAGCTGTTCGAAGAAAGCGCGTGAGAATTCAACGATGAAGATTCTGGGCGCGGTCCTCGCCGGCGGCGCCTCGACGCGGTTCGGCAGCGACAAGGCGCTGGCGCTGTTCGCCGGCCGGCCGCTGATCGACCATGTCATCGCCGCGCTGGCGCCTCAGGTCGCCGCTCTCGTCATCTGCGGGCGCGACTATCCGGGCCTGACCCGCGTCGATGACCTGCCGGTCGCCGGGCTCGGCCCGCTCGGCGGCCTGTGCGGCGCGCTGGTGTACGCCGCCGATAATGGCTTCGACGCGGTGTTGTGCGCCCCCTGCGATACGCTCGGCCTGCCCGCCGATCTGGTGGCCCGCCTCGGCCACGGCCCGGCGGTGGCGCGCGGCCAGCGCAGCGTCGGGCTATGGCCTGCCAGCCTCGCCCCGGCACTGCTGTCGCGCTTGTCGGGGGGCGGCAGCCGCGCTATCCACGTCTGGGTAACCGCCTGCGAAGCCCGCGAGGTCGATTGCGGGCCGCTCCACAACATCAACCACCCCGGCGATCTTGGCTGAATGCGCCGGGCGGCGAAAATCCTGCTGACCGGGATCGCCGCGTTGCTGCTGCTGCTGGTCGCCGTGATTGTCGTGGGCCTCCCGATGCGGGACCCGTCGCTGGTCAACCGCGCGGTTCTGGCCGGGCTGGTTGCCGGCATCGTCCTGCCGCTTGCGGCCTTGGCCGTCCTGCCGTGGCTGGCGGTTCCCGACGCATCGCCGCGCGGCAAGCATTTTCTCGTGGCCATGCCGCGGCTGGCGCTGCGCACGTTCGGCATCCTGGTCTTCATCAGCGTGTCGCTCATGCTGCTGCTGCCGGCGATTGCCATCACGGTCGGCGCCATCGGGGATGCCTTCAGGCACCAGGGCTTGTGGTTGGTCGCCATTGGCAGCGTCTTCCTTCCGGGCCTTGTGTTGCTGCTCCCGACGTGCGCCTGGCTGCTGTACAGGAGCGTCATCCAGCCGTGGCGCTGGCGCCGCTGGCCCCTGCTCACCGTGGCTGCCGATGGCCTGCACATCCCCGGTCGGCCGCTGATCGATTGGCCGTCGCTGGCGGGAACGACGATCGAGATCAACGACTATCAGACACGAGCGCTCATCATCGCCGGCCCGGAAACCGTCCAGTCGCTTTGGCTGGGACCACAGCCGAAGGTGAAAATTGCCATCAGCCTCGCCACTCTCGCCGGGCCGGCGCGCGCCGTTGCCAGCGCCATCAACAATCACCCGCATTTTCGGCGCGGCTGATCACTGGCGCCACCGCGATGGCGGCGCTATCCCGGTGCGATGTCCCGCCCGACCGCTCTTCTGCAATGCGCCGCCGGGATCGGCACGCTGTGCCTGATGGACGTGATGGTCAAATATCTCGCCGCCACGGTCGAGGTGCCGGTGATCACGCTGGCGCGCTACACCACTGGCACCATCCTGGCTGCGGCGGTCTGGGCGGTGCAGGGCCGGCCGCGGCTGGCGCGGGCGCAATGGCCGGTCCATTTGTTGCGCGGCGCCCTGATCGCGGCCATGGCCTTCTGCTTTTACTGGTCGCTGACCCGGCTGCCGCTGGCCGAGGCCATCACTTTGTCGTTCATCGCGCCGCTGCTGGTGCCGCCGCTCGCGGCGCTGTTCCTCAAGGAACGCCTGCAGCCGCGCGCGCTCGCCGCCGGCGCGCTGGGGTTTGTCGGCGTGCTGGTTACCGCCCAGGGTGCCCCCAGCTTCGATGGTGACCGGCTGCTGGCGCTCGCCGCCGTGCTGTTCGCCGCGGTCGCCTATGCCGCGTCGGCGGTGCTGCTGCGCGCCCGCGCCGCCAGCGATGGCGCCACGCTGGTGACGCTGATGGGCGCGCTGGTGCCGATGCTGCTGCTGTCGCCGATCGCCATCGGCGCGGCGGCACCCGATCTGCCGACCATCGCGTGGTTCGTCGTCATGGGGCTGGTCGGCAATATCGGCATGCAATTGCTCACCCGCGCCTATGCCCGCATCGAGGCGCAGATCCTTGCGGTAATGGAATTCACCGCGCTGCCCTGGGCCGCACTGTTCGGCTGGATCTTCTTTGCCGAGCCGGTGCGCTTGCAAGTCTGGGCCGGGGCGGCGATCATCCTGGCTGCCTGCCTGTGGGCCGGGCGGACGGCAACCGCGGAGACGACATGATGGCCAAGGTAACCGGTATTGGCGGGGTGTTCTTCAAAAGCCCCGATCCCGCTGCAACGCGGGCCTGGTATGCCGAACATCTCGGCCTGGCGGTCGACGATTTCGGCTGCACCTTCGCCTTCGATCCCGACCCCAAGGCCCAGACGATCTGGAGCCCGTTCAAGGCCGATACCGATTATTTCGGGCCGGGTGGGCAGGATTTCATGATCAATTTTCGAGTCGATGATCTCGATGCGCTGCTCGCGGCATTGGCCGAAAAGGGCATTCGCTGCGTCGGCGAGCCGATGGACGAAAGCTATGGCAAGTTCGGCTGGATCAGCGATTGCGACGGTCGCAAGATCGAGCTGTGGGAGCCCAAGACGCCGTTCTGACGGCTCAAACGCTCGTCGGTGGGTCGGCGATCATCGCGGTAAAGCTGCATTCGGCCGCCAGCTTGCCGTTGATTTCGGCGCGGCCGTTGAACTTGCTGATCCGCCCGCGGTTCTGGGTGAATTCGACCTTCAGGTCGAGCAGACAGCCGGGCTCCACGGGAATGCGGAACTTGGCGCCGTCGATCGCCATGAAATAGACGAGCTTGCCCTTGCCCGCGTCGCCCAGCGTCTTGAGCGCCAGCACGCCGGCGGTCTGCGCCAGCGCCTCGATGATGAGGACGCCGGGCATGATCGGCCGGCCGGGGAAATGCCCGGCAAAGAAAGGTTCGTTGATGCTCACCGCCTTGATGCCGCGCGCCGACACCCCGAGGATGATATCCTCGACGCGATCGACGAGCAGCATCGGAAAGCGATGCGGCAGCAGTGACATCACCGCCAGAATGTCGGCCGCCGCGACCGAGGTCACGGCGGCGGCGCTGCTGGCGGCATCGCTCACTTGGCGGCAGGCGCGGCAGCGGCAGGGGCCGTCGACGACACGCGCGGCAGCGACTTGTCGAGGCGGGCGATGACATCGGTGGTCACGTCGATGCTGGCGGCATGCTGCAGCGTGGCGCCTTCGGGAACGGCGATCGAGGCACCGCGCTCCTTCATGATCTGGGTGATGATCGGCTGGGCGCCGTCATTGATCTGCTTGAGCACATACTGGCGGCTGGCCTGGAAATCCTGGTCGCGCTTCTGCAGTTCCTGTTCGGCCTGGGTCTTGCGCGTGGTGAAATCCTTCACCTTGGCCTGCCAGGCGGTGACGACGGCGGGGGCAGCGCCCTGCGCCGGCTGTGCCTTGGCGAGCGTCTGTTCTTCGGCGCCGAACGAGGTGCGCAGCGAGGCGAGACGCGACTGGATGCCATCGAGACGCGCCTTCAGTTCGGTCTGCGCGGTCTTGCCGGCGGCCGAATCCTGGAACACCTGGTCGAGGTTGACGACCACGATCACGGCCGGCGGCAGCGTCTGGGCGGCGACCGGCGCGGCAACGGTGGCGGCACTGGCGAGCGCCAGGGCGATTACGAGCTTCTTCATCATCAGAATTGAGTCCCTACGTTGAATTGGAAAAGTTGTGTGTCATCGCCAGGCTGCTTGAGCAGGGCCTTGGCGAGATCGAAGCGGAACGGCCCGAAGGGCGAGTTCCACGAAACGCCGACCCCGACCGACAAACGCGGTGACGGTGTATTGCCGAGATAGACTTCCTGGAAACCCGACGACGAACCGTTGAACGGTGCGCACTCGGGGCGGTTGGTGGTGGGGCCGTTGAGGCACTGCAGGATCGGCGTCCGAACGTTCCACACCGCCCCGATGTCGGCAAAGATCGACGGACGCAACCCCAGTTCCTCGCCGCTCGACCCGAGCGGAACCTGCACTTCGGCGCGTGCGAGATAATAGGCCTTGCCGCCGAGCGCATCATCCGAAACCTGGTTGCGATCGGTTATCGGCACGCCATTGGAATCGAACGGCTGGCGCAGCACGCGCGGCCCGACGCCGCGAATGTTGAAGCCGCGCATCTGCGGCTGGCCAAGGAAGAAGCGATCGGTCAGCAGTACGTCCTGGCCGCCATAGCCAGTGATGTAACCCGCTTCACCGCCCAGGTTGAGCACGAAGCCCGAACCGAACAGCGCGTAATACCAATCATAATTGGCGCGGGTACGGACGTACTTCACCCCGATCGGCACGCCGGCGAGATCCTGGCTGACCGAGAAACGCTGGCCCGCCGACGGCCGGCGCGGATTGTTCACATTGTTGAAGATGATGCTGTAGCCGACCGACGAGATCGTCCGCTTGCCGATGGCTTCGCACAGGTACCGACCGGCGAGCAGCGGGTCGCACGAACCGTTGGTGAAGAAGGTGTTCTGATCGAGCGTGATGTTTTCGAACGACAGCCCGTAGCGCAGCGATGCCGCCCAGAATTCAGTGATCGGGAAACCTGTCCGGATCTGGAAACCGGTCGACACCTGGTTGTAGGTGGTGTTGCGGGTGTTGTTGCTGGTGAAGTTGAACGACCGGAAATCACGGCGGAAAACATCGAAGCCCAGCGCCAGGTTGCGACCGAACAGATAGGGCTCGGTAAAGCCCGCCTCGATCGATTTCGAAAAGCTGGAGACATTGGCCGAAGCGCGCAGTTCCTGGCCGCGGCCACGGAAATTGCGCTGCCGGATCGACAGCGAGAGGATGAAGCGTTCGAGCGAGGAGAAGCCTGCCGAAACCTGCAATTCGCCGGTCGGCTTTTCCTGGACATTGGCTTCGAGGATGACCTTGTCCGGGGCGCTGCCCGGCTTTTGTTCGATCTCGAGCTTGTCCTGGAAAAAGCCCAGGCCCAGCAGGCGGTCGCGTGAACGCTTGACCTTGATGCTGTTGAAGGCATCGCCTTCGGCAAGCCGGAATTCGCGGCGGATGACGGTATCGAGCGTCGTCGTATTGCCGTTGATCTGAACGCGCTCGACATAGACGCGCGGCGCTTCCCCGATCTGAAAGGTCACGTTCATCAACCGCTTTTCCTTGTCGCGGTCGAACTGCGGCCGGACATCGGCAAAGGCATAGCCGAGCAGGCCGGCGGTTTCGGTCAGCCCTTCGACGGTGTCCTCGATCTGCTGGGCATTGTACCAGTCGCCCTCCTTCAGCTTGATGAGGGGCTTGAACTCGGCAGGCTTGATATCGCGGATCTGGCTTTCGAGATCGACCTTGCCGAACTTGTAGCGCTCGCCTTCCTCGATGACATAGGTGACGATGAAGTCACGGCCATCGGGGGTCAATTCGGCCACCGACGAGGCGACACGGAAATCGGCATAGCCTTCGGTCAGGTAATACTGCCGCAGCTTTTGCTGGTCGTAGGCCAGGCGATCGGGATCATAGGTGTCGTTCGAGCTGAAAAACCGCCAGAAGCGCGACTGGCGCGTCGCCATCTGCGAACGAATCTTCTTTTCGGAAAATTTCTCGTTGCCGAGGATGTTGATCTGCCGGACCTTGGACTTGGGCCCTTCGGTCATTTCGAACACGACATCGACGCGATTCTGTTCGAGCAGCACGATCTTGGGCTCGACCGCAGCGGCAAAGCGCCCCGAGCGGCGATACAGCTCCAGAATGCGGCCGACATCAGCGCGCGCCTTGCTGCGCGTGAAGATCTGGCGCGGTGCCAGGCGAATTTCTTCGCGGATCTTGTCTTCCTTGACCCGCTTGGCGCCTTCGATCACGATCCGGTTGATCACCGGATTTTCCTTCACCTCGACGGTAAGCGCGCCATTATCGTCGCGGATCGTCGCATCGGCGAACAGTTCGGACGCAAACAGCGCCTTCAGCGCCTGGTCGGTCCGATCGCGATCATAACGATCGCCGACACTGAGATTGAGGTACGACCGCACCGTTTCGGCTTCGAGCCGTTCGGTGCCGCGAATGAGCACCGACCGCACGATGCCGGCATTGGCGGCCGTGGCCGGCAGCGCCGTTTCGGTGCGTGATGCCGCGGCGGCGGCTTCGGCCTCGGCCGACGGCGTCGGCGGCGGCGCATCCGGGCGCGGCGGACGCTGTGCCAGCGCCGGCCCCGCCAGCATCGTTGAAATCAGCAGTGCAGACATCAGCCGCGGTGTTGTCCGCGTCCCCTGCCCAGGGCGATAATTCACGCTTGACCGTCCTTGCCTGCCACCCGCTACACAAATACCGGCGAAACGCCGCGACCTTGCCAGGCCCACGCCGCTCACCCCAGCCACCCGGTCAATCGGTCCCACACCCCGACCGATCCCAGGTCATTCCAGGTCAGCACGGCCATGAAGGTCATCAACGCAGCAAAGCCCGACATGAAGGCCCATTCCTGCGTCTTTGCGCCCATCGGTCGCCGTCTGACAGTTTCGACCGCGTAAAGCAGAAGATGCCCGCCGTCCAGCATCGGGATGGGCAGCAGGTTGATAAAGCCGAGGTTGATCGAGAAGAACGCCATGAAGGCGATGAACGGCAGGATGCCGAGCGACGCCTGCTGCCCGGTCACCTGCCCCGTCTTGATCGGCCCGCCGAGATCGGCAAGGCTGCGCTGCGCCAGCACGACCTGCTTCAGCGTCGTTGCGATATTGCCGATGATCTCGCCGGTATCCTTGATGCCATAGCCGATGGCCGGCAGCAGCCCGACGGTTTCGACGATCTGACCTGTGCGCTGCACGCCGAGCCGACCATGCTTGACGACATTACCGAAGCGATCGACGGTTTCGACCTGCGCCGGCTTGACCCGCAACAGCCGGCGTTCGCCACCGCGTTCGATGACAATCTGCATCGGCTCGCCGGTGCCCGACATGACGATGTTGACGACATCTTCGAAGCGATCGATCGCGTCGCCATCGATGCTGACGATGCGATCACCAGCGCGGATGCCGGCCGCGGCGGCGGGGCCATCGGCGGTCACCGCAGCGACGACCGGCGGCGTGAACGGGTGGCCGAGCGCGACGTAGAAACTGGCCAGGATGATGATGGCGAACAGGAAATTCACCACCGGCCCGGCCGCCACGATGATGGCGCGCTGCCACAAGGGCTTGAACACGAACAGGCTGGCGCGTTCCTTGTCGGGAAGCAGCAACACCGCCGGATCGACCTGGCTGGCCTCGTTCATGTCGCCGGTGAATTTCACATAGCCACCGAGCGGGATGAGGTTGATCTTCCAGCGGGTGCCGCGGCGGTCGTTGAAACCGAACAATTCCTTGCCGAAACCGATGGCAAAGGCATCGACCTTGACGCCGAACATGCGCCCGGCAAGGTAATGCCCGCCTTCGTGCACCACGACGAGCACGGCGATCATGACGATATAGGTCAGCAGGGTGAAGCCGATTCCCGGCTGGGGCAGCATGTCGGTCACCTCTATGCCTCCCTTTTCACCCTGATTCAGGCCCGTGCCGCGACCTGGGCCCGCGCTTCGGCCCGGGCGCGGCGATCGGTTTCGACGACTTCGTCGAGTGATCCGACCGGTCCCGAAGCGACCCGTGCCAATGTGGCAGCCACAATGGCGTCAATATCCAGAAACGCAACTTGCCCGGCGATGAACGCCGCGACGGCGATTTCATTTGCGGCGTTGAGGATGCAGGGCGCGCTGCCGCCGGCGCGCATCGCTTCCCACGCCAGCGCCAGGCACGGAAAGCGCGCCAGATCGGGGGTTTCGAATTCCAATCGGCCAACCGCCGCCAGGTCGAGCCGCGCCGCCGGGGTGGCGATGCGTTCAGGCCAGGCCATGGCATAGGCGATCGGGATGCGCATGTCGGGGGTGCCGAGCTGCGCCAGCACCGAACCATCGACATATTCGACCATCGAATGCACCACCGATTGCGGGTGGATGATCACATCCAGCTTGTCGAGCCCGACCGGGAACAGGTGATGCGCCTCGATCAGTTCGAGCCCCTTGTTCATCAGCGTCGCCGAATCGATCGAGATCTTGGCGCCCATCGACCAGACCGGGTGCTTGCAGGCATCGGCGACGCTCACCGTCGCCAGCTCGGCGCGTGTGCGCGTGCGGAACGGCCCGCCGCTGCAGGTCAGGATGATCCTTGCCACCCGGTCGGGCTGGGCATGATCAAAAACCTGGAAGATGGCGTTATGTTCACTGTCCACCGGCAGCAGCGTTGCGCCGCTCGCCCGCGCCGCCGCGGTCACCACCGGCCCGGCGCACACCAGCGTCTCCTTGTTGGCGATCGCCAGCGTCGCGCCGCGTTCGACCGCCGCCAGCGTGGGTGCCAGCCCGGCCGCGCCGACGATGGCGGTGAGCACGATATCGCCGGGTCGCTTCGCGGCTTCGCAGATCGCTTGCGGCCCGGCGCCGGCCTCGATGCCGCTGCCCGCCAGTGCGCTTTTCAGGTCGGCGTACGCCGCCGGATCGGCGATCGCCGCAAAGCGCGCGCCTGATGCCTTTGCCGCCGCCGCGAGCCCCTGCGCATCGCTGTTGGCGGTCAGCGCCTCGACCCGCCAGCGGCCGGGATTGCGCGCGACCAGATCGAGCGCCTGGCTGCCCACCGAACCGGTCGCGCCAAGGATGGTCAGTGATTTCATCCGGCCCACCCCGTCGCTGCAAACACCCCGGCCCCGGCGATCGCCACCGGTACCAGCCCGTCGAGCCGGTCCATCACGCCACCATGTCCCGGCAGCAGCGTGCCCGAATCCTTGACGCCAGCGCGCCGCTTCAGCCCGCTTTCGAGCAGGTCCCCCAGCACCGACAGCACCGCCATGGCACCGGCAAGCCCGAAGAAATAGCCGAAACCCTTGCCGCCCAGCCCGGTCAACCACACCGCCGCCGCCCCGCCGGCGATGATAATGGCGCCGACCACCCCGCCGATCGCCCCCGACCAGGTCTTGTTCGGGCTGATCGACGGCGCCAGCTTGGGGCCACCCAAGGCGCGGCCGGTGAAAAAGGCCACGATGTCCGCCGCCCAGACACAGAGCATCAGGAAGATCACCGCCTCCAACCCCAGCGTCAGCCCGCGCAGCCAGATCAGCGACACGGCCGGCAGCCCGCAATAGAGGATGCCGGCGGTGGCCGCCCGCCCGCCGCGGCCGTCGATCTGCCCGCGCGCAGCGCCGGCGCTTGCGGGCTTGCTACCCAGCGTGGCGGCAAAGACCCCAAGGATCATCGCACCGAAACCGATGAGCAGCAGCGCTTCGTTGAGCCGGCCGAGCGCCATCAGCAGGATGACTCCGGCGAGGATCGCCAGCCCGGCACGCATGACCAGCCGCCCCAGGCGGTGCATCACCGCCCATTCGGCGAACATGATCAGCGTTGCCGCCGCGATGAGGGCGGTGAAGGCACTGCCGCCAACGCGCACCGCCGCGAGCGCGACGATGATCAGCACCACCCCGGTGATGACGCGCTTGACAAGAGGGTTGCCGGTCGTGGCCGGCGGTGTGTCAGCGCCCGCCAAAGCGCCGCTCACGCGTCGCGAATTCAGCCACCGTATCGGTCAGCGCGGCGCGGTCGAAATCGGGCCACAGCGTGTCGGTCGCAACGAATTCGGCATAGGCCGATTGCCAGAGCAGGAAATTCGACAGCCGCATCTCGCCTGAGGTGCGCAGCACCAGGTCGGGTGGCGGCATCGCGGCGGTATCGAGCCGCCCGGCGAGTGCCGCGACATCGATCGTCGCCGGATCGAGCGTGCCGGCGGCAACATCCAGCGCCAGCGCCCGCGCCGCGCGCACCAGTTCATCCTGCCCGCCATAGTTGAGCGCCATCACCAGCGTCAGCCGGCGATTGCCCGCGGTCAGCGCCCGGGCATCGTCGAGCAGTTTCACCAGATCGGGCTGCAACTTGCGATAATCGCCGATGAAATCGAGCCGCACGCCGTTCTTGTGCAAATCGTTGATTTCGGAGCGGATGTAATGGCGCAGCAAGCCCATCAGGTCGCTCACCTCATCCGCCGGGCGCTTCCAGTTCTCGGTCGAAAAGGCATAGAGCGTCAGGAATTCGATGCCGAGATCGGGCGCCGCCTCGACGACACGGCGCACCGCCTCCACCCCGGCGCGATGCCCGGCGATGCGCGGCAGGCGACGCGCCTTGGCCCAGCGGCCATTGCCATCCATGATGATGGCAAGGTGGCGCAGGCCAACCCCATCACCGCCGCCATGAGAGGCGACCGCTCGCGTCACTTGCCGAGGATTTCCTTTTCCTTGGCAGTGGTCGCGGCATCGATGTCGACGATCGCCTTGTCGGTGATCTTCTGGACTTCGGCCTCGTGCCGCTTCTGTTCGTCCTGGCTGATCTTGCCCTTCTTTTCGGCGGTCTTCAGCACTTCCATGCCATCACGGCGGACGTTGCGCGCCGCGATCTTGGCCTTTTCGGCATAGGTCGACGCCAGCTTGGCCATTTCCTTGCGGCGATCCTCGGTCATGTCGGGGATTGGCAGGCGCAGCGTCTGGCCATCGGTGATCGGGTTGAGCCCGAGCCCCGCCGAACGGATCGCCTTTTCAACGGGCGTGACGTTCGACTTGTCCCAGACCTGCACGCTGAGCATGCGCGGCTCGGGCGCCGTCACCGTCGCGACCTGCGACAGCGGCATGGCGGAACCATAGACTTCGACCGTCACCGGATCGAGCAGGCTGGTGTTGGCGCGGCCGGTGCGCAGGCCGGCGAGATCATGCTTCAGGGCTTCGATGGCGCCGGTGGTGCGGCGTTCCAGATCGGCCTTCCACGGGCCGGGTTCGAATTCAGCCATTGGCCTGTTCTCCTGCTTTGACCGCGGCGTCGTTGGTGACGATCGTCGACAGCGCGCTGCCATCGAGGACCGCGGCCAGCGCGCCGGGTTCACGAATGTTGAAAACCACGATGGGGATATTGTTGTCGCGGCACAATGACACCGCCGATGCGTCCATGACCTTCAGGTCATTGGCGAGCACGGTCGAATAGCTGACGCGGTCGTAGCGCTTGGCGCCGGGCACCTTTTTCGGGTCGGCATCATAGACGCCATCGACCGACGTGCCCTTGAACAGCGCGTCGCAGCGCATTTCGGCAGCGCGCAGCGCCGCACCGCTGTCGGTGGTGAAGAACGGGCTGCCGGTGCCGGCGGCAAAGATCACCACCCGGCCCTTTTCGATATGCCGTTCGGCGCGGCGGCGGATATAGGGTTCACACACCGATGCCATCGGGATCGCCGATTGCACCCGCGTATCGACACCAAGCTGTTCGAGCGCGTCCTGCATCGCGAGCGCGTTCATGATCGTCGCCAGCATGCCCATGTAATCGGCAGTGGTGCGATCCATGCCCTTGGCCGAGCCGGCGATACCGCGGAAGATATTGCCACCGCCGATGACGAGGCAAAGTTCGTAGCCGGCAACATGCGCCTGCTTCACTTCGCCGGCGACGCGCGCGACGGTGGCGGGATCGATGCCAAAGGCTTCGTCGCCCATCGCCGCTTCGCCCGAAAGCTTGAGCAGGATGCGTTTATAGCCGGACGCTGGCATGACTGACCCTTGATTCCCCGATGTCCGCTATTCGACGCGCGCTACCCTAGACAGCGCAGGCAGCGCTGCCAAGCGTGTTGGTCGGGCCGGCGCCAGGGCCGGCCCGAACCCGATCAGATGCCGGCGGCTGCGGCGACTTCGGCGGCAAAGTCCTTTTCCTCGCGCTCGATGCCTTCACCGAGCTGGAGGCGAACGAAGCTGCTGATCGTGATGGCGGTGCCGGCAGCCTTGGCGGCGTTGGCGACGACATCGGCGATCTTGGTCTTGCCATCGATGACAAAGACCTGGGTGAGCAGCGAGTTTTCCTGGGCGTATTTGCGCACGCCGCCTTCGATCATCTTTTCGATGATTTCAGCAGGCTTGCCCGAGGTCGCGGCCTTTTCACGGGCAATGGCGCGCTCGCGCTCGACGAGCACCTGATCGAGGCCGATTTCATCGAGCGCCAGCGGGTTGGCAGCGGCAATGTGCATGGCGATCTGCTTGCCGAGCGGTTCGAGCACATCGGCCGATGCCGAGGATTCGAGGCCGACGAGCACGCCGATCTTGCCAAGGCCCGACGCCGTGGCGTTGTGGACATACGACGTCACGATGCCTTCGTTGACATCAACGATCGCCGCGCGGCGCAGCGTCTGATGCTCACCGATGGTGGCGACATTGTGGGTCAGCTTGTCATGCACGCTGCCATCGCTTTCGGGGTACGAAGCCGCGAGCAGGGCGGCGACATCGCTGCCGAGTTCGGCGGCAATCCGGGTGACGGTGCGCACGAAACCCTGGAAGGTTTCGTTCTTGGCGACGAAATCGGTTTCGGAATTGACTTCGACCATCGCGCCGCGCTTGCCGGCGACAGTGACGCCGATCAGGCCTTCGGCGGCGGTGCGGCCGGCCTTCTTGGCGGCGGCGGCGAGACCCTTGGTGCGCAGCCAGTCGACCGCGGCTTCCATGTCACCCGAGGTTTCGTTCAATGCCTTCTTGCAATCCATCATGCCTGCGCCGGTACGGTCGCGCAGATCCTTCACCATCGCTGCGGTGATATCGGCCATGATCTTGGCTCCTTTTTTGGGTTCGACTGGCCGTTGGACGGCCAATGTTACAGCTTCAAGAATGTTCTTTGCAAAAACGGCCGGGCGCAGTGGCTGCGCCCGGCGGTCTTTGTCTGGGTCAACCGGCCGAATGGCCGGTTGCGGCCGTTCAGGCCTGCGTTTCGGCGGCCGGCGCTTCGAACGCGGCTTCGACGGCAACGTCGGCGGGCGCTTCGAGGGCGTATTCGACCGGCGCTTCTTCCATGCCACCGATGTCGATGCCGCGGTCGGCGGCGCGGCCCTGGCGGGCCTCGATCACCGTGTCGGCGATGGCGTTGACGTACAGCAGGATGGCGCGGCTGGCGTCATCATTGCCCGGCACCGGGAAGGCGATACCCGAAGGGTCGGTATTGGTGTCGAGGATGGCGACGACCGGGATACCCAGGACGTTGGCTTCCTTGACGGCCAGTTCTTCCTTGTTGACATCGATGATGAAGATCACATCCGGCAGGCCGCCCATGTCGCGAATGCCGCCGAGCGACAGCTCGAACTTGTCGCGCTCGCGGGTGAGCTTAAGGATTTCCTTCTTGGTCAGGCCGACGGTGTCGCCTGCCAGCTGCTCTTCGAGCTGCTTGAACTTCTTGATCGAGCCGCTGATGGTCTTCCAGTTGGTGAGCATGCCGCCCAGCCAGCGATGGTTGACATAATGCTGGCCACAACGACGCGCCGCTTCGGCAATCGGGTCCTGCGCCTGGCGCTTGGTGCCGACGAACAGCACCTTGCCACCGGCCTGGACCGTGCCACGGACGAAATCGAGCGCGCGCGCGAACAGCGGCACCGACTGCGACAGATCGATGATGTGGACGCCGTTGCGATCACCGAAGATGTAAGGCTTCATCTTCGGGTTCCAGCGGTGGGTCTGGTGGCCGAAATGGGCGCCGGCTTCCAAAAGCTGCGCCATCGTGACGACGGGTGCCGCCATAGTTCTCTCTCCTCTATCCGGTTGGACCGCTGCAGGGGATGTTCGAAGCTTGCGCCCCGACACCGGATGGGTTGCCCCTGCATGGGGTTTCCGGCGGATTTGCCGGAAGCGCGGCCATAGCGACGGGGGCCGTCCGGGTCAAGCCGGGTGATTGTCCGGCCACCGCGCCAATGCTAGAATTCGGTCCTTGAAGGAGGGACAATCCATGTCGTCGCTCGCCACCGCACGGCCCGTCACCTTCATCATGACCGCCGATCCGGCCCGGTCGCGCGCCTGGTACGAAGGTACGCTCGGCCTGCCGCTCGGCCCACAGGACGCTTTCGCCACCGTCTATGATCTTGGCGGCGCCACCCTGCGCGTCACCCACATCCCCGACTGGCAGGCCGGCGCCCATCCTGCACTCGGCTGGCACGTCGCCAATATCGTCGCCAGTGTGACGGCGCTGCGTGCCAGGGGCGTCGCCTTCACCGTCTACCCGGGATTCGGCCAGGACGCGCTCGGCATCTGGACGGCCCCCGGCGGCGACGCGAAGGTGGCGTGGTTCAACGACCCCGATGGCAATGTGCTGAGCCTGACGGAAAGCTGATCTTACTTCGGTGCGACGCGCAGCAGCTTGCCCGCCTTGTCGTCGGTCAGCAGCCACAGCGCGCCATCCGGCCCTTCGACGACATCGCGGATGCGTTCGCTGCGATCCCCCAGCAGGCGTTCCTCGCCCACCACCTTGTCGTCCCGCATCACCAGCCGCACCAGCGCGGCGGCGGCGAGCCCGCCGGCAAACACATTGCCGCGCCATTCGGGCACGAGCTTGCCCGTGTAAAATGCCATGCCCGATGGTCCGATCACCGGGTCCCAGTAATAGACCGGCTGTTCCATGCCCGGCGCCTGGGTGATGCCCTTGCCGAGCGGCTTGCCCGAATACTCCTCGCCATAGCTGATCGTCGGCCAGCCATAATCCTTGCCCGGCTCGATGCGGTTGAGCTCGTCGCCGCCCTGCGGTCCGTGCTCGATTTCCCACAACCGACCCTGCGCATCGAGCGCTGCCGCCTGGACGTTGCGATTGCCGCGCGTCCAGATCTCGGGGCGGGCGCCGGCGGTCTTCACGAAGGGATTGTCCGTCGGCACCGACCCGTCGCGATTGATCCGCACGATCTTGCCGAAATGGCTGCCAAGGTCCTGCGCCTGCATCCGCCCCGCCAGGATCGAGCGTTCGCCCATGGTGACGAACAACGTGCCATCCTTGGCAAACACCAGCCGGCCCCCGAAATGCTGGCGCGATTCGATCGTCGGCAACATGCGGAAAATGACCTTCACCTCGGTCATCTTCGGCTGCGCCCCATCGACGAGCACGCCGCGCGCCACCGCGAGGCCGTTGCCGCCTTCGCGTGGCTCGGCATAGCTCCAGAATACGGTGCCCTTGGGTTCATCCGTCGGCACCGCAATGCCGAGCATGCCACCCTGCCCGCGCGCGTCGACGGCGGGCAGCCCGGCGACCGGCGCCGACTTGCTGCCGTCACGGCCGATGATGCGGATCGCGCCGGGGGCCTTTTCGGTCACCAGCATGCGGCCATCGGGAAGGAAGGCGAGGCCCCAGGGCGACGCCAGCCCGGTGGCGACTTCGGTAACGGCGAGCGGCGTTTTCGTGGTCACCGCCTCGGCGCGGGTCTGCCCGGCAAAAGCCGGCTTGAACTCGGGCACATTGGGCTCGCCCTGCAGCACCGGATCGGCGCTCGCCGGTGCCTGACTGCAAGCAGTGGTGGTGATCAGCAGGGCAAGAAGGAGCGTGCGCACGGGAAATCCTTTCACGGGTAACGGCGCCTTACCGCCGGAAACCGCAATTCGTCCAGTTGGCGTGGCATTTTGTCGGCGAGGCTGGAGCGTGCCCGGCCCTTGGTCAGGCGCCGGTAGCACTCATCCGCGGCACGCCGAGGAAATCGCGCTTGCCCAGCTTCACGCCCTGGTTGCGCATGATGTCGTAAAGCGTCGTCGCGTGGAAATAGAAGTTCGGCTGGCTGAACGACAACAGGAACTGGTCGCCGGTGAACGGCATTTCCAGTGCGCCGAGCGCGAAGATCACCGGCTTGCCGATGAAGCTTTCCATCTCGTCTTCACCGACCGTCGCCAGCCCGGCGTCGGCCGCAGCGAGCGCGGCTTTCAACCCGGCGAAATCGGTCGGCATGTCGGCAAAGTTCGGGCTGAAGCGCCCGGCGCGCACGCCCTCGATAGCGCCGAGGCTGTGCGCCGCCACCGATCGCACCTGAAAAGGCACCGACGCCATGTCGGGGGCGAGGCAGGCGCCGATCAGCGCCGCGTCGCCGCAACCCGTTGCCGCCGCATGCGCTTCCGCCTTGCCGAGCACATTGATGCACGCCGCGATGATCTGGCGCGCCGAAGGCACGAAGGCGGCGTGGAGGGAAATCGGCATCGGGGCACTCCGGTCAAAGGGCGGGGCAAAGCGCTCCCGGGTAGATCAATGCTGGGTTTCGGGCATCCGCACGACAAGGCCATCGAGCTCGCCCGACGCATGGATCTGGCACGCCAGCCGGCTGTTGTCCTGACGGCCATCGGCGAGATCGAGCATATCGGCTTCCATGTCGGTCATCGCGCCGGTCATCCGCAGCCACGCCGGGTCGATATAGACATGGCAGGTGGCACAGGCGGCATTGCCGCCACAATCGCCGTCGATGCCCGGCACGCCGTTGCCGAGCGCGCCTTCCATCAACGACATCCCGTCCGCCAGATCAACGGCGTGTTCGGTGCCGTTGAACTCGATGTAAGTGATCTTCGCCATGACGCGTCCTGGTAACTGTGTTGCTGGGGTTCAGGCCGGAATGCGGACCATGAGTGATTTATAGCCCTTCACGAACGCCGAAGGCACCCGCTCGGGCTCGCCCATCACTTCGATCTTGTCGAAGCGCTTGAGGATTTCTTCCCACAGGATCTTCAACTGCAGTTCGGCGAGCCGGTTGCCGACGCAGCGGTGGATGCCGAAACCGAACGACATGTGCTGGCGGGCGCGCGGCCGGTCGATGATGAAGGCATCGGGGTTTTCGATGGCGCGTTCATCGCGATTGCCCGAAACATACCACATGATGACCTTGTCACCCTTGCGGATGTGCTGGCCACCCAGGATCGTGTCCTCGAGCGCGGTGCGGCGCATGTGCGCCAGCGGCGTCTGGTAGCGGATGATCTCGCTGACCAGCGATTCGATGAGCGCCGGGTTTTCCCGCAGCTTCTGGAATTCGCCGGGGTTATCGCTGAGGAACTTCAGCCCGCCGGTGATCGAATTGCGCGTCGTGTCGTTGCCGCCGACGATCAGCAGGACGAGATTGCCCATGAATTCCATCGGCGGCATGTCGCGCGTCGCCGGGTTGTGCGCGAGCATCGAGATGAGATCGCCCTTGGGCTCGGTCAGATTCACCCGCTCGTTCCACAGGCCCATGAATTCCTGCAGCATGCCCATCAGCACGGCCTGGCGTTCGTCCTTCTGCAGATTGCCCGGCACTTCGGGATCGGCGGTGGCGATATCGGACCAATAGGTCAGCTTGCGGCGATGTTCCTGCGGGAAATCGAACAGCGTCGCCAGCATGCGGCTGGTCAGTTCGATCGAGACCTTGTCGACCCAGTCGAACACCTCGCCGCGCGGCAGGCCATCGAGGACTTCCTGGGTACGGCTGCGGATCAGCGTTTCGAAATCGGCAAGATTCTGCCCCGAAACGATCGGATTGACCGCCTTGCGCTGCACATCATGCTTGGGTTGGTCCATGGCGATGAACATCGGCATGATGAAATCCTGGTCCATGTCGAACAGCGTGATGCCGCCGAGATGGGCGTCGGACGAAAACACCTGGTGGTTGGTATCGACCGCCATGACATCGGCCCAGCGCGTCACCGACCAGTAGCCGCGGTGGCGATTGGCATTCAGCCCGGTGAAATGC
This sequence comes from Alphaproteobacteria bacterium, assembly GCA_031426015.1. GTDB lineage: Bacteria > Pseudomonadota > Alphaproteobacteria > Sphingomonadales > Sphingomonadaceae > Sandarakinorhabdus. The sequence goes on from JANPKK010000058.1 coordinate 23,474, forward strand.
ACCGGCGATTCATCGCGCAAGCGCTTGAAATAGGTCCAGTGCGTATCGGTTTCCCAATACATCGGATCGGCAATATCGACTTCATCGAGCGGCGCGGTGGCGAGATAGGCGCTCAGCGACGCCGCGCTGTAATCCTTGAGACTGGGGCGGGTGCGCGGCGGAAACGGCCAGACCAGCTGATATTCTTCGCGCGGGATGGTGTGCTTCACGGCGGTGTCGGCACTAAGGTTCGGCTGCGTGGCCATCGCTCATTCTCCCAATACCGATCTGGCTGCGCGCCCGAATCGGGTCCATCCCCATATTCGCGTTGTTACACTACGCGAAATTCAAGTGCCACTCATATTTTGCACGGGTCTGGCGTTCGGCAGCAAGTTTTGGGATGGTAAGCCGGTTGGGGGAAAGCGCATGACCGATCTGGCGACATTGGTGACCGGCATCGCCGCGCGCATGGCGCACGTCTCCGAACGCGGCCGGGTCGCCGATTACATCCCCGAACTCGCCAAGGTAGCGGCGGCGCATTTCGGCATCGCGGTCATCACCGCCGATGGCGTCGAACATGTTGCCGGCGATGCCGACACGGCGTTTTCCATCCAGTCGGTGAGCAAATTGTTCGCGCTCGTCGAAGCGCTGTCGGCGCAGGGTGATCGCGTCTGGGACCGTGTCGGCCGCGAGCCATCGGGCAGCGCCTTCAATTCCATCGTGCAACTCGAAGCCGAAGGTGGCCGCCCGCGCAACCCGTTCATCAACGCCGGCGCCATCGCGGTCACCGACCTTATCGCCCGCGGCACCCGCGAAGGCATCGGCGACATCCTGCGCCTGATCCGCAGCCTGGCGGGGGACGACAGTATCGCCGTCGATGGCGCGGTCGCCTATTCCGAAGCCGCCACCGGCTTTCGCAACGCCGCGCTCGGCAATTACATGAAGGCCTTCGGCACCATCGATGGCCCGGTGGCCTCCACCCTCGATGTCTATTTCCACCAATGCGCCATCGCCATGTCGTGCCGGCAACTGGCGCGCGCCGGGCGTTTCCTGGCGCATGGCGGCGTCGATCCGCGCACCGGGCGGACGATCGTGTCGCCGGAGCGCGCCCGGCGATTGAACGCGCTGATGCTGACCTGCGGCCATTATGACGCCTCGGGCGAATTCGCCTTCCAGGTCGGGATGCCGGCGAAATCGGGCGTCGGCGGCGGCATCCTCGCGATCGCGCCGGGCCGCGCCAGCATCGCGGTCTGGTCGCCCGGTCTGTCGCCACAAGGCAATTCGCTGCTCGGCACGGCGGCGCTCGAGGAACTGGCGCAGGCGATGGGCTGGAGCGTGTTCAATCCGGACATCTGATGCGGGCATCATGACACATTGCGCCCCCTGCCCCGGCGCCTAGAGCGGCGCCATGGTTGATTTCCCCTCCCGCGGCCGCGCTGTCCCCTCGGGGCGCCTGTCGCGCCTCGCCGCCTTCGGCTCCATGGCGGGCGGCGTTGCCGGCAACATGCTCGCCGGCGGCGCGCGAGCCTTGGCGCGGGGGGAACGGCCCAGCGTTGCCGGGCTGCTGCTCACCCCCGGCAACGCCGCGACGATCACCGCGCAGTTGGCGAACCTGCGCGGCGCGGCGATGAAGATGGGGCAATTGCTGTCGATGGGCGGCAGCGACCTGGTGCCGCCCGAATTGTCCGACATTCTCGCCCGGCTGCGCGCCGATGGCCAGCACATGCCGCCGGCGCAATTGCAGGCGGTGCTCGACAGGCAATGGGGCAAGGGCTGGCGCACGCGCTTTGCCCGCTTCGACGTCCGTCCGATCGCGGCGGCGTCGATCGGCCAGGTGCACCGCGCCCAGACCCGCGACGGCCGCGACCTCGCCATCAAGATCCAGTATCCCGGCGTGCGCCAGAGCATCGACTCCGATGTCGACAATGTCGCCACCCTTGTCCGCCTCACCGGCCTGCTGCCCGCCGGCCTCGACATCGCGCCGCTGCTGTCCGAAGCCAAGCGCCAGCTCCACGAGGAAGCCGATTACGCCCGCGAAGCGCAGTGCCTTGCCCGTTTCGGCACCCTGCTCGCCGCTGCCCCCGATTTCATCGTCCCCGGCCTCCACGCCGACCTGACGACCAGCGATGTCCTCGCCATGGATTTCGTCCCCGGGGTCGCGGTCGAAAGCCTTGAAGACGCGCCGCAAGCGACCCGCGACCGCATCATGACGCTGCTGCTCGGGCTCTGCTTGCGCGAATTGTTCGAATTCGAGGTCATGCAAACCGACCCGAATTTCGCCAATTACCGTTATGACAAGGCGCAGGACCGTCTCGTGCTGCTCGATTTCGGCGCGACGCGGCAGTTCGGGCCGGAAGTCGCCGACCGCTACCGCCGCCTGCTCGTCGCCGGCATGGCACCCGATCCTGCCGCGGTGCGCGCCGACACCCGCCGCGCCATGATCGACATCGGCTTCTTCGGCCCCGACACGCCCGACAAACACCAGACCAGCATCATGGCGATGTTCGAAACCGGCATGGTGCCGCTGCGCACAACGGGGGTGTTCGATTTCGCCGCCACCGACATGACCGCGCAAATCCGCGACGAAGGCCTCGCCATGGCGCAGGACCGCGATTTCTGGCACCTGCCGCCCGCCGACACGCTATTCCTGCAACGCAAGTTCGCCGGGCTGTTCCTGCTCGGCAACCGATTGAAGGCCCGGGTCGACATGGGGGCGCTGCTGGCGCCATATCGCTGACGCGCGGAACTTGTGAGGGCGGCAAGGGTTGTACTCGGGGCTATCCCTTTCAGGAGCCCCACCCATGAAGCACACCCTGTTTTTCGCGTCGACCGCCCTTCTGCTGGCACTCGGCACCGCCCCCGCCAGCGCCGGTGAAGCCGATCGTGCCCGCGCCGCCATCGCCGAAGCGCGCGGCAAGATCGCCGCCGGTGACAAGGTCGGTGCCAGCAGCGGCGCCCCGATGCTGCAGACCGAAGCCCGCGCCGCGTTGGGCGATGCCGAAGTGCTTCTCGCCCGCGGCAAGAAGACCGAAAGCCTCGCCGCTGCCCGCCGTGCCGGTGAACTCGCCGATGTCGCCATCGTCAACGCCGATCGCGCCAAGATGAGCGCGACGCGCGACGCCCGCGCCGAAGCCGAAGCCGCCACGGCGAATGCCCGCGACGCCGCCGCCAATGCGCAGGCCGCAACGATCGCGGCCGATACGCGTGCCGATGCCGCCGAGCGTGCCGCCGATAACGCCAACGCCCGCGCCGACATGATGGCCGCAACTCCGATGGTGGCACCGGCCCCGGCGGCAACCACCACGGTTTCCATCGAGGAAAAAACCGTCACCCGCCCCGCGGTCAAGCGCGCGGCGCCGCGCAAGAAGGTCGTCGTCCGCCGCACGACACCGGCAGCAACAAGCACCGCGACCAAGACGACCACCGTCACCACCCGCCCGAATTGAGCCACGGATCGCCCCTCCCGCGACGGGAGGGGGCAGCGAGGACGCGCCTGGTGGCGACGACCCGGGCACACGAGACGCACAAAAAAGCCCGCCGGTGCGCGAAGCACCGGCGGGCAATTTTGTCGACCAAAGCCTCAGGCAGCGACGGCGTTCACCGCGCGGCGGCGCATCGAGGCGCCGACGAGACCGAAGCCGGCGATCATCATTGCCCAGCTTGCAGGCTCGGGAACCGCACCTGCCGAAATGCCGACGAGCGAACCCGCGCCGAGCGCGCCGATCGACGTCGCCGCACCCGTCGTCAGGTTCAGCGAATACAGCGTCGAGCCGACGTTGAAGAAGGCCGCACCCGTACCACCCGAAATGTCGAAACCGACATTGTTGGCGCCGCCCAGCGTCACGCCCAACGGCCCGAAAGCCTGGCCGGCGACATTGGTGTTCACATAGGTGCCGGCGTTGGGATTGGACGAACGCAACAGTTCGTTGCCGCTGGCGTCCAGGGCATAGAGCGTCGTCGAGGTCACACCGGGGCGGCTGTTGGTATAGGCGGCGCCGACCAGTGCTTCGGCGCCGTCGGCCGAGATGGTACCATCGGTGAGCGTCGCACCGGTCGCCGGGTTGATGCGCAGGTTATTGTCGAAATCGGTGACGAAACGCAGCCGGTCGGGGACCGGGTTGAAGTCGATCCCGAAGCGATTGCCGTTGAAGCCCGCGACGATATTGCCGATGAGAACCGCGGTATAATCGCGGCCGCTGGGGTTCTTGAGGATCTGGAAGAGATTGCCCGCGGTCGACAGCGAATAAAGCTGGCGGGTGGCGGGGCGCTGGTCGATGCCGGTCAGCACTTCGCTGCCCAGGCCCGAGATCGTGCCGACCGATGTCGTCGTGCCTGGCGCCGATGAATCGAAGGTGACGATGGTGTTGTTGGTCGTAAGCCCGAAAATCTTCTCGGCGCTGGCCGGCGCCGCCGTGGCAGCAACGGCGAGAACGGCACCGCAAATCTTGATCACACGTTGCATCGGTTTGTCTCCTGAGAAAAACGCCCCCGCGCGTCAACGACGATTACGCCTGCGTAACGTGGCCAACAATTAACCTTTGATAGTGCAAGGCGATTATAGCTGGATCGAAATGTCGCAGCGGGCGGTGCCGCGCTTCGACAGGCAGGGGAGCGTTACCCGACCAGCGCGAGCCGTGGCGGATCTATTGCTTCGCTGGTGATCCGCTGCGACCCGAATTGCCGCCCCAGCTGCGCCAGCAGTTCGGCATCGAGCAGATAGTCGCGCCCCAGGCACAGCCGCGCCACGCCGACGGCGGTCGCCACCTCGGCCACCAGTTCGCCGCGGCCCTTGCCGCGCGCTGTCGCAAACATCGCCGCCAGCATTTCGGCGTCGGCGAGGTCCGTCACCGCCACCACCACCCGGCCGCGTGCCCGCTTGGCCATGTCGGCGAGCGCCGTGACGCCGCGCACCATGATGCGCGGCACTTCATCGCCGTCACGCCACATCAGTTCGGCCTGGATGAGCACCGCCGGTGCATCGCGGGCAATCGCTTCGATCCGCGCCTGGGCATCCTCGTCGTAGCAGCTGCCGACGAACTGCCCGCTGCGATCCGAAAAGGTGATGAACAGGTAGCGGTTGCCCTTGCCGGTCTGCGGCGTGCGCCAGCGCGCCTCCTCGATCAACCCGGCCATGACGACGCCCTTCTTGCCGCCGCCGGCGGGCGCCGGCAGCGCCGTGACATCGGCATAGCTGATCGCGCCCTGTGCCTCGAGCACCGGCCGCCAGGCCTCGACCGGGTGGCCCGAGAAATAGAAGCCATAGGCGTCCTTTTCGTGCGCCATCGTTTCGGCCATCGTCCAGCTGACATTGGGCACCAGCATCGCCAGCCCCTGGTCGGTGCTTTCCCCGAACAGCGCCGCCTGTGCCGACACCCGCGCCTCGGCGGCCGCCTGCGCCGTACCAAGAATTGATTCCGCCAGCAGATAGACCCCGGCGCGATTGGCATCGATGCTGTCGAAACACCCCGCCGCGATCAGGCTTTCGAGCTGGCGCTTGTTGAGCAGTTTCGGGTCCACCCGCTTCGAAAAATCGGGCAGCGCCGCATAGCCATTGGCGCGGCCGGTGACGACATCCTCCATCGCCTTTTCACCGACATTCTTCAGCGCCGCGAGCGCATAGCGCACCGCCAGCGTGTCGCCGGCGCGTTCGACGCTGAAATCCGCCTGTGACCGGTTGATGCACGGCGGCAGCACCGCGACACCCGATCGCCGCGCGTCTTCGGTGAACGCCGCCAGCCGGTCGGTGTTGGTGATGTCATAGGCCATCGACGCGGCGAAGAATTCGACCGGGTGATGCGCCTTGAGCCACGCCGTCTGGAAGCTGACCAGCGCATAGGCCGCGGCGTGCGACTTGTTGAAGCCGTAGTTGGCGAATTTGAGCACCAGGTCGAAGATCGCGCTCGCGGTCGCCTTGTCGATGCCGTTCTTGTCGGCACCTTCGGCAAAGCGTTCCTTTTGCGCCACCATCTCGGCATGGATCTTCTTGCCCATGGCACGGCGGAGCAGATCGGCTTCGCCCAGGCTGTAGCCCGCCAGCGTCCGGGCGATCTGCATCACCTGTTCCTGGTAGACGATGATGCCATAGGTTTCGCGCAGGATCGGCTCCATCAGCGGGTGGAGCAGCTCGACCGCTTCGCGCTTGTGCTTGCGGTTGGCGAAGGACGGGATGTTGTCCATCGGCCCCGGGCGGTAGAGGGCGCCCAGCGCGATGATGTCGCCAAAGCAATCGGGCCGCACCTGGCCAAGCGCGCGGCGCATGCCTTCGGATTCGAACTGGAACACCCCGACCGTGTCGCCGCGCGCCAGCAGCGCATAAACCTCGGGATCATCGAGCGGCAGCGCCAGCCAGTCGACGCTCACACCGCGATCCGCCAGCAGTTTCGCGGCGCGATCGAGCACCGACAGCGTCTTCAGCCCGAGAAAGTCGAACTTGACCAAGCCGGCCTTTTCGACCGCCTTCATTTCGAACTGGGTCACCGCCATGTCGGAACGCGGATCGCGATACAGCGGCACCAGCTGCGACAGCGGACGGTCACCGATCACCACCCCGGCGGCATGGGTCGAGCTGTGGCGCGGCAGGCCTTCCAATTGCAGCGCGATCTCGATCAGCCTTTTGACCTTGGGGTCGCGATCGCGCTCGGCGAGGAATTCGGGCACGCCTTCGTAGCGCTTACCATCCTTGTCCTTGCCCTGCCCCAGCGTGCGCGCCAGCGTCCAGGGGTCGGCGGGCAGGTTGGGCACCAGCTTCGACAGGCGATCGGTCTGGCCATAGGGCATCTGCAGCACCCGCCCGACATCCTTGAGCACCGCGCGCGCCTTCATCTTCCCGAAGGTGATGATCTGCGCGACCTGCGCTGCGCCATAGCGTTGCTGGACATAACGGATGACTTCGACACGCCGGGTTTCGCAGAAATCGATATCGAAATCGGGCATCGACACGCGGTCGGGGTTGAGGAAGCGTTCGAACAGGAGCCCATGTTCGAGCGGATCGAGATCGGTGATCGTCAGGCTCCACGCCACCACCGAGCCGGCGCCCGAACCGCGTCCCGGGCCGACCGGTATCCCCTGCGCCTTCGCCCAGCCGATGAAATCCGCCACGATCAGGAAGTAACCGGGAAAGCCCATTTCGTTGATGACGTTCAATTCGAACGCTAGACGGTCGTGATAGGGCTTCGCCGCGTCGCCGGCGATGCCAAGCACGGCCAGGCGCTTGGCAAGGCCCGCCTCGGCCGCCGCGACCAGTGCCGGGTCCTCGCTCTCGCCATCGGTGGCCATGCGCGGCAGGATCGGCTTGCGCGCCGGCGCCGCGATGGCGCAACGCCGGGCGATGACCAGCGTGTTGGCGATCGCCTCGGGCAGGTCGGCAAAGGCTTTTTTCATCTCGTCGGCGGATTTCAGCCGGTGCTCGCGGTTCGATTTGCGGCGTTCCTCGGCCTCGACATAGGCGCTGTCAGCGATGCAGAGCAGCGCGTCATGGGCGATATGGACGCGTTCATCGAGGAACTTGACCGGGTTGGTCGCGACGATCGGCAGGTCGCGGGCCTGCGCCAGCCGCAACAGCCCGGCTTCGCTGCGCTGCTCGACAGGGTCATTGGCGCGGCTGATCTCGATATACAGCCGCCCCGGGAACAGCCGCACCAGCGCCTCGGCATAATCATCAACCGGCTGGCCTTCGGCGAGCAGCCGCGCCAGCGCGCCATCGGCACCGCCGGTCAGGCAGAGCAGGCCATCGGTGCGGCCGTCGAAATCCGCCAGCAACAGGTGCGGATCATCGGCCGGATCGGCGCCGAGATGCGCCTGGCTGACCAGCCCGATGAGATTGGCATAGCCCGCGGCATTCTGGGCGAACAGCACCAGCCAATCATAGATCGGTCGCGTCAGCGCCGTTCGCGACCCTGGGCGCTCGACCGCGACCATCGCCCCGATGACCGGCTGCACCCCGGCCTCCTTGGCCGCATAGGAAAAATCCATGGCGGCGAACATGTTGCCGCGATCGGCGAGCCCGGCCGCCGGAAAGCCACCGCGCCGGCAATGCTTCGCCAGATCCTCGGGCTGGATGGCGCCTTCGAGCATCGAGTACGCCGATTGCAGGCGCAGGTGGACAAAACCAGCGTGAGCGGAGGTGGAACGCATGACGCGATGATGACGCCTTTGCCCGATTCCCGGAAGTGGCGTGTGGGACTTATCCACTAGGGAATCTGTCTCAAACCGCTGCCAGCCGTCCTTCGTGCAGCGTCACGACCCGGTCCATCTGACGGGCCAGCGCGATATTGTGGGTGGCGACCAGCGCTGCCGACCCCTGCCCGCGCACCAGCGACAGGAATTCGGCGAGCACTTTCGCCGCGGTCGCTTCATCAAGGTTGCCGGTCGGTTCGTCGGCGAGCACCAGTACCGGCTTGTTGGCGAGGGCGCGCGCCACGGCGACACGTTGCTGTTCGCCACCCGAAAGCTGCGACGGTCGGTGATCGAGGCGATCGCCCAGCCCGAGCGCGGTCAGCAGTTCGTCGGCGCGGGCCACCGCCGCCTTTTCGGCATGGCCGGCGACGAGGCCCGCGAGCACGACATTTTCGCGCGCGCTGAAATCGGGGAGCAGGTGGTGGAACTGGTAGACGAAACCGAGCCGGTCGCGCCGCACGCGGGTGCGCCCGGCGTTGTCGAGCGCTTCCACCCGTTCGCCGGCGATGCTGATGCGGCCCTGGAAGCCGCCCTCCAATAGCCCGACTGCCTGCAACAGGGTCGATTTGCCCGAGCCCGAGGGGCCAAGCAGCGCGACGATTTCGCCGGCGTGGACCGCCAGGTCGACGCCGCGCAGTACTTCGATGGTGGCGCTGCCTTGCGTGAAGCTGCGGCGCAGGTCTTCGACGAGGAGAGTGGGAGTCATGCTTTCACCTCTCCCCTTGCAGGAGAGGTCGGACTCGCGCAGCGAGCCGGGTGAGGGTGCTCTCCCCACCCCTCACCCGGGCCGGCTTCGCCGTCTCTCGACCTCTCTCGACCTCTCCCGCAGGGGGAGAGGTGCATGCTCTCACTCATACCGCAACACCTGCACCGGATCGGTACTCGCCGCTTTCCACGCCGGATAAAGCGTCGCCAGAAACGACATCAGCAGCGCCAGCGCAACGATGCCGACAACCTCCACCGGGTCGGTCTTCGATGGCAATTCGGTCAGGTAACGCACCGACGGGTCCCAGAGATTGGTCCCGGTCAAGCGCCCGACCCCCGCCACGATGCCGGCGCGGAAATACAGCAACGAAAACCCCAGCACGCAGCCGAGCGCAATGCCCAGCCCGCCGATCAGCGTGCCGACCGTCATGAACACCCGCATCAAGGCGATCCGGCTGGCGCCCATGGTGCGCAGGATGGCGATATCGCGGGTCTTGGCGCGCACCAGCATGATCAGCGACGACAATATGTTGAACACCGCCACCAGGATGATGATCGACAGCACCCAGAACATCACGGTGCGCTCCACCACCAGCGCCGAAAACAGCGCCGAATTGGTCGATTTCCAATCATTGACCACCGCCTGGCCGACGATCGCCGGCACGATCGGCGCGAGGATCTGCCCGACATTGTCGGGATCATCGGTCACCACCTCGACCATGCCGACGGCATCGCCCAGCCGCAGCAGCGTCTGCGCATCGCTCATCGGCATGACGACGAAGCCCTTGTCATATTCATAGATGCCGACTTCGAACAGCGCGACGATGCGATAGGCGACGATGCGCGGCACCGTGCCGAAGGGGGTCGATTCGCCCTGCGGGTTGATCAGCGAAATCTGGTCGCCCACCCCGGCACCGAGCGCTTCGGCGAGCCGCGCGCCGATCGCCACGGTGTTGGTGCCGGGCTGCAAATTCTTCAGGTCACCGCGGACGATATTGTTGGCGATGACCGGGGTGCCGGCGATGTCGGCGACCGTCATGCCGCGCACCAGCACGCCTTCGACGCGCCCGCCGAAGCTGCCCATCAGCGGCTGTTCGATCAACGGCGTCGCGCTGATGACCCCGGGCAGCGCCTTCAGTTTCGCCTGCAACGGCTGCCACGCCTCCAGCTTGCCGCCATAGCCCTGCACCACGGCATGGCCGTTCAATCCGAGAATGCGGTCGAACAATTCGGCGCGAAAGCCGTTCATCACGCTCATCACCGCGATCAGCGCCGCCACGCCGAGCGCCACCGCCACGAGGCTGATGCTGGCGACGAGGAAGATGAAGCCTTCCCCCTTGCCCGGCAGCAGATAGCGGCTGGCGATCATGCGTTCGTAGCGGGTGATCAAGCGGCCAACCTCGTCACCGCATCCGCCATGGCGATCTCCACGCGCTCGCCGCCGCGGCGCTTGAGTTCGACGACCCCGGCGGCGACGCCCTTCGGCCCGACGACAAGCTGCCACGGCAGGCCGATCAGGTCGGCGGTCGCGAACTTGGCCCCGCCACGCTCGTCGCGGTCGTCATAAAGCACTTCGACCCCCGCCGCAGCCAGCTCGGCATACAGCTTTTCCGCCGCCGCCGCGCACGCCGCATCGTCGACCCGCAGGTTGATCAGCGCGACCTTGAACGGCGCCACGGCGTCGGGCCAGATGATGCCATCCTTGTCATGGCACGCCTCGATGATCGCGCCGACGAGCCGCGACACGCCGATGCCATAGCTGCCCATCAGCGGCGTGATGGTGGTGCTGTCGGGGCCCTGCACCGTCACGCCCATCGCCTTGGTGTATTTGTCGCCGAAATAGAAAACCTGGCCGACTTCGATGCCCTTGGATTGCTTGAGCTTGTCGCCGGCCGCGGCTTCGGCGGCGAGATCGCGCTTTTCATCGGTGGCGGCGTAATCGCTGTTCAGCCCGGTGATGAAGCCTTCGAGCGCATCGGCATCATCGGCATCGATCGCACTGGTGTCGCGCGGCGACAGCCAGTTTTCGTGATAGAAAACATCGCTCTCGCCGGTCGGCGCCAGCACGATGAATTCATGGCTCAGGTCGCCGCCGATCGGGCCGGTGTCCGCCTGCATCGGGATCGCATCGAGGCCCATGCGGGCGAAGGTGCGCATATAGGCGATGAACATGCGATTATAGCTGTGCTTAGCGCCGGCGAAATCGACATCGAAACTATAGGCGTCCTTCATCAGGAACTCGCGGCCGCGCAGCACGCCGAAGCGCGGGCGCACTTCGTCGCGGAACTTCCACTGGATCTGGTAGATGTTGCGCGGCAGGTCGCGATAGGATTTGGCGCCGTTCTGGAAGATCTGGGTAAACAGCTCCTCGGCGGTCGGGCTGAACAGCATCTCGCGGTCATGGCGATCCTTGATGCGCAGCATTTCCGGCCCATAGGCGTCATAGCGCCCCGATTGCTTCCACAGCTCGGCCGACTGGATCGTCGGCATCAGCACTTCGATGGCACCGGCGCGGTCCTGTTCCTCGCGAACGATCTGTTCGATCTTGGCGAGCACGCGCTTGCCGAGCGGCAACCAGGCGTAGATACCCGCCGCGGTCTGGCGAATCATGCCGGCGCGCAGCATCAACTGGTGCGACACCACCTGGGCATCGCCGGGCGTTTCCTTGAGGACCGGCAGGAAATAACGGGAAAGGCGCACAGGCAGGCTCTTTGCAAACAGGAAGACGACGGCTCGGCGTGTAGCATGGCCACCGGGCGAAGCAACGCCCGAGACCCGAGGCGGGAGGCGCGGCGACGGGCCTGTCGCATGTTGCACGCTTGCAACACCGGTCTGTAAATCTGGCGTTAAGCCTGTCAGAATTGCCGCAGGCGATGACATTGGCGCCAAAGACCGCTATTAAGCGATTGAACTGCTTGCGCGAGCCGGGGGTTCAGGGAGAAGGGCCACAAGGCCCCGGACCATGCGGCCCGAAAGGGTCTGCGCGCCAATGACCGGTGTGGGGGCACAGTCTGGTCATCACGGCGACGGTCCAGGGATTTAGGTCTCGTCACGGGAATACCCGGGTGCCTACGCGCCCGGGTATTTTCGTTTCGGGGGCTGCGATTTGTGGCGGGATGGTCGCCACCCCCGGGCTCTGCCAGAATGGCGCGAACCTCGGGAGACCTTCGCATGACCTATGAACACGCGCACATCGAACGCGATGGCCGCACGCTGATCGTCACCATCGACCGCCCCGACCGGATGAACGCCCTGCACCCGCCGGCCAATGCCGAACTGGCGCAGATCTTCGACGATTTCGCCGCCGACCCGGAACTGTGGGTCGCCATCCTGACCGGCGCCGGCCCGCGCGCCTTTTGTGCCGGCAACGATCTGCGCTGGCAGGCGGAGGGCAATGCCGTCACCGTGCCGCCGACCGGCTTTGCCGGGCTCACCTCGCGCTGGGATCTCGACAAGCCGGTGATCGCTGCGGTCAACGGCGTCGCGATGGGCGGCGGTTTCGAGATCGCGCTGGCCTGCGATATCATTCTTGCGGCCGATACCGCGACGTTTGCGTTGCCCGAACCCAAGGTCGGCCTCGCCGCGCTCGCCGGCGGGTTGCATCGGTTGCCGCGCACCATCGGCGTCAAGCGCGCCATGGCGATGATCCTCACCGGGCGCAGCGTGCCGGCGGCCGAAGGCAAGGACCTCGGCTTCGTCCACGACTTCGTTCCCGCCGATGGCTTGCTGGCAGCAGCCAAGGCGTTGGCGGCGCAGATCTGTGAACTGTCGCCGATGTCGATTCGCGCGTCGAAACAGGTGGTGAGCCGCAGCCTCGACACGGCCTCGCTGCAAGCGGCCTATGAAGGCCAGATGCAGCACCCGGCGGTCAGCGCGCTGTGGCGATCCGAAGACCTGCGCGAAGGCCCGCTGGCCTTTGCGCAAAAGCGCAAGCCCGAATGGAAGGGCAAATAATGGCAGAAAGGCCGCCGGGTTGCCCCGACGGCCTTTCACATTGCCGGTTACGAACCGGAGATGGCGCTGATCCTCAGAGTGTTGCGATTTCCACCGCAACCACCAACGCACCGGACCGTAACGTGTGACAATGAGACATCCGACCACCTCCTTTCGACTGTTGACCAGGAATTGCAGTGTCGGTGGCAAAACGGCACAAGGCAAGGGTGAAAATCATCGCACCCGGCACGCTCCGCGCCATCCATGTCGGCCGCATCGAACGGCTTGAAAATGCCGGCCGCGGAGGTGCCGGGCTGATGACTGCCTATCGCAAAGCGCCGGTGGCCGGGCCGGCGCCGGTCGCAACGCTCGGCATCACCAGCGATGTCCAGGCCAACCGCCGCGTCCACGGCGGGCCGGAAAAAGCCGTCTATGGCTATCCGCTGTCGGGCTATGCCGGCTGGCGCGCCGAATTTCCGGATATCGCCGAACGCTTTGTCCCCGGCGCGATGGGAGAAAACCTCGTCATCGACGGCCAGGACGAAGCCGGGCTGTGCATCGGCGACGTGATCCGCTGCGGCAGCGTCACCCTGCAGATTGCCCAAATTCGCGAACCGTGCAGCACCTTCGCCGCGGTGCTCGGCACGGCCCGCGTCGTGCGCGCCATGACCAGGTCGGGCCGCTGCGGTTGGTACTACCGCGTTCTCGAAGCCGGCGCGTTCAGCCCGGGTAATGCCCATGACGTCATCGATCGCCCCAACCCGCAGTGGACCGTCAGCCGCTTTGCCGGCTTTGCCGCCGGGAACAGCGGCACGCAGGACGCGCTTGCCGAACTTGCCGCCCTGCCCGGCCTCACCCCGCGCTGGCAGGCCCAGGCCGCCGCCGCACTGGCTGCCCAGCGCGGTTGAAGTCGGCCCTCAGGCGGCAAGCACCAGCCGGTCACGCCCCTGCGCCTTGGCGGCATAAAGCGCCGTGTCGGCCGCCTGCAGCCACTGGCTGACCGTCTCGATCGCCGGTGACGGCAAGGCCAGCCCCCCGCTGACGCTGATCGCCGGCAGGCCGGGCAAGCGCACCGCTGCCACGGCGGCGCGCAGCGCCTCGACCATCGCCACGGCTGCGTCATTGTCGAGGGCGGGCAGGAGCACGCCGAATTCTTCCCCGCCCAGCCGGCCGACCGAGGCTTCGGCGGGCAGCATGGCGCACAAGGCCGCGCCGATCGCGGCGAGAACGGCATCGCCCTGCGGATGGCCGAAGCGATCGTTGATCTGCTTGAAATGATCGATATCGAGCAGGGCGAGGGCAGCGGGCGCACCGCTGCGCCGATACGCGGCCAGCGCATCGAAGGCATTCTGGTCGAAGGCGCGCCGGGTCAGCGTGCCGGTCAGGCTGTCGTGGCTGGCCAGCATGCGCAATTCCATCTGCGACACCACGATTTCCGAAAAGCGCCGCATGATTTCGCGGTCCTCGGGCGAAAACTGCCGCACCTTGTCGCCGATCACGCACAGCGCGCCGACGTGATAGCCATCGGGTGTGCGCAACGGCGCGCCGAGATAGCTGCGGATATGCGGGTCACCGACCACGAGCGGCGTGCCGGCAAAGCGCTGGTCGGCATGGGCATCCTCGACCGCCAGCCCATCGGCGGCGGCGATGGTATGGTGGCAGAAAGAATGGCTGCGCGGTGTCTCGGTGGCGCCAAGGCCACGCCGGGCCTTGAACCACTGCCGTTCGGCGTCGATCAGCGTGACGGCCGCCATGGGGGCATCGAAAACCCGCTGCACAAGCTGGATGATCTGTTCGAATTCGTCCTCGATACCGGTATCGATGATGTCGTAGCGCCCGAGCGCGGCAAGCCGTCCGGCTTCGTCGTCGAGGATGACCGTGGTCAGCATTTCGGTTCCAATACGCACTTCAACGCCATACATCTGCGTTGCCAGTCAAGCTGGTAGCCCCGAACATAAACATTTCGGCTGCTTCAAAACTTAATCGTCGCGGCGCTGCCTCTGCAAGCGCAATGCCCGCCATTCCTGCCAGGCGATCACCGCGATGCCGAGCAGGAAGGGGATATAGGTATAGATCAGCCGGAACATCACCAGCGCCGCCAGCACGCCGGCCTTCGGCGCTTCGGGCATCAGCAGCAGGATGACGCCTTCGAACACCCCGAGCCCGCCCGGCGAATGGCTCAGCGCGCCGGTCACCATGGCGACGGCATAGATGGTCAGGAAGGTCAGCAGCCCCGGCGCCCCGACATCGGGCAACAGCAGGTAGAGCGCCCCGCCGGCAAAGGCGAGATCGACCGCGCCGATGATGATCTGCCACAAGGTTTCGCGGCCATCGGGGATGAAGAAACGGTACGACCAGAGGCGGAATTCGCGCCGCCAGAGGGTCGCCAGCAGCAGATAGGAAGCGGTGCCCGCCAGCAGGATCGCCCCGGCCCAGCGCTCGGCACTCGGCGCCAGGTCCTTGAACGGCGTCGCCAGATCGGGGGCGATGACCAGCCCGAGCCCGGCCACCGCGACGATGCCGAGCCAGAAGGTCCAGCCGCACAACAGGATGATCATGGCGATGTCGGCGGGCTTGACCCCGGCGCGGGTGTAGATGCGATAGCGCACCGTGCCGCCGGTCAGCACCGTCACGCCCAGCGTATGGCTCATCGTGAAGCTGGCAAAGCTCGCCGCCGCCAGTGTCGACCACGGCAGTTTGTAGCCAAGATGCCGCGTCGCCAGCCAGTCATAGCCGACCAGCACGACATACGAAGCTGCCGCCGACAGCACCGCGGCGGCAAGCAGATGGCCCGGCGTCGCCTGGATATCGGCCATGATCTCGGCCAGCGTCACCTGCCCCGCGATCATGCGGATGCCCCAGATCGCAAGGCACAGCACCACGAGCCCGAGCCCGGCGCCGATCCATTGCTTGAGATTGCCCGACATTTTTGCGGGCACCGCGTCGGGAGCGGGCGTCGGCGGTCGGGATATCGGGTCGGACAGGGGGGGCATCCTCGATCAATCCGCCGGTGGGCCCGGAGGGATTCGAACCCCCGACCTAGCCGTTATGAGCGGCCAGCTCTAACCGCTGAGCTACAGGCCCGGCCCGGCATCATGGGCGTAGCGCATCAAGGGGTTGCGGAGCAAGGCTCTCGACTGACGCAGAACCGGCACAGCGGCCGGCGCACCCAAAAAAGCGCAGGCGCGGCCAAAAAAAGGGCCGGGCCTGCCAAGGCAGACCCGGCCCAAAATGGTGACCCGCGACGAACTGGCGGCTCCGGGGGGATGGAGCGGGCAGTGCGCGGGTCGGTTTCCAGCCATCCGAGGGGGGGAGGACAAGGCCGGAAACCAGACGTTCGGTCATCGGGGGAGGATGAAGCGAACGTCGCGCCGTCAATGACGGCCACGGACCCTATCTACGGCTGCACCCGGCTTTTGTGCAGTGCACAAAGATGCAACCCAGCTATGCGCTCAGCGCATGGTTTGATTATGCGCTGAGCGCATGGCGATCGATATCGAGATTTCCCGGAGTCATCCGCTCGACCAGGAAATCGCGCAGCGCCACGACGCGCAGGGACCGGCGCAGCTCGGCGGGATAGGTGAAGAAGGTGCGGAACACCGGGCCCTCGATTTCGGGCAGCACCACCCGCACCTTGCCGGAAAACCGGATGAGATAGCTCGGCAAGGTCGCGATGCCGGCGCCCGATTCGACCGCCTGCAGCACGCCATGGCTGTTGTTGATCATCAGCGCCGGCACCCGCGGCGCGCCGGCGTGGCCCAGTTCGAGCGCCCAGTTGATACCTTTCAGGAATTCCGGGGCCGCGTCGCCATAAGCAATCAGCCGGTGTCGATCGAGATCGGCGACGTTCTGCGGCGTGCCGTGCCGCGCCAGATAATCGGGCGACGCGCACAGATAATGCCGGATGCCGACCAGCGGTTTCTGCACCAGCTCGGCCTGAAACGGCTGGTGAAAGCGGATGGCGACGTCGGCTTCGCGCTTGGCGAGATCGACATCCATGTCCGACAGCATCAGGCTGACGGTAATATCGGGGTAGAGATCGAGAAAATCCCCCAATTGCCGCGCCAGCCAGGTCGAACCGAAGCTGACCGTCGTGGTGACCCGAATTTCGCCCGTCGGCCGATCGCGCGACGCATCGATGGCCAACCGGGCGCGTTCCAGCCGGTCCTGCATGTCGTGTGTTGCGGTGCGGAGTTGCTCGCCTTCATGGGTCATCGCCAGCCCGCGGGCATGGCGATGGAACAGCTTGGCGCCCATCATCGCCTCGAGCGCGCCGATCTGGCGGCTCAACGCCGGCTGGCTCATGTGCAGCCGCCGCGCCGCCTCGGTAAAGCTGCCGGCCTCGGCAACCAGTTCGAACAGGCGCAGCTTCTCCCAGTCGAGGTTCATGCTCTGCTCCCCTGTCGCCTGCCCTCCCCCTTCCTTCTCCCTTCCCGGAACGGGAGGGGTCGGGGGTGGGTCTGTCCACCAGCGCCAATTCAGCCCTTGCGGGGGATTTCTTCCCACCCCCGACCCCTCCCGTTCCGGGAGGGGAGAAGAACATTACTTGTGCGCGATAAACCGTTCCGCCTCCAGCGCCGCCATGCACCCCATGCCGGCAGCCGTGACGGCCTGGCGATACACCTTGTCCTTCACATCCCCCGCCGCGAAAATCCCCGGCACCGATGTCACGGTCGAATCGGGCGCGGTGATCAGATAGCCCTCCGAATCCATCGCCAGCGTGCCCTCGAACAATTGCGTCGCCGGCAGATGGCCGATGGCGATAAACAGCCCGTCGCACGCCAATGGTCGGGTTTCGCCGGTCACCGTGTCGCGCAACACCACGCCGGTCACCGTCAACGGCGCCTCGGACCCCTGCACATCGGCGATCTCGGCATTCCAGTGCATTTCCACCTTGGGGTTGGCGAACAGCCGTGCCTGGTTGGTCTTGTCCGCCCGCAATTCGCCGCGGCGATGCACGAGATGCACCCTGGAGGCGAAATTGGTCAGGAACATCGCCTCTTCAACGGCGGTGTTGCCGCCGCCGACAACCGTGACCACCCGGTTGCGGAAGAAAAAGCCATCGCAGGTCGCGCAGGCCGACACGCCGAAGCCACGGAATTTCGTCTCCCCGGCGATCCCCAGCCAGCGCGCCTGGGCGCCGGTGCAGATGATCAGCGTTTCGGCATGCCAGACCGCGCCCGAATCGCAGGTGACGACAAAGGGCCGCGCGCTGGTATCGACATGGGTAACGATGTCGCTGACCAGTTCGGCGCCGACATGGCGCGCCTGTTCGGCCATGCGCACCATCAGGTCGGGGCCCTGCACCGTCACGTCGCCGGGCCAGTTTTCAACCTCGGTGGTGATGGTCAACTGGCCGCCGGGCTGCAACCCTTCGATCAGCACCGGGTTCAGGGCCGCGCGCGCGGCGTAGACGGCGGCGGTATAGCCAGCCGGGCCGGACCCGATGATGAGGACCTGGGTCGAGCGGGGTTCGGACACGGGGGACGGCTCCTTTGGATTGACGCTATCAGTTAGCGATTGCGACGCGCTTTTGCACCCCCAACCGGCATGGTTGCAATGCGCAGCAAGTGGTGCGGCAACTTGCAAGTTGTCGCAATATTGTTATTAGAATGTGATTGATTGAGATATGGAGTTTCGCGGAATGCATCGATCACGACTGCCGATCGACGAAATCGACCGCGTCATTCTCCGTCATCTCCAGGCCGAAGGCCGCATCACCAATGTCGATCTTGCCGAACGCGCCGGGCTCACCGCGCCGCCGTGCCTGCGCCGCGTCCGCGCGCTCGAGGAAAACGGCACGATCCTGGGCTACCACGCCGATCTCGATCACCAGGCGCTGGGCTATGGCATCACCATCTTCGCCATGGTGTCGCTGAAAAGCCAGGCCGAAGCCGATCTCAAGGCCTTCGAAGACCATGTCGCGGCACTGCCGCAAGTGCGCGAATGCCATATGCTCAATGGCGAAATCGATTTCATGCTCAAGGTTGTGGCGCATGACCTGCAGGAATTTCAACGGTTTCTGACGAGCGCGCTGACACCGGCACCGAATGTGGAGAGTGTGAAGACGTCGTTTGTCATTCGGACGTCGTTGTCGCGCCCCGGGGTGCCCGTCGACTAAACACCTCTCCCCTTGCGGGAGAGGTCGGACTCGGCGCAGCCGAGCCGGGTGAGGGGTGACGCCTGTCGTCACGCGCGGCCCCTGCCCTGCGGCCGGCAGCAAGCTGCCGAGTCCGCTGATGTGTCGAAGGCAGAAAGCAAGCAAGAGCGCGGCAAGCCGCGCCGCCGGACGAGTCAAAAAAGGGCACCCTTTTGGGGTGCCCTTTTTCGCTCGCCGTCCGGTCTTGCGCCTGTCGGCGCGTAGCGTGGCTACGCGCGCGCGGCGCTGCGACTAAAACTTAATCCGCGCCCCAACGCGAATCTGCCACAACGACTGATTCTGGAACAACGTCTCGTTCGGCTGGGTCACCGTCGTCCCCGACCGGTTGCTATACCGATACTGGGCGCACGGCTGCGCCCCCGTCGACACCGCGCCCGTCGAACCGGCAACCGGCACGCACGACACGTTGACCAGCGTGCCATAGTAAGGGAATGCCACCTGGCGGAGCGAACCCCAGTCGCTGTCGATGAAGTTCAACAGGTTTTCCATGTCGGCAAAGACTTCCATCTTGCCGCCGAACACGAACGGCAGTTCCTGCTTGATGCTGATGTCGAGCTTATTGAAGCGCGGCGAGCGGCCGATGTTCTTCGGCGCGATCTTGCCCTGGAACTTGTTGAGTTCGGTCCCCTGAACGATCTTCTGGAAGCCGGCGAAATCGAAGCCGGTGGCATACTGAACCAGCGGATCCGCCGTCGCCGAAGCAACATTCGGCACATACAGCAGGTAACGCGTGTTGGTCTGCACCGTTCCGAACACCGCCGAACGGTTCGCCGTGGTATCGGCGAAGGTGTAGCTGAAACGCTGGCCGGCGCGGCTGTTGAAGAACAGCTCGATCCGGGTCTTGTTGTCGCCGAACCAGGCCTTTTCATAGCCGAGCGTCAGGCGATAGGCGTCGTCGATCTGATAGTTCGACGTGCCATAGGCGCCCTGGTTCGGGTCGATGCCGGCAGCGGCGTTGCCATAGTTCGAACCGGCGGTCGACGACGTGCCGGAGTTGACGTCCTTGGCGCGCTGGAAGGTGTAGGCGGCACCGATGTGGAAGCCGTTGTCCCATTCCTTGTCGACGCGGGCGACGACGTTCCAGCTGTAGCCGCGATCGGTGTTGGTCAGCAGCAGATCGGTGTTCTGGCCGGCGGCGGCGTTGAAGGCCTGATAACGCGGGCGGCCATCGGGGGTGGTGGCGCCGCCAACGGTGGTGTTCGGTACCGAACGCAGATCGGTATAGGTCAGGGCATTCTTCACGCGCGACCAGACGACATCGGCACCGAAGTTCCAGTCGTCACCCAGGAAGCCCAGGTCCGCTGCATAGTCCAGCGTGCCGGAAACACGCCATTGCGACGGGATCTGGAAATTGGGGTCGAGCACGTTGGTCGGCGACGCGGCCGAACCAGTGGTGGCGATCAGCTGCGACAGCTGTGCCGGAACGCCGGTGCCGCCGGTGACATTGTTGAGCGTCGCGGCGCCGAGTGCCTGGACATCGAGGCCGGTCGTCGGGATGCCGTTGATGCTGAAGGTGCCATTGGCGAGACGCTGCACCGTGACGCTGCCCAGCGTCGGGCCGGGGTTCGAATAATTGTTCGAAATCCACACGTTCGGGTTGCCGCCGGCGAACAGGCCGGCGGTGGCACGCACGTTCAACCGGTCGCTGACTTTCCACGATGCGGCAACGCGCGGCTGGAAGACCTGGCGGCCATTCAGCGTCGAATTGTTCGGGAAGCCGGTGCGCGCCAGGAAGTCGGCGTTATAAACCGGCTCGTCCGGGGTTTCGTAGATGTCCCAGCGGAAACCGGCGGTCAGGCTGATGTTGTCGGTGACGTCCCAGACATCCTGCAGACCGAAGGTGTAGACATTGTTGCTGAACAGCGCGCGCACCGTGTCGATGCCGCCGCGGATCGGCGCGGCAAAGATCAGCTGGTTGGCGCGGCCGGCCTGAAGGTCGGCGATCGAATCGAAGCGGAAGTTGCCCGACACGTTCTGGGCGAACAGGTTGTTGAAATCCTGGCCGCGGCGTTCGGCGATGAACTTGACCGTGTGGTTGTCCATCTTCAGCTGCGCCTGGAATTCGACACCCAGCGTCTGCGCCGACAGTTCGTTGGCCTGGCGCGAGACATCGGGACCGAACTGCAGGCGGCGCGTGCCCGAAGCGCACGGCGTCGCTGCCGCGCCGGTGGTGGCGCCCGGTGCAAGGCAGACCTGGAACTGGCCGAAGGTCCGGTCACCGAACGGCACCTGCAGACGGACATAATCGTTGTAGCTGACACGCAGCTGGGTCGAGAAGCTGTCGCTCCACTGGTCGTTCAGCTGGAAGACGCCGTAATGGTTGGTCGAACCTTGCGTATAGTTGTTCGACAGCAGCGACAGCGTCGGGTTCGTCGCGGTGATCTCGTTGGTGCCGGTCTGGCCGGCGAGCAGGTCACCCTTGTTGTAGATATAGGTGAAGGCGGCGCGGTGACCGTCGGCGATGTTCCAGTCGATCTTGGCGACAACCTTGTCGTCATTTTCCGGCACGTTGGTGGCGACATCGCCGGCATCGAACTTGTAGACGGTGTCGGAAATCCCACCGATCTGGTCGATCTGCGCCTGGGTGATACCCAGGTCGACGGCCTGGACGTTCGACGGCGTCGTGTCGCGCAAGCGTTCCCAGGTGACGGCGAAGAACAGCTTGTCCTTGATGATCGGGCCGGTCAGCTGCGCACCGAAGATCTTCGATTCGAAGTTGCGCGCGCGCGTCACGCCGCGGGTGGTGTCGCCAGCCAGGCTGTCGGACGAATAGGTGAAGAAGCCCTGCGCGGTGAAATCATTGCCGCCCGACTTGAGCTGCGTGTTGATCGCGCCGCCCTGGAAACCACCCTGCTGGATATCGACCGGCGCGATTTCGACCGAGAATTCGCCGATGGCATCGAGCGGCACCGGGCCGCGTGCCGAAGCAAGGCCGCCGGCTTCGAGGCCGAACGGGTCGCCGAACTGCACGCCGTCGACCGAGATGCGGTTGAAGCGGTTGTTCTGCCCGGCGATCGAGATGGCGCCGCCGTTGGTCGGATCGAGCGACACCAGCGGGTTGCGCACGGCAAGGTTGCGGATGTCGCGGTTGACGGTCGAAATGCCGCGAATGTCATCGGCGGTCAGCACCGTGGCGGGGCCGCTGGCGATCGAGATCGATGAACGCTCGCGCCCGGCCGAAACCGTGATCGTCTGGCCAAGTTCGGCGAGCAGCACGGTGACGCGCTGCGGCGTGCCGGCGAGCAGGTTGGGGAGGATTTCCGACGCGGGGTCGAAACCCTGGGCCGTCACGGCGACATCATAGGGACCGCCGAGACGCAGGCCGCTGGCGTTGAAGTTACCATCGGAATCGGTCGTCTGCGTCGTGCGCGTGCCCGATGGCTTGTGGGTGATGACCACGGTCGCGTTCGGCACCGAAACGCCGGCATCGGTGGTCACCTGGCCGCGGATCGAGGCCGAGGTATCCTGGGCGTGCAGTGCCGCGACGGGCGCGATAAGCGCGGCAATCGCGCAACCGATACGAAGATGACGCATGGTGAAAGACCCCTGTTGGCCGGATGACGAGAATGAAGACGACGTGACGATAAGGGGACCAACGGGAATACGCCCCGTGGTCGAATCGATGTCCGTCCTTTGCTGGCCTAATATGACAGTTCCGTGACACTTACGTTGCAAGCGGGTGAGGATGCTGTGACACTTGTCGATAGGGGCTGTCTGTTGCGCTGCAGCAACAGTGTCGAAACGCCGGCCCGCGCGGGATGGTGGGCGATGACGGGCTCGAACCGCCGACATCTTCCGTGTAAAGGAAGCGCTCTACCAACTGAGCTAATCGCCCCGGGATCCGGGCGCATGAGCACCTAGCGCGCGCCGGGCCGCTGTGCAACGGTGGCCGCAACAAGACTGGCGGGGGGATCGCTCGGGTGAATCTGGTGCAGATCGGCGTTTTTGCCGGGCTCACGCTCGTCATGGCACTGGCGACATGGTGGCAGGTCGGGCGCATGGCACGCGCCGCGGGTGAAAGCGGCCGCAACACCAATTCCAACCGCGAATTCTTCCTGGCGGGCGGCGGGCTCAAATGGCCGTTCATCGCCGGCTCGATCACCCTCACCAACCTGTCGACCGAGCAGCTTGTCGGCATGAACGGCAACCAGATGCTGTTGCTGGCGTGGTGGGAATTGTCGGCGGTGGCGGGGCTCGCCATGCTCGCGCTGATTTTCCTGCCGATCTATTATCGCAACGATTGCACGACGACGACCGAGCTTTTGCAGAAGAAATATGGCTCGAAGCATTTGCGCGCGCTGGTGTCGGGGCTGTTCCTTGCCGGCAATGTGCTGATCTACCTGCCGATCGCGCTTTATACCGGCGCGCTGTTCCTGCGCACCGTGTCGGGGGTCGACCTGCCGCTGCTGCCGCTCGCCGCGATCCTCGGCATCGCCGGCTCGCTTTATGCCATCCTCGGTGGGCTGCGCGCGGTGGCGGTCTACGATACGATCGCCGGGGTCGGCGTGCTCGGCAGCGCGCTCGCGGTCGTCTGGCTCGCGATGTCGGCGATCGGCTGGAGCTTCGACGGCATCCCGGCCGAACGCCTGACCATGGCGGGCGGCCCGACATCGCCGATCCCCTGGCCGACGCTGCTGACCGGCATGATCTTCATCCAGATGTTCTACTGGTCGACCAACCAGACCATCACCCAGCGCGCCATGGCCGCGCCCAATCTGCGCGAGGGGCAAAAGGGCGTGTTCGCCGCCGGCATCATCCGGTTGATGATCGTGCCCGCCATCGTCGTGCTGCCCGGGGTTGCCGCCTATAAATTGTTCGGCGTCACCGGCGATGCCACCTATGGCCGCGTCGTCGCGGCGCTGTTGCCGGCATGGGCCTCGGGGGCCTTTGCCGCCTTCATGTGCGCCGCGGTGCTGACGCACTACACCTCGATCCTCAATTCGACGACGACACTGTATGTCTGCGACATCCACGAAAGCTATATCGACGCAAAGCCCGATGTGAAAAAGCTCAACACCTGGATTTCCATCGGCTTTGTCGCGCTGTCGATCGCGCTGGTGCCGGTCTATTCGGGCGCCGTCTCGATCATCAATCTCGTCCAGCAACTGAACGGCCTGTCATCGATGCCGATCCTGTCGGCGTTCATCGTCGGACTGGTGTTCCGCGGCGTAAAGGCCGGGGCGGTGATGGCGGCGCTGGGCTTCGGCGTCGCGCTCTATGCCGTCTTCACCTTTTACTGGACGCCGATCCATTACATCCACCTGATGGTCATCACCCTGTTCGCCTGTATCGGCGTCGCGCTGCTGCTCAACCGGTTGATGGGCGGCCGCGCTCGCTTTGCCGGGCTGGCGGCAGCGTGAATTTTGGGGAATAAGCATGAACTTGTTGCCAGGGAGTTCGCCGCCAATGTTTGCCCGCCTGTTCATCGAACACCCGCGCACGGTGAATGAAAGCTATGGCGAGCACATGGGCGCCGCCTTCGGGGTCGGCGGGCGGCTGTTCGTCGCCGCGCTGAAATGCTTCGTCCATGGTGTCGTGCCCGGGCTGTGCAAGACCGCCGGCAGCGACGCCATTCTCAAGCTGCATGGCGAGATCAGCCCGCGTCGCTTCGACCAGCCGACCCTCTGAATCCCGGCGCTGCGATCATGGACAAAAGCCTGTTCGCCAGCCTGATCGCCCAACCCTATCTGGCCAGCGGCCTGTTGTTCGGCCTGTTGCTGCTGACCATCTATGCCGGCCGCTTCGCCGGGTTGAAACGCGCCGGGCTGCCGCACGAATCGCCCGGCACCGGTGCCATCACCGGCGCGGTGTTTGCGCTGCTCGGCCTTATCCTCGCCTTCAGCTTCTCGGGCGCTGCCAGCCGTTTCGAACATCGCCGTGATCTGATCGTTGCCGAAGCCAATGCCGTCGGCACCGCCTATCTGCGCATCGACCTGCTGCCCGTCGATGCCCAGCCGGCGCTGCGCGATGCCTTCAAGCGCTACATCGCTTCGCGCGTCGCGGTGTATGATCAGATCGGCAGCGCCGCTGGCTTTCGCCGCGAACTGCGCCGATCGGCGGTCATCCAGAGCGAAATCTGGGCGCTCGCCGTTGCTGCCGGCAAACGCCCCGAAGCGGCACCCGGCAGTAACCAGTTGCTGCTGCCGGCGCTCAACGAGATGATCGACCTGACCGCGACGCGGGCCTTTGCCACGATGATGCACCCGCCCGAAGTCATCCATATGATGCTCATCGGGCTGGCGACGGTTTCGGGCTTTCTCGCCGGACTGGGGCTTGCCACCGACAAGCGCTGGCCGATCGTCCACCCGATCAGCTTCGCGCTGATCATGACCGGCGCCATCTACATCACCATCGATCTCGAATATCCGCGCGCTGGCTTCATCCGCGTCGATGGCTTCGAAAACGCCGTCATCGACTTTGCCAGCGGCAAATAATCCCCACACAGGAACCATCCCATGCCCCATGAACTCGGCTTCCACCCCGATCGCCTCGCCCGCATCGATCGCTTCCTCGCCGAAAAATACGTCACCCCGGGCAAGCTGCCGGGCACTTTGACCATGGTGGCGCGCCATGGCGACATCGCGCATCTGGGCATGACCGGCCATGCCGATGTCGAACGCGGGCTGGCGATGGCACAGGATACGATCTTCCGCATCTATTCGATGACCAAGCCGGTCACCTCGGTGGCGCTGATGATGCTGGTCGAGGAAGGCCGGATCGCGCTCGAAGACCCGGTGCACCGCTATATCCCCGAATGGAAGAACCTTGCGGTCTTTGTCGCCGGCACCCACAAACTGGGTTTCCAGACCGCGCCGGTAAAGCGCCCGATGCAGGTCGTCGACCTGCTGCGCCACACCGCCGGCCTCACCTATGGCTTTCAGCTGCGCAGCAATGTCGACGAAGCCTATCGCCGCGAAAAGATCGGCGAGATCGAAAAGGCCGGCACACTCGCCGACATGATCGCGGCACTGGGCAAGCTGCCGCTCGAATTCTCGCCGGGCGACGCCTGGAATTATTCGGTCGCCACCGATGTCTGCGGCTGGCTGGTGCAGGTCGTTTCGGGCCAGAATTTCGAAGATTTCCTGGCCGAACGCCTGTTCGCCCCGCTCGGCATGGTCGACACCGGCTTCCACGTCCGCGAAGGGCAAGGCCACCGCCTCGCCAGCTGCTACCAGCCGAGCCGCACCGGCGGCATCGACCTGCAGGACGATGCGGCGACGAGCAGCTTCCTGAAGCCCGCCGAATTCATCTCGGGCGGCGGCGGGCTCGTTTCGACCGCAGGCGATTATCTCCAATTCGCCCAGATGCTGCTCAATGGCGGCAGCGTCGACGGCCATCGCTACATCAGCCGCAAGACGCTCGACCTGATGACCGCCAACCACCTGCCCGGCAACGGCAGCATCGCCTCGATGTCGAAATCGCTGTTCAGCGAAGCCGCCTATGACGGCATCGGCTTCGGCCTCGGCTTTGCCACGACGATGCAGGCGAGCCGCACCCTGATGCCCGGCAGCGATGGCGATTTCTTCTGGGGCGGCGCCGCCAGCACCTTCTTCTGGATCGACCCCGAAGAAGACCTCGTCGGCGTCTTCATGACCCAGCTGATGCCATCGAGCACCTATCCGGTCCGCCGCGAGGTTCGCACGATGGTGTACAGCGCGCTGGATGATTGATCCCGCCAGCGCCCGCCTGCGGGACAGGCGGGTGCTGTCCTACACGCCCCGGATCGGTTAAAGCAGATGCGAAACGCTTTTTGATTAATCGATAAAATCGATCACTGAACAAATTACTGGTCGCAAATCAGCGCAAAAATGCCATTCGGCGTGACTTTCGTTACCTTTGCCGACCACGAGGAGCCCTGCGATGACCGACTACACCCCGCCGAAGATCTGGACCTGGAACAAGGAAAACGGCGGACGGTTCGCCAACATCAACCGCCCCATCGCCGGGCCGACGCACGACAAGGACCTGCCGGTCGGCAAGCACCCGCTGCAGCTCTATTCGCTGGGCACGCCCAATGGCGTCAAGGTGACGGTGATGCTCGAGGAGTTGCTGGCGCTGGGGCACAGTGGCGCCGAATATGACGCCTGGCTGATCAACATCGGCACCGGCGACCAGTTCGGCAGCGGTTATGTCGAGGCCAACCCCAATTCGAAGATTCCGGTGATGGTCGATCACAGCGTCCAGCCGGTGCAGCGCGTGTTCGAATCGGGCGCAATCCTGCTCTACCTGGCCGAAAAGTTCGGCGCCTTCCTGCCGACCGCGCCGCGTGCCCGCACCGAAGCGCTCAACTGGCTGTTCTGGCATGTCGGCGCGGTGCCGTTCCTGGGCGGCGGCTTCGGGCATTTCTATGCCTATGCCCCGGCCAAGTTCGAATATCCGATCGACCGCTACGCCATGGAGGTGAAGCGCCAGCTCGATGTGCTCGACCGCCATTTGGCCGACAATGAATTCATGGCGGGCAGCGACTACAGCATCGCCGACATGGGCATCTGGCCCTGGTATGGCGCGCTGGTGAAGGGGCTGGTTTATGACGCCGGCGAGTTCCTGCAGGTTGCCGACTACAAGCACGTCCAGCGCTGGACCGACCAGATCGCCGACCGCCCGGCGGTGAAGCGCGGCCGCATGGTCAACCGCGTCCAAGGCGACCCGGCGAGCCAGCTCCACGAACGCCATGACGCCAGCGATTTCGACACGAAAACGCAGGACAAGGTGTTGGCGGCGAAGGAATAAACCCTAGTCGAGGTTCGGCCGGCACCAGGTTTCGGCCTGCTCGATGCTCACCCCGCGCCGCTCCGCATAATCCGCCAACTGGTCCCGCCCGATCCGCGCCACGCCGAAATAGCTCGATTCGGGGTGGGCGAAATAAAAGCCCGAAACGCTCGCTGTCGGCAGCATGGCAAAGCTTTCGGTCAGCGTGATGCCGGTGCGGTCGGTCGTCGCCATCAAGTCGAACAGCTGGGCTTTCAGGCTGTGCTCGGGACAGGCGGGATAGCCCGGCGCCGGGCGAATGCCCTTGTATTGCTCGCGAACAAGCTCGGCATTCGTCTGTTTCGGGGTCGTCTCATACCCCCAGATTTCGCGGCGAACCCGCTCGTGAAGGAATTCGGCAAACGCCTCCGCCAGCCGGTCAGCGAGCGCCTTCAGAAGGATATCCTGATAGTCGTCATGCGCCGCCTTGAACCGTGCCAGGTGCGGCTCGATCCCGTCCCCCGCCGTCACGGCAAAACCGCCGAGCCAGTCGCCATCGGGCGAGATGAAATCGGCGAGGCAGCTGTTCGGCCGCCCTTCGCGCTTGGCGATCTGTTGGCGCAGGAACGGGAAGCGCGCCAGTTCCTCGGCCCTGTTGTCACCTTCGAACACAACAACATCATCACCCTCGCGCCGCGCCGGCCAGATGGCGACAACACCGCGCGGCCGCAGCCAGCCCTCCGCCACAATCTGGCCGAGCATCGCCTGCGCATCGGCAAACAGATTGGTCGCGCTTTCGCCGACAACCACATCGGTCAGGATCGCCGGATAATTGCCGGCCAATTCCCACGCCTGGAAGAACGGCGTCCAGTCGATATAAGGAATGAGGTCGGCCACCGTCACATCGTCGATGACGTGCACCCCGGTGAAGGCCGGCCGCACCGGCGGGTGCGCGGCGAAATCGGGCCGGTAAGCATTGGCGCGGGCGGCCTCAAGGCTGACCAGTTCCGACTGCTTGTTGCCGGCGCGCTTGATGCGGATATCCTCATATTCGGCCGCGGTGGCACGGACGAGCTCGTCCTTGAGTGTATCGCTGACCAAGGTCCCTGCGACACCGACGGCGCGGCTGGCATCGAGGACATGGATAACCGGGCCATCATAGGCCGGCGCGATGCGCAGCGCGGTGTGCACGCGGCTGGTCGTCGCCCCGCCGATCAGCAGCGGCATCGTCATGCCCGTCCGCTGCATTTCGGCCGCCACCGTCACCATCTCGTCGAGCGACGGCGTGATCAGCCCCGACAGGCCGATCATGTCGGCGCCTTCGTCGTTCGCCGCCTTCAGGATCGTCTGGAACGGCACCATGACGCCGAGATCGACGACTTCGAAATTGTTGCACTGCAGGACGACGCCGACGATGTTCTTGCCGATATCGTGCACATCGCCCTTGACGGTCGCCATGATGATCTTGCCCTTGGAGCTCGACCCGGCCGTCTTTTCGGCCTCGATATAGGGCAGCAAGTGCGCCACCGCCTTCTTCATGACGCGGGCGGATTTGACGACCTGGGGCAGGAACATCTTGCCGCTGCCGAACAGGTCGCCAACGACATTCATGCCGTCCATCAACGGCCCTTCGATGACATCGATCGGCCGGCCGCCGGTGTTGAACGCCAGCAGCCGCGCTTCCTCGGTGTCCTCGACAACGAATGCATCGAGACCCTTGACCAGCGCATGCTCGAGCCGCTTCGTCACCGGCAGCTCGCGCCACGCCTCGGTGGCCTTTTCGACAATGCTGCCATCACCGCGAAAACGATCGGCGATCTCCAGCAGGCGGTCGGTGGCATCGGGGCTGCGGTTGAGGACGACATCCTCGCACGCCTCGCGCAGTTCGGGATCGATGGCATCATAGACATCCAGCTGCCCGGCATTGACGATCGCCATGTCGAGCCCGGCCGGGATGGCATGGTAGAGGAAGATCGAGTGCATCGCGCGACGCACCGGTTCGTTGCCGCGGAAGGAGAAGCTCAGGTTCGACAGACCGCCCGAAATATGGGCGTGCGGGCAGCGCTTGCGGATCTCGCGACACGCTTCGATGAAATCGACGCCGTAGTTGTTGTGTTCCTCGATGCCCGTCGCCACCGCGAAGATATTGGGATCGAAGA
This sequence comes from Alphaproteobacteria bacterium, assembly GCA_031426015.1. Lineage (GTDB taxonomy): Bacteria > Pseudomonadota > Alphaproteobacteria > Sphingomonadales > Sphingomonadaceae > Sandarakinorhabdus. The sequence goes on from JANPKK010000058.1 coordinate 53,273, forward strand.
TGATGTCCTCGGGCGGGAAACTGTTGGCAACCAGCAGCTTGTAGGCGCGCTCGCAGATTTCGACCTTGCGCGCGCCGGTATCGGCCTGGCCCTGTTCGTCGAACGCCATGACGACGACTGCCGCGCCATAGCGCTGCACCTTGGCGGCCTGTTCGAGAAAAGCCGCTTCGCCTTCCTTCATGCTGATCGAATTGACGATCGGCTTGCCCGAAACGCACTTCAGCCCGGCTTCGATGACGCTCCATTTCGAGCTGTCGACCATGATCGGAATGCGCGCGATATCGGGCTCGGCGGCGATCAGCTTCAAGAAAGTCGTCATGGCGTGATGCGCATCGAGCAGCCCTTCGTCCATGTTGACGTCAAGGATCTGCGCGCCGCTTTCGACCTGCTGGCGCGCGACTTCGACCGCGGCGGTATAATCGCCCGCCATGATCAGCTTCTTGAACCGCGCCGACCCGGTGACGTTGGTCCGTTCGCCGATATTGACGAACGTCGAACTTGCATTTGAAGTCATGGAATCAGGCCGCCAGGATCATGGGGTCGAGCCCGGTCAGCCGGGTAATCGCGGGCAGCACCGGGAGGGCGCGCGGCGGATAGGGGCGCACCGCGTCCGCGATGGCCTTGATGTGCGCCGGCGTCGTGCCGCAGCAACCGCCGACAACGTTGATAAGCCGGTCCTTGGCCCAAATCTCGACGAGCGATCCGGTCGTGGCGGCGGCCTCGTCATACTGGCCGAGATCATTCGGCAGTCCGGCGTTGGGATAGGCCATCACCAACGTATCGGCGAGGCCCGCCAGCAGCTGCACATGCGGGCGCAGCAGATCGGCACCGAAGGAACAGTTGAGCCCGATCGTCAACGGCTTGGCATGGCGCACCGCATACCAGAAGCTGTCGATGGCATGGCCCGACAGGTTGCGCCCCGACATGTCGGTGATCGTCATCGACAACATGACCGGAATTTCGACGCCGCGCCGGTCGCTTTCTTCGAGCACCGCCATGATCGCCGCCTTGGCATTGAGCGTATCGAAGATGGTTTCAATGAGGATGAAATCGCAGCCGCCATCGATCAGCGCCTCGATCTGCTGGGCATAGACCGCCTTGACCTGGTCATAATCGACTTCGCGAAACCCCGGATCATTGACCTTGGGGGACAGCGACAGCGTCTTGTTGGTGGGTCCGAGCGCGCCGGCGACAAAGCGCGGCCGGCCATCCTTTGCCTGCGCCGCGTCGGCAAGCCGGCGGGCAATGCCGGCCGCGGCGAGGTTCAGATCGCGCACCAGGTGTTCGGCACCGTAATCGGCCTGGCTGATCGTCGTCGATGAGAATGTGTTGGTTGAAACGACATCCGACCCGGCATCGAGATAGCCCTGCGTGATCGCTTCGATGATAGCTGGCCGGGTCAGGCACAACATGTCGTTGTTGCCCTTCTGCTCGTGCGTTAGCCCGAGCGTGCCGGCATAATCGGCTTCCGTCAGGCCATAGGTCTGGATCATCGTACCCCACGCCCCATCGGTAATCAGGATACGTTTGGCGGCTTCGGCGCGGAAACGGACCGCAGCAGCGCTTGAAAGCCGCACGGCGGCGGGGCTTGGCGTGTTCATGCAGCTGCACTCATCATCGGGCGAACGCCAAGCATGTGGCAGATCGCATAGGCCAGCTCGGCACGGTTCAACGTGTAGAAATGGAAATGCCGCACGCCGCCGGCATAGAGGCGCCGGCACAGTTCGGCGGCGATCGTTGCCGCCACCAGTTGCCGCGCCGCCGGCTTGTCGTCGAGCCCGGCAAACAGATGTGCCATCCACGCCGGTACATCGGTGCCGCACGGTGCCGCCATGCGCTGCAGATTGGCGAAATTGGTCACTGGCAAGATGCCAGGCACGATTTCGGCGCTGATCCCCGCCGCCGCGACCTTGTCACGGAAACGCAGGAAAGTATCGGGCTCGAAAAAGAACTGCGAAATCCCGCGCGTCGCGCCGGCATCGAGCTTGGCCTTGAAGGCATCGAGATCGGCGCTGGCGCTGACGGCTTCGGGATGGACCTCGGGATAGACACCGACCGAAATCTCGAAATCATGACGGCTCTTCAACCCGGCAACGAGTTCGGCCGAGCTCGCATAGCCGTCGGGGCGTGCTTCGAAACGCGCATCCTTGGCCGGCGGATCTCCGCGCAGCGCGACGATGTGGCGGACGCCGGCCTGCCAGTAATCATCGGCGATCGCGTCGATTTCGGCGCGGCTGGCGTTGACGCAGGTCAGGTGCGCGGCCGCCGGGATCACCGTGTCGCGGGCGATGCGCGCCACGGTGGCATGGGTGCGTTCGCGGGTCGAACCGCCGGCGCCATAGGTCACCGAGACAAAGCGCGGTGCCAGCGGCGTCAGCGTCTCGACCGATTCCCACAGCGTCTTTTCCATCGCCTCGGTCTTGGGCGGAAAGAATTCGAAGCTGATCGCCACGTCGCCGGGCAGATCGGCATAAATCGATGGCCGCAAAGCTGCATTTTCGGAGGACGGGACCATGATCAGGCGGCCTTTCGTTCGCTATTGGCATCGCGCGTACCCAGCCACAGGCTGACCCCGAGCGCACGGTCGTCGGCACCCGCCGGCGGTGGCAATTGCGCTGCCACCCGTCCCGACAGCCCGGCCGCGGCCAGCCAGTCGATAACCTGGGCATCGCCGAAGCCCAGCCGGACGTGGCGCTGGCGTTCGCGCAGCTCCTCGCGCTTGTGCGGCATGAAATCGATGATCAGCAGCCGACCCCCGGGGGCGAGCAGCCGCGCCGCTTCCCCCAGCACCGCCGCCGGATCATCGGCAAAGTGCAGCACCTGGTGGAGCACCAGTGTATCGACGCTGCCATCGGCGCCGGGCAGCGCATACATGTCACCGCGGCGCACTTCGGCACGTGCGAGCCCACTGGCTTCGATACGACCACGCGCCAGCCGCAGCATCTCGGGGCTGCGATCGATGCCGAGCGCGCTATCGGCACGATGGCCGAGCAATTCGATCATCCGGCCGGTGCCGGTGCCGACATCGACCAGCCGGCCAAGCGATACCGACGCATCCGGCAACAGCGTCGCGACAATCGCGGCCTCCACGGCAGATTCGGCAATGTGCAGGGCACGTTCACGGTCCCAATCCTCGGCATGGGCGGCAAACCAGGCGTCGGCACTCGCGGCGCGTTCGGCGCGCACCGCCGCGAGCAGCGTCTGGTCGGACGCACCGACATCGGGGCCGAGCGCGTCGATCGCCGCGAGCACCGGCGCGGTCAGCGCCGCCTTGCCGAGCCGCACGAATACCCAGGCACCTTCCTTGGCGCGGCGTACCAGCCCCGCATCGGCAAGGATGCGGATGTGGCGCGACACGCGCGGCTGACTTTGCCCGAGCACCGCAGCGAGTTCGCCGACCGAAAGCTCCATGCGCCGCACGAGCAATAGGATTCGGACCCGGCTGGGGTCGGCAAGGCCGCGAAAAATGGTCAGCAACGCATCCATCGACAATGGGACATAAAGATATCTTTATATGTGTCAAGCGGCGTGCGGCGAACTGTTAAGCACGCTGGGACGTTGTGCAATTGCAACTTGCCCGCACGTCGACGGTATGCGACTCAAATGCCTGAAAGAAGGATCGTCATGCGTGTTTTTCCCAAAAGCGCGAGGCCCGGCCGCTCGCTGGCCGGCCTTGCCCTTGTATTGCTGCCGCTCGCCGGCTGTGCGACCCCGCGCGCTGGCGGCCTGGAGGTTGCCGAAGCCGACCGTTGGGAAAAATCCAACCGGAAAATTTATGCCTTCAACAAGAAGATCGACAAATATGCGCTGAAGCCGGCGGCCAAGGTCTATCGTACCACGGTGCCGACCGCGGCGCGTCACGGCGTCACCAATGTCTACAACACCTATAACGAGCCGCTGAACTTCCTCAACGCGGTGCTGCAGGGCAAGATCAAACAGGCTTTTCGCTCGGTCGATCGCTTCCTGATCAACGCGACCATCGGCGTCGGCGGAATTGCCGACAACGCCACCGACCTCGGCCGGCCCGAAGAACCCGAGGATTGGGGGCAAACCTTCGCCGCCTGGGGAATCGAATCGGGCCCGTATGTCATGCTGCCGCTGTTCGGGCCGTCGACACTGCGCGACAGCTTCGGGCTTGGCTTCGACTTTGTCGTCCACCCGTCGGATTTCGTGCGAAACGCGACGCTGTCCCCCAGCATCCTGTGGCGCGCCGGGCAGATTTCACTGCGCATCGTCAATCTGCGCGACCGCGTCAGCGAACAGGGCGGCGATGCCATCCTCGCCGACAGCCTCGATGAATATACGCTGGTCAAATCGGCGTATCTGCAGCGTCGCCGCGACCAGATCTGGGATGGCAACCCACCCTATGTGCCCGAGGATGACGGTGAAATTGCGCCGGCCGAAACTGCCCCCCCAGCGGTAGCCGCGCCGGCTCCGGCTACGCCGCCCGTACTGCCGCCCCCGCAATAAGCGGCGTCAGTTTCGCCATCGCACCAAAGGCCGGCTCGAGTTCCTGTTCAACCGGCGGCAATGTGAACCCCGCAGCGCGAACCAGCGCCGCGCTGTCGCGGTTGAGGTTGCAGCCGACACCCACGACCTTCTGCACCGGGTTGAGCCGCCCCTGCCAGCGCCGCGCGCCGGCATCCTCGCTCAGCACATGTTCAAGAAACAGGAACTGCCCGCCGGACCGTAGCACGCGGCGGATCTCGGCCAGCACCTGCAGCACATCGCTGACGCTGCACAGAGTCAGACAGGTGACGACCGTGTCGAAGCTCGCATCGGCAAATGGCAGGCGTTCGCCCGCGCCGGGCACCGATGTGACCGGCACCGGGCTCGCTGCCAACCCCGCTGCCGCGCGCCGGTTCATGCCTTCCGAAGGCTCGACCACGGTCAACCGCGTCACCTTGGCCGGATCGTAAAAGGGCAAGGTCGCGCCGCTGCCGAAGCCGATTTCGAGCACCTCTTCCGTCGCCTGCCCCACCAGCGCTCCACGCCGCGCCTCGATGCGCGGATGGCCAAGCGCCTTGTCGAGTAGCCAGGGGAAGATGGTTTCGCTGTAAACTCCCATGGCGCCATCATGCGCGCGGCTTTCGCGGGCGGCAAGGCTGGGCTAAGCTTGTGCCATGTATCGCCTTGCACCCCTGTTGCTCCTTGCCCTGGCTGCCTGCACCGCCGATCCCGACGCGCGCGCCACCGCCGATGAAGGCAGATTGTCCGCCAAGGCCGTCGCCGATGTCGATGCGGCCATGGCCGATGCGGGGGCCAAGCCGACGCCCGCAACGCCGGCGCCGCAACCCTGATTTCGTTCGGGTAGAATTCGGCCGTCACCCACAAGCAAGGGGCCGCCGCTCTCGCGACAGCCCCCGTTGTTCGAGCCTTGGTTGGCGGGACTTAGAAGTCCATGCCGCCCATGCCGCCCATGCCGCCACCGGGCATGCCACCGGCACCGCCCTTGTCGTCGGCGGGCAGTTCGGTGATCGCGGCTTCGGTCGTGATCAGCAGCGATGCAACCGAAGCGGCATCTTGCAGCGCGGTACGGACGACCTTGGTCGGATCGATGACGCCGGCGACGACGAGGTTTTCATACACGTCGGTCTGGGCGTTGAAGCCGATCTTGTCGTCATTGCCATCGAGCAGCTTGCCCGAGACAACGGCGCCGTCATGGCCGGCGTTCGATGCGATCTGGCGCACCGGGGCGAACAGCGCGCGGCGGATGATGTCCACACCGCGGGTCTGGTCGTCGTTGGCACCCTTCAGGCCCTCGAGCGCCTTGGTGGCGTACAGCAGCGCGGTACCACCGCCCGGGACAATGCCTTCTTCGACAGCAGCGCGGGTAGCGTGCAGGGCATCGTCAACGCGATCCTTGCGCTCCTTGACTTCGACTTCGGTCGAACCGCCGACCTTGATGACCGCAACGCCGCCGGCGAGCTTGGCAAGACGCTCCTGGAGCTTTTCCTTGTCATAGTCGCTGGTGGTGATCTCGATCTGGGCGCGGATCTGTTCGACACGGCCCTTGATGCTGTCAGCTTCGCCGGCGCCATCGATGATCGTGGTGTTGTCCTTGTCGATGGTGACGCGCTTGGCGACACCGAGCATCGGCAGAGTGACGTTTTCCAGCTTGATGCCGAGGTCTTCCGAAATCATCTCGCCTTTGGTCAGGACGGCGATATCTTCCAGCATGGCCTTGCGGCGGTCACCGAAGCCCGGTGCCTTGACGGCCGCGACCTTGAGGCCACCGCGCAGCTTGTTGACGACCAGGGTCGCCAGCGCTTCGCCTTCGACGTCTTCGGCGATGATCAGCAGCGGGCGGCCCGACTGGACAACCGCTTCGAGCACCGGCAGCAGCGCCTGGAGGTTCGACAGCTTCTTTTCGTGGATCAGGATATAGGGCGATTCCAATTCGACCTGCATCTTTTCCGGATTGGTGATGAAGTAAGGCGACAGGTAGCCACGGTCGAACTGCATGCCTTCGACGACATCGAGTTCCGATTCCATGCCCTTGGCTTCTTCGACGGTGATGACGCCTTCCTTGCCGACCTTTTCCATGGCCTTGGCGATCATTTCACCGATTTCGGTTTCGCCATTGGCCGAGATGGTGCCGACCTGGGCGATTTCCGCGGTGCCGGCGACCGGCTTCGAACGCGCCTTGAGATCCGCGACGACCTTGCCGACGGCGAGATCGATGCCGCGCTTCAGGTCCATCGGGTTCATGCCGGCGGCGACCGACTTCATGCCTTCGCGCACGATGGCCTGGGCCAGCACGGTGGCGGTGGTGGTGCCGTCACCGGCGATGTCGTTGGTCTTCGAAGCGACTTCGCGCACCATCTGGGCGCCGAGGTTTTCGAAGCGATCCTTGAGTTCGATTTCCTTGGCGACGGTAACGCCGTCCTTGGTGATGCGCGGGGCACCGAACGACTTTTCGATGACGACATTGCGGCCCTTGGGACCCAGCGTGACCTTCACCGCATCGGCGAGAATATCGACGCCGCGCAGGATGCGCTCACGCGCGTCGCGGCCGAACTTCACATCTTTGGCTGCCATGATGATTTCCTTTGATTAAATATGGATATTCAGCGGGTTGGCTTTAGCCAAGAATCCCAAGAATATCGCTTTCCTTCATGATGATCAGGTCTTCGCCGCCGACCTTGACTTCGGTGCCCGACCATTTGCCGAACAGGATCTTGTCCCCGGCCTTGACTTCGAGCGGATGGACGGTGCCGTCATCGCCGCGCGCGCCGGTGCCGGCCGAAACGACCACGCCTTCCTGCGGCTTTTCCTTCGCGGTGTCCGGGATGATGATCCCGCCAGCGGTCTTTTCTTCGGCTTCGATGCGGCGAACGAGCACGCGATCGTGGAGCGGACGGAAAGTCATTATAGCCCTCACTTCTTGTTGAATCTTGGCTGCTGGCACTCACCCGTTGCGAGTGCCAGCAGTGAAGGCGCATATGTGGTGGGAGCCGGGGAAGGTCAACCCGCTGACGCGGAAAATTCATATTGTTCACCCGCCGTAGGCGCAGCGAACCGAGCGTGGAGAGGGAGAAGTAGGGTGCCACCCGCGCCTGCGATGCGGTAAAGACCGGTCATGACCCTGCACCCCACCATCGCCGCCGTCACCGATCGCATCATCAGCCGCAGCGCCCGCGGTCGCCGCGCCTATCTCGATCTCATTGCCCGCGAAGGCGCCAGCGGCATCGAGCGCCCGCGGTTGTCGTGCGGCAACCTCGCGCATGGCATTGCGGCTGCCGAAGCCGACAAGCCGGCGATTCGCGGCGGCAAGGCGATGAACATCGGCATCGTCACTTCGTTCAACGACATGCTGTCGGCGCACCAGCCCTATGGCCGCTACCCCGAACAGATGAAATTGTTCGCCCGCGAAGTCGGCGCCACCGCCCAGGTCGCCGGCGGTGTGCCGGCGATGTGCGATGGCGTGACCCAGGGCCAGACCGGCATGGAATTGTCGCTATTCAGCCGCGATACGATCGCGCTGTCGACCGCGGTCGCGCTGTCGCACGGCATGTTCGAGGGGCTGGCGCTGCTCGGCATCTGCGACAAGATCGTGCCCGGGCTGATCATCGGCGCGCTGCGCTTCGGCCATCTGCCGGTCATCCTCATCCCTGCCGGGCCGATGCCTTCCGGCCTGCCCAACAAGGAAAAACAGCGCATCCGGCAACTTGCGGCACAGGGTCAGGTCGGCCGCGAGGAATTGCTCGATGCCGAATCCGCCAGCTATCATTCGCCGGGCACCTGCACCTTTTACGGTACTGCCAATTCCAACCAGATGCTGATGGAGGTGATGGGCCTGCACATGCCTGGCGCCGCCTTCATCAACCCGGGCACGAAGCTGCGCGACCGGCTGACCCGCGCCGCCGTCCATCGCCTCACTGAAATCGGGCGCGATGGTGATTATCGCCCGCTCGGTCTGTGCATCGATGAACGCGCCATCGTGAATGCGGCAGTGGGTTTGCTTGCCACCGGCGGGTCGACCAACCATGCCATCCATATTCCGGCCATGGCGCGCGCCGCCGGCATCATCATCGACTGGGAAGATATCGACCGGCTGTCGGCCGCCGTGCCGCTGATCGCCCGCGTCTACCCCAATGGCTCGGGCGATGTGAACCATTACGAGGCCGCCGGCGGCATCGGCTACACGATCAGGACGCTGCTCGAGGCCGGGCTGCTGCATGACGACATCATGACCGTCGCCGGCGCCAGCCTGTCCGACCACAGCCGCCGTCCGGTGCTCGAGGATGACAAGCTCGTCTGGCACGATGCCCCGGCGGAATCGCTCGACAGCAGCATCTTGCGCAGCGCTGCCGAGCCCTTTGCCCGCGATGGCGGCATGCGGCTCGTTACCGGCAATCTGGGGCGTGGCACCTTCAAGACCAGCGCGGTCGATGTGTCACGCCATACCATCGAAGCCCCGGCGCGGGTATTCACCAGCCAGGACGATGTCGTGGCCGCCTTCAAGGCCGGCGAACTCGACCGCGATGTCATCGTCGTCGTGCGCTTCCAGGGGCCGCGCGCCAATGGCATGCCCGAATTGCACAAGCTGACCCCACCCCTGGGCGTGCTCCAGGACAAGGGCTTCAAGGTCGCGCTGGTCACCGATGGCCGCATGTCGGGCGCCAGCGGCAAGGTACCCGCGGCAATCCATGTCAGCCCCGAAGCCGCCAATGGTGGTCCGCTGGCGCGGGTGATGGATGGCGACATCATCCGGCTGTGCGGTGATGCCGGCACGCTCGAACTGCTCGTCGACGCCGATGTGCTGGCGGCGCGCACCTTGGCAGTGCCGCCGGCGGCACCCGATGGCACCGGGCGCGAATTGTTCGCCATCATGCGGCTCGGCGTGGATGATGCCGAACGCGGCGCGTCGGCAATGCTGGTCGCGGCAGGGCTGTGATCGAGATCGTTGTCGCCGATATCGGCGGCACTCATGCACGCTTTGCCATCGCCGAGGTGGCAGCGGGCCGCGTCATGCAGCTCGGCGATCCGGTCATCCTGCGCGCTGGTGATTTCGCCGGGCTGGCGCCGGCCTGGACGGCCTTTGCCGAAGCGCTTGGCCGGCCCATGCCTCGCCACGCCGGCATCGCAGTCGCGGCGCCGCCAGGGGCAATCTACAAATTCACCAACAGCGACTGGGTGGTGCGGCCCGAAGCCCTGAAGGCCGATCTCGGGCTCGATGATTTCGTGTTGATCAATGATTTCGCGGCGGTCGCCCATGCCGTTGCCGGGCTGGATGCAACGCATTTCCGTTCGGTTACCGGCCCCGCCATACCGCTGGCACCGGTGCGCCACACCAGTATCATCGGCCCCGGCACCGGGCTCGGCGTCGCGCAACTGCTGCGCGACGGCAGCCAGTACCACGTCA
>JANPKK010000059.1:0-19267 GCA_031426015.1 Alphaproteobacteria bacterium
CTCCATCAAGCCCGATGCGGCGCCGCAGCACCGTGTCGAGCGCATGCAGAAAAAAGGCGAAGCCCATCGCGCCGGCGATCATCGAGAAGAACACGCCGGTCACCGGCGCAATCCACCCCTGCGCCACCGCCAACACCGCGATGCAGGCGAACAGCGGCAGCGCGGCGAATTCGCTCGCCACAAGCCAGCGCCGGCGACGCTGCCAGATCAGCCGGTCGGCGGTGTCGGCCGGCGGATCGGGGTTCACCCCCAGCATCCACATGATGCGCGCGGCAAAGGCCACCAGCGCGGCGCCATAGGAGAAGCCGCCCCAGTAGAGCAGCTCGCGTGCGTCCATCGCGTGTCCCTTCAAGCTTCAGGGGGCAAGCCGGCTGCGATGCGCGCTGCTCGGCTTTCATCGTCGAGCAGCCCGAGAAGGTCGGCGCGCGCGATCCCGGCCTGAACTTCGGGGCTCAACAGGTTGATCGGCCCCTCCCAGGCGTTAAGCAGCATGAAGGCGCGCACCATGGCGGGGTCGCTGCTTTCCTTCACGCGAACCATCTCGGTCGCTGTCCACAGCAACAGATAATCGAATTTGGCCATCCACTTGGCGGCGTCGATCCACGCCCCTCGCTCGGGCGACCAGACGCAGCCCAAGGCAACTTCAACGGCGCGCAGGCCGGCGTCGAGCTCGACCGGCATCGCCGCGTGCGGGCCCGAAACCTGCGCGTTGTCTGCCCCGACGACGATCCACGGCATCAGATCAGCCTTCCATAAGACCGCCCGTTGGCCGCGGTTCGTCCTGCCGAATCGACCACCGTCCTGATAGAATAGAGGTTCGAAATGCCGGAGGTATTGGTGAAGGTGGCCGCGGCCACGAACAGCGTGTGCGGCTCGGTATCGGGGAAACTTTCGGTGTCGGTCCCGTCGGTCATCGCCGCCCAGGCGCCCGAACCGGCCAGGCCGATCTGCACCTGAAGGCTAGTATCGCCGCCAGGGCCGCCGGCGTTCAAACGCACAAGCGCTTCGATGGTGACGGTCTGGCCGTTGGCCAGCAGAACATCATCGAATTCCGAACTGCCGGAGACGTTGACGTATTTCGGCGGCGGCGCGCTGACGCCGGTCGGACCTTGCGGTCCCGTCGCGCCGGTTTCCCCGGTGAACCCTGTAGGCCCCAATGGTCCCTGCGGTCCCATCGCCCCGGTGGCACCGGTGGCACCGGTCGCTCCTGTTGCGCCCGGCGGCCCGATCGTCAGCACCCCCGATGTCCCGCTCAAATCGAACCGGCCGTTGATGAGCACGGCCGTCGTGCTCACCTGCGCGTCGGTCGCGCTGCTGACAGCCCCCTTGTAATATTCCTTGCCGTTGCGCGGCCCGATGCCGGCCTGGCCGATCAGGATATAAGCCGATCGGAATTGGAAGTTCACCGTGTCGCCGAAGACGTTGGGGTTCGCCCCGAATCGATACATTGCGGCATCGAGGCCGGCGGTCAGTCGGTTGGTTTGCGGCTCGTCATAGGTGAAGATCGCCACCGGCGTGCCATCGGCCAGCCCGTTGAGATACGCCGCCATGTCGCTGGCGTTGCTGCCGCCAGACAACGGGAAATAGTTGCGATACTGCCACGCGCCCGAAACCAGCGCCGCGATGTTGTAGCCGCTGGCGCCGCCGTATCTGACGGTCCCGTCGCCATCGAAAAAGCCGAAGCTCGGGCTCGCAACACTGAAACCCGCCGCCGAAATCAGGAAGGTTTCGGGCTTCGCCGCCCCCGCTACCCCGCTCCAGGCCAGCCCTGCCGCCGTCGTCGTCACCGGACCGAGGATCCGCCGCGCGCCTGTAAACGCCCCCAGGCGATAGCTGATCGCCACTTCATAGGCGGTCGACGGCAGCACCGCGGTGATCTCCACACGCGCCATATCGGGCAGATAGTTGCCGTTGCCGATCCAGCCGACGTCGGCCGCCTGGCCCGAAACCCAAAGCCGATATTCGATAACCACCGCGTCGATCGGCACGTCGGCCGCCGCGCCGGTGATGATCAGCGCCGGCGTCACCGTCGCGCCCTGGACGAGCCCGGCACCCGACAGGCTCCACGCCACCGCGCCCGGCTGCGGCGGTACCGGCGGTGTCGAAACGCTTGCCGTCGGCGGCGCCACCCCGGTCTGGCCCAGCGCGAAGGCGTGCTTGCCGAAGGTCTCGCTGCGCGCCGTCAGCGTCACGCCAAGCCCGGCGGCATCGATCTCGCGGTTGCCGATGATGATGTCCTGGCCGTTCAGCCCGACCTCGGGCAGCACCACCCGGATGCAATCGCCCGGCCGATACCCCAGCCAGCGCAGCTTCAGCGGCAGCACCACCGGGCCAAACTCGCGGGCATCCTCGATGTCGTAGCGCGCCAGCTCGACCGCTTGGTCGAGGTCCTGCACCAGCGAATAGGTGATCTCGCGGCTGCGCAGGCCCCCGTCGGTCGTCACATGAGCAGAAACCGTCACCGGCGCCGCCGGGATCACCTCCCAATCATGCGCCTCGCTGCGGTACCGCGGCACGACGCTGTTGATGCGGTCGCGCCGGCTAGTCGTCGCCGTCACCCGCGCCTCGCCGATCAGGTCATCGGTGGTCACCGTCGCCAGCGCGACGCGCGGGGTGCGCACCGTGCAACTCAGCATCGCGCCGAGGTGCATCGGCTCGCCCCCGCCCGCCTGCAGGATGGACTTCAGCACGCCCCATTTATTGTCCTTCGACGTCGGCACACCGCCGACCTTCCAGCCATTGGCATCGGCGACGTTGGCACCCTCGACGAACGCCCGCACATCGATGCCGCCGATCGGCGCGCCGATGCCGATCACCCGCTTGCCGTTCTGGTACCGGCCGAGCGCAAAGGTCAGCCCGTGAAGATACGGATTCTCAGAATAGACATAGGTCGATTCGACGCCGGCGCGACACGCCCCCGAACCGCCCGGATAGGTGCTGTCGAGCCTCGGGTCGTACACTTTGACGCCCTGCACGACCCAAAGCGGCTGCGGCACCCCGTTGGCGTAGAATTTGCCCTTCTGGTCGTAACGCAGGGTCCACATCGCCGCTGCAAAGCCCGAAAGCTTGGTGGCGCCGCCCCAGCCCGGCGCCGCGCTCGTCGTCTTGCCCGAAGCGACGAACAGTCCGGCAGTGCTCAGCGCCGACGATTCGGGGGATTGCCCCAGCTGCTGCGTCTGGAACATCCAGGTGGCGTAGCTGCCGCTTGCCACCCCGCTCGAGAAGGATACCGCCGCGCGATCGGCGGTGAAGCACTCGATCGCCTGGACGGGCCCGGCGCAAGACAGCACGATGACGAACGTCTGCAGGTCGGGCAACGAATAGCCGGTGGTGTTGTGGGTTCGTCGGTAGAGGATGTTGCCGCCGGTCGCGGTGCGCCCGATAACATAGGGCAGCCCGGCATCCTTGTCGGCCTTGAACTTGGTCGCCGACCCGCCGAGCGGCGGCGGCCGCGCCGTCACCTGCGCGGCGATCGACAGGCCCGCGGCCGTGACTGTCGCAATGCTGGCGATGGTCGCCGCGGTCGCTGCCACGCCGGCTAGTGTCGCTGCGCTTGCCGCGCCGATCGCGGTGCCGCCGACGGCAGCTGCGCCGGCAATGGCGCCGACGCCTGTTGCCACCAAGGCCACCGCCCCGACGATGATCGCGGCGGTGCGCAGTGTTTTACTCATCGGGCTCCGCCCTCGGGCGTTTTGCTCACAGCACGCTCCAGGCCGTGACGAAGTCGATCGGCTGCAGCACAGCAGCGCCCGGCGCATCCTCGTGCCATCCCAGCACCCGGCCGTTGCCCATCGCGATCGTCAGCGCCCCGAAATCTTCGACCCCGGGCAGCATCAGCAAATCACCGACAACCGCCGCCGCCGGCGCGATCCGTATCAGGCCGTGGCTGTCAACCGCTTCGGCCAAGGATGTAAACCCGGAACGGGCAAGTGCCCGGCGCGCGCCCAGCAGGCTCGAATAGCTGCCCGCCTTGGCGATGCGCGGGTGTAAACCGAGCTTGCGCAAGTGAAACACAGCCATCCGCGCGCAATCGTCCTTGCCAAAGGCGAATGCCCGCCCCTGAAAGCGATCGAGCGTCGCCTGCGCCGCGGCGACACGGCGCACCATGATCGGTTGCGATTTCATGTCCTCAATCCCGCTGCGCGAACTCGTCGCGACTGATGCCGCCGCCGCTGCTGCCGAAGCTCACTGCCTGCACCACGGGCGCCTGGCCCCAGTAAATCGTCTGCTCGATCCCGGTGACATCGAAGAACGCCGTCTCCCCGGGCCAGATCGACTGGTGAAAAGCCTGGGACAGCTTGAAACCCTCGTCCTCGTCGAACAATCGCTCCATGACGCTGACGACCTGGTATTCGACGCTGCGCCCGCCGGCGCCGCTGCTGATCACCGGCACATCGACTTCGCCGGCGAACACCAAGTACGGGTCGCCCAGCGGCGTGCCCAACGCCCGGTCGATCGCTCCCAGCCACAGCTGCACGTCGGCGCCCTGCATCGCCGCCGCTGCCAGCGTGCCGGCGGCGGTATCGTCGGGCGGGATGATGGTGATGTCGAACGCCGGCGCCTCGTCGCCCATGCCGTCGGTCAGGCTGCTGATCGCCCCAAGCACGCCGAACGTCGGATCCTCGCCGGTGTAGGTTTCGCCCCCAAACGCCACGACCCCGCTGCCATCGAGCAGCCGTAGCGTCGCCGCCGGCAGCGCAATCCGCACCGCGCCGAAGACGACGGGCGAGTCGGTCTGCAGCGCCGCCTCGAGGCCAGCTGAAAGGGCGGTCACCGCGCGGCGTCCCGCTCGCGGTCAACAATCACGCCCGCTCCGCGATGCGAAACTTCGGCGTCAGGAACGGGTTGAATTCATGTTCCCAAGTCAAATTCTCCGAGGTGATCTTGCCGACGATCAGGGGCGCGACCAGCTCGACGGCGCTGCCATTGTCGGGGCTGGCGCGAAGCATCGGATAGATCGGCACCGCCATCGCCCCACCACTGGCGCTGGTCAGTGTAGTGCACTGGTAAAGATACGACCGCGCACCCTTGGTGACCGAAAGGAACTGGCCCTTGCGCACCTGGTACCCGAAGCCGACCCCCGAGATATTGAGCGTCGATCCGGTCTGCCCGGCGCCGGCGATCACCGGCGAGCCGGCCGACGGCGTGTTGGTCACCAGCCCCGGCTGCGGCCATCGGTAGGAAGCCCCCTGCGACCGCGCCAGCAGCATCGCCACCTGCCAGTCCAGCCAGGCCACGCCTTCCTTGATCGGCGGCAGCTCGACCGAAAGGGCCCAGCGCGACCCGAGCCGCTCGAGCCGCTGGTCGACCCCCAGCCCCGTCGACGGCGCCTGGTCGACTCCCATGTCGATGAATTCCGGGCTGGCCTTGCGCCAAGTCGGGGTTGTCGGCAAAGCGATCGTCATCGGCCCAGCCCCAGGCGACGCCGGCCGCGCCGCGCACTGTCCTCGGCCGCCAACCTCTGCCCGCCGACCGCGCCGCGCACTGCCGCCTGGTTGCCCATCGCATCGATCCGCGCCAGCACGTCCTCGGTCACCAGCGCGCCGCGCAGGTCCCAACTGTTGTAGGTGGCACCGCGCCCGCCGCCGCCGGCGCTGGCAGCGCGCAGCGCGTGCGTGGGGATCACCGTGCCGTTGCCTGGCGAGGTCCAAAGCTCGGGCCCCTTTTCGCCGACAAGATAGGTCATCCCCGCTTGTGTGGGCCCGCCTTCGGCGCGAGCGCCGCCGAACAAGCTGGTGACCCCCTTGAAGATCGTCCCGAACGACGTTCCCTGGGTGCCACCGGACAGGAAATTCATGATGCCCGATTGAATCCACGCTTCGCCGATCCGGGCGAAGGTCGAAACGATCTTGTCGCCGGCGTTGCCGCTTTGCGTCGCGATCGACGCCAGCCCGAACGCCAGATCGCCGATCAGCTGCTGGCCGGCATCATGGGCCAGGTCGATCTCCCTTGTCAGATCGGGCAGCCGCTCCACCAGGCTGTCGAGGCCGTCGGTGCTGAACGCCCTGTCGAGGGTTTGCGAAAGCGTCTCGGCGCTGCCGTCGAGCCGGGCGATCGTCCCCGCCACCTCTTGCGCCTGGCCGACGAACGCCTTCGACATCTGCGCCGGGCTGGCGAGCAGCGCATCGACGTTGCCCTGCAGGTCGTAGGGCTTCTTGACCTTCGGCGCGGCCTTGGGCTTCGGCCCGGGCGGTGGCACGACGATACCGCCCGGCACCGGCGGCGCACCTGGTGCTGCCGCCCTGGCACGCTCGGCCTCCTGCGCATCGACGGCGTTGCGGTACAGCACCCGCGCTTGATCCTCGCGCAGCCGGGCCGCTGCGGCACCGTTGAGGAAGTCGGGTAGAAAGCTCGCCTCGGCCGCCTGGCGTGCCTTCTTGGCGTCCATATACTCCTGGCCATAGACCTGGACGGCGCCGCCCTTCTTGCCCAGCGCGGTCGTCCGATCGAAGTCCGATGTGAACTGCGCCAGAAAGCCTTCGTTGGCACGGATTGCAGCCAGGCCCTTGGCGTAGGCGAGTACCTCCCCGAGATAGCCCACCGCGCCGGCGGCGGCATTGCCGAGGCCGATGATCGCATCGGCGTTGTCGGCGATCGCCGTCGCCATCTGCGCGGTGAAGACCTGCTGCACCGCTTCGGCCTTGTTGCCGAGCTGGTCGAGCTTCTCGATCGTCTCGGTCGAAAGCTTCAGCCCGAGCAGCTCGTTGGCCTTGGCCAGGTCGTTGATGCCCTTCGATCCTTCGCGCAGGAACGGCAGCAGCTCGGCACCGCTCTCGCCGAACAGCTTCTGTGCCGCGGTGGCCTGGCGCGCGGGATCGGGAACCCGGGCGAGGCCGTCGGCGACGTCGCCGAGCAGCTGCTCGAATGGCTTCAGCCGGCCGCTGCTGTCGGCGATGTCGACGCCGATCGCCGCGAAGCTCGCCGCCGCCGCCTTGTTGCCGCTGGCCGCCTTGCCGCTGGTCTTCTGAAAGGTTTCGAGCGCCGAGTCGGCTTGCTTGACATCAACACCGACCTTGGCAGCGCCAAGCCGGAAGTCCTGCAGGGCATCGGTCGCGATGCCGAGCGATTCCGCCGTGTTCTTGATCGACGCGGCGTTCTCCACCGCTGCCCGGCCGAGCGTGATCAATTCGCCCGGGATGCGGCCGAGCAGGCTGCCCAGCGTCGTTCCGATCGTGGTGCCGATGGTCGTCGCCAGCGCCTGGCCGCGGACGCTGATATGGTTGCTCGTGCGGTCGAAGGCGCCCTCGATGCGACCCAGCCGGTTATCGACATCGGCCGCGCTCTTGCCCATGATCCCGACAAGGTTCTCAAGTTGCGTGCGGGCGACCTCGATATCGGCCTTGATCGCGAGCGTCAGGGTGCGTTGGTTGTCTGCCATCGTCCCCCCTTCCGTCGTTGGAGTTTTCGAAGATGCGCGAGATTGCCTGGTGGGGCGCGCTGATCTGCAACGCCCTTGCCGTGCTGGTGGCGTTCCAGGGGTTCAGGATGATCGGCAGCGCCGGCACCGAAAGCGCTCTGGCGAGCGGCACCGCGATCATGTTCGGCGTCGTGCCGATGGTCTATGCGCTGGCGCTGTCGATCATCCCGACCTGCGCCGCGCTCTGCGTCGAGTTCATTTTTCGCGATTAGCCTCGGCAATTCGCCGCCGCTCTGCCTCGCGCTCGTTCCATTCCGCCGCCGCCATCAGGTCGTGCATCGTGGCATTCCAGAAATTCTCGGGAGACCAGCCCAGCCCGCCGATCGCAAACGACTGCATCCTGCGCAGCCAGGGACGTTCGTCCGCTAGCTCGTCGTCGTCGTCGGCGGTTTCCGCTCCCCCAGGGCGGTGTACCCGCCGGTCACCGCATTGAAGAGCAGCGGGTGGATCGCCGCTCGCACCGCCAGCAGCTCGCCGCCATCGGCCTCGTACACCAGCCCGGCCGCGGTCGCCGGCTTGATGGTCGCCAGGTTTGTGTCGCCGCTCACCTTCGCCTCGGCGCGGATGCACGCGGCGACGATGATGCCGATATGGTCAAGGCTTAGCCCGCCTGTCTCGACACGCCGCACCAGGTCGAACAGGTCGAGGCCCGTCCCCGCCTCGATCTCCTTGATCGCGGTGAAGGATGGGCGCAGCCGATACGCCACGCCCTCCAATTCAAGATCGACCTCGCCGATCGCCGAAGGCTTGATGCCGGGCATCAGGCCAGCGCGTCGACGGTGGCGGCGGCCGCCGGCATCAGCGTGATGTCGATGCTGCGCAACTCGCCCTTGTTGAAGGTCTTGGTGAAGTTCGAAATCACCATCGACTGCGCGAACATCACCGTCGCGGCGGCGTTGCGGATCTGATAAAGCTCGGCCGCGCCGCTGTTGTAGAGCGTTTCCATCCACTGGATGCCGTTGACATCGGGATAGTCGGGTTTGATCGTCAGGGTCACCGAGCGGTCGCGCTCGGTCACCTGGTACGTCTTGTCGGGGTAGCTATCCTTGTCGCTCGTCTCGATCGTCGATCGACTGTTCGGCTGGTTGAGGTTGCTCTGCCCCTTGATCGAATAAAAGGTGCCCGCGCGATTGATCCACAGCTTGTCGCCACTGGCGTCGGTCTTGGCCATGATGATTTCCTTTCAGGGGTTCGCCGGCAGCGGCGGCTGCCGGATCAGGTCGCGCCGGATCAGGCGCCGATGATGACGATGTCGTATGTCGCCGCGGCGCCGGCGGCGTTGGCGATGTTGATCAGGTCGCCCGTCGCCGCCGTGACGACATAGCCGGCGGCGCTGTTGCTCACCTTGGCCAGGAGCTCGCCCGGCTGCAGCGTCAGCGAATAGGTCGCGCCCAGGATCGTCGCCACGCTGTTGGTGACGTTGGCGATCGTCAGGACGGTGGTGTTGGCGTCGCGCGCCTGGATGATCAGGCCCTTGATCTTGGTCAGCGCCAGCACCGACCCGAAGCTGTCGAGCAGCGCCATGCCATTGAGATCTAGCGACTCGTTCGCGCCGCCGGCGAGCGTGCGGCTGGCGGTGTAGAGCACCGAAGCCTGTCCGAGGCCGGCGCCATCGGCGAATGCGCGCGCCAGGTTGATCGCCAGCTTCGACGCCGGTGCCTCGAGGCCGGCAGCACGGTCGTACAGACCGTCGATCTTCAAGGCGACACTCAGGTTCAACGACACAGCAGGATCCTTTCAGGTTTCAATCGACGTAAAATCGGAAACTGAGCACCCGGCCATAAAGCGGCCCGCCGGCCTCGGCCGGGATCGCGCTCGGGGTTTCGCCGGTGAAGTTGGGCGTCGTGAAGCTGCGCCCCACCCGCACCAGTGGCGCCCCCTCCATCCTTTCGACGACGGCATCGGCCACCGCTTCCATCGCGCCAGGCGAGAAGGTCTGCGACCAGACCTCGATGCTGGCGGTGTACCAGCCCGAAGGGTCACCCTTCATTTCCGGCGCTTCGGCGATAATGTCGCCGATCAGGATATGATCGAGCGTAATGTTCGCCGGCGGGTTCGAATACACCGGCTTCCCCAGCGCCGGCGCCTCGTTCAACCGGGCAAAGATCGCCGCCCGGCTCGGCGCGCGGTACCGGCTCACCATCCCACCGCACGGACAGCACGGACATAAACCTTGTCGAGCACCGGCCCGACCTCGGCACGCGCCCAGATGCGGACCCGGCCGAAGGCAATGTCATAGGTTCCGGGCAGGATCGGGCTGATCGCGCGGGTGTAGCGCTTCGAAAATCGACTGCGCATCTGGCCACCGAAACCCTTGACCAGCGACGGCGCCGTGCCCAGCAACCGTTGCCCCGCGCGCGACACGCGGCTCTTCAGGCCTCGCCCGGCGTCGAGGATGTAAAGATAGAAACCGCGCCTGGCGGCGTCCGGTGTCAGCAAGCCAGCCGAAAGCCGCAGCGCGCTCTCGTCAAGCTTTGTCGTCAGCAGCGACGCGCCCCCGCCGCTCGCGCGCCAGCGTCGTTCATACTGGCTAGGTGGCGGACCCTTTCGTTTGGGCGCCCCGGCTTTTACCCGAGCCAGCAGTCGCGGATCGAACGCCCGAAGCTCGGCAACGAATTCCACCTGCAGCGCCGGCGGCAATGCGCCGATCGCGGCCTCGACCTGAGCAAACTGTCGCGTCGCGCTGATGCGTTCGCCACCGCCCTGGACAAATCCGGTCATGCCAGCCGTCCTTCGCACAGCAGCACCGTCCAGGCCCGGTCGGTTTGCGGCAGCACCGCACGCACATCGAGCGCCCAGCTCATCCCGCCAGTCGACCACAACAGCCGCTGGCCAGTGACGATCGCGCGCCGGCGCAGCGTTACCCGATATTGGACGGTCATCGTCGCGATCGCCGCCTGCGCCGCCTCGTCACCGCGCAGCGCCAGCACCTTGGCGCGCGGCCTCGCCACCGTCGTCCAGTCGCCGGTCTGCCCGCCGCTGCCGTCGTCGATCGCCGGCGGGTTCTGCAGCTGCAGGACCTCGCGCAGCTCGCCGGCATTCACAGCTGCTGGCCTTCGCTCGCAGTCATGCCAGCAACCGCCAGCGCCAGGGCGCAATCAGCTCGCGAATATCAGGTGGCAGCCGTCCGACCCCGGTGTTCCGATCGCCAACGCCAGAATTGCGGTCGCCGATGCCATCGCGATCGGCGTGGAGATAGCCTGCCAGCTTGCAAATCGCCGTGACGATCGCCTCCGGTACCACCGCAAAGCCCGCCGTCGCGTCGACCGTCACCAGCGGGTCATCGCCCAGCACCGGCCAGCTGCTGCCCGTCGCCGGTCGGATTTGGGTGATGCCGCCCTGGCTGGTGCGCGCCACCCGTCCGGTCGCCCAGGGCATCACCACGCCGCTGGCATCGGTGTAGGTCACAGCCTCGATCGTATTGATCGGCATCGACAGCTCGAGCCCGCCCGAGCACGGCCAGGCCTCCCCGATCCCGCGCACCGTCTGCACCTGGATCGGGCGGCCGAGCCACTGCTCGATCAACTGCCGCGCCGAAACCCCGAAGCCGATGAGCGCGGCATCGTCGACATCGTCGTCGGCGCGCACATGGTCGCGCAGCTGCCCCAGCGTCACCGGCTCGCTCGCCGGCTCGGCCGTAGGGCGCATGATCAACCGCATCGGTTGCCTCCGCTCTGGCGTCTCATACCAGGTCCGCGCCGATCCTGATCGTCAGCGTCGCCTGTCGCACCCGGCCGGCGCTGGTGGTGATGGTGTTGACCAGCTCATAAACCCGGCGAAACACGCCGCCGGAAATCAGGCATGCGGTGATCATGCCGACAATGACGCTGCTGTCGGGCACAACCTCGATCCCGCCCGTTTCCGCCGGCGTCACGCCCCAGGTCGATGCGACGATCGTTTCCCCGGGGTCGAGCGTCCAGCCAATCGGATAATCGAGCGTCGCGCCGGCGGCCTTGACCAGGAAGAATGAAACGCCGCCTTCGCTGCGCAGCCGCTCAGCCGAGGGCGTCAGCCCGCCGCTCACCTCGACCGTCATGAAAGCGATGAAGAATGGCGCGATGGTCATCAATAGACCCCGGCGTTGAACGTTGGCGCCAAGCCGGCCGCATTGAACGGCAGGTGCGGCCTGGTGACAATCCCGCGTGGGCTGACGGCCGGCTGCATAGCCTTGAGCCGGGCGTTCGAGTCACCGAGGCCCGACGCGTAGGCACTGCCGTTGTACGTCGTTCCCCGATAGTTTTCGAAAATGTCAGCCATCGAAAGGATGGCCAATAGCGCGTTCGCGACACTCCCCTCGCCAAAGTCGAACGGGCTATCGTCATAGGCATAAAGGATGAAGTTCTGCCCCATCCCCGCTCCGTGCTGCAGGAAGTAATTGCCGGTTCGGGCATTGGCGAGATCGGCGCGGTTCTCGTTGACCGCGATAAACCGCGTGCCTTTCATCGGCACATTGGTAAAAATGTTGTTGTACGCTGCTGCGTACAGATGCGTGCGGCCTGCAGCTATCGTCTCGTCGTACCAGGAGTTGCTGCGGCCCGCCTCGAATGCGCCGAGATAGGTGTTGCCCAGGCGAACGAAGTTAATCGAAGAGGCGCCCTCTTCGCGGCTGACTGAAACCATGCTGCCGGCGGCGTTGGCGATGCACTCCCAGATGTTGTTCATCTCGAGGCAGTCTGAGCCGCCGTTCCATCCGAAGAGGTTCGGGTCTGTCGAGGTCGTCGTTGCGTAATTGAACGCCAGCAGAACCTGGTTTGTGGGTACTGCCGTCGTCGGACCGAACGTCATGCGGTTGAGGCGGTTGCCGATGAGGACCTGGCCCTCGATGCCGCCGCTGCCGCTGGTGTTAGTGCAACCTCGGTAAGTCATGTTGATCGAAGTTGCGTTGGCCGTGCCGAAAGCAGCAGCGCTGCCGTTTTGAAATTCGACCCAATAGAAACTGTGAATATTGTTGCCCAAAGTGGAGCAGGGGAACGTCGCCGTGAAGTTGCCGGCGTCGAGTTTGGAGCCGACGAACTGCACCCGGAAAGGGTTGCCGGTCTCCTGGAAGAATATCGAAGTGTTTGCCGATCGCGTCACACGAAGCCCAGTGCCCGCGACAATACCGACGTTCGCCAGCATCGCGGCGTTGGTCGGGTCGATGGCGAGGGGGCCGGCGCGCTTGAGAAGGCGCATCCGGCTTGTGCCGCTATTGGTCAGCACCAGGTCACCGACGATGTCGGGGTCTTTCTCGAAGACGATGCTGGCGATCTGGCAGGCGCCCACGTTTGTCGCCGTTGCGCTAGGCCAAGGGAGGCCCGCGAAGCCCGACATGAGGCGCACGCGCAACCCGTCGAGGTTGTTGGTCCCCATTGCCGCGATGGCCCTGGTCCGCGCCGTCTGCCAGTCGGGGCATGGGCTGGCGAGGGCGTCCGCTACGGTCTGGCTGCATACCCCAGCGGTAACCGCCCCAGGCTGAATATAGACGGTGAACGGTGCTGCGGCCCGCGACGTGCTGCGCCAGTAGAATTGCGGCCGAAATAGGCGAGGGTTCGTGACGCCAACGGTCGAACGTACGGAGGCAGCGACACCATAGACTGGGTACACCCTGGCGTGCAGCGTCAGCTCGGCGTTGTCAGCTAGTCCCTGTCCTGCCAGATTGTGTACGCCTTCAAAGCCCTGGACGCGCATCGGGTCGGGGTCCGCGAACTCCGTGATGGAGGACACGAACTGGTGGGTGCTCTCGACGCCGTTGACGACGGCCCAAACCTCGACGCAAGCGATGGTGCGCATGGCGTTGGGGGAGCCAAGGTCCCCGATGTTGCGGTGACCGGCGACGATCTGCCAGGCGATGCTGTCACCGCAGACAGTACCCGAGACCATGCCCCATGCAGAAATCGGCGGCGGTGATTGCAGGGTGTTCAGAGTGTTGTCGACGACGCCGAGCGAACTGGTGACGATATCGGTCGCGTAGAAGCAGTCCTCGCCGATGACCTTGTTGCCATCGAACGGCGGGACGTATGTGCTGGCTGGAGGGACGTAGCCGCCCCAGCCCTGCAGGAAGCGGCGCCGAATCTTCATCATGAAGGTGTGGCGGGTCGGGGTGCCGGTGGCGGTGAAGCCCTCGCGGGAGACGAACACCGTGCCGGGCGCAAACGCCGCGGCGTTGGGGTCGTTTGCCGTGTGGCCGTCCGCGTTGATGGCCGTGATGGTCGACGTGGCGCCCAGGAGCGCCACCGCCGAACCCATCACCAAAAGGCTGCGACGGCGGCTGCCGGTCAGCGAGAGCACGTTACCACTCCCGAGCCGCGAAGGTCTTGCCGGCGGTCGCGCCGAGCACCGAAACTGCCGCCGTCGAAATGCCATGCGGCGGCGCCTCGTAAAAGCCGTTCGGCGGCAGCTTGAACGACGATCCGCCCGCGACCGCGGCGGCGCCCAGGGCGTTGAACCACAGATCGGTATCGCTGGTGTTCTGAAGCTGCCAGCCCTTGCGTGCGGGGTTTGCAGCCATGATCTGCTGCGCCGTGCCGCCGGTGGCGACTGCGCCGCTGCGGTCTGTCTTAACAGCCGCGACCGAGAGAACGGTGGTCATCGGCGCCTGATCGCTGGCGATGACAACGCGCTGGGTCCCGGCCGTGACATTGCCGGCGCCGGCGGCGATGGCGGCACCCGCGACCTGGGTCAAATTGACCGTCAGCGGACCGGTGAGCTTACCGTCGATCGAGGCCAGCGAAGTGTTGCCGGTCGTCTGTGCGGCGGCGGTGGCCGCGCCCGCCGGCAACGGCAGGGCAACAGCACTGACCGGCTGTGTCGCCTGGAAGAACGCACCGGTCACCGCAACCGCCCCCGACACCGACACGGCCGGCGCTCCGGTAAAGGTGATTACGACAGGCGCGGCACGAAGCTGGGCATCGGTCAAGCCGCTGGCGACGCCGCCGACGATGCTCACCGGCAGCGGGTTGGTTGCCGAAACGTCGGTCGCAACGCCCTCCAGGCCGAAGGTCATCTTGACCCGCGAGAAGATCGACCCCGAGATTAGGTCGATCGCGAAACTCTTGGTCGCATCGGCAATCGCCGCCAAAGTGCCATAGGCCATTGCCGGACCTCCTGTGTTTCACGTGGAAAGGATGGCCGGCGCGGTTGCCCGCGCCGACGGGGTTCAGGTGGCCTGATCCGCAAAAGCCGCGCGCGCGGCCTCGATAATCACGGCAATGATCTCGGCCTTCTTCGAGGCCGACGCGAGATCGATGGCTTTCGCTTCCGCCAGAGCCTTAAGTTCAGTGACGGTCATCTTTTCGAGTTCGCGCGCGGCCTCGGCAGTCTGATCATCACGATCATGGACGGCAGCCAACCCGTGCCGGATCAGGGTATCGGCGGTATCGTCATCGACGACGTGCACCGCGTCGATCTCGCTGCCTTCGCCGGCGATCATGACGGCGCGCAGCAGAATAATGGTCTTTGCCATCGGAAAATCCTTTCAGCTCATGGGACGATCGAGGGGGCGGCGGCGCAGGCCACCGCCCCCAGCGACGTCATCAGGTGGCGTCGACAACCGCGGCGAAGCTCGCCAGGCGGCGAAGGGCCACGTCGACGTCCTGCAGCGCCACGAAGCGCGTCGTGCCGGTCGTGGAGCTGGTGTACGGATCGACGATCATGTCGAGCCCGCCCCACATGCCGATCAGCAGATCGGCGAAGTTGCCGAACAGCGCGGCCGAGAGGTTGGTACCGCTGCCCTTGGTGAGGTTTCCCGGCACCTGGTTGGAAGCGATGGCGCGATAGCCATTGACCTCGTTCTTGTCCCAGATCGGCATGCCGACGGTGTTCGCCAGCTGCACCGTCTTCTTCGCCTTGCCGCGCTGGGTGGCATTGGTGATGTAGGTCATCGTGCCGACATCGGCGTTAGCAGTGGCGACCGCGGTTTCCAGATCGACCCAATGGTCCCAGGTCATCGCGCCGCCGTTGGTGCCGATCGCGACCGAGCCGATGCCCGACGTCTGCAGGATGCCGCGCGGCGCACCGCCAGTGCCCGGGCCGTTGAGGGCGGCAGCGTCGATGCCGAGCGCCATCTGCGCCGCAATGTCGTTGCGGATGAAGGCCTCGATGTCGATCGAGGACTGCAGCAGCAGCCGGCGGGTGGCATCGACATAGCAGGCGATCGTCTTGGGGGTCAGCGGCACCTGGTCGAACGCCTGCTGCGTGGCGGCGCCGGGCGCGTTGCCTTCGGTCACCCAGCTGGTCGAGGCTGCGCCGGTCTGGCGGGGCACGGCGACATTGCCGACGAGGTTACCCAGCATCGTGGCACCGGCCTGCATAACCGAAAGCCGATTGCGCAGGACATCGATGAACGATCCCGCGAGCAGGTCGGTAGCGACCAGGTTGCCGCCGGCAGTGGCGGTGCCGACGGTGAGCGCGCGGCGCTCGTGCCCGGGCACAGCGGCCGCCAGCACTTCCTGCGGGATGGTGAAGCCGCGCAGCTCGCCGCCGGCGTCGCCGACCTTGCGCTGTGCAGCGGCTGCGGCCTCGAGCTCGAAGGCGGCCGCGCGCTGGGCGGCGCCGTCGGCCGGGTTGGAGAGGGCGCGCATCAGCTTGATGACCGAGAAGCGCGCGACTTCCTTGTCGGTCAGGCCGGCAGTGCCGTCGCGGGTTTCGTCGCCGGTCTTGAGCGGGTTGCCTTCGACGTCCTTCTTGGCCTTGCGCATTTCCTCGGCGCGCGCCGCGCGCTGGTCGAGGCTGCGGGCTTCGCCCATCTTGGCAGCGTATTCGGCTTTTTCGGCTTCGTTGAAGTCGCGGTTTTCGGCTTCGGCCTTGTCGTGCAGCGCACGCGCAGCGGCGAGTGCGGCCTGCGAGGCCGCACGCATTTCAGCTTCGGTCACGTGGACCTCCTGTCATTTGGGGGATCGGGCGGGAAAATCGCTGGTGCCGACGGCCCGTCGCCGGCGCGAATGGGAAATCAGTCGATCTGGCCGCCGAGCAGCTCGATCTCGCGGCGCCGGCGGTTGTTGCGGGCCTCAGCCTCGCGCCGCTTCAGGGTCTGTTCGGCTTCCTGCCGGGCTTCGAAGGCGCTTCGCAGCATGACGCTGGCCTGGCCATAGGCACCGCGCGTCACTGGCGAAACATCCCAGAGAAACTCGAGGCGAGTGATCGTGCGAATGACAATGTTGTCGGCGGTGACTTCGTAGAAATCGCCGCTGCCGTCTTGCGGCACATTGAACCCGAACGAAGATTCGGTGATCCGACCATCGGCGATGTACTGCGCGACCCGCTCACTCACCTCGTCGTCGGCAACGGCGAATTCATAGCGCAGCCCGATCTCGTCGATGCTGAGCTTGAGCGAACCTGCCGAGGTGCGCGCCAGCAGCATCGAATCGTTGTGGTTGAACAGCGCCACGACATCCTGGCCGATCACGCCATCGAAGGCACCAGGCGCGATGATCTCGCAGAAGCTGTCCATCATCCGGGACTGGACGTTGAACTTGGCGGCATAGCCGACGATCGTGCGGCCGACGTTGCTCGCCTCCGCGCCATCGGCGGCCAGTGCGGCGCGGACTTCGATGCCGGCGACACCGATCGACGTGAATTGCTTTTCCATGATCAGTCTCCCTCGGGGTCCGGTTTGGCGGCTGGCTTTTCAGGCGCGGCAGCGTTGGCATTGCCGGGCACGCCGAACTTGTCGCCCTCGGGCCCGATATCGTTGTAGCCGAGCGATCGCCTGGCCTCGTTGCGGTTGATAATGTCCCACTGGCGGGCGGTGGCCAGCGCCTGCAGCCGGTCAACCATGCCGCCACGGATCATGTGATCGGTGCCGATCCGCACCTCGAGCCGGCCGCGGTCCTGCGGGGAAAACAGCTTTTCCAGCTCCTGCGCGTGCCCGGTGTTAATCGGGTCGATACAGTCGATCTTGTACGCCAGGTTCTGCTGCTCGATGTTGTTGAACTTGGCGCCGTCCATTTCGGCCAGCTTGTGCAGCGGCATATCGAAGATCCGCGCGATCTCGGCGATGCCATAGCGCTTGGTCGCGATGAACTCCGCGTCGCCAAGTGGCATGGTCAGCGGCGTGAACGTCGCGCCCTCCTCGAGGATGAGCGGCTTTCCACTGGCATCGGCGCCGGTGTAGCCCGCACTGAAGCTTTCCTTCAGCCGCTCATACGCTTCTTGGGTCAGCCCGCCCGGGTAGTTGAGGACGCCCGGTGACTTCATGCCGTTGAGATAGAAATTCTCGGTGAAGCGCTGCATCTCCACCGCGGCGCCGATCGCCGATCGATGCAGCGCGATCTTGGAAATTCCCCACAAACCGTTCCAGCTCGGCTCCATCAGGTGGAGCACGTCGTCATTGTCCAGGTCGATACCGCCGACGCGGAACACTTTCTTGCCGGCCTTGAGCTCGGGGACGCATTCGTTGTTGATCAGCGGCCACAAGCCGATGGCTTCGCCCGTCCGGGGCTCGCGCTGGATCTCGGCGTAAAAATTGCCCCAGAGCGGTTGCCGGCTGGCGGCCAGGTTCCAGAACACGCTGGCAGTCTGGTAGGCATTCGGCTTGCCGGCGAGCAGCATAGCCGCCGGCGTCGTCGTCACCTGCCGGGCGTTGTAGGGGTCACTGATATCCCACACCGTGCGCGGGCAAGTGGCGACCGTTTTGGCGATCTTCGACACGCATGCATAAACCGCCGGGACCCCCATCGCCTCCCATGGGTTGGCGAAACTGTTGTTTGCGGCGGCGCCGGTGAAATTGAACGCCGACCGCCAGGCCGAGAACGCATCGAAGAAGCTGCGCTTCTCGATCCCGGCGGCGGCCGCGCGGCGAACTTCGAACCCGAGGATCTTCACAGCGTGAGCACCCCGCGCTTTTCATAGACGCTCGCCGGCGCCGCCGGCGCGTTCATCGCCGCCGCACCCGCCGCCATCACCTTCGTGATCAGCCCGTCGATCCGGCCGCGCGATCGCGCCTTGTCGAAGGCCCGGTTGCCCATCGCATCGGTGATCGGCGCGGCGTTGCTGGCGCAGGCGGTATTGATCGGGTTGTTGTCGATCGTCAGCGTGCCCTTGCGCAGCCGATCCTCGAAAGCCTCGATGCTGATCGGCATGGACAGCTGCTTTTCGGCGAAGCCCATCTTCAGGCCCTGGGCATGCGGTACGAGCTTCAACCCGCGCCCGGCCTTGGTCTTCGGCCCCTCGTACTTCCACACCTCGAAGCCGATGCGCTGGCAGGCCTCGATGAACTGGAACATCTTGGCGACGTCGTAGGTCAGGAACTCGACGAGCTGCTCGAGCGTCAGGCCCTGGGCAAATGCCGCGACGAATTCCTTGTCGATCGAGGCACCCTCGATAACGGTCAGATGCCCCTGGTCGCGCCAGATATCGTAGGGCATCTGATCCTTGCGGGCGCGCTCGGTCAGGTTGGCACTGCACGTCCAGTACCAGGTCTTGATCGAAAGGTGCGTCGACTGCGGATCCTCGGCGGTCGGCATCGGTGCCAGCCAGCCTGCCGAAAGCGCGGTCAGATCATGCTTGTCCGACAGATCGAGCGACAGAAAACACGGCAGGTTGACCATCGCCGCTGGGTCGACTGGCGCCAGGGCCGCTTCCCACCAGGTCGGATCGTCGAGCCAGAAGTCGGCCGCACCGGTCGGGATGCCGAAATACAGCCGCTTCACCCGGTTGGCTTCGCTGGGGTTGAGCCGGGCCTTCACCACCTCGCGGCGGACGTTCTCGATCGGGAAGGTGATATTCAGCGCTGGCAGCGACTTTCGCCACACGCCCTCGTTATCGAACACCGTCTCGCGATCGGCGACGTCGACCCGGCAGATGTAGACGAACAGCGAATCGTTGACGTCGCGCCCGGTGACGATCCGCTGGGCGCGCTCCGAATAGAAAGTC
>JANPKK010000060.1:0-94689 GCA_031426015.1 Alphaproteobacteria bacterium
CGCGCCAGCGCCTCCGCGGCAGTGATCCAGTGCGAGCGCGTCGATTCATTGCCGTCGTGCAGTGCCGTCTCGGCCTCGGGCATCCGCGCCAGATAGAAGCGCGTGTCGAAGCGCTTCTTTTCGAGCCCGAGCGGCGGGCACCAGTGCGCAAAGGGCACCAGTGCCTCGACATCGAGCCGATGCCCGGTCGATTTCAGGAAGTCGGCGAAGCTCTCCTCATGCTCGACCATCCGCGCCCGCCAATGGTCGCGCCGCTCCTCGCTTACCGCCCCGCCGCCCGTCGTCACCAGCACGCCGGCTTCCTCGAAGGTCTCGCGGATCGCCGCGATGCGCGCCGCGGCGTCGACCGGGGCGAGCGCGGCGAAACCCGGCGCCAGCTCGACGTCCTGCGCGAGCGCGATATCGGCCTCGTCGACCTTGCCGCCCGGGAAGACCATCATCCCGCCGGCAAAGCCCATGGTCTTGGCGCGCTCCGCCATGAACAGTTCGACCCCGGCGGACGTTTCGCGGAGAAGAACGAGCGTGGCGGCGGCGATCGCGGTTGGATCACTTGTCATGCGATCACTCTAGCCAGCGCCGCGGCGATGTCACCGCTGACGTTTGGCATAGGCAGGGAGCGCTGATGGCCGCCATCGAACTGATCGGTCTCGCCGCGAGCCTCAGCCTGCTCGCCGGCTGGCGGCTTTATGCCGTCGTGCTGGCGACCGGGATCGCGATGCGCTTTGGCGTCATCGATCTGCCGCAGCATCTCGGCGCGCTCGACGCGCTGGGCAGCTGGTGGGTGATCGGCGCAGCGGGCCTTGGCTTCGTCGCCGAATTCTTCGTCGACAAGCTCGCCTGGGTCGACACGCTCTGGGATGGCATCCATACCTTCATCCGCCCGGTCGGCGGCGCGCTGATCGCCATGGCGGTGGTCGACGCCGGCGACCCCGGCTGGCAGATCGCCGCCTTTCTCGCCGGCGGTGGCGCCGCGCTCCTCAGCCACGGCGCAAAGACCGGCACCCGCGCGGTGGTCAACACCTCGCCCGAGCCGTTCAGCAATGTCGCCGTGAGCACCGCTGAGGACGTCGCGACCGCCGGCGGCATCTGGCTGGCGCTCGCCAATCCCGTGGCGGCGCTGATCGTCGCGCTGGTGCTGTTCGCCGTAACGATCGCGCTGCTGATCATGAGCTGGCGGATGGTCAAGCGAATGCGCGCATGGCGTCGCAAGGCCGCGCCATGACGGGGGCGGCGCGATGGAAGTCCCTTGCCCGCCGCGAACTTTGGTTGCTCATCGCCTTTGCAGCGGGCGCCGTGGCACTTTTCATATTGCTGAAGATCAACTCGGAAGTGGCAGAGGGCGAAACGCTCGATTTCGATCGAGCCTTGCTGTTCGCCTTTCGGGACGCCGCAGACCCCAGCCGCACGGCCGGGCCCGCATGGGTTGCAAACGCCGCCCGCGATCTGACCGCGCTCGGCGGGGTGACGCTGCTGACGGTGTTGACGCTGCTGTCCGCCGGCTACCTCATTGCGGCTCGGCGCTGGGCGACGGCGGTACTTCTGGTCGTCGCGGTCGGCGGAGGCGCTGTCGCCAGCAGCCTGCTAAAACTGGGCTTCGCGCGCGCAAGACCCGATCTTGTGACGCATCTCGTCGATGTCCACACCATGAGTTTCCCCAGTGGCCATGCCATGAATTCGGCGATCACCTACCTCACGCTCGGCGTGCTGCTCGCGCGCACCGAGCGAGCGCCGCGCGTCAAGGCCTATCTGATCGCCGCGGCGCTGACGCTGACGTTCATCGTCGGCATGACGCGCGTGTATCTGGGCGTCCATTGGCCGACCGACGTGCTCGCGGGATGGGTCGTCGGAGGTGCCTGGGCGATCGGTTGCTGGGCCGTTGCGGTGAGGCTGCAGGAGCAGCATGTCATCGAGCCGACGCTCGCTCCCGACGATCCGACACCCGCCGAGGCTTGAGTATCTTGGATACCGCGTGGGAAAATCAACCACTTGACCCGTGGTGGAGCTGAGGGGAATCGAACCCCTGACCTCTGCAGTGCGATTGCAGCGCTCTCCCATCTGAGCTACAGCCCCGCACGCGGTGAAGCGGGCATATAGAGGCGCTTTTGAGCCCTCGCAACGGTTATTCCGCCGCCTGCCGCTTCCCTGTCGGATAGGCCTGCGTGCCGCGCGTATAGACGCGGTCGGTCGGCAGAATATCGGTGATCTCGAGGTCGGTAAGCTGCGCCAGCTCGGCGTAGAGCGGCGCGAAATCGGTCTCGAGCGTTTGCTTCAAAAGGCTCTCGAAGCTGTCGATTACGAAGTAATTCTGCTGGAAGTCGTCGATCCGGTATTTGGTCCGCATCATCCGCGCCAGATCGAAGCCGAGGCGGTTGGGCGAGGGATCGTCCAGCGCGAAATGCGACTCGCCATAGCTCGACACGATGCCCGCGCCATAGATTCGCTGCTCTCCGCCCGATCGGATCAGCCCGAACTCGACGGTGTACCAATAGAGCCGCGCCAGCTTGTGGATCGCGCCATATTCCATCGATCGCAGCCCGCCCTGGCCATAGGCCTGCATATAGTCGGCGAACACCGGGTGCGCGAGCAGCGGAACATGCCCAAACACATCGTGGAAGATGTCGGGTTCCTGAAGATAGTCGAGCTGCTCACGCTTGCGGATGAACTGGCCGGCGACGAAGCGGCGGTTGGCCAGATGGTCGAAGAATATCTCGTCGGGAACGAGGCCGGGGACGGCGACCACTTGCCAGCCGGTGCGCTTCATCAGCACCTCGGACAGCTCGTCGAAATCGGGGATGCCGGGTTTCGACAGCCTGAGCACGTCGAGGCCTTCGAGGAACTCGCCTGCGACGCGGCCGGGCAGCAGCTTTGCCTGGCGGGCGAACAGCGTGTCCCAGACCGCATGTTCCTCTGGCGTATAGGCGGCCCAATTCTGCGGGATCGTCCAGTCGGCGGCCGCCGCGGGCGGCGGCGTCGGAAAGTCGGGATCGGTCATGTCGCCTTATACCGCGCCGGCCGGGCTTTCGGTATGCCCCTTGGCGCGTTCATGGTGGCGGATCACCTCGTCGATGATGAATCGCAGGAATTTCTCCGAAAATTCGGGGTCGAGGTTGGCGGCGCGCGCCAGCTCGCGCAGCCGCGCCACCTGGCGCGCCTCGCGCCCCGGATCGGCGGGCGGTAGCCCCGAGCGCGCCTTGTAGGCGCCGACCTTCTGCGTCACCTTGAAGCGTTCGGCGAGCATGAACACCAGCGCCGCATCGATATTGTCGATGCTCTCGCGGTAGGCGGCGAGGATATCGTCGGATTCGGTCATCGGGCCACATCTTGCGGCCAATCGACGCCGAGGCCAAGCGCAAGGCTTGCGCGCGCGAGGCGCCCGCCTATGTTGCGCGGCGAATGACCGCGACCATCCATCCGATCCGCGCCTCCCGCGATGCCGCGCCGTCGCTGCAGCCGCTCGTCAATCTCGTCGCCGGCGACCTCAACGAGGTCAACCGCGTCATTCTCGATCGCATGCAGTCGCCGGTCTCGCTAATCCCGGCGCTTGCCGGCCATCTGATCGCCGGCGGCGGCAAGCGCATGCGGCCGATGCTGACGCTCGCCTGCGCCCGCCTGCTCGACTATGCCGGGACGCGCCATCACAAGCTCGCCGCGTGCGTCGAGTTCATCCACACCGCGACGCTCCTCCACGACGACGTCGTCGACGGATCGGGGCTGCGCCGCGGCAAGGAAACTGCCAACCTCATCTACGGCAATCCGGCGACGGTGCTGGTCGGCGACTTCTTGTTCTCGCGCAGCTTCGAGCTGATGGTCGAGGACGGGTCGCTGCGCGTGCTCAAGATCCTCAGCCACGCCTCGTCGACGATCGCCGAGGGCGAGGTCGATCAGCTGACCGCGGCGCGCGAGATCGACACCAGCGAGGACCGCTATCTCGACATCATCACGGCGAAAACCGCGGTGCTGTTCGCCGCCGCCTGCCAGATCGCCGCGATCGTCGCCGAACGCGATGCGTCGGTCGAAGGAGCGCTCGAAGCCTATGGCCGGCATCTCGGCATTGCCTTCCAGCTTGTCGACGATGCCATCGATTATGTTTCCGACGCCGACACGATGGGCAAGGATGTCGGCGACGATTTCCGCGACGGCAAGATCACCTTGCCGGTGATCCTGGCCTATGCCCGCGGCAGCGAAGAAGATCGCGAATTCTGGCGCCAGGCGATGATGGGCCGTGCCAATGGCGAAGTCGAACTGGCGCGCGCCTCGGCCTTGTTGCAATCGACCCATGCCGTCGCCGATACGATGGCGCGCGCCCGCCACTATGGCGCGCGGGCGATCGACGCGCTGGCGGGTTTCCCCAACGGACCAGCCAAGACGGCGCTGACCGAGACGGTCGAATTTGCGATTGCACGGGCGTATTAGGCCAAGGGGCTAGGTCTCCTCGGGCTCGCCGACCTCGTACAATTTCAAATTCCGCTCGCTGATCGCCAATGTCGCCCATTGAGCGCGCCATGCTGCGATATGGTTGCTGCGGAAATGCGCCTGGAGATGGGCGCGGGTGTCCCATAATTCGGTGATGTGCATCAGCCCGGGATCGAGCACATCTTCGGCATAGCTGTATTCGAGGCAGCCGACTTCGGCGCGGCTCGCTTCGATCATGGCGCGCATCGCCGGGCGGGCGCGGGTGAGCGCGCCGGGCGGCAAGCGGATCGTTCCGGTAATCAGCAACATGGCCAGTCCTTCCCCACAAACCGGCGAGCCCTATGTTTTTCCCGATACGATAACGCCTCGAACGCCGCTTGAACATCCGGGCGCAATCGGCGATGAAAGCGCCATGCTTGCCCGCCTCTATCAGCGCCCCAAATCATCGATGCAATCCGGCCGTGCCCGTACCGGCCAGTGGCTGCTCGAGATCGAACGCGACGAGGCGCAGCGCCCCGACCCGTTGACCGGCTGGCCTGGTTCGGGCGCCACGCAAACACAGGTGCAATTGCATTTCACGAGCCGCGAGGCCGCGGTTGCCTATGCGCACGCCAATGACCTGACGCTCGAAGTAGTGCCGCTCGGCCCGCGGGCGCTCAAGTTGCAGGCCTATGCGGACAATTTCCGCTAGGCCAACGGCGCTGGTTCAGGGCGTCGCGCTTTTGCCGGCGCTATCGGCCCTTGAACAAGGACTTGCTTGAAAAACTGGCCTTCAGGGTAAGCTGGGTACGCAGATCATTGCCGGTGGCGCCGTTGTTGTCGGTGCGCCGGCCGTACATCAGTTCGTCGCCGACCAGGATTTCGGGCAGCGGCTGCCACAGCAAATTGCCCGAAGCATATTCGCCCTTGTGATACGCCGATGCCGCCTGGAAATCGGTATTGTCGACTTGGGTGAAGCTGTAGCCGAGCGCCGAGGTGAACGATGTCGACCAGCGCTGGTCGACATAGGCGATGATGCCGAGCAACGGCACCGCCCTGGCCTTCAGCCCCGGTGCCACCGGGATCACCATCGGCGCCAGGTCGGTACCGCCGTCGTTCATGTAGCTGGCGATGCCGTGACCATAGACGACCCCGGCGCGCAGCGTCGTCGCCTTGCCGAGATTGAACGAAGTGCCGAGGTTGAGGCCCCAGCCGGGCAGGCTGTCGCGCGGCTGGTTGTCGGGGGTGTTGAGGGTTTCATAGGCAAGCCTGGTCAACAGCCCCGACAGCTGCACATGTCCCCAATCGCCGACGTAGCGCGCCTGTATGGTCAGGTCGGGCAGGGGCGTGACGTCGCGGATATTGGCGCCCAGGTTGGGATCGAGCTCGCGGATCTGGCCGATGTCGACGTCGGTGTTGGCCTTTTCGAGCGCGACAGCGAATTTCCAGCCGCTTTTGTCCACTAGCGTGAACCGCAACTGCGGATTGCGCACGAACACCATGCCCGTCGGGCCCCAGTAATCAACGACATTAGGAAACAAATCGGCATCCATGAACAGCGAATTGGTCTGGCCGGCGAGGAAAGGGCCCCAGGATGCCCAGGCATGACGCAGCCGAAAGCTTGTCTTGCCGGCATCGTCGCCGACGCCGAACAGGTCGAACTCGAATTGGCTGGTCAATGTCTCGGGTCCGGCGGGCAACGCGGCGCGGACACCGAAGCGCGATTGGCGCACGCTGAGCGTCGCTTCGCCATCGCTGCCGAACTGCCCCTTGGTGGTCGGGATTCGTGACGGTCGCAGCGCGGCGGTCCAATCCGGATCGGCACGGCGGAAATTCTGGATGTAATCGAGCTGCACCGCACCATAGATTTCCAGGCCTGAGCTGGCGTCCTGCGCGTTGACAGGCGCCGTGTCGACCGCAGCCAGCAAGGCGGCAATCAGCCAGGGCGCCGCGCGATGCGACCATGTCATGCGTGGGAGCCTTTCTGTTCGCATGGCGACGATAAACGCCGGTTCGAAACACGATTTTCAGCGCGACGGCGGTCGAAACAGTTTTCAAGCAGGTTAAATTACGGCAAATGCTATTGTTACTGCCGGTTAGGGGCGAAGAACCGCTTGCTTGCTTGAATATGATACATTGCAATTGGATCGAAATTGCCGGCTGGTATGCCGACGCCACGGTTATACGCGGGCGATTGTGAGGCCCGATTGAAAAAGCGACCCACATCAGGTCACTTGGACAGCGGCGGCTGGCCGGCTTAGCGGCTAGGGCAGGCAAGGGAGGAGGACGGATGATCATTTCGACACTTCAGCCCCGCACCGCCGCCCTGTGGCTGGCAATGCTGGTCCCTGCAGCCGCTGCCATGGCGCAACCGGTGCCGGCGTTGCCCATCAGTTTCGAAGCGGCGGTCGTGCGCCTCGGCCAGGTGTCGGACGGGTTGGCGGCGAGCAGCGAGCAGGTGAAGGCGAAGCAGGCGCAAGCCGCGGCAGTCGCCACCTTGCGGCGGCCCGAAGTCAGCATCGATGTGCGCGAACTCGAATATCAGAAGTCGCTGGCGCTGAGCACCGGGACGATCGGCCCCTCGCTCGGCTTGCCGGCCAATCTCGATCTCGCCGTGGGCGGCTTTGCCTTTCGTCCGGTCGTCAGTGCGGTGATGCCCTTGTACAGCGGCGGCCAGATCGGCGCGACGCAGAATGTCGCCCGCGCCGGGGTGCGCGAGGCCGAAGCCGGCATGGCCGATGCCGGCCAGTCGCTGACGCTGCAACTCGTCCAGGCCTATTTCGGGCAGCAACTGGCAGCGGCGGTGTTGGCGGTGCGGACGGAAACGCGCGCCGGCCTGCAGCGCCATTTCGATGATGCCCGCAAGCTGGAGCAACAGGGCTTTGCCAGCCGGGCGCAGGTGTTGCAGGCGCAGGTGGCGCGCGACGATGCCGAGCGCGACTATCGAAAGGCGGGCAACGACCTGGCGACCGCGACCGCCTTTCTCGCCAATCTGCTGCATAGCGACACCGCGGTGGTACCGACAACGCCGTTGTTCGTGGTTTCGGCGCGGATCGAGGCGCTCGATAGCTTCGTGGCATCCGCACAGGCCCGAAACCCGCAGGTAGGGCGGCTCGGCGCGCTTGGTGATCAGGCACGCGAAGGCGTGCGCATCCAGCAAGCCAAGCAGCGCCCGCAGGTCTATCTGTTCGGGCAATATGATCTCAACCGCCGCGAAGCGCTGTTTACCGAGCCCGATTATATCTACGGCATCGGGCTGAAATACACGTTCCTGTCGAGCGCCGACCGCGGCCAGCAGGTCCGGGCGGCGCGCGCCACCCAGGCGGCGGCCGAAGCCGGGCTGCGCCAGGCCAAGATCGATCTCGCGACGGCAACGACGCGCGCCTATAATGATCTCGATACGGCGCGCAGCCAGTATCTGCTGCTCGATTCGAGCCTCGCGGCGGCGCGCGAGAATTTGCGCCTCCAGCAATTGTCGTTCCGAGAGGGGCTGGCAACGTCGCTCGATGTCATCGACGCGCAATTGCGGCTGAGCGGGGCGCAGGCGCAGCGCTTGCAGGCGGCCTATCAGTTCGACGTCACGCTGGCGCAGTTGCTCGCTGCCAGCGGGCAAGTGGATCAATATGCCGGCTATATCGCCCGTGCCGACAAGAGCATTGCGCCATGACCGACCCCGCCACAACCTACCCCGCCGACACCGCGCCTGCCGGGCGCAAGCGCTGGCTGGCAATCGCCGCCTTTGTCATCGTTGCCGCGATCATCGGCATCGGGCTTTGGCTGTCGCGGCAACCGGGGCCGGCGCAGGTGCAGGCGATGGTCGATGCCGATGAAATCATCGTGTCGGCCAAGGTGGCCGGCCGGGTCGAGCGCCTGTTCGTGGCCGAAGGGGACCGGGTTACCGCCGGACAACAGCTGTTCACCCTGACCGGGCCGGAAATCGCCGCGAAACGCGCCCAGGCCGAGGCAGTGATTGCCGCAGCGCAAGCGCAATCCGCGAAAGCGCAGAACGGCGCTCGTGCCGAGGAAATCGAGACGGCACGCGCCAATGCGGCGCGCGCCGAAGCCGGCGCGGCGCTGGCCGAAGTCACCTACAAGCGCACGCAGAACCTGTTCGCCGAAGGCGTAATCGCCGCGCAGCGGCGCGATGAAGCGCTGGCCAACTTCAGATCATCGCGCGAAGTCGCTGCCGCCGCGCGGGCTCAATATGCCCAGGCGCAGGCCGGCGCCCGGCAGGAAGATATCGCCGCAGTGGCAGCGCAAGTGCGGCAGGCGCAGGCAGCGCTCGCCGAAGTGGCGGCGGCGGAGGCCGAGACGCGGATCGCGGCACCGCTGGCTGCTGTGGTGACGCGCAAGATGGTCGATGCCGGCGAACTGGTGCCGGCGGGCTATCCGGTGTTCACGCTGACCGATACAGACCATGCCTGGGTGGCGATCAACCTGCGCGAAGACCAGTTGCGCGGGGTCAAGCCGGGCGCGGTCATGTCCGGCACGGTGCCGGCGCTGGGCGACCGGCGGGTCGATTTCCGCGTCTATTTCGTCAACCCGGCGGGCGATTACGCAACATGGCGCGCGACCCGCCAATCATCGGGCTATGACATCAAGAGCTTTGAAGTGCGCGCCCGGCCGGTGGCGGCGCTGCCCGATTTGCGGCCCGGGATGAGCGTGCTGTTCGACAGCCCGGCACAGTGACCGGGCTGCGCCGGTCCTTGGCGCGCGAG
The DNA here is from genome assembly GCA_031426015.1 of Alphaproteobacteria bacterium. Classification (GTDB taxonomy): domain Bacteria; phylum Pseudomonadota; class Alphaproteobacteria; order Sphingomonadales; family Sphingomonadaceae; genus Sandarakinorhabdus. The sequence continues at coordinate 9,111 of JANPKK010000060.1, forward strand.
TTGGCGTTTCTGCGCGGCAGCGGCTGGGACCTGGCGCTGCTGACCTGGATTCCGTTGCTGCTGTTGGTCATGATGTCATGGTTGTTCGCCGCCGGCGTGGCGCGCGATTTGCCGGTGGCGGTGGTCGACAATGATCACGGCGCGGCGGCGCGGCACTATGTGCAGCTGCTCGATGCCACCCCCGGGGTGCGGGTGAGCGCGCGGCCGCTGTCGCTCGATGAAGGCTTCGCGCTGGTGCGCCGCGGCGACGTATGGGCGGTGGTGGTGGTGCCGGCGGGCACGACCCGGGCGATCGACCGCGGCGGAGTGGGCACGTTGGTCGCCTATCCCAATGCCGCCTACAACACCCAGAGCGGTGCGGTGATGCGTGATATCGGTAGTGCCAGCGCCCGGCTTGGGCTGGGTCTCGCCATTGGCACCGGGGCGCGGTTGAAAGGCGGTGCCGCAACGATGGCGGCGCCGGTGCGGGTCGAAGCGCGCACGCTGTTCAACCCGCAAACGAGTTACGAGCTGTTGCTGGTGCCGTTGATCCACACCGCGATACTGCATCTGCTGATGTGCCTCGGCGCGGCATCGGCGGTCGGGCGCGAACTGCGTGATGGCACCGCGCCGGCCTGGCTCGATGCCGCAGGCGGCGATATTTTAGCCGCGGTCTTCGGCAAGCTGCTGCCCTATCTGGCGACCTATACGCTGTTCAGCGTGGCGGCGCTGGCGGCATTCAGCCTGAGTGGATGGCCGTTGGCGGGCAATGCCTGGCTGCTGATCGCCGCGCATGTGTTGCTCTATCTCGCCTATGCCGGCATCGGCGTGCTGTTCGTCGGGCTGACCCGCAAGATGATGATGTCGCTGTCGCTGATCGGAGTTTATGCCGGGGCTTCGCTGGCCTTCAGCGGGGCCTTGTTCCCGACCGATGGCGCGCCGCTGTTCACCCGCATCTTCAGCCTGATGACGCCCTTTGCCTGGTTTGCCCGCGCCCAGGCCCAGCAACTCGAAAGCGCGGCGCCAGTGGCGGCAACGCTGCCCTTGCTCGGGGTCATGCTGCTGTTCGCGCTCGTGTCGTTCGGGCTGGCGCTGCCACTGCTCAAGGGGCTGGCGCACGATCCCGCGAGCTGGGGACTGCGGTGAGTTTTCGCGCCGCCTTTGCCCTGACGGTGCAGACGATCTTCACCGATCGATCGGCACTGGCGACGCTGGTGGTCGCGGTCATCGTCTATTCCTTCTTCTATCCGGCGGCATATCGCGCGCAGGTGGTGACCGCGCTGCCGGTGGCGGTGGTCGATCTCGATCATTCGGGGCTCAGCCGCGCGCTGGTGCGGCGGGTCGCGGCGACGCAGGGCGCCGCGCTGGTGGCGATGCCGGCGACGGTCGCCGAGGCACAGGCGCTGATCGGCAGCGATGCGGTCGATGCGGTCCTCGTTATCCCCGCCGGCTTGTCGCGCGATGTGGCGCGCGGGCAGGCGGGGCAGCTCCTGCTGCTCGGCAGCGGGCTCAACCTCAATCGCGCCAAGACGACGCTGTCGGCGCTCGGCGAGGCGCTGGGCGCGACGGCACGCGAGGCGGCGGTGGCGCGGGCGCGCTTTACCGGCGCGCCGGCGCCGGCGCCGGTGGCGCTCGTCACCCATCCGCTGTTCAACACCCGCGAAGGCTATGGCAGCGCCGTGGTGCCGGCGGTAGCGCCGATCATCATCCACCAGACGCTGTTGTTCGGGATGGTGATGCTGGCCGGGACACGCCGAGAGGCGACCGGCGCCTTGCGCTTCAGCGCGCCGGGTTTTGCCGGGGTGGCGTGCGCTTTCGCACTGCTAGGGGTCCTCAACGCGCTCTATTACCAAGGCTGGATGTACTGGTTTCAGGATTTCCCGGTCAACGGTGGTATCGCTGCGGCGCTGGTGGCGACGGCGCTGTTCATCGCCGCGACGGTAATGTTCGCGATGTTCATCGGCAGTTTTTTCCGCACCCGCGAACGCGCCGTGCAATTGCTGGCGGTCACTACGCTGCCGATGTTCTTTCTATCGGGCTTCACCTGGCCGGCGGCACCACTGTCGCTGCATTGGCTGGCGCAGTTGCTGCCGACAACGCCCGGCATCGCCGCCCTAGTCGGCGTAAACCAACTGGGTGCCAGCCTTGCCGAAATGCGCGGGCCGCTCGGGCACCTGACGCTGCTGGCGCTGGGCTATGGCGCGCTGGCGTTCTGGCGACTTTGTTTGCAAAATCCTGTCATCGAAAAGGGAGCGTCCTGATGTCTGTCCGCACTTTCACCCTGGCCTTGCTGGCACTCGGTGCTGCCAGCGCAGCGCAGGCGGCGCCGCCGACGACCTATCGCGTCTACCGCAACCCGTCGAATTCGGTGCATATCCGCCCGCAACCCTGTGGCAACAAGATCTGCGGGGTTGTCGTCTGGGCGAATGACAAGGCCAAGGCCGATGCCGCCAAGGGCGGGACGCTCAAGCTGATCGGCCAGCAGCTGTTCAAGGATTTCGCCCCCGATGGCCCCGATCGCTGGAAGGGCAGCGTCTTCGTTCCCGATATCAACAAGACCTTTTCAGGCCATGTCGTGCGCACCGGCCCGATGACGCTGAAAGGCACCGGCTGCCTTGTCGGCAAGATGGGCTGCAAATCGCAGGAATGGACGGCGATCAAGTAGCGCGATGTCCGGCCCGGCGAACCGGGCCGAACCGGCCGATCAATATTCGTTGAAGATCGTCTGGATCTTGCCGACATCGCTGGTTCTGATCAGCGCCAGCATCAGCAGCACCCGGGATTTCGCCGGGTTGAGCTCGGCCGAAGCGACCAGCCCGAGCGTGTCATCATCGACTTCATTGTTGCGATAGACGATGCCCGAGGCCAGCCGCGTGCTGCGCACCACAACGACGCCGGCCTTGGCCGCTGCGGTGACGCGATCGAGCGCCGCGTTCGTCATGTTGCCGTCACCGACTCCGGCGATGACAAGGCCCCTGGCGCCCAGCTTGACTGCGGCATCGATCAGATCGGGGTTCATGCCGGCGTGCGCGTAGATGATGTCGACACGCGGCAGGCTGGTGAGCCCGTCGACGCTGAATTCGCTGTTCAGGCCGTGCTTCTTCTCCAGCGGCGCGAACCAGGTGACGACGCCGGTGTTGCTGACCCCGGCCGGGCCGCGGTTGACGCTGCGGAAGGTTTCGACATCGGTGGTGTTGGTCTTGACGACGTTGCGGGCGTAATCGATCTGGTCGTTGAGCACGGTCACCACGCCGCGTCCCTTGGCCCCGGGGCTGATGGCGACGGCGACACCGTTGTAGAGATTGCTCGGGCCATCGGCGCTGATGGCCGTCGCCGGGCGCATCGACCCGACCATGACGATCGGCTTGTCGGTCTTGGAGACGAGATCGAGGAAATAGCCGGTTTCCTCCACCGTATCGGTGCCATGGGTGATCAGCACCGCATCGGTATCGGGTGATTTGACGACTTCGGCGACCCGTTTGGCGAGTTTCAGCCAGACCTCGTTGTTCATGTCCTGGCTGCCGATGTTGACCACCTGCTCGCCGCTGATGATCGCCAGCTTGTCGAGGTTGGGCACCGCCGAAATCAGGTCCTTGATGTCGAAGGAGCCCGATTTGTAGCCGTAGCCGCCTTCAGGCGCCTGCGCCCCGGCGATCGTGCCGCCGGTGGCCAGCACCGTCACCCGGGCGGTGCCCTGCGCGGCCTGGGCGCCGCTGCCGGCGAGCAAGGCGGCCAGCGCCGCAATGAGAGGCATCGGTTTCATAATCACTCCCCTCACGCCTTGCTGGCTTCGAAGGCGAGGCGATAGCCCTTGGCGACTTCGCGGATGGCGCGTCCGATATCGTCGTAGACATGGTCGGGGAGGTTGGCGAACGACACGCGCACCGACCACGGCGGCGCATCGAAGCCGCTACCGTTGAGCAGCACGATGCCGTGATCTTCGGCCAGCTTGAACACCAGGTCGAGCGGGTGGACATTGGCCTTCACCCAGTCGACGACCTCCTCGCCGACATATTTGCGCATCCAGAAGGCGCAATCGATCAGGCCGTAATAATAATCGAACAACGGGTCCTTCTCGACCTCGATGCCCATGCCTTCGATGGTTGCTTCGACACGCTTCTTGACGATGCCGATGCAGCCGCGCTGGTAATCCTTCTTGCTGTCCATCAGTTCGGACAGCGAAAAGAACATCATCTGCACCTGCTGCGGCAGCGACAGCCCGGCGGTGTGGTTGAGCGCCACGTCGCGGCTGTCGGCGACGATGCGATCGATGAAGCTGATCTCGCGCGGGTGGAGGGTGAGCGCATGATAGCGCTTGTCGATGAGTTGCTTGGTGGCTTCGGGCAACGCCGCGACAAGCTTGTCGAAGACGTTGTTCTCGTGCACCGCAATGGTGCCGAGCCGCCAGCCGGTGCAGCCGAAATACTTGCTGTAGGAATAGACGCCGATGGTATTGTACGGGAAGGCCCCGAGCAGCCCGCGGAAGCCCGGCACGAAGGTGCCATAAACGTCATCGGTAAGGATGATCAGGTCAGGGCGTTTTTCGAGGATCTCGCCGATCTTGGCGATGACCTTGTCCGACAGCGCGATGGCACTGGGGTTCCCGGGGTTGACGACGAAGAACGCCTTGATGGTCGGATCGAGCAGCTTGTCGAGCTCTTCATCGCTGAACTGGAAACCGTTTTCCTGCGTCGCGGTGACATTGACGATATTGAGCGCATAATCCTCGAGCAGCGGCATTTCGAGATAAGGGGTGAAGATCGGCACACCCAGCGCAATCGTATCGCCGGGGTTGAGCAGCCGGTTCGATTTCATCGTCTTGAAGATGTAGCACATCGCCGCGGTGCCGCCTTCGACGGCATAGATGTTGAACGTGCCCGCCGGTGCCGGATCGCCGCACATCGCCCATTGCAGATATTCGCGCACGACGATTTCATTATGCACCAGCATCCGGTCGGGCACCGGGTAATTGTCGCCGATGATCGCGTCGACCAGCTCATGGACAAAGGCGTCGGGTTCGAAACCGAAATGCGCAATCGCCCACGGGATCATTTCCGCGAGCAATGACACGCCGGGCATCGCGGCATTGGCCGCCATCCAGACGCTGGCGCGCGCCGCAATCCCGGGTGCCTTGGCCATGCCGCCGATGCCGGGCGGCAGGTCGAGCACGCGCTTGCTTTCGGTGAGGGCGAAATGCCCGAAGCTGAAGAACGCCTCGCGCGGGGTGGTGGCGATCCAGTTGGGGTTGCCACGCCCGGCGTTGATATAGGTCTTGGCCGCCGTTGCCGATGTCGTCTTCATCGCCGCCTGGGCGAGGAAGGCCTTGATCTCGAAGGGACTGAGCGCTTCGTATTGCTTCAGGGTCATCACGTCCATGATCGTCTCCTCAAAGTCTTGTATTCGTTGTAAAAATCAGCCGGCGTTCATCATCAGCACGATGATCATGCCGAAGATGGTCAGCAGCATCTGGCCGACGGCGTAGGGCAGGCCGTAACCGAGCGCCGGCACCTTGCTGCGCGCGGTTTCCTGGATCATGCCGAGCGCTGCCGTCGTGGTGCGCACCCCGGCGCACACCCCGAACAGGATGGCGGGGTGGAATTTGAAGACATGATGGCCGATCAGCACGGCGATAAGCAGCGGTAGGCTGGTCGCCACCGCACCCCAGATGAACAGGCTGACCCCGACCTGTTGCAGCCCCGCGACAAAGCCCGGCGCCGCATTGATTCCGACGATGGCGATGAAGACGTTGAGGCCAAGGGTGTTGAGCAACCACAGCGCCGGCGCCGGGATGCTGCCGAGCGTGGGGTTCACCGCGCGAAAATAGCCGAGCAGCAGCCCGGCAAGCAGCGCCCCGCCCGACGTCGACAACCCGAGCGGAATGCCGCCGATCCGCACGCTGAGCGCGCCGACAAGGCCGCCGATAACGATGCCGGCCGAAACGACCATCAGGTCGGTGGCTTCGGCGGGCCGGTCGGCATGGCCAATGGCCTTGGCCAGCGCATCGACGTGCATGCGGCTGCCCTGAACGGTCAGGATGTCGCCGCGCAGGATCTCGGTTTGCGGCAGGATGGGAATTTCGACGAGGTTGCGGGTGATCTTGCGCAGGTAGATGCCCCGCGCCGGTGCTTCGTCGGCAAGCTCGCGCAGCGTCTTGCCTGCGTAGATCTTGCTGCGCAGGAAGACATCGCATTGTTCGACCGGGATATCGAGCAGGGCGCGATCATCGACCTCGGTCATCACGCTGTCGACCTGTTCGACGAGCATCGGCCGCGGCCCCGAAATCGCCACGACATCGCCAGCCTGGAGCATCGTCGTCGCATCGGCCTCGATGATCATGCCATCACGGTGGACGCGTTCGACGAACAGTCGCATGCCCGGAAACAGGTCGCGCACCGGTTTGCCGGTCATCTCCCCCGCCGGTACGCGATAGGCGCGGACATCGACATTGCGATAGGCCGAAAACACCCCGGCATCCTGGCCGGCGACTCCGCCCATTTCGGCCTCATATTCGGCGCAGGCCTTGGCGAGATCGACTCCGATCATCTTGGGACCGAGCGTGGCGAGGATGATCGCCGAACCGATGGTGCCGAAGATATAGGTGACCGCATAGGCAATCGGGATCGCGTCGCTATGGCCGCGCGCCGCCTCCGCGGACAGGCCAAGCCGGCTGATCTGGTCGGTCGCCACGCCGATCGCCGCCGATGTCGTCTGCGATCCGGCATAGAGGCCGACGGCATAGCCGAGATCGAGCCCGGCGAACTGCGCGCACGCGAATGGCACCAAAAGGCAGAGCACGAGCACCAGCACCGAAAACACCAGTTGCTTGGGGCCGTCCTTGCTCAGCCCGGCAAAGAATTGCGGCCCGACGCCATAGCCGACGGCAAACAGGAACAGCATGAAGAAGGTCGATTTGATCGGCCCCGGAATCTCGATTCCCAACTGCCCGATGGCGACCGCGGCGAGCAGCGTGGCTGTCACATTACCGAGATTGAACCCGGCGACCTTCTTCGGCCCGATCCAGAAACCGATCGCCAGCGCGATGAAAACTGCCAGTTCGGGATAAGTTCTTAAAGTCGCAACAAGCCAATCACCCATGCGAACCAATCCCCAACAAATTCAGCTATAGCCAAGACAATATCTGTCATGACCGCCCAGAGTAGCAGTTTCGAAAATACACCTCGTCATTCGGCAAACAATAGAGTTGCCGTTACAAAGGTTTGCACACTGGTGCCTTGCCAAAATCTCAAAAATCTTGGTTCAGTCCCCACCGAATATTGTGATGTATACTCTGGACAGTTCCATGCCTGAATGCGAAAGTGACCCAGTTCAGGTCATTCGGGAAGTGGTGCCATGCGGGTTTCGGTAAATCGACAAGCCGCGCAGGATGATGCCCGCCTCGTAGTCTTCGAGCTGGGCAATTTTTTCCTTGGCCAGCACCGCGTGCTTGCCGAAGCACTTGGATTGAAACCGGTCCCGGCGTTGATCGTGCTCACCGTAGCCATTTCGACCGTTCAGAAATACATGCGCCAGAGCGCGCCCGATCCGGCCTTTCGCTCGGCGGTGCCGCTGCCGGATGCGTTGTCGGGCGGTATTTCGCGGCGGGCGATCGCGCGCGCTACCGGACTGCCCACCGAAACCGTGCGGCGTTGTGTCGAGGAACTGGTGGGGCTGAGGCGGCTGGAGATACTGTCGGCGCAAATGGTGCGAACCCCGCCGGGAAGCATTTCGATGATATCGCAGGCGCAGATCGAAGCGATGCTGACCGGCCTGGCACGCCAGACCGAAACCCTGGTGCGGGCCGGGGTGCTCGAACTTTCCGCAACGCGCCGGCCGGCCAGCGAACGCGCCCCGGCGGTTGCGGACCGTCGGTCGAGCGGATCGTAGCGCCAGCGCCTTGCCCTCGCGGCGCCTGCAGCATAGGAAGCGCCCGGAGAGACCGTCAGAGCGCGCTTTTGCACTGGCGGCAGGGACATTGTAACGGGTGGGTTTGCAGGCGGTTTCGAGCACGGACCGTGGCAAGCAAAGCGACGTACGGAGCCAGAAAGCCGACCCCCAGTCCCATCACCGATACGCGCCCGTAGCTCAGCTGGATAGAGCGCGGGACTTCTAATCCTGAGGTCGCAGGTTCGAATCCTGCCGGGCGCGCCACCTTCCGATTTGTCTTTGAACCACCGCCGGGGTTGCGTGCGTGGCCAGGGTGGCCACTGCCACCGCGGCGTTGAAGGCCGCCGGCGCATCGAGATTGCACAGATGCCCGCCGGGCAGCGTCACGTTTTTGGCGCCCAAGCTGGAAAGCGCGGCTGCGTTGGCATGGCGCTGCGGCGTATCATAGGCGCCGGTCAGGGTGGTGACCGGCAGGTCGAGCCCCACCAGCATCGCGGCGTGCGCGGGCAGGGGTGCCGATGTGCGGAGCAAGTCGCGGCCGGCATAATCGCCGACCATCGTGGCGGCGATCCGGCGGGCCTCGGGCGCTGCACAGGCCATCAATGCGTGCCCTCCCCAGAGCCTGTGCAGGCGAGCGAGGTCGCCGCCCCGTGCCGCCTCGGCCATCGCCGCATATGGCACGGCTTCGTCGGTGCCGGGGACGCCATCAAGCCCGGCGCCTTGCAGGATGAGCGACAGCAACCGATCCGGCGCGCGCGCTGCCAGTGCCAGCGCGATGCGGCCGCCTTGCGACATGCCTAGCAGGTGAAAGCGCGCCAGCCCGAGTGCAGCGGCAACCCGCAGCACATCATCGGATTCGGCAGCGAGATCGGGCGGCGCGCTCGATTGGCCAAAGCCACGACGATCGATGGCGACGATCCGGAATCGGCTGGCGAGCGGCGCCTGGTGCAGCCAGAGCCGGCGATCGAGCGTCCAGCCGTGGAGCAGCAACAAGGCCGGGCCGGAGCCCAGGGTTTCGACAATCAGGTTGCCGCCGGGTACCGGCACGGCATGGACCGTGCCGCCCGGCCAGCGTGGCGGCACGGCCATGGTGTCCGGATCAGGCTGGGTAATCAGGCAGCGTGGCGGTAGGGATTGTTGTTGCGATGGTCCCCGGCCAACCAGCGCGCCAGTTCGGCGTGGGCGGTGGCGCGGCGCTCGGCATCGACATCGGCCGCGGTCGCTTCGGGGGTATCATGGGTGAATTCGAGGATCATGCCATTCGGGTCGGTGACATAGACCGAGCGGCAATAGCCATGTTCGAGCACATAGGTGGCGGGCGGCTCGATACCGGCGGCGACGATGCGCGCTTCAATATCGGCCTGGGTCGCGGCATCGACGTTGAGTGCGACATGGATGAACGGCGACGACGGGATTTCGGGGCCGAATTCGGCCTGGTCGGCGGGGTCGGCGAACTGGAAAAAGGCCAGTGCCGAGCCATCGGCGAGTTCGAAGAAGCAATGGCAATAGGTGCGTTCCTTGCCGAACAATTCGTCCATCTCGGTATAGGTGGCGATGAGCGGCAGGCCGATGACGCCTTCGTAGAAAGCGCGGGTGGCCTCGAGGTCCTTGGTCACATAGGCAGTGTGGTGCAGGCGGCCGGGGCGGCGGGTCATCGTCATGCGGGCGTGCTCCTTATGCGAACAGCTTGGTTGCGATCGTCGCGACATGGCGGCCCTGGAAACGCGCGCCGTCGAGTTCGTTTTCTGATGGCATGCGGCTGCCGTCGCCGCCGGTGATGGTAGTGATGCCATAGGGCGTGCCGCCCGAAATGCCGTCCATAGTGGTGGCGCCGGCCCAGGCATAGGGCAGCCCGACGATGATCATGCCATGGTGGAGCAGCGTGGTGTGCATGCTGGTCAGCGTGGTTTCCTGGCCGCCGTGCTGGCTGGCGGTGGCGCAAAAGGCGCTGCCGATCTTGCCGACGAGCGCGCCGGTGAACCACAGGCCGCCGGTCTGATCGAGGAAGTTGCGCAGTTGTGCGGCCATGTTGCCGAAGCGGGTGGGCGTGCCAATGATGATCGCATCATAATCGGCGAGCTCGCCCGGCGTGGCAATCGGCGCGGCCTGGTCGGTCTTGAGGCCCGAGGCGGCGGCGACATCGTCGGGGACGAGTTCGGGCACACGCTTCACGGTAACGGTCGTGCCGGCAACCTCGCCAGCACCGGCCGCGATCGCGTTGGCGAGCGTTTCCACATGGCCATAGCTGGAATAGTAGAGAACGAGAACGCGGGCCATGGCGGGTTCCTTTAGAAGCTGAAGCTGGCTTCGACACCGTAGCGGCGCGGGCGCGCCTTGAAGACGAAGCCGCCAGGCGAGAATTCGGCGTTGTACTTGATGTCGAACAGGTTCTGGGCAAACCCGGTCAGTGACCAGTTGGCGCCGGCGATGCCGACGCGGGTATCGACGAGATCGATGGGATCGCGCGAGGTCGAATTGTCGACATCGAACCAGGTGCGGCCGGTGCGGCGATAATCGACACGCGCCGTCAGGTCGAGGCTGTCGGTCAGCGGCGTGCGATAGTTGGCGGTGAGGTTGAGCGTGTAGCGCGAGATCAGCGGTGCTTCGTTGCCGACGACATTTGCCGTCGGGAACTTCTTGATTTCGCTGTCGGTGTAGCCAAAGCCGGCGATCAGGTCGAGGCCGGGCAGCGGGCGCAGCGTCGCGTCGATTTCGAAGCCCTTGATGCGGGTTTCGGGCACATTGCCGAGGTTCTGCGTCGAGTTGGCGGCGAGGAAAACGAAGAAATAGCTGTTTTCCGACTTGGTCGTGAAGGCGCTGGCGTTGACCGTCAGCAGCCGATCGCTGGTCTGCGTCTTGATGCCGATTTCGAAGGTTTCGGCGGTTTCGGCCTCGAAGGTATCACCCACGCCGACGATGCCGTTCGATGCAGCCACCGCGCCGACACCAGTCTGGTTGAAACCGCCCGAGCGGAAGCCGCGCGACCAGCCACCGAACAGCGTCACGCCATCGGTCGGCTTCCAGGTCAGCGTCACCTTGGGCTGCCAGGCGTCGAAGGTCTTCTTGCGGACTTCGCCGGTCTTGCCCGGCGGGAAGCCGGGGACGTTGGGCAGGAACCCGGTCGGGGTCAGCGTCGTGTTTTCGCGGCTGTCCTTGTCGTAACGCAGCGAGGCGTCGACGCGCAACTGGTCGTTGACCTTCCAGATGGCGTTGCCGAACAGCGCCCAGGCGAAATTATCCTGCGAATCCGCGAGGAACGTCGCCTGCGGGTTGAGCGGGTTGGTGCTCGGCGTGCGGTAGATGGCGGTGACGCCATTGCCGGTATCGACGAGGTTTCCGGTCGAAATGTAGCGCTGGGTGCTGATGCCATAGGCGCCGGCGATAAACTGCACCGGCTTGTCAGCGGGCGATTCATAGCGGAATTCCTGGCTCCACGCCGCGACGTCGAGATACTGGCTCTGGTTGAGATCGAAGCCGAAGAACTGGAAGAGCAGAGATTCCTTGATCGGCAGGAAGTTGAAGGCATCGCCGGTCAGGATTTCAGTGACCTTGTCGTACGAGGTCGTCGACGTGAACTTGCCGATGTCGCTTTCATGCGCGATGCGCAGCGTGCCGTTGTAAAGGTCACGGTTGTTGATGCCGGCGTTGTTGACCCGCACCGGCAGCGACACGTCGTTCACATCGTTGACGATGTTGTAGTAGAACGCCTGGGTGCGCAGCAAGCTGACGGCGCCGCGCATGTCGACGGTCAGCTCCGGGGTCGGCGTCCACAACAGATTGCCGCGCAGGTTGAATTCGCGGAACGGATCGGCGTCTTCGTTGAGGAAGGTGTTGGGGATGAAGCCGTTGGTATCATACCAGGTACTGGCGACGCGGAACTTGAGGTTCTCGGCGATCGGCCCCGACAGATTGGCGCGGGCGAAATAGCCGAAGCCATTGTCGACGCCGCCGGTGAACTTGCCCGACAATTCGTCGGTGGGCGCCTTGGAGGTGATGATGATCGCGCCGCCGATAGCGTTGCGGCCGTACAGGCCGCCCTGCGGGCCCTTGAGCACTTCGATCTGTTCGACGTCGACCAGTTCCTGGTTGAACTGGGCAGCGTTGACCTGCTGCACACCATCGACGACGACGGCGACCGAAGGCTCGGAATTGCGCGCTTGGGTGATGCCACGGATGATGACGAAGGTGGTGCCGGCGTTCTGGGTCTGCACCAGATTGACGTTGGGCGTCAGGCCGATGAAGTCGGCGGGGCGGGCGATGCCGGCGGCTTCGATCGCCTTGGCATTGAAGGCGGTGATCGAGGCGGGGACGTTCTGCAGCGATTCGGTGCGGCGCAGCGCGGTGACGAGGATTTCACCGTCATCGGCGGCGGCAGCCGCGGTGGGGGCAGCGGTTTGCGCAACCGCGACAGACGCCGTGAGCACCATGGCCGAGCCGGCGAGCCAACGCGACAGCTGTGCGAAATTCTTCATGCAGACCTCCCCCAAATAGCGCGCAAGGCGCCGTCGCCGCTTTTGCGACCCCGATACTTGCCCTTAGCGTTTCGCATTGCGAAGTCAAGTTCGATAATCGAAAAACGCGCCACTATCCGTTGCAGCAGTGCCGCAGTCGGAAGTCGTTCAGCTCGGTGACAATGAGCGCGCGAGGGTCGGCCAGCGGCGCAGTTCGGCTTCGATAGCGCCGGCAGCGTCGCGCAGCAGTGGCAGGCGCGTGGCGATCAGCTCGTCCTGTGAGATCCGCGTTGTCGAGGTCGAACAGTTGATTGCGGCGATGACGCGATCATCCGGACCGATGATCGGCACAGCAACCGAAACGATCCCGTAATCGAGCTCGTCGAGCGCCGAATCATAGCGGTTGTCGCGGATGGTCCGCAGCCGGGCGCGAAAGGCCGCCGGCTCGGTGACGGTGCGTTCGGTCAACCGGGCGAGCGGGCCTTCGCCAAGAAAGCTTTCGATGGCGATATCGCCCTGGAAGGCAAGCAGCACCTTGCCCATCGAGGTGGCGTGGAGCGGAAAGCGCGTGCCGACGCTGGCGCCCAATCGGATGCGGCGGTTGGTCGGAATGTGGCAGACGTAAAGCAGTTCGCGCCCCGACCGCACCGCCAGCGAGGCCGAATCGCCGGTCTGGTCGCGCAACGCCTGAAGCGGCGGCACCGCCACCTGTTCGATGTTCATCGACGAGAGGTACGCGGAACCGAACGCTAGCACCTCGGGACGCAGCAGGAAGCGCCGGCCGACCTGCGCGACATAACCGAGCGCCACCAGCGTGTTGAGGCAGCGCCGCGCCACCGCCGGCGGCAGATCGGTGATTGCCGCCACCTCCGACAGGGTCATTTCGGGGTGCGCCTGGTCAAAGGCACGCAGCACGCTCAACCCGCGTTCAAGGGTCGACAGATATTCCGGGTCCTTCGGGGCGCGGTCGGTCATCACCGCCTTGGCTATGGGGCGCCGCGCCAACATGCAAGCTATTGCGCCGCCGCCGCATCAGGGCGGCCGAGGATGGCCGCATTGTCGGCGCCGAGCAGCGGCGGCGCGGTGACGGTCAGCGAGCGTTCGCCATCGAAGCTGAGCGGCGATCGGATGGAGCGGAAAATCCCCATAGGTCCGGGCGCGCTTATCTCGAGTTGGAGATGCTGCGCCTGCGGGCTGGCCAGGACTTCGGCCGAAGTGGCGACCGCGGCATTGGGGACTTCGAGTTCGGTCAGCCGCGCCGTCCAGTCGGCGCGGTCGCGCGTGGCGAAAATGGGCGCGAGGAAGGCGAGGACGTCTTCATAATGCGCGATGCGCGCGTCGCGGCTGGCAAAGGCCGGCAGCGCCAGCATGTCAGGGCGTTCGACCGCGAGAGCCAAGTTCTCCCAGAACTTGGGCGGTGACGACATGTGCAGCGCCAGCCATAGCGCGTCCTGACATTGGAAGACATAGGATTGGCTGACATGCGGGCGGCTGTAGGGGCCCATCAACTGGTCGTCCGACAACAAATGGGTGTAATCGTCGAGGTTGAAATGGCACATGGCCTCGAACATCGAGGTTTCGACAGTGCAGCCCTGGCCAGTCGCCTGGCGCTGGTGGAGCGCCGCCAAAATGCCCTGCGCCGCGTAGAAACCGGTCATCACATCGGCGATGGCCGGGCCGACGACACGCGGTTTTGCCGGGTTGAGCAGCAGCCGCAAAAAGCCGCTGGCGGCCTGGGCGACGGTATCGAACGCCGGGCGATCGCGATCGGGGCCGCTGCTGCCGAAGCCCGAGATCGAACAATAGATCAGCCGCGGGTTGATGGAGCGCAGCCGTTCGGCATCGACGCCGAGCTTTTTGGCGACGCCGGGACGGAAGTTCTGGATGAAGACATCGGCGGTCGCGATCTGCGCATCGAAGGCGGCGCGGTCATCGGCGGCGCGGGTATCGAGGGTGATGCTGCGCTTGTTGCGGTTCCAGGTCTGGAAATGCGGGGCATAAAGCTGCCCGCGAAAACTGCGGAACGGGTCGCCGGTGACCGGCTGTTCGACCTTGATGACGGTGGCGCCAAGATCGGCAAGCATCATGCCGGCGGCGGGGCCGGTGATGAAAGTGCCCATTTCAAGGACGCGAAGGTCGGCCAGCGGTAGTGCCATGTCAGTCTCCGGTGGTGGCATCGGGCTGCCGAACCGGGTTGAGCGGCGGCGCACGACGCAGGTATGTCGTCACCGGCGCACCGGCCGCGGCACCCCATTCAGGCTTGACGCACGCTACATAATTCGCATAACGAAAACAAGTTCGAAATTCGAAAAATTGAGCCATTAGGCACCCGGGGGATCACACGATGCGTATCGGCAAGCAGGACGCGCCCTTTACCGCCATCTGCACGTCCGACGCCGAATCGATCCGCGTGCGCGGCCATGACCTGTGCGGGGAGATCATCGGCAAGATGGATTTCACCAGCTATTTCTGGCTGCTCGTCACCGGCACCGCGCCGACCCCGGTGCAGAAATTCTTCGCCGATGCCGTCCTCGCCGCGATCGCCGAACATGGCCTGGTGCCGAGTGTCGTTGCCACCCGCATGACCTATGCCGCGGCGCCGGAAGCGTTTCACGGCGCGGTCGCCGCCGGGCTGCTCGGCTGCGGCTCGGTGGTGCTCGGCAGCGCCGAGGTGGCGGGGCGTTTCCTCGCCGATGTCGTCGCGTCGGGCGATGCCGAAACTGCGGTGCGCGCGTTGCGGGCGGAAAAAAAGGCCATCCCCGGCTTCGGCCATCCCCAGCACAGCGGCGGCGACCCGCGCGCCAATCTGCTGCTCAAGCTCGCCGCCGAGCATGGCATCGAAGGCGCGCATATTGCGGCGCTGCGTGCCGTCGGTGATTGCCTGCCAGCGGTGATCGGCCGGCCGCTGCCGATCAATGTCAACGGCGCGATTCCCGCGGTGATGCTCGATGTCGGCTTTCCGTTGGCGGCGTTGAAGGGCATTTCGCTCCTCGCGCGCACCGCCAGCCTGATCGCGCATCTGCAGGAAGAATCCGAACGGCCGATCGGCTTCATGCTGTCGGGCGCTGCTGCTGCTGCCATTTCCTATGATGGGCCGTAAGGCTCAACCTGCTCCTCCCCCCGTGGGGAGGGCGACTCGCGCAGCGAGCGGGGTGGGGGTCGCTCGTGTCGAAACTTGTTAACCCCCACCCCGCTTGGGCTGCGCCCGAGTCGCCCTCCCCGCAAGGGGGAGGGAGTTTAGATTTTCCCCGTTTGGAAAGGTTCTGCCATGCTGTTTCCCACCTCGCTCGTCGGTTCCTACCCCCAGCCCGATTGGCTGATCGACCGCGCCAAGCTCGCCGGGCGTTTTCCGCCGCGGGTGCGGGCGACCGAATTGTGGCGGGTGCAGCCCGAATATCTTGACCAGGCGCAGGATGACGCGACGCTGATCGCCATTCGTGACCAGGAACGCGCCGGGCTCGACATCATCACCGATGGCGAGATGCGCCGCGAAAGCTATTCGAACCGCTTTGCGACCGCGCTCGATGGCGTCGATCTCGACAATCCCGGCGAAGCGCTCGACCGTTCGGGCCACCCCAACCCGGTGCCGCGCGTGACAGGGCGCATCCGCCGCCGCCATGCCGTCGAAACCCGCGATGTCGCCTTTCTGCGCGCCAACACCGCACGGATGATCAAGATCACCGTGCCCGGCCCGTTCACCATGAGCTGCCAGGCGCAGAATGATTTCTATGCCACCCAGCGCGAAATGGCGCTCGATTATGCCGAAGCGGTCAACGCCGAAATCCGCGACCTGTTCGCCGCCGGCGCCGATATCGTCCAGATCGACGAGCCCTATATGCAGGCCCGCCCCGATGCGGCGCGCGAATTCGGGCTGGAAGCGGTCAATGCCGCGCTCGCCGGCATCACCGGCCAGACCGCGCTGCACATCTGCTTCGGCTATGCCGCGATCATCCATGAACGCCCGACGGGCTACAGCTTCCTGCCCGAACTGTCGGGCTCGCCGGTGTGCCAGGTCAGCCTGGAGACGGCGCAGTCGAACCTCGACACCGCCGTTCTCGAAGGGCTGCGCGGCAAGTCGATCATCCTCGGCGTCATCGATCTGTCGACGCACGAGATCGAGACGCCCGAGACCGTTGCGGCGCGCATCCGCAAGGCGCTGCCGCACGTCGATGCCGACAAGGTGATCGTCGCCCCCGATTGCGGGATGAAGTACCTGCCGCGGGCTGTCGCCTTCGGCAAGATGCAGGCGATGGCCGCCGGCGCCGCCATCGTGCGGGCGGAACTGGCATGAGCGAAGGCCGCTTCCTCACGACCCACGTTGGCAGCCTGCCGCGCGCCGAGGACCTGATCGCGCTGATCTTCGCCCGCGAGGAAGGCGCTTCGGTCGATGACGCGGCGCTCGCCGAGCGTATCCGTGTCGCCGTCAGCGATGTCGTCGCGGCTCAGGCGCGATCGGGCCTCGATGTCATCAACGATGGCGAACAGTCGAAGCCGAGCTACGCCACCTATATCAAGGACCGGCTCCACGGCTTCGGCGGCGAGGGTAATTCCTATGTCTTTGCCGATGTCGAGGACTTTCCCGGCGTCAAGCAACGCATATTCGGCGATGCCGGCCGCAAGCACCGGAAGACCCCGGCGTGCAACGCGCCGATCACGGTCAAGGACATGGATGCCGTTCATGTCGATGCTGCCAATCTCAACGCGGCGCTGGCGAACCATCCCGGCCGGCGCGGCTTCATGTCGGCGGCGTCGCCGGGCGTGACGGCGCTATTCTTCGCCAACACGCATTATGCCGATGACGAGGCGTATCTGTTCGCGCTGGCCGAAGGTTTGCGCCACGAATATGAAGCGATTGCCGCGGCGGGCATCACGCTGCAGGTCGATTGCCCCGATCTCGCCATGGGCCGGCATACCCAGTTCCGCGATCTCGATCTCAAGGGCTTTCGCGATCGCATGGCGCTCAACATCGCCGCGCTCAACCACGCCACCCGCAACATCGCCCCCGAAGCGATGCGCATGCACCTGTGCTGGGGCAATTACCCCGGCCCGCACCATTGCGACGTGCCGCTGGCGGATATCATCGACCTGGTCTGGACGGCGCGGCCGCATGCCATCCAGTTCGAAGCTGCCAACCCGCGCCACGCCCATGAATTCGAACTGTTCGAAAGCGTCGGCGTGCCCGAAGGCAAGGTGCTGATCCCCGGTGTCGTCGAATGCCAGTCGGGCTATATCGAACACCCCAACCTGATCGCGCAGCGCATCGGCCGCTATGCCCATCTCGTCGGGCGTGACCGGGTGATGGCCGGCGTGGATTGCGGCTTTTCGATCCATGCCGGCTCGGGGGGCGTCGATCCGGAAGTGGTCTGGGCCAAGATGGCGGCGATGGCCGAGGGGGCGGCAATCGCGAGCAAGCGGTTCTTCTAAACTCCCTCCCCCCTGAGGGGAGGGCGAGAGACGCGCGCAGCGCGGCCCGGGGTGGGGGTTGCGGCTATGGGTACCATTGGCGCGACCCCCACCCCGCTCGCCTGCGGCGAGTCGCCCTCCCCGCAGGGGGGAGGGAGTTGGTTTTGCTCGACGTTTAGGCCCATCGCGGCCATGTTGGCCAAAACCAGCCTTGGGAACCCAGCATGACCGACACACTTCCGACCAGCGGCCTGCAACTGCGCTCGCTCGTTACCGCCGATGGCACGCTCGACCTGTCGCTCGTCGATACGCCGGTGCGGGCGCCGGGGCCCGACCAGGTGCTAGTGCGCATCGAAGCCTCGCCGATCAATCCGTCCGACATCGGGCTGTTGTTCGGCGCCGCCGACATGACGACCGCGCGGCAGCTCGGCACGCCCGAAGCGCCGCATGTCGTTGCCGATATCCCGCCGGCGTTCATGCGCGCCATGGCGGCGCGGGTCGGCGAATCGATGCCGGTCGGCAATGAAGGCGGCGGCACGGTGATCGCGGCGGGCGACAGCCCGGCGGCACAGGCGCTGATCGGCAAGACGGTCGGCGCCCTGGGCGGCGCCATGTACGGGCAGTATCGCACCCTGCGGCTCAGCGATGTCGTTGTGCTCGGCGACGGCGCGACCGCCGAACAGGGCGCATCGTGCTTCGTCAACCCGCTGACCGCGCTGGGCATGACTGAGACGATGAAGCTGGAGGGCCATACCGCGCTCGTCCACACCGCCGCGGCGTCGAACCTGGGGCAGATGCTGAACAAGATCTGCCTCAAGGACGGCATCGCGCTGGTCAATATCGTGCGCAGTGCCGAACAGGCGGCGTTGTTGAAGGGCCTCGGCGCCGCGCATGTTGTCGATTCGAGCCAGGACGGCTTCATGGACGCGCTCGTCGATGCGCTCGTCGCCACCGGCGCGACGATCGCCTTCGATGCCATCGGCGGCGGCAAGCTGGCCGGCCAGATCCTGACCGCGATGGAAATCGCCGCCAACAAGACGGCGAAGGAATACAGCCGCTACGGTTCGACCACCCACAAGCAAGTCTACATCTATGGCGGTCTCGACACCCGGCCGACCGAATTGAACCGCGGCTTCGGTATGGCCTGGGGCCTGGGCGGTTGGCTGCTGACGCCGTTCCTGCAGAAAATCGGCGCCGCTGACGTGGCGCGGCTGAAGGCGCGGGTGGTTGCCGAACTGACGACGACCTTTGCCAGCCATTATACCGCGCGGGGCTCGCTTGCCGAGGCGCTGAGCCTTGAAGCGATTGCGGCCTATAACCGCCGCGCGACGGGGGAAAAGTTCCTGATCACCCCGCACGGGTGACGCCAACTCCCTCCCCGCTGACGCGAAGGCGTCGCTTGCGGCCGCGGGGAGGGAGTCGGTCAGTTCCTCGCGGCGACGGGATCGAGCACCGTGTCTTTCGCCGTTGCCGCCAGCTTGGGATAATCCGTCGTGTAATGCAGCCCGCGGCTTTCCTTGCGGGCGCGCGCCGAGCGTACGATGAGGTCGGCGACGGTGACGAGGTTGCGCAATTCGATCAGATCGGGCGTGACGCGGAAGTTGCCGTAATAATCCTGGACTTCCTTGCGCAGCAGCTTGACCCGGTGCGCGGCGCGTTCGAGCCGTTTGTCGGTGCGCACGATGCCGACATAATCCCACATGAAGCGGCGCAGTTCGTCCCAATTGTGCGCGACAACGATCTCCTCGTCGGAATCGGTGACCCGACTTTCGTCCCACGGGCGGATGGCCGGCGGTGCCGTTGCCGGGTCCCATTGCGCGGCAATATCCTCGGCAACGGCCTGGCCGAAAACCAGGCATTCGAGGATCGAATTGGAGGCCAGCCGGTTGGCACCGTGCAGCCCCGATTGGGTGACTTCGCCCGCCGCCCAGAGCCCGTCAAGGTCGGTGCGGCCGGCGAGATCGACCATTACCCCGCCGCACGAATAATGCGCCGCCGGCACCACCGGGATCGGCTGCACCGTGCAATCGATGCCGAGTTCGAGCAGCCGGGCGTGGATCATCGGAAAGTGATGCGTCACGAAATCGGCGCCGAGATGCGAGATATCGAGCAGGACATGATCGAGGCCGAGCCGCTTCATCTCGGCATCGATGGCGCGCGCCACGATATCGCGCGGGGCGAGTTCGAGGCGGTCGTCGTAGCGGTCCATGAAGCGGGTGCCGCCGCGGTTGTCGCTTGCGACAGGGCCATCAACATGCGGCAATTTCAAATGCCCGCCTTCGCCGCGGCACGCCTCGGTGATCAGGAAATTCTTGACCGTCGGGTGGAACAGGCAGGTCGGGTGGAACTGGTTGAATTCCATGTTCGACACCCGGCAACCGGCGCGCCACGCCATGGCGATGCCATCGCCGGTCGAGCCGTCGGGGTTGGTCGAATATTGATAGACGCGGCTCGCCCCGCCGGTCGCCAGCACCACCGCCTTGCCGATGTAGCGCTGGACCTGGCGGCTGGTCGTATCGAAGGCATAGACACCATGGACGGCGCGCGCGGCAAAGCGTTCGCCCTCGACATGCGCCGAAGTGATCAGGTCGATGGCAACCATGCCGGGCACCAGTGTGATATTGGGGTGCGCGGTCGCGGCCTTTTGCAACGCCTGTTGCACCGCCCAGCCGGTCGCATCATCGACATGGACGATGCGTCGGTGCGAATGGCCGCCCTCGCGGGTCAGGTGCCAGCGTTCCGAAAGCGATTCGCCCGGGTTGAACGGTACCCCCAGATCGGCCAGCCGGTCGATGGCGCGCGCGGCGTTTTCAACGACGAATTCGACCGTGGCGCGGTGGTTTAGCCCGGCGCCGGCGACCATGGTATCCTCGATATGGCTTTCGAAGGTGTCGCCGGGTTCGAGCACCGCGGCGATGCCGCCCTGTGCCCAGGCGGTCGAACCGGCCGCAACATCGCCCTTGGCGAGCACCGCGACCTTGAAGCGTTCGGCAAGGTTTAGCGCGGCGGTCAGCCCGGCGGCGCCCGAGCCGATGATGACGATGTCGAAGCTGCGCGCGTCGGGCGCGGGGTGCCTAGCCACGGCTGCGGGTCAGATCGAGGAACACATCTTCGAGATCGGCTTCCTGCGTCGACACATCGACGACGCCGAGCCCAGCCGCGGCGACCGCCGCCAGCACCTGCCCGGCATTGCGGCTGCGTTTGTCATACGTCAGCGTCAGCACGCGGTCGTTCTTCAGTTCGACCCGGTCGCCGAGGCCGGCCGGAATGTCGGCGAGATCGCGATCGACGGTGACGATCAATTTCTTGTCGCCGGCCGTGGAGAGCAGCACGCTGGTCAGGTCATTGGCGACGATCGCGCCGTTGTTGACGATAGCGATGCGGTCGCACAGCGCTTCGGCTTCCTCGAGATAATGGGTCGTCAGTACGACCGTAGTGCCCATGGCGTGGAGGGTGCGGACATAATCCCACAGCTGCTGGCGCAATTCGATATCGACGCCGGCGGTGGGTTCATCGAGCACCAGCACCGGAGGGTTGTGGACAAGCGCCTTGGCGACGAGCAGGCGGCGCTTCATGCCGCCCGACAGCGTGCGTGAATAGACATGCGCCTTGTCGGCGAGGTGCACCGCTTCGAGCAATTCCATGCTGCGGCGCCGGGCGGGCGGCACGCCGAACAGCCCGGCCTGGAGCTCGAGCGTTTCGAAGGGGGTGAAAAAGGCGTCGAAGACGAGTTCCTGCGGCACGATGCCGATACTCGCCTTGGCATTGCGCGGCTGGGCATCGATGTCGAAACCCCAGACATTGGCGGTGCCGCCGGTCTTGTTGACCAGCCCGGCGAGGATGTTGATCATCGTCGACTTGCCGGCGCCATTGGGGCCGAGCAGCCCGAACATGCTACCACGCGGGATGTCGAGATCGATACCACGCAAGGCCTGCTTGCCGCCGGCATAGGTCTTGGTGAGCAATCGCAGCGAGATGGCGGCCTGGGTCATGTATTTGGGAATAGGCGCGCCGGGGGGAGGGGGCAAGCGCGACATGAACTCCCTCCCCGCAGGGGGGAGGGAGTGGTTCGCGCCTAAAAACGCACGACCGCTTCCACCCCGTACAGCCGCGGCAGCCCGCGAATGAACGTCGGGATCCCAAAGGCGCCCCCGGTGTTCCCGGCATCGAGCACATAATCCTTGCCGCCGAGGTTGGTGGCATAGCCAAGCAGCTGCCACTTGCCGTTGGGATCCTGTACCCCGGCGCGCAGGTTGACGAGCGTCACCGGGCCCTGCGAAGTGACCGGATTGTTGGGGAGTTCGAAGAACACCCCCGAACGATGGGTGACGGTCGGCGTCATGAACAGCTCGAAACTGTCGCCGAGCGGCAGGGTGAGGGTGCCGCCGGCGGCACCCTGCCATTCGGATTGCAGGCGGAAGCGATCGCCCGAAAACGCCGGGTAACGATCGTCCTTGTCGACCGTGGCGCTGATATAGGCGCCATTGGCGAACAGGCTGAGGTTTTTCGAAACCCGCGCGCTCAGTTCGGCTTCGACACCATAGTTGCTGGCGCTGCCGGCGCTTTCGGTGCGGTTGGGGGCGCCGGGGGTGACGATCGTTACCTGGAAGTTGTTGTACTTCATGTAATAGGCGCCGACGCTGACATTGACCGCGCCGAAGGCGCCCTTGATGCCGGCTTCGTAATTGGTGATCTTTTCGGCCGCGACATCGGTGCGCAGCGGTGCTGGCGCGCCGCCGATACGCTGCGCGCCCAACTGCACCACCGGCGAGCGGCGGCCCTTCGACCAGGTCAGGTACAGGTTCACCGTGTCGCTGGCGCGGAACAGGATGTTGGCACGCGGCAGGAAGGCGGTGTTGTTGCCGCTGGCGCCGAAGCTGCCGCCGCCGGTATCGATCTGCGGCAGCAGCGGCGCGCGGGTGATCACCGAATTGGGCGCGCGGGTGAAGAAATAGCTGGTGCGGCTTTCCCACAGCACGCGCCCGCCGGCGGTGATTTCGAGCTGCGGCACCGGGATCCAGGTCGCATCGGCGAACAGCGACAGGTTGCGCAGATCGGCGCTGTTCTTGAATTCGGACGAATAGGGCAGCACCGTCGAGCGGCCACCGGTCAGGATGGCGGTTGCCTGTGCTGCCGTCACTACCCCGGCGCTGTTGATGCAGGGCAAGCCCGGCACCAGTCGCGCGGCGCATTGCAGATAGATGCCTTCCTCGGTGGAGAAGGGCACGCGCTGCGAGCCGTCTTCGCGGAAGAAGTTGGCGCCGCCAAAGGCGCGGAACTTGGGCGATTCATAGTTCACCCGGGCTTCGGCGCTGAACTGCTTGCCGCGCGCATCTTCGGCAAATTCCAGATACCAGGCCTGGGTGCCATCGGCATCGAACACTTCGTTCGAATCGAACTGGCGATAGCCGGTGACAAAGGTGAAGCTGAACGGCCCTTCGGGATCGATCTTGGCCGTGGCGTTGATGTCATAGACATTGCGCGTCAATTCGGGCTGGTCGCCGCCAAGCACGCTGGCGCTTAGCGGGGAGCCGGCAGCTTCGGCAAAGGTGAAGGGCGAGGTGGTGCCGCCGGTCGGGGCGAAGGTGCCCGATTTGAAGGCGGTGCCCGGCGCGCGCTGTCCGTCATAGGTGCCAACGAGATCGAGGCTGAAAACTTCGCTCGGGGTGAAGCGCAGCGACAGCCGGCCACCATATTGGCCTTGGCCGTTCAGGTCGTCGATGCGCGGGCCATTGGGGGTCTGCGAGCCCGGACGGCCGGCGATGTTCTCGACGACGCCGTCGCGCAGCTTCACGGCAAAGGCGAGGCGCGCGGCAAAAACGTCATTGCCCCAGTTGAGGAAGCCATCGACCTTGCGCTGGTTGAAATTGCCATAGGCGCCGCGCAGTTCGGCCGACAGGCCGGGCTTGGGCCGCGCCGTGATGATGCTGACCGCGCCGACGGCGGCGGCGGTGCCGAACAGCGTCGCCTGTGGGCCCTTGACGACTTCGATGCGCTCAAGATCGTACAGGTCGAAATACGACCCGCGCGAGCGGCTGACATCGACGCCGTTGAGATAGACGGTCACCGCCGGGGCGCCCTGTGACGAGCCCGAATCCGACGTGACGCCGCGGATGACGAAGCCGGGGTTGTTGGGGCTCTGTTCCTGGACGTTGAGGCCAGGAACGAAGGCGGCAAGCTGGTCGAACTGGGTGACGCCGAGCTCGCGCAGCGTCTTGCCCGAATAGGCAGTCAGCGTGATCGGCACATCGGCGATCTTCTGTTCGGATTTTTGCGCGGTGACGATGATTTCGGCGAGGTCGTTGCTCGTGTCGGCTGTGTCCGCGGCTGCGGCGGCGACTTCGGCCGCGGCGAGCGGTGCGGCGGCGAGCGCGAACAGCGCAGTAGTGGCAAGGCAAATGGCACGCATGGAAAGTCCCCCGGGGTTGATCACGACATGGTGCAGTGCGGCAAAACGCAGTGCGTGAGCGGGGCGATGGCGTAAACTTGTGACGGCGCCGTTGCATAAATATAACAATTTCAAGTTGCTGGCGGCGCCATCTGCCGCAGGCCGGGTGCGGCGTGACTTGGCGGCGCGGTCTTGGTAGACAGCGGTCATGGACAATCACCCGCCCCCCGAAGTTTTTGTTACCGACGCCGCGCGCGTCTTTTGCGATGGCGATGAACGCGGCGGCGATGGCCACCCGCGCGTCTGGTTGCAGATCGGCAGCGATGGCTTTGCCGATTGCGGCTATTGCGACCGGCGCTTCATTCTCGCCGGCAGCGCGGCAGACAAGCGGTGAAGATCCTGGTGTCGAGGGCTGGCGTCGCGCTTGTTGCGCTGCTGTCGGCAAGTGCCGGACAGGCCGCGGCACCGCCGCCGCCGCCGGTCAGTCTGGTCGTGGCGCCGGGCACCCAGCCGCACATGCCGGTGCGCATCAAGGACGTCGACCTCGATATCCGGCTGGCACTGAGCTACGACCTCGCGATGATCCTCAACCCGGGGCCGGCCGATCGCGCCAAGTTGAAGGCGTTCCCGTTGATCGGCAAGCGCACCTTCAAGAACTCGTTGATCCCCGGTGGCGAAGCGACCTTCCGTTTCAATCTGCTCAACATCACGCCGCGCGGTCTTGCCAAGGGCAAGGCGCCGGTGGTGTGGGTCAGCAAGGTCATCGCGCCCGAAGCCGATGGCGTGCTGGCGCTGTCGGCGCTC
Organism: Alphaproteobacteria bacterium; assembly: GCA_031426015.1. Taxonomy (GTDB): domain Bacteria; phylum Pseudomonadota; class Alphaproteobacteria; order Sphingomonadales; family Sphingomonadaceae; genus Sandarakinorhabdus. The sequence goes on from JANPKK010000060.1 coordinate 34,020, forward strand.
AAGTCCGACCGCATCACCCTGACCTTCGGGGCGCAGGCTGCAGGCGCCAAGCTGCACACAATCCCGCGCAAGGACAAGGATGAGGTGGCGATGGAGGCGCGCATCGGCGGCGAGAAAATCCGCGTTTCGCTCGAACTCAATTCGCCCGACACGGTAATGAACGCCCGCGCAGCCGCCGCGCTGGTCAGCGCGGGGTTGCTCAAGCGCAACGGTTCGCTTGGCTTCTGGGCGCCGTTTCCCGGCATGGCGCTGCCCTTCGAACGGATGACCGCAACCCCGGGCGCCACCCTGCTCGGCTTGCCGCTCGCCGGCGGCGGGGTGCGCATTACCGAGGCACAGGCCAAGGATCTCGATGCGCGCGCCAAGGCTGGCACGAGCACCGCCGATGACGACGAAGACGCGATCACCGTCACCGCCAACCGCAAGAAGGGCCGCGACCCGTGGATCCTGATCGGCCGCGATGTGCTCGATACCTGCTCGAAGATCGAATTCGACCGCCCGGCCAAGGTCTGGCGGCTGACCTGCGCGCTGTAGCGTCCTACCAATAATCGGCCATCAGTGCACGCGCCCAAGCGGGTTCGCGCAGCGTGCCGCGCGGCAGGAAGGCCGAAAGCACCGGCTTGACATCGAGTATCGGCGTGCCGTCGATCGCGTCGAGCCCCTCCACCTCCACCCGGTTGCCGTTGACGGCGATCACCCGGCAAATCGAGACGCCGATACGGTTCGGGCGGTTGCGGCCGCGTTGCGCGAGGATGCCGACCAAAGGCCAATCGGGGTTGCCGCGCGGCCGGCGGGCGCCGGTGGTGATTTCGCTCTCGGCTAGCTGGTCGAAGATGAAGACGACTTCGCAATGCGAGAAACCGTCGAGCCCGGCGAGCGCTTCGGTGGGCAGGGCGTCGATGATGATGGCAGCGCGGCTGCCACCCCAATGGTCGTCCTCGGCCGGCCCGCGGCCGCCTTCGACATGGCCAATGGCGGAGAGGGTAAATTGTCGCGTCATGCCCGGTTCCTTTGCCGCTGTGTCGCCCCTATATCTCTCGCATGAGCAATCTTGATCCCGCCACGATTTTCTACGCCGACACCGGGCTCGACCCCGGCCGCACCGAAAGGCTCGTCGCCGACGCGCTCAATGGCTGCGACGACGGCGAGCTTTACCTGCAATATGCCGTTTCGGAGAGCTTTGCCTTTGACGATGGCCGGTTGAAGGCCGCGACCTTCGACACGCAAAAAGGTTTCGGCCTGCGCGGCGTCGCGGGCGAAATGACCGCCTTTGCCCACGCCAATGAACTCAGCGACGCCGCGATCCGCCGCGCTGCCGATACTATCCGTGTCGTCCGTGATGGTCATGGCGGCAGCATGGCGCTGGCGCCGCCGCGTACCAATGCCCGGCGCTACACCGATGCGAACCCACTCGATGGCATCAGCTTTGCCGACAAGGTCGCGCTGATGCAGACAATCGATGCCGCCGCGCGCGCTCGTGACCCACGCGTGGTTCAGGTGTCGGCGAGCCTGCTCGGCAGTTGGAGCGTTGTCGAGATCATCCGCGCCGATGGCCAGCGCGTGCGCGATGTGCGGCCGCTGGTGCGCCTCAATGTCCAGATCGTCGCCGAAAAGGATGGCCGCCGCGAAACCGGTTTCCACGGGCTTGGCGGGCGCTATCTTTATGATGGCCTGATCACATCCGAAAACTGGAACGGTGCTATCGATATCGCGCTCGCGAATGCGCTGACCAACCTCGATGCTGTCGCGGCGCCGGCGGGCGAAATGACCGTCGTGCTCGGGCCGGGCTGGCCAGGTATTTTGCTCCACGAAGCCATCGGGCACGGGCTCGAAGGCGATTTCAACCGCAAGGGCACGAGCGCCTTTTCGGGCCGCATCGGCGAGCGCGTCGCCGCCAAGGGTGTCACCGTGGTAGACGATGGCAGCATCGACAACCGCCGCGGTTCCTTGACCGTCGATGACGAGGGCACGCCGACCGAGCGCACCGTGCTGATCGAGGACGGCATCCTGAAGGGCTATATGCAGGACCGGCTCAACGCCCGGCTGATGGGGGTTGCTGCGACCGGTAACGGGCGCCGCGAGTCTTTCGCTCATGCGCCGATGCCGCGGATGACCAACACCTTCATGGAAGGCGGCACCGAGGACCCGGGCGAGATCTTGCGCAGCGCCAAATCGGGCATTTACGCCAAGAGCTTTGGTGGCGGCCAGGTCGATATCACCAGCGGCAAGTTCGTCTTTACCTGCACCGAAGCCTATCGCATCGAGAATGGCAAGCTCGGAGCGCCGATCAAGGGCGCGACGCTGATCGGCAACGGGCCGGATGTGCTGACCCGCGTCAAGGCCATCGGTAATGACTTCGCGCTCGATGAAGGCGTCGGCATCTGCGGCAAGGGCGGGCAAAGCGTGCCGGCCGGGGTCGGGCAGCCGACGATGCTGATAGAAGGGCTGACGGTCGGCGGTACGGCGGCATAGCGTTCTCCCCTCGCGGTAAGGGGGGAGAAGCAAGAAGAAGAGGCAGCATGGATTTCTACGACCGTATCGATGCGAAACACGCTGCCTTCATCGCCCGCCAGCCGGTGTTCTTTGTCGCCACCGCGGCGCCAGGTGCTCGCATCAACCTGAGCCCCAAGGGCATGGACACCTTCCGGGTGATCGACCCCAATCGCGTCGCCTGGCTCGATTATGGCGGCTCGGGCAATGAAACCAACGCGCATCTGCTCGCCGATGGCCGCATCACGGTGATGTTCTGCGCCTTCGATCGCCCGGCGCTGATCTATCGCCTTTATGGCCGCGCCGTGCCGGTGCTGCCGCAGGATGATGGCTTTGCGGCACTCGCCGGGCATTTCGCCATCGAACGCGGCGTGCGCCAGATTTTCGACATGACCGTGGAATCGGCGCAGGGCTCGTGCGGCTGGGCGGTGCCTGAAATGGAATTGAAGGCCGAACGCCAGACCCTACGCAAATATCATGCGCAGGAAGACCCCGCCGAACGCCTGCAGAAATATGCCGATCGCAACCTCAGTATCGATGGCCTGCCGGTGCGGCCGCCGACCGTGCTGCCCTACAGCTGATGGCCACCGACCCTGCGCTGGCAGCGAACGTGGTTGTGGCGGTGCATTTTGCCTTCATCCTGTTTGCTGTATTGGGCGGCGTGCTGGCGCTGCGCTGGCACCGGGTGGCGTTGATTCATCTGCCGGCGCTGGCCTGGGCCGGCGGCATCATGATCATCGGCGGCATTTGTCCGCTGACGCCGATCGAAAACGACTTTCGCGAAGCAGCGCAGCGCCCAGGGTATTCGGGTGGTTTTATCGATCACTACATCGTGCCGCTGATCTATCCTCCCGGGCTCGATCGTGGCACGCAAATGGCCGGTGCGGCCATCCTGCTGGCGTTCAACGCCGCGCTGTACTGGCGGATCTGGTCGACACGACGCGACAGGAAGAACGCATCATGAGCCTCGTCACGCTCGAAACCATCTTCTCGCCGATCGAGGCTGAAGTGAAGCGTGCCACGCTTGAAGCAGCCGGGATCGAGGCGGTGCTGTTCGATGCCGGCATCGCTTCGCTTATCGGCAGCGGCCTGTCGGGGGTGCGGCTGATGGTGCTCGATGAGGATGAGGACGCAGCCCGCGTGCTGCTGGCGACACACGCGTGAAGCTCGCGCTGGCGCTGGGCGGCGGTGCCGGGCTCGGCTGGGCGCATATCGGTGTGCTCCATGCGCTACACGAACGCGGCGTCACCATCGACGCGGTCAGCGGCACCTCGATCGGCGCGGTCGCGGCGGTCTGCCTTGCCGCCGATCGGCTCAATATCCTCGACGAGATCGCCCGCTCGCTGACCGCGCGCCAGGTCATGCGCTTCATCGATATCGATCCGCGTCGCGGCTCGATGCTCGGCGGCCGCGCCGTGACGCGGCAGTTGCGCCAGCATTTCGGTCATGATCGCCTGCAGGACCTGTTCCTGCCGGTGGCCATCGTCGCCGCCGACCTGGTGACCGGCAACGAAGTGTCGATCACCCGCGGCCCGGTTGTCGATGCCGTGCTCGCCTCTATCGCCATTCCTGGGGTGTTTCCGCCGGTCCGCCGCGACGGCATGATCCTCGTTGATGGCGGGGTAATGACCCCGGTGCCGGTGAAGGCCGTGCGCGCGCTTTCGAAAGCGCCGGTGCTGGCGGTCAACCTGCAGGGGGATTACACCCGCCGTGCGGCCGCGACATTGCCCCCCGACAAGCGTGTGATGACGCCGTTTCGCGTCGGCCGTGCCGGCGTGTCGCTGGTCATGACGCATCTGGCGCGGCAAAGCCTGGCGCTCGACCCGCCCGATATCGAACTGGCACCGGCGATCGGCCATATCGATGTGCGCAATTTCACCCGCGCCGATGAACTGATTGCGCTCGGAGAAGCCGCGGTGACCGAGAACTGGGCAGCGATCGAGGCGCTCTTCTGAATGGCGGCGGGCCTGTTCGCGCCTGCACAAAAACGCGCCACTGTTGCTGCGCTGCTGTTGAATCGGGCAGCGCGACAGGTGTGAACGGGGCGTAACCATCCTGTCACACAGGGGCGCCGGCAGTTGGCATGATCCGTGCATAACAATTCCCAACGCGGCTGTTCGCGTCGGGGAGGGGCCATGAAACTCGTCATTGCAGTCATCAAGCCATTCAAGCTTGACGATGTTCGCGAGGCGCTGTCGACCGCTGGCGTCCAGGGGATGACCGTCAGCGAAGTCAAGGGTTTCGGCCGGCAGAAGGGCCAGACAGAAATCTATCGCGGCGCCGAATACACGACCAACATGGTGCCCAAGATCAAGATCGAGGTCGTTGTCGAGGATGCCCAGGCGGCGCAGGTCGTCGAAACCATCCAGCAGGCGGCGCACACCGGCTCGATCGGCGATGGCAAGATCTTCGTAGCCGATATCGGCCAGGCGGTGCGCATCCGCACCGGTGAAACCAACGAAACCGCACTCTGACATGACCGGAGGGGGACATATGAATTTCGATCTGAAGACGCTGGCCAAGGGGGCCGCCTGGGTGGCATTGTTCGCCGCGGCCCCGGCCTTTGCTCAGGAAGCTGCGGCCGTTGCCGATGCCGCCGCGACCGCCGCACCAGCAGTGGCAGATGCCGCTGCAGCCGCTGTTGCAGCCGCGCCGGTGGCCGAAGCCGCCGCCGCGGCGCCGGCAGCGCCCGTCGCCGACAAGGGTGACACGGCGTGGATGCTGACCGCCACCGCGCTGGTCTTCCTGATGACCATTCCGGGCCTCGCGCTGTTCTACGGCGGGCTTGTCCGCAGCAAGAACATGCTGTCGGTGCTCACCCAGGTCTTCATGATCTGTGCGATCGTCTGCCTCGTCTGGGTCACCTATGGCTATTCGATGGCCTTTACCGGCGGCGGCGAATTCGTCGGCGGCTTCAGCAAGGTCTTCCTCAAGGGCGTCACGACCTCGTCGATGGCGGCAACCTTTTCGAACGGGGTCTATATCCCCGAATATGTCTTCATCGCCTTCCAGATGACCTTCGCCATGATCACCCCCGGGCTGATCGTCGGGGCCTTTGCCGAGCGCGTGAAGTTTTCGTCGCTGATGATCTTCGTCGTGCTCTGGGTCACGATCGTCTATTTCCCGATCGCGCACATGGTCTGGTACTGGGCTGGCCCGGACTTCCTCAAGGATGCGCCGACCGACTATGGCTTCCTGTGGGGCAAGGGCGCGCTCGATTTCGCCGGCGGCACCGTTGTGCACATCAATGCCGGGATCGCGGGTCTCGTCGGCTGCCTCATCATCGGTCAGCGTACCGGCTTCGGCAAGGAAGCCATGCCGCCGCACAGCCTGGTGATGACGATGATCGGCGCCTCGCTGCTCTGGGTCGGCTGGTTCGGTTTCAACGCCGGCTCCAACCTCGAAGCCAATGGCCTGACCGCGCTGGCGATGATGAACACCTTCACCGCCACGGCTGGTGCCGCGGTTGCCTGGATGCTCATCGAACAGCTCACCCATGGCAAGCCGAGCATGCTCGGCGGCGTCACCGGTGCGGTTGCCGGCCTCGTCGCCGTCACCCCGGCCTCGGGTTTCGCCACGCCGATGACCTCGATCGTCCTCGGCATTGCAGCCTCGGTGGTATGCTACGTGTTCTGCACCACCATCAAGAACAAGCTGAAGTATGATGACTCGCTCGATGTCTTCGGCGTCCACTGCGTCGGCGGTGTCCTCGGCGCCATCGGCACCGCGATCGTCGCCGATCCGGCGCTCGGCGGCCAGGGCTTCCTCGACTACACCGTCATCCCGGCGGTTGCCGGCGCCTATGACATGGCCGGCCAGCTCAAGACCCAGGCAATTGCCGTCGGCGTGACCCTGCTCTGGTCGGGCGGCGTTTCGGCGGTGCTCTTCCTGGCGCTTAAATACACCATCGGCCTGCGCCCCACGGTCGAAGTCGAACGCGAAGGCCTCGACATCGCCGAACTGGGTGAACGCGCCTACAACAATTGATGATCGGCCGCCGATAAGGCCCACATCTCAATAGGTTCCTCCCCAAGGAAACCAACTGGCCCGGCAGAGCAGTCTGCCGGGCCTCTTTTTTGTGCCCATGCGGGTCCAGGGCGTTCGCTAACCACAGAAAAACACGTCAATTGTCGGAATGATTTCCCAACGGACTCGTCCCAGCCTGGGTCATGCGTTCCCGGTGAAGCCCATGCAGATGGGGGTAACATCGGGGGTAGCGAAATGGGCAATGGGAGTCGGCGGATGCTGACGAACATTGCAATTCGCAAGGCCAAGGGTAGGGACCGGCCTTACAAGATGGGCGACAGTGGCGGACTGTTTCTGCTGGTCTCACCGAAGAGCGTGCGCGGCTGGCGCCTCAAGTATCGGCTCGGCGGCAAGGCGCAGCAGATCAGCTTCGGGGTCTACCCCGAGGTGCCACTGAGCGAAGCACGCAGTCGGTGTGACGCAGCCCGGGCGCAGCTTCGCGATGGCCTTAACCCCAGTGCCGAGCGGCAGCGCGAACAAGCACCAACGGCTGTGGTGTCGACCTTCGAGAGCGTCGCCCGCGAATGGCACAAGCTGCAGCTGCCGAAATGGAAACCCAGCACGGCGCCTCGGTCCTCCAGCAATTGGAGAGCGATGTCTTCCCCGATGTTGGTGCCAAGCCTATCGTCGCCATCACGCCGCTAATGGTGCTGGCAACCATCCGGATCATCGAAGCCCGTGGCGCCATCGATACCGCCCGGCGGCTGCCTCATCGCATGTCGGCAATCTTCGTTTACGGCATCGCCAGCGGCGTGTGCACCAATGATCCGGCTGCCATCATAGCCAGCGCCATTGCCCCCATGAAACTTGGCGGGCGGCGTCCGACGGTAACGAACCGAGAAAAAGTCCGTGCTGTCCTGCCGGCCTGTGACGGTGCCGATGGCGCTACCGTCATCAAGCTCGCCATGCGACTACTCGCGCTTACTGCGGTGCGACCCGGCGAGGCCGCCGGCGCTGCCTGGTTCGAGTTCGAAGGCTTGGACGGTGACGCGACGCCCCGCTCTGGCGCATCCCCAAGGTACGCATGAAGGGGGAGTTTGGCTCGCAGGCTGAGCATCTGGTGCGGTTGAGCCAACAAGCCGTAGCGACCATCAACGCCATCGGGCTGATCACCGGGCAGGGGACGCTGCTGTTCCCTAACCGACGCTCGCGGAAACGGCCAATCGTTGGTGAATCGCTGTCCAGCCTGCTCGCACGCCCAAGGACCAGGTCGAGAAGGTCTATAACCGTTCCGCCTGTATGCCTCGTCGTCGCGAGCTGGGGCAGGCATGGGCTGACCTGTTGATGGAGAGCACACCCGATCCAGCTTCGGTCATCAGTCTGCCCAAGCGAAAGGTCCAGACTATTTCACCCCTGTCGTAGGTGTACAATCGGTAGCCTAGTGGTCAAAACTTGACGCTTGGTCCCCATTTTGATGGGTCTACGGATGACGGGAACTGGGACACTGCTGCCTTTCCCGGCCGCGCGGTTCATTGTCTGCTTTCAGCAGAAGCCGACGATCACGCATGCATTCGAGCGTTGCTATCGAATGGTCAGAATTGCCAAAAAGAGCCAACAGTCGCATTTCCAAGGGCGGCGACGACATAGCAGCATGTCATTATGTCTGGTGCGGGGGGATAGGTTATCCATTACCCGTCTCCAAGCCAGATGGAATGGTAGAATGCAATGCGGCGGCGCTTCGATCTTCGAAGCGGCATTCGGCAAGTTAATGCCCGAAATGCCAGCACCTCGCGAATTGCCGAAGGCAAAGCCCCCGCGCTCCGGGGAGCGCGGGGGCAATTGCGGCTTATTCGAATCGCTCAGCGATCATTCTGGCGGCGCTCCCCATCGCTTGGCCGCCCACCACGGCCGGCAGGCGTAGCCTTGCCTTGGCCAGCGGCGGATGCCGGCGATGCGCTACCACCGCCCGTCGCAGACTTCGATGCCGGCATTGCTGCTGCCATCGGTGCCATTGTCGAGGCCATCATCGGCGCCATCGCGGGCGCAGGCTGCGTGATGGTTTGCGCCGGAGTCGGTCCGGCCGTGGCTTTGCCGCTACCCATGGCATTGCCGCTCGCAGCACCGTTGGCCATGCCGTTCCCGGTCAAGCCCCCTGCCGACCCCAAAAGCCCGCCCCGGCCGCCAGCATTGCCGGCCGCGTTGCTGTTGGCGGCAGCGGTGCCAGCGGCGTTGCCCGCCGTGTTGCCGGTGGCACTCAACCCGCCCGTCGCCGACCGGACCCCGGAAAGCGCGCCGATCGAACGGCTTTGTGCCATGGTCATCACCCCGCCGCTGCCGGTCGCTGCTCCGTTGCCGGCGGCGCTGCCCCTACCTCCGAGCGCGCCATTTCCGCTACCGACTGCGTTGCCTGCCAGATTGCCGCCGAGATTCCCGGCATTCGCCTGGCCGCCGCCAGCGGCAGCACCACTCGCCATGCCAGAGACACCACTCGCCGTGCCAGCAGCGCCATTCGCCGTGCCCTGCGCTGCTGCCATTGCCGTGCCGGTTGCCGTTCCTGAGGCCGCAATCGCCGCGCTGCCTGCGGCTGCCAGAGCGCCATTTGCCTGGCCACGCGTTTCGCCAGCCCGGCTACGTGCCATGTTGCTGGCGCCGCCGGCGGCATCGACTGCGGTGCCGGCGCTGCCTTGCGCTGTCCCGGCAGCATTGCCGGCAATCGCGCCGATGCCGTCGGTACCGATTGCATTTACCGATGCGTTGAAACTGCGCTGAAACGACTGTGAGCCCGCCACGCCACCATTGCCGCCCAAGGAGCCTGCAGGACCCGCAACATTCGTGGCACCTGCCGCGGCACCGCTTATGGTGCCGGCAAGATCACCGCCAGCATTGGCGGAGCCGCTGTTTGTATTGATAGACTTGCTACCGCTGCCCGTTGCCGTCCCGCTCACCGATCCGGTGACCGATTGCGTGGCGTGGCCGACCGAACCGACCGACCCCGCCAGCGAACCAGCACCGCCGGTGGCCCCGCCGACCGTGCCGCCGAGCGATCCGACAGTGCCGGAAAGGCCACCGGCCAGATTGCCCGCGCCGCCAAGCAGTTGCGCAGAAGCGGGTGCGGTAGCAACCATTGTTGCGAGGGCGGTCATCGAAATCATCAGAATGCGCATTTTTCGTCTCCTTCGCTTGTCGGGGCCATCGGCGGCCCGTCTGAAGTGAAAACGACGTGCCGCGCCGCTTTCTTCCCGGCGCGCAAATTTTTCAGCGAGATTTTCTTGAAACCAGCCCCTTGGGATCGTTGCGGCAGGTTCCGCAGACGATGCCACGCCCCATGCGATTGCCCGCCGCAACAGCCTCGGCAGTGACACCGGCAAGCGCATCGCCGGGTTGCATAGCCAGCCGCGCTGCCACCAGTGGCGCTGCAAAGGAAGTGCCACGCACGGAGGCAAAACCGCCGCCGCGCAACGCCGCCGCCATATCGGCCCCTGGGGCGGCAAAATCGACATGCGCTGCCCGGCCGGCCTCGGCCAGTACCTTGCCGCGTGCATCGACACCGGTAACCGCAATCACGCCTGCATAAGACGCCGGGTACATCGGGGGCGCCGCCGGACCGTCATTCCCGACAGCAGCAACAATCAGCACGCCGCGCGCCTGCAACGAGGCGATCGCGCGAGCCAGCACGATATTCGCGGGTCCGACAAGGCTGACATTGATGATCCGCGCCCCACTATGACCGAGCCAGTCGAGCCCGGCCGCGATACTTTCCGCCGAACCATTGGACGGTGCACCGCCATAGATATCGGCGACCAGCAGCCGAGCGCCCATCGCGGCCCCGACAAATCCCGGTGCCCGGCCGACCAGCAGCGAAGCGATGGCCGTGCCATGGCCGGTTGCCGCGACGGCACCGGCAAAGCCGCGCTGTTCGATGCTCGCGCCGGCAAGCGCAACATGGGCGCCAACCCCGCCATCAACCAGGCCGATGGTCGAACTACCGCCGCCACTGCCACCGGTCGCCGGCGCAATCGCCATCGGTCGCAGGCGGCCGCCGGCGGGCTCGTAGACATGGTTATAATCGGCCGCCACCCCGGGTGCGGTGTCGGCGAGTTTGCGCAGCGCCTTTTTGACATTCATACCCTTGGGCGGTTGCAGCACGGAGACCCTGGCACCATCAGCACCGCGGGTGTCGCGCAACACCGCGAAGCCGGCAGCCAGCAGCGCCCGCACATCGGCATCGCCGATGTCTACCGCCAGGATCTCACCCTGCCGCGCCGGATTGCCCTCAGGATCGGCGAACAATGCCTTGCCGCTGCCTCGGATCAGGTCGCGCTGGCGGTCGCGCCTCGCTGCCAACAGGCTACGCGCTTCCGGGATCACGGTATCCGCGGCAAAGCTGGCGATGCCAAGCGGTTCGCTTGGCTGCGGTAGCGCTGCCGGTGCTGCTCCAAGCGGCCCGGCCAGGGGTGCGCCCAATGGCCCGGTAACGCCGCCGATGGTGCCCATCGCCTGGCCCGGCAACTGCCCCAGCCCGCCCGGAAGCAACTGCGCCGCCGCCGGTGCCGCCACCAGCATCAGCGATAGGATCATCCCGTGTCGCATAATTCTTTCCTTTGCCTTGGTTCACGGGAATAAACGATGGAGCCGCGTCGTTTCTTCCATATGCAACCCAGGAACCCTTTTGGACCCTTTCGATCGCGAACTGCTCGCCTTGCTGCCGCGATTGCGGCGGCTGGGCCATGCGCTGGCCCGCGATCGCGCCGATGCCGACGATCTTGCCCAGGCGACGGTCGAACGCATGCTGCGCGCCCGCGATCAATGGCAGCCAGATACGCGCTTCGATGCGTGGGCGTTTCGTATAATGCGGAATCTGTGGATCGACACCGGTCGTGCCGCAACACGGTTGGCAAGCCGATCGGCGCCGGCGGAAGCCGGTCTTGCCGTTGGCGAGGATCCAACCGACCAACTCGAACAGCGCTCGGAATTGGCGCTCCTGATGCGGGCGCTGGCACAACTGCCTGCCGAACAACGCGAGGTGATCGCTCTGGTGACGATCGAGGGGCTTGGTTATGCCGAGGCGGCGGCCGTGCTCGACGTGCCGATCGGCACGATTTCCAGCCGCATGCTGCGCGGCCGGCAAGCGCTGCTCACGATTATGAGCGCGACATGAAGGGAGGCTGGCGATGACCATAGACGAAGGCATGTTGATGGCCTGGATCGACGGCGAACTCGATGGCAAGGCTGCCGCCGAAGTCGCCTCAGCGGTAGCGGGCGACCCCGTGCTGGCCGCGCAGGTTACAGCCCAACGGGCGCTGGCCGCACGCCTAAATGCGGGCTTTGCGCCCATCCTGGATGAACCGGTGCCCGCCGCGATCTTGGCGACCACAAAGCCGCCGGTGGCCGAAATCATCGATTTCGCCGCCAGTCGCGCCAAACGCGATGTCGCGGTGCCGGTCGCGAACCGGCGACCGGTGCAATGGATGGCGTTGGCGGCAACGCTGGTCATCGGCGTCGTTATCGGCCGCGGCACTGGCATCGGAGTGCCGCTGGTAATCGTCGAAAAAGACGGTGCGCTCGTTGCATCAGGACAACTCGGCAAGGCGCTGGATGTTCAGCTGGCGTCTGCACCCGGCGATGGCCCGACGCGCATCATGTTGAGCTTCAAGGCGCAAGATGGTCGTTATTGCCGAAGCTGGGCGCTGGCAGAACAAAAAGGTGTCGCCTGTCGCACCGGCGGTGACTGGCGGATCGCGGCCACCGTCGCCGCGACGCCTGAAGGGGATTACCGGATGGCTGGCGGCGATGCTGCGTTGATGGCCAGTGTCGATGCAATGATTGCCGGCGAACCATTGGATGCAGATCAGGAACGCGCGGCAAAGGCGCGTGGCTGGCGGTAGCGGAATTTGGCAGTCGGGCGTCAATCGATTGAGGACATAAATTAGAAACGGCCGGTTTTGCGCATCTGGGGTGCACGTCACGACTTGCCGGTTGCCAGCGGCGGGGTGCGACTGGCAAATGGGTTTAGCTTTTGCGGAGTCGCCATGCCTACCCTTGTCCTGCTGCGCCACGGCCAATCGGCCTGGAACCTGGAAAACCGCTTCACGGGCTGGTGGGATGTCAACCTGACCGACAAGGGCATTGCCGAAGCCAGCGCCGCGGGTACGGCGATGCAGGCAGCGGGGCTCGATTTCGATTGCGCCTTTACCAGCGTGCAGACCCGGGCGATCAAGACGCTCAACCTGGCGCTCGAAAGCATGGGGCGGCTGTGGCTGCCGGTAACCAAGAACTGGCAGTTGAACGAGCGTCACTATGGCGGGCTGACCGGGCTCGACAAGGCCGAGACGGCGGCCAAGCACGGCGAGGACCAGGTCAAGATCTGGCGGCGCAGCTTCGACATCCCACCGCCGCCGCTGGCGAAGGGTTCGGAATATGACCTGTCGGCAGACCGCCGCTATGCCGGGATCGCCATCCCTGACGCCGAAAGCCTGAAGGACACGATCGCGCGGGTGCTGCCCTATTGGGAAAGCGCAATCGTGCCGGAGCTGCAAGCCGGCAAGCGGGTCATCATTGCGGCCCACGGCAATTCACTGCGCGCCTTGGTCAAGCATCTGTCGGGGATTTCGGACGATGATATCGTCCACGAGGAAATCCCGACCGGGCGGCCAATGGTTTACGATCTGGCCGATGACCTGACGGCTCATGGTCGGCGCTATCTGGATTAGAGACGGCGTCCGCCTGGCGCAGGTTCAGCCGATAAAGCGCCAGGCGAGTGTTTCGCCGGCGTGAAATGGGACGACCTCGCCAATGCGCTCGGGCACCGTTACCGGTGCGCGCTCGAGTGTGACCGTGCCTTTATTTAGCGGCAGCCCGTAAAACGCCGGGCCGAATTCGCTGGCAAAGCCTTCGAGCCGGTCGAGGGCGGCTTCTTCCTCGAAGGTTTTGGCATAGCTTTCGAGCGCGAAGGGGGCGTTGTAGCAACCGGCGCAGCCACAGGCTGTTTCCTTGGTGGCAGCGACATGCGGCGCGGAATCGGTGCCGAGGAAGAATTTCGGGTTGCCGCTCGTGGCGGCGCGGCGCAGCGCCAGTTGGTGCTTTTCGCGCTTGAGCACCGGCAGGCAGTACAGGTGCGGACGGATGCCGCCTTCGAACATGGCGTTGCGGTTGATCGCAAGATGGTGCGGTGTGATGGTGGCGGCCACATTCGGCCCGCTGGCTTCGACAAAGGCCACGGCTTCGGCGGTCGTGATATGTTCGAAAACGACCCTCAGCGCCGGATAGTCGCGCACCAGGTCGACCAGCGTGCGCTCGATGAACACCGCCTCACGGTCGAAGATGTCGACATGGGCATCGGTGACTTCGCCATGGATAAGCAGCGGCATGCCGATGCGTTGCATGGTTTCGAGCGCGTCGCGAATCTGCGCGATATCGGTGACGCCATGCGCCGAATTGGTCGTGGCATGAGCAGGATACAGCTTGGCGGCGGTGAAGATGCCGTCAGCATGGCCGCGCGCCAGTTCATCGCCGGCAATGCCATCGGTCAGATAGCAAGTGATCAGCGGTGTGAAATCCAGCGCCGGGTCGACCGCGGCGAGGATGCGGTCCCGATAGGCGGCGCCTGCGGCGGCCGTGGTGATCGGCGGCTTTAGGTTCGGCATGGCGATGGCACGGGCGAATTGCCGGGCGGTGGCATCGACCACTGCGGCGAGCATGTCGCCATCGCGGAGATGGACGTGCCAATCATCGGGGCGGCGAATGACGAGCCGGTCGGCAGTGTTTTTGTGAGTCATCGAGGCGGCGGGCATGGCGGTTCTTTTATTGAAGCGAAGTCGGTGGGTAGCCGGGGCAACCTGACACGGCAACCGGGCAGTTGCATGTTTATACTGGTCGAATTGGCGTTTTTATCCAACCACTACCCCCAAATGGGACATGACTCTTTAACGATGTCGGTCTAGCTTCCGCTCCGACAGGGGGTATTCTTGTTGAGGGTGGTGTCAAATCGCGTAACGAACCGGGCTGCGGCTATGCTGCGTCGCCCTGTTTTGTTGTGCGTTTTCAGCACGATGTTGATTGCTACCCCAGCGCTGGCGCAAGTCGGCACGGTCGGCCTGCCGACCCGCGAGGAAATCGACCCCAGCCGCCGCCAGGCGCCGCCGGTGCAGCCGCAATCAAAATTGAGCGTGGAAGGCGATATCGAACGAAGCCCCTGTGCGCTTGCCGATCCGTCCTATGCGGCAATCAAGGTGACGCTTGCGGCGGCGAATTTCAACAACCTCGGGCCGGTCGACCCGGCCGAACTGGCGCCGGCGTGGCAACGCTATGTCGGCACCGAACAGCCGATTGCCGTGGTATGCGAAATCCGCGATGCCGCCGGCACGATCTTGCGCAACATGGGCTATCTCGCTGCCGTACAGGTACCGGCACAGCGGATCGAGGGTGGCACGGTCAAGTTCGAAGTGCTTTATGCCAAGCTGACCGCAGTGCGGGTGCGCGGTGACGCCAGCCGCAACGAGCGCCAGATCGCGCGTTATCTCGAACATCTCGCCACCGGCCAGGTGTTCAACCGCTTCGAGGCCGAGCGCTATCTGCTGCTCGCGCGCGATATTCCGGGCTTCGACGTGCGGCTGGCGCTGAAGCCCGCCGGTACGGCGGCAGGAGACATGATCGGCGAAGTGACGGTGCGGCGCACGCCGTTCGAAGTCGATATCAATGTCCAGAACTTTGCGCCTGCGGAAACCGGGCGCTTTGGCGGGCAGTTGCGCGCCCAGGCCTATGGATTGACCGGGCTGGCCGACCGCACCCTCGTGTCGGTCTACTCAACGGCGGATTTCAAGGAACAGCAGGTCGTCCAGCTCGGTCATGATTTCGGGTTGGGCGGCGGCGGGCTGCGGCTGGCGGGCCATTTCACCTATGCCTGGACGCGCCCGGGCCTGGGGCCGACGGTGCCCGATGTCGAGGCGCGCTCGCTCTATGCCAATATCGAGGCGAGTTATCCCTTCGTCCGCACCCAGGGCTTTACCCTTCGTGGCACGGCCGGGCTTGATTTCATCAACCAGAAGGTCGATTTCGCGACGCAGCCGCTCAGCCAGGATCGCTTGCGCGTCGGTTTCCTACGGCTCGATGCCGATGCCGTCGACATGAAGGGCGTCGGCCCCGGCGGCACCATCGGCTGGCGGCTGGCGGGCTCGCTCGAAGTGCGCAAGGGCATCGACATTTTCGACGCGAGCCCGAATTGCCTTGCCAATGTGGCCAATTGTGCCGGTACCGTGGTGCCGCCCAGCCTCGTCGATGGCGATCCCGAGGCGACGGTGGTGCGTTTCAGCGGCAATGCCGAATGGCGCTTTGCCCGCAACATCGTGCTGGCGATCAGCCCGCGCGCCCAGCTTTCATCGGCGGCGGTGTTCTCGTTCGAAGCCTTTGCCGCGGGCAGCTACACCATCGGCCGCGGTTATGATCCGGGCGTGCTGTCGGGCGACAGCGGCGTCGGGTTCAGCACCGAATTGCGCTATGACCGGCTGGCATTGCTGCCGAGCTATGGCATCGGTGCGCAGCCCTATGCCTTTGTCGATACCGAATGGGTGTGGAATCGCAACACCGCGCCGGGCCTCGATCCGCAGCAGGTGACCTCGGTCGGCGCCGGCGCGCGTGTCGGTGTGTCGGACAAGTTGCGGCTCGATCTGGCCGTGGCGGTACCATTGAAAGACGCCGGGCCGACCAAAAGTGGCGATGTGCGTGTGCTGATGTCGCTGACGGCGCGGTTGATCCCGTGGAGCGCCCGCTGATGCGCCGCGACCGCCGCCTGCGCTGGATGCCGCTGCGCCACGATGGCGTTCGCAAGGCGGTTGTGCGATCCGTCGGCGGCTCGGTGCACGGCAGTGCGATCGGCAGCGCGTCGCGTTCGGCGCTGGCGATATTGCTCGTCAGCCAGCCGCTGGCGACCGCGCCGTTGCTGGCGCAGGCCTATCTCGGCGGTGCAGCCTTCGATCCGCTCAAGGTCGCCATCACCAACGGCACCAACACGACAACGGTGCAGGCGCTGGCAGCGCAGGCCACGGTCAACTGGACGCCGACCGATACCGCGACCGGTGGTGGCGCGATCACGTTTCTGCCCAACGGCAATACGGTCAACTACACGACCGAGCTTGCCGGCCCGGTCACCGTGCTCAACCGCATCGTCGCGATGGACCCGAGCCGCCAGATCGGGCTGTACGGCAATGTCAATTCGCAGGCCAATGTCGGCGTCTGGTTCTATGCACCGGGCGGCGTGCTCGTCGGCAACAATGCGCAGTTCAATGTCGGCAGCCTGTTGCTCACCGCCAGCGACCCGGTGGCCGACGGCAATGGCGATTTCATCGGCGCCAACCGCAGTTTCAGCTTGTCGGCCGCCACCCAGGCCGGGGCGGCGATCGACATCGCGTCGGGTGCAAAGATCAACGCACTGCAGGGGGCCAGCAGCTATGTCATCGCGGTGGCGCCGCGGGTTACGCAGGCAGGCGCCATCCAGGTCGATGGCTCGGCAGCGCTGGTCGCGGCCGATGCGGTGGATTTCACGCTCAACGCCGGCCTGTTCGACGTCACCGTCACGCAGGGCACCGGCGCGTCGGGCACCGTCATCGATCACAGCGGCTCGACCGGCGGCCCGCAAGCGCTGACCGGCGCCAACAACCGTATCTACATGGTCGCGGTGCCGCGCAACGATGCGATCACCATGCTGGTGCAGGGCGGCTCGCAGCTCGGTTTTGCCATCGCCGGGGCTGCCAATATCGATGGCAATACCGTCGTTCTGTCGGCCGGGCGCAATGTCATCGGCGTCGCATCGGGCAATCCCTTTGCCGACACGCCGGTCAATGCGACCGCCGCCGATATCATCATCAATCACGGCAATTACACGTCGGCGCTGACGGCGCGGGCGACGCGTTCGGCGCGGGTCACGGTGGAAAGCGCCGATTTCGGTATCACGGCCGATTTTGCTTCGGACCTCACGTTGCGCGGCGGCACCGAGGCGGTGATCAGCGGCAATGATTTCGCCACCGGCTATGGCGTTGACCTCAATGTCTCGGGCAATCTGCTGGTATCGGCCGAATCGCGCTTTGAAACGCTATCGACGGCAGCAACGCGTACCGGCGGCACCGCCCGATTGGTGGTTACCTCCGGCTTCAACGCCACCGTTGCCGGCGACGCGGTGATCCTGGCCGATGGCGCAGGCGATTTCAGCGGCGGCGGCATTGGCGTTGGCGGGTCTGCCATCGTCGATGCCAATGGCAATAATCTGACGGTCGGTGGCCAGTTGGTCGTTTCGGCGGCGGGCATCGGGTCATCGGGCAGTTCAGGCACTACGGCTCAGGACGGGATGGGTGGCACCGCCCGGATCTCCGCCGACGCCGGGGGCGTGGTGACGGTAACAGGCGGGACGTTCGTCGACGCGACCGGCCGTGGCGGGGATAGCCGTTCATCCGCCGCCAGCCCCGATGGCGGCGATGGTGTTGGCGGGTCGGCGACGCTGCTCGCGGGCGCTGCCGGCACATTGTCGCTGGGCAATGTCACCGTCGATGCGAGCGGTATCGGCGGCGGTGCCGATGACATCGGCAGCGCGCTGGGCACGGGCGGTGCGGCCATGGGCGGCACTGCTGCATTGACGGTTGATGGAACTGTCACGGCCAGCGGCATTTTCGTGGGCGCTGAGGCCCGTGCCGAGGGCGGCAATGTCGATGATGGCGGCGGTGTGGCCCTCGCCGGCGGCGGTGCGGCCACGGGCGGTAGCGCGCGGATAAACGTCAATTCGGGTGGCATTCTGACAGGCATAACCGGTGCCCAGGTTTCGGCGATTGCGATTGCCGGTGTTGCGTCCGGTCCCGGTCAGGCGGGTGGCAATGCCCAGGGCGGCACGGCGGAAATCCGCAGCACCGATGGCTCGCTGTCGCTTTCGGGTGGCCCTGTTTCTGTCCTTGCCTTCGGGCTTGGCGGTGAAGGGCTGGACGCCGGGACGTCGGGCGGCAATGGCATCGGCGGCACCGCCCTGGTAATTGCCGACGGTGTTGATTCCGGCGGTCAGATTTCGTTCGATCTGGGCGGGACGTTCCTCGAGATTGATGCCTCGGCGACCGGCGGGAGTGCCGACAGATTTGGCGGCACCGCGATGGGCGGAAACGCCAGCATCGATGCCGATAATTTCAGTACGATAACAAGCATTAACGGGTCGGAAGCGATTCTTGCTACTGCTCGTGGTGGCAATTCCGCCGTCGGCGATGGCGGCGACGCGACGGGGGGCATCGTCAGGCTATCCGCCACATTGGGCAGTGTGCTTGACCTCGGCGGGCTGGAAACAACGCTGAGCATGGATGGCACCGGCGGCGAAAGTGTTGCGGGTGCAGGTGGCTCCGGAACGGGTGGTGGTTCACCGGCTTTCGGCGTTTCCGGCATATTTGCTCGCTCTGGCGGCGCGGTAACGATCAATGGCACGCTGACGGGCTCGGCGCGCGGGGTTGGCGGTGGCGGCACGATCGGTGGCGATGCCAGTGGGGGGCGCTTCAATTTCGATTCGACCGGGGGCATATTCGATGGCCCTCGCAGCACGCTCGATCTGCTTGGGAATGTTTCAGTCGATGCGTCGGCGCTTGCCAATGACGGATCCGAAAGTGAGTTCGGCGGCGATGCGACTGGCGGTTCGATATCGGCAGCGGGCAATGGCGGGATAACGAATTTCGCTGGAAATCTGACTTTCTCCGCCAATGCAGACGCCGGTGTTGCCGGCTCGGGCGGCGGGCAAGCAAGCGGCGGTTCCGTCGAACTGCGTACCGATGGCGGAAACGCGCAGATCAATCTGGGCGGCTCGCTGATCCAGCTCAGTGCCGAAGCGCGCGGCGCCGATGTAGCGAATGGTATCGGCGGTTTTGCCTCGGGCGGTGTGGCAGCCATCCGTGCGACCACTGGCAGCATCTCGACAACGGCCATCGACGGCGATCTGCGCGTCTCCGTGACAGCGATCGGCGGCAATGGCACGCAAGGTGGAGGCGCCTTTGGTGGCCAGATTTCCCTCCTCTCGTATCGTGATGCCGACGTCCAAACCGATTATCGGGTTTTTCTCACCGCTTCGACCACAGGCGGAAGCGGTTCGAACGGTTCCGGCGGGGATGCGACTAGCAGAAGCGGCGGGCTCAGTGCGGTCCAGTGGTTCACCAATGACGGATCGGCGAATAGCGGCAACTTCGACTTTGGCAGCTTCGTCGATATGGATGCCAGTGCCACGGGCGGTGCCGGCAATGGCGTCAATGGCAACGGTGGCAACGCTGTTGGCGGCCAGACCCGGTTGGAGATACTTGGTGGTTCAGCCCTGACAGGCTCGGGCCTGTTCAGCAACAACAGCGCAATCGGCGGCACCGGCATCAGCGGCGGCAATGCCAGCGGCGGCATCTCGATCATGCGCGCCACCGGGGCAGTGCTGACGGCCAGCTTCGTTTCGGCCAATGTGTCGGCGACCGGTGGTGCAGCGCGGCGTTTCGGCGATCCCAATGGCGGCAATGGCGGCAATGCCAGCAGCGGCAGCATCGATTGGTCGGCGGACGGCACCGAAAGCAGCCGTGGCAGGATGACGTTCGGGGCAATCGGCATCAATGCCAATGCTACCGGCGGGGGCGGCGGTGACGGGTCGCAGGATGGCCTTGGTGTTGTCGATGGCGGGCGGGGCGGCAACGCGACCGTCAACGGGATCTCCGGGCCGAACGCTGCGGGAATCATCATCCTGGCGCGCGGCAACAATGCCGAAGTGACATCGGGCGGCACGACGATCAACGCCACGGCGCTGGGCGGTGCGGGTGGCGAAGGCAGCCGCGCTGTCGGCTATGGCCCCCTGCTGTCGGCCAATGGCGGCGATGGCGGCAATGCTTTCGGCGGCGTTCTCGTGCTCGGCACATCCTCGGGTTCGGTCGGTGCAGCGTCGGTCACTACATCTGCAAGCTTTGGTGACACGACGGCTATAATGCGTTCAACCGGCGGTCATGGCGGATCCGGGCGCGGCGATAGCGCGCTGGCCATCGGTGGCGGCGGGGGCAATGCCGAAGGAGGGAGCGCGCTGTTGCAGGCTGCCGGCGGCAGCCTCGGCACTGGTAACGTCAACGTCCAGACATTCACCGTCGGCGGCGACGGCGCGGCGGCGCGGGGCTTCAACGGTGCCGATCGCGGCGGAGGTGATGCGACAGGCGGCAGCGCCGGAGTGTTGGCGACACCGCATTTCATCAGCGGCAGCCCGGTCACAGTCGCGCTGGGCAACGTTGCGCTCGACGCATCCGTCGTTGCGGGTAGTGGCGCCGGCGGTGCACCTGGCGCGCGGTTGGCGATGGCAATCGGCGGCGAGGTTTTTGTGCGGCTGGAGCGCGCCCAAGGGGGAGCCGCAGCCCCGGTTGTCGGCACGCTGACCGCGGGCAATGTCTCGCTCGAAGCCTTTGCCGTGGGCGCATTCAGCGATTATAACAGCTATCCGACCGCGGGCGGGGCTGCACTTGGCGGCAATTCGACCTTCACGACCGAGGCGGGTGGAATCGTCACCGTCAATTTCGTCTCACAAAACGTCGATGCTTTTGGCGGCAACGGTGGTTACGGTGCCGATGGCTCGACAGGGGCAGCAGGGGCCGCGGGCGCCGATGACCTGATACCCGGCAATGGCGGCGATGGCGGTGCCGGTAGCAATGGCCAGGATGGCGCCGATGGCGGCTCTGCGCAGGCCGGTGCCATCCGTTTCGGCATCACCGGCAGCACTGGCCCGGGCGGCGAGATTCGCGCGCTCAACCCGCAGACCGGTATTACTCTCGTCCAATCGGCCTATGCCGATGCCGGTCAAGGCGGCGGCGGCGGCAATGGCGGCGATGGCGGCGAAGGCGGGCGTGGCGGCAGCGCTACCGGCGCCACCGGCGTTGGTGGCTCGGGCGGTGCCGGAGGCGTAGCCGGGCGCGGCGGCGATGGCGGCAACGGCGGCGCGGCGCGTGGCGGCACCATCCTGACCGGCGATATCGATCCCGGCGCAAGCGGCAGCATCATCGAACTCGGCGTTGTCGACATGTTTGCCCAAGCCTCAGCCGGCAGCACCAACCAGGGCGGCGGCCGCAATGGCAGCGGTGGCCTTGGGGGCAGCGGTGGTAACGGGCCGGATGGCAGTGGCGCCCAAGGTGCCGAAGGCGCTGCCGCTACTGGCGTACCGATCGCGGGTTCGGGCGGGAACGCCATTGGCGGCACGACAACACTTGTTACCCGCGGCAGCAGGTTGTCGGCGCGAACCGTCGACATGAACGTCGATGCGTTTGGCGGATTTGGCGGCGGTCGCAATGGCCAGGCCGATCGCGGCGGCGGCACCGGTACCGGCGGCAGCGCGCAGATCATGGTCCTGTCGGCGCTTGATGGCAGCGCGGCGACGGTCACACTGGGAGATGTCACCCTGTCCGCCGAAGGTACCGGCGGCAGATCGGCAACCCTGGGCGGCAATGCCCAGGGCGGCATGGCCGGCATCCTGATCGGTGCGACGCCCGGCGGCGTGGCGGTGAGCGAGGCGAACCGGTTGACAATCCGGGATGGTTTGCTGCGGGCGGGCGCCTTTGGCGGCAACGCCGGCAGCGAAACCCGCGGGGCGGCGGGCGGCAACGCCATCGGCGGTACCGCATCCTTCGTCATCGACGGCACATCGGCTGCGGTGATCGCCCGCGATTTGACGCTTTCGGCAGCCGCCACGGGTGGCATCGGCAGCGCCGGCCTGGATGGCATGGCCGGCAGCAATGGCACGGCCGGCATCGATGGCGACAATGTCACGCCGCCGACCGCAGGCAGCGCCGGTGGCAACGGCGGCGACGGCACTTCCGGTGGCTCCGGTGGCTCGGCAATGGGTGGCACGGTCGCGTTCGGCAGCCGCAACGGCGTGACGCTGGCATCGATCACCTCCCGGGATCTGACCCTCGAAGCCAGTGCTACCGGCGGTGCCGGTGGCTTCGGCGGGCGCGGCGGCGATGGCGGCTTCGGTGGTGACGGCGGCAATAACTTCACCCAAGGCTATGGCACGATCGTCGGCGCCGATGGCGGGCCCGGTGGCAATGGTGGCCTCGGTGGCCTTGGCGGCGCGGGTGGCGCTGCGACTGGCGGAACCATCAATTACGGCGATGTCGACGGCCTGTCGTCGGCCACGCCCGATTTCAGGCATGAATATGTCGGTGCGTTCGCGTCCGCTACCGGTGGCGCGGGCGGCGATGCCGGTTTTGGCGGCAGCGGCGGCTTTGGTGGCAACGGCGGCTTCGGTGCGTCGCAGAGCGGCAATAGTGGCGCCTTCGGCATTGGCGGCTTCGGCGGCGACGGCGGCAACGGCGGCAATGCGCTCGGTGGGTCGGCTACCTTCGTGCTGAACGGCGCGATGACGGTCGCCGAAGCGGAGGTCCCGCAGGTCAGTCTTGTCGCCAGTGCGGTCGGCGGTGCCAGCGGCGACGGTTTCATCAACCCGGCGAGCGCCGGCAGCGGGACCGGCGGCGCGCTGGTGTTTGCCTCGCTCGGCGGCGTCCAGGCTATCGATGCCCTCGATCTCATCGCCAACGGCACCGGCGGCTTTGCCTTCGACGACACGCCGGGCACCGGTAGCGGTGGCTCGATCAATCTGCAGGTGCGCAATGGCGGCGCGCTAAACCTGGGCAACACCCCGACGGTCAGCGCCGTCGGCCGCGGCGGCGCGACGACATTCTCCTTCGGCGGTGCCGGCTTCGGCGGCCGTATCGACGTGTCGAGCAGCGGTGCTGGCAGCCAGATCAACATCAGTGTCGTCGGGCGTGGCACCGCGAAGACACTATTCGGCGCCAGCGGCCTTGGCGGCGCCTCGACGCTGGCGGGCGGCAACGGTTTTGGCGGCACGATCGTCGTCGATGTGGCGTCGGGCGGTGCGATCCTCACCAACAGCGAACTGGTCCTCGACGCCGGCGCCACCGGCTTCGGCAGTGCCAATGGCAGCGAGACGGCGTCGGGCGGCTCTGCCCAGGCGGGTTCGGCATCGCTCTTCGTGAGCGGCACCGACAGCCGGCTGACCGCCGATGGCGGCTTGAGCATCGGTGCGCAGGCGACCGGCGGCGATGGCGCCAACATCGGTTTCGGCGCAACCGGCGGCTTTGCCGTTGCCGGTCAGGCCGGGCTGTTCGTCACTGACAATGCGGTGGTCACGCTTACCGGCGGGCTGCAGATCGAGCTGGGGGCCAGGGGCGGCAATATTTACAACACCGACGACGTCTCCGGCTTTACCGGCGGCGATGCCTTTGGCGGCAACCTGACGATGGCGGTCGACACCGGTGCCTATCTCGATATCGGTGATGATTTTGTCATGTTCGCCGGCGGCGTGGCCGGCGGCTCGCGGCTCGATCCGGACTTCAATCCGACCATCGCCGGCAGCGGCGCGGCGACGGGCGGCAACATCGCTGTCGAGGCCAGCAACGGCGCGACGATCTTCACTGCCGGTGCGATCGCCTTCCGTGCGGATGCAACCGGCGGCACCATCGTCGGCAGCTTCAGCACCGGCAACAATGCGATCGGCGGTACCACGCTGTTGACGGCCCGCGATGGCGGCACGGTCATGGTACCCGAAGGCTCGATCAATCTTTCGGCGAATGCCTCGATGGGAAGCAGCGCGCTTTTCGCCGATGGCAGCGCCCAGGGCGGGATGGCACGCCTGTCGGCGCTGGGGGGCACGTTCGATAGCGCCGGCACGGTCACGGTAACCGCAGCGGCCTTGGCGTCGCAGGCCAACGGGGGCACCGCGAATGTGCAATCGATCGCCGGCTCGCTGTCGGTCGGCAACGAACTGATCGTCCTCGCCGATGCGAGCAATTTTGCCGACAGCGCGTTCGATGTCGCGGCAACGGGCGGCACTGCGACGCTGAATTTCGATGGTGGCGCGACCAGCATCGCCGGCATGGCGCGGTTCGATGCCTCGGCGCGCGGTGGCACCGCTCTGGGCGGCACCGCCGGAGTGCTCGGCGCACAGGTCAACCCGCTTCCCGGCGCCAGCCTGACCTTTGGCGGTGACGTTCTTGTCAATGCATCGGCGCTGTCGAACCAGATCGTGCCGGGTGGCAGCGCCCGCGGCGGAACGGCAAACTTCATCACCGCGCTCGGTGCCACCGTTACCGCCAGCGCCGGCCTGTCGCTGCGCGCCGATGCGATGGCGATACGCCCGGATACGGCGGCGGCTGCGACCGGGGGCATCGCCGAATTGCGCAGCCTTGGCGATACCAGCATTGCCGGGCTCACCCAGATCGATGTGTCGAGCGTGGCTTCCAACGGTTTCGCTACCGAAGGCGGCAATGCTACGGGTGGTGCCGCACGGCTCCTGTCATACGCCGGTACGCTGACGCTGGCCGGCGTCGATGTCGCCATCGGCGCGCGGGCCGGCAACAGCGACAGCAGCATAGGCGCTACAGCGGTCGGCGGATCGTTGCTGATCGGCAATGACGATGGCGGTGCCAGCGTCGGTGCGCTGACCTCGGCCGGTTTCGGTGTCTCGGGTATTGTCGCCGCCGGAGCGGGCGCGACCGGTGGCGATGCGGTGGGCGTCGGCCTTGCCCTTGCGATCGGCGGGGCAACGTTCGAGCTGGGCACAGGGTTCGATTTTTCGCTCGCCACCACGGGCGGCAATGGCGGCGCGAACGATCTCGATGGCAATGGCGGCAATGCCCAGGGCGCTTTTGTCCAGATCAACCTCAGCGGCGGTGCCGTCTATGGCCTGCCCGGCCTGATCGACGTGCGTGCAAAGGGTGGCAGCGGCTTTGGCAGCGGCAATGGCGGCAATGCGACCGGCGGCGTCGTTACCCTGAACGCGTCGGGTTCGGATACGCGGTTCGCCGGCGATTCGGTCACCATCGATGCCACCGGCACCGGTGGCGACAGTGGCAGCAGCGGCGCAGGCGGCACCGGCACCGGCGGCGTGCTGCAGGTCTCGGCAGTGTCCGGCGGCGGCATTTCGCTCGGGGGCAGCCTGTCGCTGATCGCCGATGGCGCTGGCGCACAGGTCGGTGCGACCGCAGGCGGTGCCGGGCAGGGCGGCACGGTTTTCTATGACAATTTCATCGGCTCGACGTCGATCGGCGGGATGCTGCTCGCGGCGCGCGGCTTTGGTGGCGGCGCGACGGACGCTGCTGGCGGCAGCGGCACCGGTGGCAGCGCGACGATCCGCACCGTCACTGCCGGGGTGTCGCTCGGCGGCCTGTCGATTGCGGCGGGCGGCACCGGCGGTGGCGGCACGACCCGTGGCGATGGCGCCGGCGGCACGGCGCAGTTCCAGCTCGAAGGCGGCGCCAGCACCATCGTCAACGGGGCCTTTTTCGATGCCACCGGGACCGGCCATGTCGCCACCGGCGGCATCGCCACGATTACCAGCGGTTTTGCCAGCAGTGGCTCGATCGCCATCGGTGGCGATTTCGATATCAACGCGTCGGCGACCGCCCAGGGCGGCGCCGCCAATACAGCGGCCAGCGGTGGCCAGGCGCGCATCGACCCGATGGGCAATGCCGTCATCACCAGCGATGGCGCCGGCCTCGTGCGGGCGACGGCAACGGTCGAAGGCGGCGTCCATGCCGGTCCCGCGACCGGAGGCACTGCGGCGATCGACCTGGGGGGCGGCACGATCAATGTGGCAGGCGGTGACCTGACGCTGTCGGCGCTTGCCTCGGTCGGCGCGGCGACGATCGAAGGCGGCGCGGCGCAGGGCGGCACGGCGCTGTTGCGGATCGGTACCGGCGGGACGCTCTCTACGGCGGGCAATGTCACGTTGATTGCCGATGCGGCCGGCGGCGCGACGCTCAACAATTTCACCAGCGGCGCGGCGATCGGCGGAACGGCAACGGCCGACTTCACCGGCAGCACGGTGACGATGAACGGCTTGCTCCTCGGCACGACCGCTACGGCCGGCGCCATCGGCAACGGTGGCATCTTCGGCAACGCCATCGGCGGCGATGGCACGCTGACGATCACCAATACCAGCCTGACGGCGCGGGGTGGCCCCGATCTGGTTGCCAATGCGACCGGCGGCAATGCCAGCGGCGGCAATATCGACATCATCACGATCAACAGCACGGTGGCCTTCGACAATCCGTTCTCGGTGCGCACCGATGCCCAGGCGCTGGATGGCACGGCGCTGGCAGGTGATGCCCGCCTTTCGATGAACGGCGGTACGGTCGCTTTCAACAACGGCCTTGGCTTCAATGCCACTGCCAGTGGCGATACGGCGACCGGCGGCGCGGTGCGCATCATCGGTACCGACGCCAGCACCACCAGCCTGACGGTTGTCGGCGCGCTGACGATCGACAGCAGCGCCAGCAGCGGTGACAGCAGCGCGACCGGCGGCAGTTTCGAACTGGCACTGTTCGACGGCGAAAGCCTGACGGCCGGCAGCCTGTTTGCCAATGTCGGCGCATCCCTGTCGGGCTTTACCGCCGCCGCGACGGCGAACGCCGGCACCATCGGCATCGGCATCGGTGGGTCGGCAAGCCTTGCCGGCACGATCACCCTGGGTGCCAGCGCCAACGCCAATGCCAACAATGCCGGGGCAACCGCGATGGCCGGCAGCATCAGCATCGATGTGACCGGCGCGAACAGCGGGCTTATCGCCGATCGCCTGGTGGTAAACGCCGTGGCGCGCGGCGGCCGGGACCTGGTTTCCATCGCTGGCGGCGATGCAACGGGCGGCGCGTTCACGATGCTGTCGACCGGCGGCAACGGCATTTCGCTGACCGGCGTCACTGCCAATGTCATCGATCTCAACGCGGCCGGCGGCAACGGCCTCGATGGCCCGGCGGGGGGCAGCGCGACCGGCGGCAGTGTCACGTTGTTCGTTGACGGCGGCGGCAGCTTTGCCAGTACCGCCAATCTGTCGATCCGGACCAGCGCGGTCGGCGGCCGCGGCTTTCAGAGTGACGGCGCCGTGGCCGGCGCCGGCGGCGATGCCGCTGGCGGGCTCGTGCAAATCGGCATCGGCGCCGGCGGCGGCAGCTTCGATGCGGCCGGTGTGCAAGTGGCGGGCGAAGCGGCCGGCGGCGACAGCGACGACGGTTTCTCGGGCGGCATGGCGCGTGGTGCCGATACCTCGTTGCTCGTCAACGCCGGCAGCTTCACCACCGGCGCGCTGTCGATCGAAGTCAGCGGCTTTGGCGGCAATGCCCTGTCGTTCGCCGGTGGCGGCGGCGATGGTGGTATCGGCGCCGGCGGCAGTGTCGTGGTGGCGGCGAGCGGCAGTGCCGACCTTGCCGTCGCCGGCAGTTTGACCGTCTTTGCCGGTGGTTTTGGCGGTGCCGGCTTCGATGGTTCCGATGGCGCTGGCGTCGGGGGCAGCATCGCCGTGCGGGCGCTCGACAGCGCGACCGTTTCGGTCGGTACCAATCTGGCACTGTCGGCCAACGGCGTCGGTGCCGGCGCCCTGCAGTCTGCCCGCGGCGCCGCGGGCGGTTTCGGCGGCAATATCGAACTGGCCAGTGGCGCCGGATCGCTTACCATCGGCGGCATTGCCGAAATCGATGCTCAGGGTGTCGGTTCGAGCGGTGGCAACGGGCAGGGCGGCAGCGTCACGATCACGGTCGGCAGCGGCGGTACGCTGGCGTTTGAAGACAGCCTGTCGGCTTCGGCGCGGGCAACGGGGTCGGATGGCGACCGCAACCTCGTTGGCAGCGGCGGCGGCGCGACCGCCGGCACGGTTTCGATCGCCAGCCAGGGCACGCTGACCATCGCCAACGGTCTTGATATCGATGCGTCGGCAAGCGGCGGCGACGGCGTCGATGCCGATGCGGGAGATGCGACGGGCGGCAGCATTGCAATCGATGCCGATGGCGGCAGCATCGCCGTGGCGGCGGGGGTATCGAGCTTTACCGTGGCGGGCAGCGGCGGTTCTCTGGTCGCCGACAACAAGGAAGTGCTTGGTGCCGGCAATGGTGGCGCCGGCGCGGCGGGCGATGTGTCGTTCCGGCTGGCCAACGCCGGCAGCTATGCCAATACCGGTGGCAGCTTCGACATCAACGCCATCGGTACCGGCGGCGATGCCAATGGTTCGGGCTTTGGTGGCGGTGCCGGCAGCGGCGGCCGTTATACCGCTACGGTTGGAGCCGGATCGACGCTGGCGTTGCCGGGTGTGCTCGCCAGCGGCAATGGTGGCACGTTCATCGAAAGCGGCAATGGCGGCAGCGGTACCGGCGGCAGCATCGCGATCAGAGTCGATGGCGGCACGATCGTTGCGGCGGGTTCCGTGTCGATCAACCTCGATGTCAGCGGCATCGGCGCAGCGGGTGATGCCGGCGGCGGGATCGGCGGCACTGGCCTTGGCGGGCAGTTCGATCTCGGCTTGGCCAATGGCGCGCAGTTCGATGCAACCGGCTTGACCGCAACGTTGCTGGTCGCCGCCAACGGCACCGGCGGCAGCGGGATAAGCGGCGGTGCGGCGACGGGCGGCACGGCGGTGATCACCGTGGCGAGCGGCAGCGATTTTGAAGCAATTCGGCCGGTCGACCTGCAGGTTCGCGCCACCGGAGGCGCAGGTTTTGGAGAAACGGGCGGCAATTCGACGGGCGGCACCGCACGCCTGATCGTCGATGCCGATGCCGGCTTCAGCGCGGTCCAGCCCAATGCGGCCTTCCTGACGACGCTGCTGCTGCGCGCCACCGCCGCCGGCGGCAACGGCCAGACCAACGGCGGTGCCGCAATTGGCGGCACCGCCAGCATCAGCCTGGGCGCTGACGGCGGCACGACGGCGGGAGCCGGCATCACTGCCAGCGGCGTCCGTCTCGAAACTTTCGGCAATGGTGGCTTCGGCCTCGACATCGGCGGTGCCGGTACCGGCGGCAATGCCAGCATCGATATCGCCACCGCGACCTTCACGGCGCAGCGCGTATTCAGCCTCGCCTTTGCCAACGGCGGCGGCGGCAACACCACTGGCGGCGATGCCGGCGGCGGTGATGCGCGAGTCACGACCACTGCCGGCGGGCGGTTGACTTTGCTCAGCCTCGATAATGAATCGAACGTGCTTGGCATCGACACGTCGGCCACTGCCGGGTCCGCCAATACGGGCGGCAACGCCCGCGGCGGCATGGTGCTGGTGCGCGCCGGTGATGGCGGCGGCGGCATCACCTTGTCGGGCGACGGCGCCGATTTTGTGATCGACAGCTTTGCCGTTGGCGGCGAGGGCAGCGCCGGTACCGGCGGCAACGCTATCGGCGGCGCGGTTTCGGTGTTGGCGGCGCCGCTGGTCAGCGGCGCAACCGCCGGTACCATCACCGTGAACGACCGTTTGATTGTCAGTGCCTTTGCCGCAGGTGGCAACAGCATGACCGCGGCCGGCGGTAACGCGGGCTCGGGCGCGGTGCAGGTTCGCGCCGAAGGCGGCTCGATCGGCGTCGGCGATACGATGGATATCGATAGCAGCGCTTTCGGCGGCAGCGGCGATTTCGCGGTCGACAGCGATCCGGGCTCGGTCGGCGGCACCGCGACCGGTGGCGCAACGACGCTCACCGCCAGCCAAGGCATGATCTCGGTGGGGGCCGACCTGCGGCTGACCAGTGCCGCGACTGGTGCACGCGGCGCCATTGGCGGCGCGGCGACCAGCGGCGTCACGACCGTGGCGGTTGCCAGCGGCACCTTGGCCATCACCGGCGCCCTGCTCGTCGACGGCACGGCCACCGGCGGCTTTGGCCAATATGGCGGCGGCAATGCGTTTTCGGGTGGTTTTGCCAGCGCCAACACCACATCCATCGCGGCGGTTTCAACCGGCTCGGGCGAACTGTCGGCTGCATCGGCGACGATCGACATCAGCGCGACCGGTGGTGCCGGCGGGTTGGGCAATGCGCCGGGCGTCGATGGCGGCGCCGGCGGCAATGCCCGCTCGGGTGATATCACGCTGACCGGCGAAGCGCGCGACATGCTGATCGGCTTCGGTGCCTTCACCGTCACGTCGCGTGCCCAGGGTGGCGCGGGCGGTGCCGGCGCTGACAATGGTGGAGCCATCGGCGGTATCGGTGGCGCCGGCGGGACCGCGTTCGGTGGCGCCGTAATAGGCGTTGGCCTGAGCGGCGGGGCCGATGCTCCTGCGGTGTCGAGCACGGCCGGCTTCGACACGCTCACCTTGATCATGGATGCCAGCGGCGGCGCCGGTGGCGCCGGCGGGGCCGGGCTCAACCTCGCCAGCGGCGGTGCGGGCGGTTCGGCGACGACCGGCGACATGGCGCTGCGCACCGATGGCGCCTTCTTTACGGCCGGCGACTCGCTGTTGTCGCTGGTGGCGCGCGGCGGTGCCGGTGGCGATGCCACGGGCGCCGGGGGCAATGCGACCGCCGGCAGCGTGCAGCTGCGCTTCGGCCAGGACGTGACGAGCGGCGATGGCGCCGTCGCGACATTCGCCAGCCTCGACGTCGATGCGCGTGCGATTGGCGGCGGCAGCATTGGCCAGGCCGGCAATGCCAGCGGCGGAAGCGTGCGATTGGCGGTCAATGAACTGGCAAGCGGCGATGCCAGCAGCATCAGCCTGGTCGGCAATCTGACCGTCAATACCGCGGCGACCGGCGGCAGCGGCGATAACACCCGCGGCACCGGCGGCAACGCCACGGGTGGCCAGGCGCTGATCGAAGTCCGGACGCTGGGCACGATCAATATCGGTGGCGATGCGCTGCTATCGGCGGCCGCGACCGGCGGCACGGCAGCAACGGGCGCTGCCGGCACCGGCGGCACGGCGCGGGCGACGATGGCGGGCGGCGACCTGTTCGTTGGTGGCAATGTCACGCTCGCCGCCGGCGGCAGCGGCGGCGGCAGCTTTACCGGCGCCGGCGGCACGGGCAGCGGTGGCAAGGCGGAGATCATCAGCGGACCGCAGGCAGCAGTTTCGAATGTGAGCATCGGCGGTGCCGTGCAAGTGTCGGCGGACGGCAGCGGCGGCTTTGCCGTGGCCGGGAACGGCGGCAATGGCCGGGGCGGCACCGCGCGGATCGCGCTGCTTAACAGCGAAATCTTCAATGCCGGCACCGTAACCCTGTCGGCGCGCGGCACCGGGGCGGCGGCATCGGGGGCTGGCATCGGTGGCAGCGGCAGCGGCGGCACCGTCGGCGTGGCGCTCGATGGCGCGCAGTTCAACATCATCGGGCTCACCCTGCAGGCCGGTGCCACCGCGGGCAGCGGCACCATCGGCGGCGCCGGTGCGGGCGGCACGATCGCGATCGCCATCGCCGGGGGCAGCACGCTTGCCGATACAGCGGCCGGGACCATCGCGATCGACGGCCTTGGTGCCGATGGCGTTGCCGGCGGCGGCGCCGGTACCGGCGGCGGCTACACGCTGACCATCGGTGCGGGCTCGAGCGTTACCCAGCCGGTCCAGGTATCGGTGCGCGGCGTCGGCGGCGCCGCAACCGCCAGCGGCACCGGCGGCGCCGGCACGGGCGGCACCGTGGCGATCACCGCCGAAGGCAGCGGCGCCAGCCTGGCCAGTGACGGCTTGACGGTCGATGCCACCGGCGTTGGCGGCAACGGCATCGACGCCGGTGGCGCGGGCCAGGGCGGCAGTGCCGTGCTGACAGCGCGCGCCAGCGGCAGCATCAACCATCTTGCCACCGGCGGACCGACGCTGCTGACCACCGATGCCCGCGGCGGCAGTGGTGCCAGCGGTGGCAACGCCCGCGGCGGCGTGGCGCGGCTTCTCGTTGAAAATGGCGCCATCACCCTCGGCACCGGCGTATCCGCCAGCAGCAACGCGATCGCCGGCAACAGCAGCGGTGCGGCAAGCGCCGGCGGCATCGCCCTGGGTGGCACTGCCGAACTCATCGATGGCGGCACCGGCACCCTGACGGTAACCGGCAATCTTGCCGTCTCGGCCGATGCCACCGGGGGCGGCTCGGCGACCGGCGCCGGCGGCCGCGGCACCGGCGGTACCGTGCAGCTCGGCCTTGGCAGCGCCGATGCCAGCGTCACCGGTCTGGCGACGCTCAGCGCGCGGGGCGGCGGCGGGGCCTCGCTCGGCGGGGTCGGCGGCCAGGGCGTCGGCGGCAACACGCGCATCGAGGTTGGAAGCGCCTCGGCCTCCATCGGCATTGGCAGCGCATTGTCGCTCGACAGCGCCGGCGTTGGCGGAGCCGGAGCTACGACCGGCGGCGCGGGCACGGGTGGCAACAGCACGATCGCGGCCTTTGGCGGTACCGTGACCGCGGGCGCCATCAGCCTGGCCACCGATGCTGTCGGCGGCGTCGGCGCGACCGGCGGCAATGCGCTTTCGGGCAGTGCGGCGATCCTGAGCTTTACCGGCGGCGCAGTTTCGTCGTCAGGATCGGTGGCGTTGATGGCGCGAGCCACTGGCGGCGCGGGCCTTGCCGGTGCCGGCGGATCGGCCACTGGCGGCAGCGCCCGGCTGCTCACATCGGGCAACGACATGCTGGCGCTGGGCGCGACCCTGCTCGATGGTACCAGCACCGGTGGTGATGGTACGACTGGCGACGGCGGGGCCGCCACGGCAGCGCAAACGCGCGTCGAGGCTCCGGCGGGCAGCATCACGCTGGCCAGCCTGACGACGCGCAGCAACGCGGTAGGTGGCAACGGTGTAAACGGCGGCGCAGCGCTGGGCGGGCAGACGCTGGTGCAAACCACCGGCAGCGGCGGCATTGTCGTCAGCGGCTTTACCAGCCTGAGTTCGAATGCCAGCGGCGGCGATGGCCGTGTGGGCGTGGATTTCTTCAATTTCGGCGGTAACGGCACCGGCGGCAACGCCGGGGTGCTCGCGAACAGCAGCACCAGCCTGACGATCGGCGGTGACCTGACCGTCAGCGGCACCGGACGCGGCGGCGACGGCGGCAGCTTCGGCGCCGGCCGCGCGGTCGGTACCGGCGGGCGCATCGATGTCAACGCCGGCATCGGCACGCTGGCGATCACCGGCGGCGCCGATCTTGCCGCCGAAGGCTTGGGCGGCGCCGGTAGCGCCGGCATTGGCGGCACCGCCTTGCTGGCGGCGTTCACCGGCACGACCAGCGTTGGCGGCGCAGTCCGCGTTTCGGCAGCGGCGGCGGGCGGCGACGCCCGCAGCGATGGTTTCGATGGCGGCGCCGGCACGGGTGGTACGGCGCAAACCTATGTGATCGGCAGCGGCAGCCTGACGCTCGCCGACAATGTCATTGTCGTCGCCAGTGCGACCGGCGGTGCGGCGGGCAGCAACGGCGCCATCGGCGGCGAAGCGACCGGCGGCAGCGTGCTGGTCTATAATGATGGCGGCACCCTGTCGTTTACCGGCACCGGCATGGTCGGGCTGTTGAGCATGGCGACGGGCGGCCTCGGCGCTGCGGGCGGCGATGCGACCGGTGGCTCGGTTACAGTCAACGTGCTCGGTAATGGCAATACCAGCATCGCAGCGGCGCTGGGGATCAACCTTGATGCCATGGGCGGGCAGGCGCTTGGCGCGGGCGGCGGCGGCGATGCGGCGGCGGGTAGCGCAAGCCTGCTGGTGTCGGCCGGCGCGACATCACGGCTGACCCTTGGCGGGCCGATCTTCTTCGATGCGGTCGGCACCGGTGGCAATGCGACCGCGGCCAATGGCGGCGATGGCGCTGGCGGTTCGTTCCAGATGCTCGCCGAGGCCGGCACGCTGCGCCAGACCGGCATCGGCATCCTCGCCGAAGCCAGCGGGCTGGGTGGAACGGGCAGCAATGGCGGCTTCGGCGATGCCGGCAGCATCAATCTGCGCGCCACCGGTGGCGCCCGGCTGGAAACCGCGGGCGGCATCCTTGCCACCGGGCAGGGCATCGGCGGCACCGGACTGACCGGTGATGGCGGCTATGGCGACGGCGGCTTCCTGCGCGTTTCGTCGGGAACCGGCGGCACGACGATCATCGGCGGCTCGGTCAGCCTCGATGGCCGGGCCACCGGCGGCAATGGCATGGGGCTGGGCGGCGAAGCTTATGGCAATGGCCTGACCATCCGCGCTGACGCCGGCAGCACGACGATCGACGGGAATGTGCTTGCCACGATCGCGGCGCGCGGCGGCGATGCAGCGAGCGGCGGGGACAGTTTTGCCGGCGATATCGCCATCGATTCGCGCGCCGGCGGCACGCTGTCGGTCACCGGCGGTGTCGACCTGCTGCTGACGACGCGCGGCGGCAGCAGCAGCGCGGCAACGGGCGGCGAGGCAGTCGACGGCAATGCCGATATCGCGACGGTGGCCGGCACCGCGTCCAGCCTGGCGATCGGTGGCGCGTTGACGGTCGATGGCCGCTCGTTCGGCGGCACGTCGGGCAGCGGCGCCGGTGGCGCGGCGACGGCGTCGGACATCACGGTCGAAGCGCGTTCCGGCGCGATGACCATCGGCGGCGCCGTCGATCTCGATGGCTCGGCAATCGGCGGCTCGGGCGCGGTCGGCGGCGATGCGTTCGGCAACAATCTCGTCATCACCGCAAGCCAGGCGACGCTCGACATCGGCGGCGATGTCTCGGCGCTGGCGGAAGCGACCGGCGGCAATGCCGGTGCCGGGCGCGGCGGCAATGCCACCGGCGGCTTTATCGAAGCCAAGGCGCGCAGCGTCACGGCAGGCGGCTCGCGCGTTGCCACCGGCGCGCTGACGCTGTCGAGCCGCGCGATCGGCGGCGATGGCGGCGCGGGCGGCGCCGGCGGCGATGCCACCGGCGGCGATATCGACGCCTATGCCCATGCCTATGACGGCGTTTTCACCACCGGCGTGCTGAGTGCCGACATGACGGCGCGCGGCGGTGACGGCGGCACCGGCATTGATGGCGGCGCTGGCGGCGCCGGCGGCAATGCCATGGGCGGCGAAGGCTATTTCGGCACGCAAAGCAATGGCACCGGCGCCGGGCCTCTAACCGGCGCGGTGACGCATGGCGATCTGTTGGCAGATGCCTCGGCCATCGGTGGCCGTGGCGGCAGCGGCGATCCGGGCAGTGGCTACGGGCCGTTCATGGCAGCCGATGGCGGTGCCGGAGGCAACGGTACGGGCGGGATCGCCAAGATCGAAGGTCGCGGCGGTGTTGTCATCATCGGTGCGGCCGATCTGCAAGCCAGTGGCAGCTATGGCGCCGGCGGCGGCGGGCGCAATGGCGGCGTCGATGGCGCCGGCGGAACTGGGGCCGGCGGCGAAGCCGGGGTGGTCGTCACGCCGCATTATTTCACCGGCGAAACCGGCACGGTAGCGATCGCCAGTCTTATCGCCGTGGCTGATGGCGGCTCGGACGATGGCGCAGGCAATGGCAACAGCATCGGTGGCTTGGCACGGATCACCCTCGATTTCCATGAAGACGCCGGCGCCGCTGCCGCAACGAGCACCGGCGCCCTGACGATCGACGGGTCGGTCGATCTGTCCGCCAATGCCGGCGGTGGCAACGCCCTAGGCGGCGACGCCGTCATCACCGCGGTCGGCGGCACGTTGACGCTGCGGGGCGGTGCCGCGCTGCATGCGACGGCAACCGGCGATGGCAATGCCATCGGCGGCACCGCCGGGCTGTTCTTCGACGACGCGACAGCGGTCGTGACCGGGGGACTGCTGTTCGATGCCCAGGCGACCGGCTTCGGCGTCGGGCCGGGCCAGACCGCAATCGGCGGCACGGCGTCGATCGCCAGCGGCACGGCCGGCGGCAACGCCAGCATCAGTGGCACCACGACGTTGGTGACTCGCGCAACGGCGCTCGGCGATGGCGGCGGCGCGCGCGGCGGCACGGCGACCATGACCATCGAAAGCGGCGCGACACTGGCGCTCGCCGGCCTCGATTTCGCAGGCGGTGCCATGGCAGGCGCGGGCAGCACGCTGGCCGGTGGCCGCGCACAGGGCGGCAGCGCCACCATCATCAGCCACGGCAGCTTGACGCTGTCCGGAGCGCTCACCGGCAACTTCAACACCTTTGGCGGCGATTATCTCGGCGGCAATCCGACGCTGGCGGGCGGCGACGCCCTGGGCGGCAGCCTGATCATCAGCGCCGATGGCGGCGCGCTGTCACTTGGCGGCGGCGCCGATGTGATGGCGCGTGGCAATGCCGGCTCGGCGAGCAGCGCCGGGTTTGGCGGCGCGGCGCAGGGTGGCACAGTGCGGTTGGCCGCAATCAACGGCGGCACCATCACGGCGGCGGTCGAAGTCGGGCTCGACAGCGGTGCCCGCGGCGGCGCCGGTATCGATGGCGGCGGCGCTGCGACCGGCGGCGAAGCGTCTGTGCGGGTATTTGACGGTAGTGCGACGCTGGCGTCCGCAACGCTGGCAGCGATCGCCCAGGGCGGCAATGGCGGTGGCACGGCCCAGGGCGGCGACGCGCTGGCCATCGCCACGGCGGGAACGCTGGCGATCACGGGCGCGACAAAGCTGACCGCAACGGCGCGCGGCGGCGATGGCTTCGGCACGGATGGCGGCAACGCCCGCGGCGGAACCGTGGAATTCACCATCGAGGCACCAGTGGTGGGCGCCAGCCTGAGCAGTGGCAGCGTATCTGCCGATGTGAGCGGCGTGGGCGGCAGCGGCGGTAACGGCTTTGCCGGCGGTAGCGGTACCGGTGGCAGCGCCGGCAGCGGTTCGACGAGCAGCGCCGGCACCTATGCCGTCGGCGCGCTGTCATTGACCGCCGATGGCACCGGCGGCGCCGGTGGTTCGGGTGTCGATGGCGGCGACGGCGGACTCGGCGAGGCCGGGCGCGCCTTTGCCGGAACCAACGACACCGCCAGCACGCTGGCCGGCAGCTTCGGTTTCGGCAGCGTGACGATCAGCGCCAGCGGCATGGGCGGCGCCGGCGGCAATGGCACGACCAGCGGCGGCAGTGGCGGCAACGCCCGCGGCGGCAGTGCCGGGGTGGTGATGACCGGCGGCACCGGCGCGGTTGCGGGCGCTATAGCGGTGAAGGCCGATGCGAACGGCGGCAAGGCGGGCCTTGGCGGTGGCGGCGTTGCCGGCAATGCCAGCGGAGGTGAAGCGCTGGCCGGTGTCACTACGGCCCCCACACAAGGCATCGCCAACAGCCTGACCGCAGGCGCGACGACACTGTCCAGTCTTGCGGCAGGCACGCTCACCGAATACGGGCGCGCCCTGGTCTTTGCCTTCGATGGCGATGTCACGCTCGCGGCGGCCGACCTTGCGGTATCGGGCGATGCCCCGGGTAACCCTCCGTCGCGCAGCGGCCTGATGGCGGTCAACGGCACCATCACCATTGGCGGCGATGCGACGATCGTCAGCAGCGGCGATGTCGCGCTCGGGACCGATGGCGGCGCCATCGCGGTCGGCGGCGTGCTCGGCGCAACCGCAGGCCGGGATATCGTCGATACGATCTTCTCGACGGCGCCGACGTTGCCCGGCACGATCATGGTCGGTTCGGCGATCATCGGCGCGGGCGGCAACATCACATTGTCGACACCGATCATGGCCACCGCCGGCCTGTCGTTCAGCAGCGGCAACGATATCGACCTGGGGGATCTGACCGCGGTCGATCCACTGGTCATCACCGCGCTCGGCCGCTTGACCACGGGTTCAATCCTTGCCGGCAATGGCGTCGCACTGAGCGGCGGCGCCCTGGTACGCACTGGCGCCGTCACCACAACCAGCGGCCTGACCAGCATCACTTCCGCCGGTGATCTGACCGCCGCCGGGATCGTGGCCGGCGGCGCGGTGATCTTGTCGACCACCGGCATCGGCACCACGGCGTTGAGCGGCGGCGTGATCGTCGCAACCGGCGATGTCGATATCAGCGCGGTCGGCACTGTCGACACGACCTCGATCACCAGCACGGGTGGCCGCATCGACCTGACGGCGGCCGGTATCGTCAACAGCGGCGCGTTGGGCGCAGACAAGGGTATTGCCGTCCTCGGCGGCGCGGCGGTGACGACCGGTCCGGTAACGAACGCCAGCGGCCTGACGAGCCTGTCGGCAGCGGGCGATCTTGATACCGGCGCGATCGATGCTGGCGGTGCGCTCACGATTGCGACGACCGGCAGCGTTCCGGCAGCGTTCCGCGGCGGCGTGTCGGTTGCGGCCGGCGACGTCAACATCACCAGCGTCGGTACTGTCGACACGACGTCGGTCACCAGCACGGGTGGCCGCATCGACCTGACAGCCGCCGGTATCGTCAACAGCGGTGCGCTGGTCGCAGCGACAGGCATCGCCGTCCTCGGCGGCGCGGCGGTGACGACCGGGCCGGTAACGAACACCGCCGGCCTGACGAGCCTGTCGGCAGCGGGCGACCTCGATACCGGCGCGATCGATGTCGGCGGCGCATTGAGCCTGGCCACAACCGGGAGCGGCCCGGCGGCGTTGCGCGGGGGCGTCAAGGTTGCCGTTGGCGACGTCACCATCACCGCTGTCGGCACCCTCGACACCGCGGCGGTGACCAGCACCGGCGGCCGCATCGATGTGACGGCGGCCGGTATCGTGACCAGTGGCGCGCTCGGCGCGGCGACTGGCATCACGATCGTTGGCGGTGCGTCGGTAACGACCGGCTCGGTTATGAACGCCAGTGGCCTGACGAGCCTTTCGGCGGCAGGGAACCTCGATACCGGCGCGATTGACGTTGGCGGCGCGCTGACCCTTGCCACCACAGGCTCTGGCCCCGCAGCGTTCCGCGGCGGCGTGTCGGTTGCGGCCGGCGACGTCAATATCACCAGCGTCGGCACTGTCGACACGAGGTCGATCACCAGCACGGGTGGCCGCATCGACCTGATCGCCGCCGGTGTCGTCAACAGCGGCGCGCTGGCGGCGGCGACGGGCATCGCCGTCCTCGGCGGCGCGGCGGTGACGACCGGCCCGGTGACGAACGCCAGCGGCCTGACGAGCCTGTCAGCAGCGGGCGATCTCGATACCGGCGCGATCGATGTCGGCGGCGCATTGACGCTGGAAACGACCGGCAGTGGCCCGGCGGCGCTGCGCAGTGGCACGTCGGTTGCGGTCGGCGCGGTCACCATCATCGGTGTCGGCACGGTCGATACCGCGTCGATTACCAGCAGCGGCAGCAGCATCACGATCACATCGGCCGGAGCGCTGACCAGCGGCACGCTCGATGGCAGGCTCGGCATTGATCTGCGCAGCGGGGCGGCCGCAACAACGGGCAATCTGTCGAGCGGTGCCGGCAGTGTTCTTGCCAGCAGTGCGGGGCCGCTGAGCCTGGGCACGGTCGCCGGCAACAACGTCTGGCTTGAAACCACGGCGATTGCCGACATCGGCGCGGGGAACATCACGGCAAGCGGCGACGTGACGGTGGTGTCGCTCGGCAGTGCCACCGTGGCCGGTATCGATGCCGTCGGCGCCGTCGACCTGATGGCGGCGGCGAGCCTGACAACGCTGGCGATAACCGGCGGCGCCAGCATCGACCTGACAGCCATGACGATCGGCACGGGCAATCTGTCGTCGACAGCCGGCTCGGTCCAGGCAACCGCAGGCGGCGCGCTGACTACCGGAAGCATCACGGCGACCGGGGTCGGGCTCCAGACGATTGCTTCCGCAAATATCACCGCCGGGCCGATCCTGGTCACCGGCAATGCGAACGTCACTTCGGGCGGCGGCGCGACGCTGTCGGACATCACGGCGAGCGGTGGGATTACTTTGGCCGGCGCGGCCTTGCTGACCAGCGGCAATCTTGATGCCGGCACGACACTGCTCGTCGACGGCGGTGCCGCGATCACGCTCGGCGATGTCAGCAGCGGACAGGGCACGCGGCTAGTGGCGGGCGGCGCGCTCGGCACCGGCACCATTTCGGCGGGCGACCGGGTCGAGCTCGTCACCATCGGCAAGGGCGGCGCATCAACCTTGACGGCGGGTGCGATCGACGCCGTCAACGGGATTGCGGCCGATATCGCGGGCGGCATCAGCATCGCGTCGGCAACCACCATGGGTGATCTCGGTTTGGTGGCGCGTGGTGGTACAATCACCATCGG
Organism: Alphaproteobacteria bacterium; assembly: GCA_031426015.1. GTDB lineage: Bacteria > Pseudomonadota > Alphaproteobacteria > Sphingomonadales > Sphingomonadaceae > Sandarakinorhabdus. Next base: position 74,316 of record JANPKK010000060.1, read on the forward strand.
GGCGATCGATGCCGGGCCGGTGGCGGTGCTGCTCGCCGGCGGTACGGTTGCCACTGGTACTGTCACCGGCACCGGCACGGTGTTTATCGGTTCCGACAGCCAGGCCGGACTGATCGGCACGACGGGCAACAACCCGCCCGATTACAGTGTGCTGCTGGCGACAAATCCGGTGCGCTTGGCAGGTGACATCGATTTCGGCGGCAAGGTGATGGCGGCGCGGGTGACCGCGGCAGCAACCGGCACGATCTCCGCGCTCGCCGGCATCACCACCACGGGCAGCCTGCGGCTCGATGCCGGGCGGCTCGACCTTGCCGATCTGATGATCGGCGGCGACCTGGCCTTGCTCACCGACAGCGATTTGACGCTGGGCGATCTGCGCGCCGAAGGCGATGTGCTGTTGTCGGTGACCGGGGCGATCGCCGCCGGGGCGATCAGTGCGGGTGATGATGTGACGCTGGTGGCGTCGAACGGCATCAGCACCGGCGCGATCACCGCCGGCATCCTGCGCCCGGCCGGCCAGGGCGCGACCTACACGATCAACGTGGATGCCGGCGGCGACGCGGCGTTGGGCAGCCTCAGCGCACTCGGCGACGTGTCGGCAGCCGCAGGTGCGAACCTTGCCAACGGCGCGATCGTGTCGGGTGGGTCGGTTGCGCTGAACGCCACGAACATCACCAGCGGCTCGATCATCGCGACCGGCAGCGTCGGCCTGACCGCGAGCAACGCCGTGATGGCGGCCGCGATCACCAGCAACGGCAGCAGCATTTCCCTGTCCGCCGGCAACAGCTTGGTGACGGGCGGGCTCGATGCGGCGACGACCATCGCCAGCGATGGCGGCGCGACCACGCTCGGCGCGCTGCTCGCCGGCGGAAGCATCGCCGTGGCAGCGGCGGGTCCGCTTACCACCGGCACGATTTCGGGCAGCGATATCGCCCTCGCGACCACGCTCGGCGGGGACATCGCAGCGGGCGCGATCACGGCAAGCGCCGGCGTGATGCTAGCATCTGCCGGCGGCGCCACTCTGGCAGGCGTCGACGCCGCGCAATCGATCGATCTAGCGGCGGCTGGCCTGTTGCAGGTGACCGGCCCGGTGACTGCCGGTGCAGGACTTGTGCTTGGCGCGGCCGATATCGATGCCGGCGCGCTGGCGGCGGTGGGAGCGATCAGCCTGACCGCCGGCAACAATCTGCGCGCCACGACGATCAGCAGCAGCGGCGCCGGGATCGATTTCACCGCGGGTGGCGCGGTGACGGCGACGATGCTCGACGCAGCGCTGGCGATCACCGGTGCCGGCGGTTCGCTGGCGCTGGGCAATGTGCTGTCGACCGGCGGCAATGTCGACCTGGCAGCGTCGGGCTTGCTGTCGACCGGCACGATTGCTGCCACCGCGATCCGGCTGACGACGACATCCGGTGGTAATATCGTGGCCGGCGCATTGGGCAGCGACGACGCTGTCGACGTGATGGCGGCAGGCACAGCGACGCTCGGCGATGTGACCGCGATCGGCAACATCACGCTGGGTGCCGGCGCCGCACTCTTGGCGGGTAATCTTGATGGCAATGTCATTCTGGTCACCGGCGGCGGCGATGTTGCAACCGGCACGCTGCGCAGCATTGGCAGCACGCAACTGACCGCGGCCGGTGCGCTCGGCAATGGCGCCATCGCTGCCGGCACGTCGGTGTCGCTCGCCGGAGCCAGTGTCGATACCGGCACCATCGATGCTGCGGGCAGCATCGGCGTGACGGCAACCGGCGCGCTGACGGCGACGACGATCACCAGCCGCGATGGCGGCATCGATCTGATGGCGGGCGGCGGCCTGACCGCAGGCGCGCTTGATGCTGCGTCGGGCATCATCGTGACTGGCGGGGCGACGTCGCTCGCCACCTTGCGCGCCGATGCCGACATCCTGGTCGCCGCAAGCGGTGCGCTGACAAATGGTGCAATCACCGGCGGCGGTGCTGTAACGCTGGGCGGCGCGAGCATCGACAGCGGCACAATCGCCGCTGTTGGCCCGGTGGCGTTGACGGCGACTGGCGCTCTGTCGGCGACGACGATTAGCAGCATTGGCAACGGCATCGCCCTTGTGGCCGGCGGCACCATCGGGACGGGCGCACTTGCGGCAGCATCGACGATCACCAGCACCGGCGGGACAACCACGCTCGGATCGCTTCTGGCTGGTGGCGATATCGACGTGGCGGCCGCCGGCTCGCTGGCTACGGGCACCGTTTCGGGTGCCGGAATCGCGTTGGCGACAAGCAGCACCGGCAGCATCACGGCTGGCACGCTGGCGGCAAGCAAGGGTGTCTCGATCACGGCTGCAGGCGGCGCAACCTTGGCGAATGCGACGGCGGTTGACGCGATTGCCGTGACGGCGGCCGATGCAGTGCTGGCCGATGCGTTGCAAGCTGGTGGCGCGGTCTCGGTCGTGGCCGGAGGGGCGCTCACCAATGGCGCCGTCATTTCGGGCGCCGGCGTCACGCTCGGCGGCACCACCATAAGCAGCGGTGCGATCATGGCGGTGGGCCCGGTTGCGTTGACCGCCACCAATTCACTCGCTGTAATGGCCATCACCAGCAGTGGCAGCGGTATAACGCTTACTGCCGGCGGCGCGCTGAACGCCGGCGCGCTCGACGCGGCAACGGGTATTTCGATCAGCGGTGGCGCGACGACCTTGGCCACGGTGAACGCCGGTGGTGATATCCTCGTCACGGCGAGCGGCGACCTTGGCACTGGCGCAATCGACAGCGGTGGCGCGGTAACGCTGGGCGGCGCGAGCATCGACAACGGCGCGATCATGGCCATAGGCGCGGTGGCGCTGACCGCCACCAATTCGCTTGCCACTCAGAGCATCACAAGCAGCGGCGCTGACATCGCGTTGAGCGCCGGCGGCGCGCTGGACGCTGGCGCACTCGACGCGGCGACAGGCATTTCGATCAGTGGTGGCGTCACGACGCTGGGCACATTGCTCGCTGGCGGAGACATAATGGCAACGGCGAGCGGCAACCTCGGCACTGGGGCGATCGATGCCGGCAACGCGGTTACGCTCGCTGGCGCAAATATCGACAGCGGCACGATCACGGCGGTGGGGCCGGTGGCGTTGACCGCCGCGAATGTGCTGGCCGCCGTGAACATCACTAGCAGCGGCAACGGGATCACCCTTACCGCGGGTGGCCTGCTCGATGCCGGCGCACTCGACGCAGCGACAGGCATTTCGGTCAACGGCGGTGCAACAACATTGGCGACTTTGCGCGCTGATGGAGACATTTCGGTCACGGCGAGCGGCAACCTCGGCACCGGCGCGATCGATGCCGGCAACGCGGTTACGCTCGCTGGCGCAAATATCGACAGCGGCACGATCACGGCGGTGGGGCCGGTGGCGTTGACCGCCGCGAATGCGCTGGCCGCCGTGGACATCACCAGCAGCGGCAACGGGATCACCCTCGCTGCCACGGGCCGGCTCGATGCGGGCGCGCTCGACGCGGCGGCGGGCATTTCGGTGAGCGGCGGTGCGACGACACTGGCGACCTTGTTTGCCGGCGGGGACATCCTGGTCACCGCAAGCGGCAACCTCGGTATCGGTGCGATCGACGGCGGCGGCGCGGTGACGCTGGCCGGTGCGAACATCGACAGTGCCGCGATCATGGCGGCGGGGCCGGTGAGGTTGACAGCAACCGGCGCGGTGAGGGCGACGACGATCACCAGTAGCGGCGCGGGCATCGACCTTTCGGCTGGCGGCACGATCGGTGCCGGTGCGCTGATGGCTGCGACCGCCATCGGCGTTGACGGCGGGGCGACGCTCATGCTCGGCGCGCTCGACGCCGGTAGCGCCGTGGCGTTGGCGAGCGCCGGGGCCTTGACGACGGGCGGCATCGTTGCGGGTGGTCCGGTCGAATTGCTGACCAGTGGCGCCGGCGCGATCACCACCGGCACCATTGGCGCGCAAGGAACGGTATCGGCCGATGCGCGCGGCAATGTCGGGATTGCCGGCATCACCACCCCGGGCGCGGTCGCCGTGATCGCCGGCGGCGGCGCCATCAATGTTGGTGCGGTTACCGCCGGGCCTGTCCTGGCGCTGCTCGCCGGCACGGGTGTGACGACCGGCGCCCTTTCTACCGGCGCCGGCGGCGACATTCATATAGCATCCGACAGCCAGGCCGGGTCGATCGTCGATACCGGCAATGGCGGACGAGACTTTGTGGCGTTGCTCGCGGCGACGCCGGAGCGTCTGGCCGGCGATGTGCTGATCGGCGGCGCCGTGACGACCGGGCAGTTCCGGCTGGCCAACACCGGCATCGCCCAGGTCACCGGCTTGCTCGGCGCGAGCGAAGCCATCGTGATCGATGGTGGCGATGTGCGGCTGGCGACGGTCGACAGCGGCACGCGCGTCGATGTGCGCGCTGCGACGGCATTGTCGGCGGGCACCATCACGGCCGACGGCCTGATCAGCCTGCAATCGCAGGGCGGGCTGATGACAGGCAATGTGGTTTCGGCGGGAAGCGTTGCCCCCGGCGCGCTGGCAATCAACCTTGCCGCGGCCGGTGCTGCCACGCTCGGCAACCTTGATGCGGGTAGCGGCGGTTTGCAGCTGGTGGCCGGTGGTGCGGTATCGGCGGGCAATGCCAGCACCGGTGACACCCTGCTGGTCAGCGGCAATGGCGTGACGCTGGGCGTTGTCCTGGCGGCGAACCGGATCGACCTGGTGTCGAGCACGGCGCTCGGCGTCGGCAGCGTGCGGGGCGGCCAGAACATTGCGATCGTCGGCGGTGGCAACATCACGACCGCGTCGGTCAGCGCGGGCAATTCGATCGAGATCCGCTTCGACGGTGCGCCAGGCACGACGGCGAACATCACCACCGGCGCGCTCGACGCCGGGATCGTCGGCGCGTCGGCCGATCCGCAGGCCGGTTACCAGATCGGCGTGTTCACCGATCTCGGCGACATCGGCACCGGCGCGATCGCGGCGCGCGGCAATATCGGGCTGTTGTCGCAACAAGGCGGCATCACCACCGGCAGCGTCGCCACTGACAGCGATTTCGCTGCGCTGGCGCGTACCGGCATCTTCACGCGCGACGTGGCGGTCGGGGGCACCGCCTATCTTGCCGATGCGTCGATGGCGGCATTGCTGCCGGCGGGTGTCGATGCGCTGGCGCCGCCGGCGAATTTCGATTTTACGCCGTTGCTGGCGGCAGCACCGGTACGGCTGGCGGGTGTCATCGCGATTGATGGCGATGTCGACGTCGGCAATCTGCGCGCCGCGGCCGATTTTACCCTGGGTATCAGCGGCACCGTCACCACCGTCGGCGCGGTACAGCTCGATGCCGGGCTGCTGGCGCTCAACGGGCTTTTCGCCGGAACCGATCTCGGTCTTGTCACCAGCACCGATCTCACCATCGGCGCGGCGCAGGCCGGCGGTGATATCGTCATCGATGCTGCCGGTAATCTCGATACCGGCGGGCTGACCAGCGGTGGCAGCACACAACTGTCCGGGCAACGGCTCGATATCGGTGCGATCCGCGCCGGGAACGATATCGATCTGGCCAGCACCGGCAATCTGATGACGACGACGCTCAGCGCCGGGGATTCGATCTTCCTGCGTGCCGCCGCATCGGCGCAGGGCCTGCCGACGATTATTACCGGCGCTATCGATGCCGGCATTGTTTCGCCTTTTGCCGGCCCTGGTTCGGCGTATGGCGTCTATGTGGAAAGTGCCGGCAATGTCGCGCTCGGCGCTGTCTCCGCGGCGGGGTCCATCGGCATCATCGCGCAGGGCGGCTCGCTGACCACCGGTGCGCTGGTGGCGGGCGGCACTGTCGTGCTGCTCGACGGCCTGGGGGTTTCCACCGGGGCGATCACCACGCCGGCGACCGGCGGTGTCTATTTCGGCTCGCATCTGCAGGCGCCGCTCATTGCCTTCGACGTTTCCGGCAACCCCGATTATGCGGCGCTGTTCGCGGTGCGACCGACCCGGCTGGTTGGCGATATCACCATTGGCGGCGCGGTCGTGACCGGCGATTTTGCAGCGGCGGCGACGGGGCAATTCAGCAGCGGCGCGATCGATGCAGCGCGCAGCCTGTATATCGATGCCGGCGGCGTGGAGGTCGGCAACATCCGCGCCGGTATCGATATCGATGTCATTGCCGATGCCGATATCCTGGCCGGCACCGTCCGCGCCGGCCGCGATGCGCGGCTGACGGCGGGGGGCAATATCCTGACCGGCGCGATCAGCGTTGGCGACCGCCTGTTCCTGCGCAGCGGCGGCCGGGTCGATGCTGGCGCGATCGATGCCGGCCTGGTCGATGCCGCGCCCGGCGGGCGCGGGCTGGTCTTTGTCGATGCCGGCGGCGATGTCGGGATCGAGGACATCATGGTCGCGGGTTCGGCCGGGGTGGTTTCGGCAGGACGCATCGATGCAGGGGCAGTGACCGCGGGGACCCAGATTGTGCTGCTCGCCGCCAATGGCGTGACCAGCAGCACGCTGACGACGCCGCTCGATGGGGGCGTGTTCATCGCATCGAATTCGCAAAAGCCGCTGATCGGCTTCGATCGCGCCGGCAACCCCGATTACGCACCGCTGTTCGCTGCCAATCCGGCGCGGCTGGCGGGCGATATCATCGTCAATGGCGATGTCACCACCGGGCTGTTCAAGGCCGCCGCCTCGGGTCGTATCCTGATTTCGGGAACGGTTACCGCCGCGCTCGGCTCGGTACTCAATGCCGACTCGCAGACGCTTGGCGACCTGACGCTGGGCGGTCCGCTGTCGCTGACGGTCGATACCGCGCTCACGATCGGTAACATCAATGCGGCGGGCGGGGTGTCGCTGACCTCGCTCGGCGATCTGACCACGGGCTCGATCGTGGCGGGCGGCGGTGTCTCGATCAATGCCCGCGCCGGCGCGGATGGTGCCGGCGATGTCGTGCTCGGCGATGTCCGGTCGGAAGACGATATCCGGGTTTCGGCGGTCGGCAACATTACCACCGGAGATCTGAGCGCCGCCGATTCGATCTTCCTGCGCGCCGTGACGCCGCAGCCCAATGGCCCCGCGCCGATCATCAAGACCGGCAACATCGATACCGGCATCGTCAATCCGCTCGCCGGGCCGAGCGACAATTTCCTGCTGTTCGTCGATTCGACCGGCACCACCGATGTCGGCAACGTGCGCGCCAAGGGTTCGATCGGGATCATCGCGCAGGGCGGCTCGCTGGTTACCGGCGATCTTGATGCCGGCACGTCGATTACCCTGCTCGACGGGCTGGGCATCACGACCGGCGCGATCACAACCCCGACGACGGGCGGCGTGTTCATCGCCTCGCACCTCCAGGCACCGCTGATCAGCTTCGATCTTCCGGGCAATCCGGGATATGCTGCGCTGTTCGCCGCGACGCCGATGCGGCTGGTCGGCGACCTGACGATCAACGGCGCCGTCACGACCGGCCTGTTTAAGGCGGCGGCGACCGGCACGGTGACGACACAGACGCTGGCGTCGAGCGGCGACATCTATATCGACGGCGCGGCGCTGATGCTCGGCCCGATCACGGCAGGCGCCGACCTCGAACTGATCAGCGATACCGCGCTTACGCTGGGCAATTTGCGTGCCGAAGGTGATCTCGACGTGACGAGCGGTGGCCTGTTGACGGCGGGCACGCTCAGCGCCGCGGATTCGGTCAATCTGGTCGGCGTCGGAGTGACGACGGGGGCTATCGATGCCGGCATCGTTGCGGCGTCGGCGGGTCCGCTGGCGCAATTCGGCGTCGGGGTGCGCAGCGCCGGGGCGATCAACATCGGCGCGATCAATGCGCGCGGCCCGGTCGGGCTGGCCGCGCTAGGCAGCAGCATCACGGCCGGCGCCATCACCACGGGCGAATCGCTGGCACTGCTGGCGCGCACCGGGGTGACCGTCGGCAGCATCCGCACCGCCGGTGACGGGCTGACGCTGATCGCTGCCGACAGCATGGCGGCGCTGGTCATCGACGATGCCAATGGCAATGCCAATTATGCCGGCCTCGTCAACGCCACGCCGGTGGCGCTCGCCGGGCCGGTGGGGCTGGGTGGTACCATCGATACCGGCACGCTGCGCATCGTGACGACGGGCGCGATCACCGGCAGCGCCGCGATCAACGCGGTGGGTGCGATCACTATTCGCTCGGGTTCGCTAAACCTGGGGGCGATCAATGCCGGCGGGCAGGTCGATATACGCGGCAGCGGCACGCTGGCGCTCGGTGCCGTGCGCGGCGAACGTGATGTCGATCTCGAAGCCGGCGGTACGATCACGATCGCGAGCATCAGCGCCGGGGATTCGGTTGCGATCGGCTTCGGCGAAGCGGCGGCGAGTTCGACGCTGACCACCGGTGCCATCGATGCCGGCACGCTGCGCGCGTCGCCGGCGCAGGGCGCGGCGTATCAGGTCGGCATCAACGGGCTCGGCGCGGTAAGCACCGGGGCGATAAACGCGCGCGGCAATATCGGGCTGTTGTCGGCGAACGCCAGCGTCAGCACCGGCGCGATCAGCACCACGGCGTCGTTCGCCGGTCTGGCCGCCACAGGCTTTACGGGCACCACGATCAGCACGGGCACGCAGGGCACAACCTTCATTGCCAACGCCAGCATGTTCACGCCATTTGCCGGCACGCTCGATGCACTCGGCGCCGCGTCGGCGTTCGATTTCGCGCCATTGTTCGCGCTGGCGCCGGTACGGATCGGCGGGCCGGTGGCGATCGGCGGCGCAGTCAACACCGGGCGGCTGGCAGCGGCGGCAACCGGCGCGGTCACGCTGGCGGGCGTCAATGCCGGCATCGGCATGACGATCGACAGCGGCGCACTGGCCAGCTTCACCGGCGCGGTATCGGCGCCGACGATCACCGTCACCTCGGCCGATATCGCCCTTGCAGCCGCGCTCGGCACCAGCACCACGAGCAGCGTCGCGCTCAATATCGCGTCGAACGCCAGCGCCATCTTGCTGGGCGGCGGTAATGACAGCGGCAGTGGTTATGTGCTGAGCAATGCCGAAGCCGGGCGCATCGCGGCAAGGGCGCTGACCATCACAACGCAGGGCAGCCAGCCGCAGACGATGACGGTGCAGGCCTTGAATTTCGCCGGTAGCGGGGCCGAGACCAATGGCCGGACACTGGCGCTGGTGACCGGCGGCAACATTCGCGTCAACGGTGCGCTGGCGCTGACCGGGGCAGGCGCTGGCGATACGCTGCGGTTGTCGGCCGGGCAGCGCATCGAAGTCGCGACCGACGCCGGCGGCAAGATCAGCGGCACGGCAAGCGGCGATGCACTGGGTGGCAGCCTCGATCTGGCCGGAGCCAACATCTGGATCGGTACCAGCGACCTTCTCGGGCAACTCGCCAGCAATGTCGGCTTCGCCGGTCGCGACGCAGCATTGGCGGCGGCGGCGGCAACCCCCGATCTCACCGGCGCGCTGTCGGCGAACAAGATCCTGATTTCGGCGCAAGCTAGCTTCCTGATCCAGAACAGCGGCAGCCTGGAACAAAAGGCCGGGTTCAGCGCCGGCAGCGGCGGCTTCAGCATCCGGCCGAGCGGCACCAGCGCTCTCGATGTCGTGATCAACGGCCGCGCGCAGGATTCGGCGGGTACCTTCCAGGTCAACCAGAAGACCATCGACGTCATCACCTTCGCCAGCGCCACCGATGCGCCGGCCGGCTTCACCGCCACTTCGACGGTCAACACCTGTGTCGTCGGCAATATCTGCGGGCTGGCGCCCGAAGAAGGCGGGCTGGTCGTGTCCGGCATCGTCAACACCGTCGTCGCGATGGAAGAAGTACAGAAATCCCCCGAAGAGCTTGAGGAAGAAGCCAAGGAAGCCGCCGAAAAATTGCCGCAGATGCGCATCAGCCGCCTCGTCGACCTGTCGAGTGCCATCGACGATGTGTCGATCACCGATCCGGTGACCGGCGGCGGCAATCCGGCCCTGTGGCTCGATCTGCCAGCCGGCGGCGGGGTACAGCCATGATGCGTCGCCTGCTCGCGCTCGGGCTTGTCGCCGCGCTTGCCGCTCGGGCGCCGGTGTCAGCGGCCGACCTGAAACTTGCCGACAGTTTCCGCATCGGTAGCGGCGGGGTGCTGTGCACGGCGCAGAACCGCGTCGCCGATCCCGTGCTGATGAGCATGTTCGACCGTGGTTACCGCATCACGTGTCGCGATGCCGCAGCGCCGGTCGGCAAGCTGTTCGCGCTGCGCACTGGCGGCAAGGCCGACACTACCGCGGCGCGGCTGGCGGCGGGGCGCGAGGCCGATATCGTCTGCGCGGCATCGGGGCCGGGTGACATTCCTGAAATCCCCGAAGTGCGCCGCGCCGCCTGTGAACAGCAGGGCCTAGCCTATTCGGTCTATACCCTGAGCCGCGGCAAGACGCTTTATGTCGCCGAGGGGCTGACCGGCTATGGCTCGGCGTTGCGGTTGGCGCTGCGGGCGCTGGTGGCCGATTCGCCGGTGACGGGCGATGTCGAAGTCGCCTCGACCGCGGCGGGTGATCCGGCGGCGTTTGCGCGCATCCAGGCCGGCAGCCTCGATCCGACCCAGGCACTCGCCGAAGGCTATGTCCGCAACAATGCCGGCAGTTTTGCCGAGGCGTCGGAATTCTTCGACCTTCTGGTCGAACGCAACCGCCAGGGCAGCCCGGGCTTCAATCGCAGTGCCGAATATCTGGTCAACCAGGCGCTGCAGCAATCGAACCTCGGCAATTTTGCCGAAGCCGATGCGCTGTTCGCCCGCGCCGGGGCAGCGCTGGATCGTTCTGATCCGGTGGTGTTGCGGCTCGATCGCAATTTCCGGGCGATGCATGAGCTCAACCGGCGACGCCCGCAGGCGGCGCTGACCGCGCTGGAAACCACCCGCACTGTGGATCTGTCGGGGCTCGATCGCGAACGCGTCGCGGTCGGCTTCATCGATGTGCCGCTGTCGCAGAAGCTGAATGGCGATGATACCGGACTCGGCAGCCTGTCGAAGGTCGAAGCGCGGCTGACGCCCGAGGAACGCAGCGCCATCCTCGACGCCCAGGGCGATTATCTGAAGGGTGCGGCGCTGCGCAGCCTGCGCCGCGATGCCGAAGCGCGCACGGCGCTCGCCGATGCCGTGCGCCGCCTCGATGCGGTGCGGCAGGGCCAGGTAAAAAGCTCGGGCTGGCTCAAGGCCGGGGTCGCCACCGAACGCGCCATCATCGAGGAACGCGGCGGCCAGGCCGATGCGGCGCGCGCCTCGCTGACCGCGGCGGCGGCGCTGTTCGGCACGGAATTTCCCAATTCGGCGGCGTATCTGGTGGCGCAGGCGCGGCTCGCGGCGTTGCTGGCGCGGCAGGGCGATGGCGATGGCGCAACGCGGCTGTATCGCGACATCATCAAGGCCAGCCCGGGCACGCCGGGAGCCGGCCAGGCGGTGCGTGCGCTGGTCGGGCCGTATTTTGCCTTGCTCGTCGACAGCAGCGCCAAAGGAAATACCGGCGCGGCCAATGATTTCTTCGATGCCAGCCAGATCCTCGTGCGCCCCGGTGTCGCGCAGACGCAGGCGGTGCTGGCGCGTGAACTGTCGGGGGGCAGTGACGCCGCCGCCAGCCTGTTCCGCCAGTCCGTGACGCTGTCGCGTGATATCGTGCGCGTCGACAGCGAAATCGCCACGCTGGCCGCCAAGACGGTGCCCGAGGCCGATGACGACGAAAAGGCCCAGGCATTGCGCCAGCGCCGCGAAGCGCTGGGCCGCGACCAGACGGCCGTGCTCGCCAAGCTGTCGGATTTTCCGCGTTATCGCAGCGTCACCAACGATGTCGTGACTCTTGCCGACCTGCAGTCGAAGCTGCGCCCCGGCGAAGCCTATTACAAGCTCGTGCTCGTTGGCGACGATGCCTATGCGCTGTTTACCAGCGCCGGCGGCGACACCCGCATCCTGCGCGTCGGCGCGACGAGCACCGAGCTTGGCCGCAGCGTCGCCGGGCTGCGCGATACCATCGTCAAATTCGAAAATGGCCGGCCCGCCACTTATCCCTTCGATGCGCTGGCGGCACGGCGGCTTTATCTCGCGCTATTCGGCCCGATCGATGCGGCGATGCCGGCGGTACGCCACCTGGTGTTCGAACCTGATGGCGCGCTGCTGCAATTGCCGGTCAATCTGCTGATCACCAGCGATGACGGGCTCACCGCCTATGAAAGGCGCCTGGAAGGTGATGGCGATCCGTTCGATATGCGCGGCATCGCCTGGTTGGGGCGCACGCGGATCGTGTCGACCGCGGTCAGCCCGCGGTCCTTCCTCGATGTGCGGGCGCTGGCGCCCTCGCGCGGTGGCCGCGCTTATCTTGGCCTTGGCGAAAACGCCCGGCCTGACGTGGTTACCGCCACTGCCATTCCGGCGCGCGACAGTTGCGACTGGCCGCTCAGCGAATGGCGCAACCCGATCTCACCGGTGGAATTGACCATCGGCGCCCGCCTGATCGGTCGCGGCAGCGCAGAGGTGACGACAGGCGAGAAATTCACCGACACGGCGCTGATGAAGCGCGCCGACCTGCGCGATTTCCGGGTCATCCATTTCGCCACCCATGGCCTTGTCACCGCGCCGCGTCCGGAATGCCCAGCACGCCCGGCGTTGCTCACCTCGTTCGGTGGCGCCGGGTCGGACGGGTTGCTGTCGTTCCGCGAAATCTTCGACCTGTCACTGGATGCCGACACCATCATCCTGTCGGCGTGCGACACCGCCGGCACCGCGACCGCTGCCGCCACCCGCGACGCCGGTGTGGCGACCGGGGGCAATTTCGCCCTGGATGGCCTGGTCCGGGCTTTCGTCGGCGCCGGCGCGCGCGCTGTCGTCGCCAGCCACTGGCCGGTGCCCGACAATTATGATGCGACCAAGACGCTGATCACCGGGTTGTTCACCGATGCCGGTGGCCAGAGCGTTGGTGAGGCTCTGCGCGAATCGCAAGTCCGGCTGATGGATGCGCTCGATACCTCGCATCCTTATTACTGGTCGGGCTTTGCCATCGTCGGCGATGCTGCCAAGCCGCTCGCCGGCGCGGCGCCGGCAACAAACATCGCCGGCGCGGCGCCGGCAACGGACATCGCCGGCGCGGCGCCGGCAACGGACATAGCCGGCGCGGCGCCGGCCCAGACTGCTTCAGTGCCGGCTCCACCGGCCGCGGCAGGAAATTAACATCCCCCCTGCTGACATTTCCCGTAACCGCCGTTAACCTGTTTCCAAGGGGGACGACCGGCTTCATGGACGGCAATGTCATCACGCAACGGCTGGCGGTGCTGCGCAGCGCGCTGGTCCAGGCCGGATGGATCCGGCTCACTGCCACGCTCGGCGTGCTGGCGCTGGCGGTGGTGGTCGGCCGGCTCGGCTGGCAATTGGGACCAACGCTCGGCATCGAACGCGCGCTGTACGATGTGCGTGTCGCCGTGACCGCACCGCGTGTCGAACAGGACAAGCGCGTCGTGCTCGTCGTTTTCACCGAAGACACCATCCAGGCGACCGGGAAGCGCTCGCCGCTCGATCGCGTGCTGCTCGGCAAGGCGCTCGCCAACATCGACAAGCTGAAGCCGCGTTCGATCGGGGTCGATATTCTCATCGATTCGCCGCAGCCCGAGGACCCGGCTTTGCTCGCCGATCTGGCGACAATGAAGACGCCGACCTTCTTCGGCTTCACGACGATCACCGACAATGGCCGGCAGGTGATGACCTACCAGGAAGAGCATATGCGCAAGTTGTTCGCGCAGTTGGCTGGTGGGCCGGTCAAGCCGGCGTCGATCCGGCTCGATGTCGATAACGACGATGCCTGGCGGTCTTGGCCTACGCCGACCACGGCGCCACCACCGCTGCTCGTCAACGCGCTTACCGGCACCAGGGGCAAGAGCCTGGGGTATGAAAGTTTTTCGGGCGCTGCGGTCTTCCGCCGCCCGGTCGACAAGGAACGCCCGGTGTTCCAGTCGCTGCCCGTCGACCTGTTCGCCGACCCCGCGACCGCGGCGGCCTTTGCCGACCAGATTGCCGGCCGGATCGTGTTGATCGGCGCCGATCTGCCCGAGGCGGACCGCTTTGTCACGCCGCTGACCCGGGTGACCGGCGAAACCACACCGGGGGTGGAACTGCACGCGACGCTGGTCGCGCAGGCGCTCGACGGCGTGAAGCTGGCACCAATCCCGAGTGCCTATCTGTGGCTGGCGGCCGCGCTGGTCGTGCTGCTCGCAGCGATCACCGGCGGCTTCGACCTGCCGATCCGGATCATCGTGCCGCTCGGGCTGCTCCAGGTCGTCGGCATCACGGCGATACCGTTTCTGCTCGAAAATACCCACACAATCGATACCTACGGCCTGCCGGCTTTCGGGCTGGGCCTCGGCTGGCTGTTGTCGATCATCGCCGCCAGCACGACCGCGCGGATCATTGGCGCCGAACAGCGCCGCTTTGCCCAAGGTGCCCTCGGCAAATATCTGCCGCGTGACGTGGCGCAGCAGATCCTGCGCGAACCGGGGCAATTGCAACTGCACGGCGAACGCCGCGAAATCTATGCGCTGTTCACCGATATCGAAGGCTTCACCAGCCTGTGCCAGACGCTCGATCCGGAAATCGTCGCGACGATGCTTAACGAATATCTCGAGGTGATGTGCGTCACCATCCTCAAATACGGCGGCACCATCGACAAGTTCGTCGGCGATGCGGTGGTTGCTTTCTGGGGGGCGCCGCTGGCCCGGCCTGATGACGCGACTCGCGCTTCACAGTGCGCCGTGGCGATGAGCATCGCCGGGAGGGCGTTGATGAAGGAAGTCGCCCCGGGTAAAAAGCTTGGTCGCACACGCGTCGGATTACATTTTGGTAAGGCGATCGTTGGCAATTTCGGCGGCGAAGGCCGCATCCAGTATACCGCGCTCGGCGACAGCATGAACGTCGCCGCACGGCTGGAAGGCGCCAACAAGCAGTTGAAGACGGCCGTGCTGGTGAGCCGTGAAGCCGCCGAACGTTATGATCTTGCACAGTTTCGGCCGATGGGCCGGGTGCAGGTGCGTGGCCGGCAAGCGCCGATCGAGGTCTATGAACCGCTGGGCGTCGGCGGTGCCGTCGCCGATCCGGTGTTCGCGGCTCTTTACGCGCGCTTCGATTCGGGCGACCATTCGGCATTGGAAGAACTGCGGGCGCGATCGCTGGGTGCACCGGAAGACACAGCGCTTGCGTATCTCGTTAAACGTCTCGAACAAGTGGGACCAGGAGGAAGCCATGAACTCGATTAAATCTCTCGGCGCTTCGGCGCTGTCGTTTGCCGCCCTTGCTGCCGCAACCGTTGCCGTGCTGCCCGCCCCGGCGCAGGCCGTGCCGATGGTGGTGCGTGCTGTCGGCCCGTCGGCCGCGGCCTACAAGCCCGGCCAGAAGCTTTCGGATACCGCGACGCTGGTGCTCAAATCGGGTGACACGCTGACCGTGCTCGATGCCAAGGGTACGCGCAGCTTCACCGGCCCGGGCAGCTTCCGGTTCGACCAGGCCAACGCCTCGGCCGCAGCACCGACGGCCTTTGCCGAATTGCTCACCCAGAAATCCGAACGCCGCGCCCGCATCGGAGCCGTGCGCGGCTCGGGTGGCGAAATGCCGAGCAAGCCGACACCCCCCGGCGTCTGGGCGATCGATGCTGCCGCCGGCGGCACCGTCTGCGCCATCGATGCCAGCAAGCTGTCGGTGTGGCGCGCCGAGCCGATGGCCGCAGGCAGCATGACCATCACCCGTGTTGCCGATGGCAAGACGGCGCCGATCGCCTTCGCTGCCGGCAGCGCGATTGCCGGCTGGCCTGCCGAAGTCGCCGGCAGCGGTGGCGCCTTCAAGGTCGTCAACGGCAAGGCGGCGCCAGCCATGCTGACCGTCAAGGTGCTCGCCAAGGCGCCGACGGCTGTCGATGAGCTTGGTGCCGCGCTGCTCGAAAGCGGTTGCGCATCGCAGTTCGAACGGCTTGCCATTGCGACCAAGGTGACTGCAACGGCTCCCTGACCCGCAGCATATTTGCAACAAAGCGGCGTTGCTTTCCGCGCCGAAACGGCGTTGCTTTTCGCACCGTAACGGCGTTGTTTTTTGCGCCGTAACGGCGTCGGTGGGTCAGGGCTTCACCGGCGCCGTTTCGCATTTGCAGCATAGACATGGCGTTTTGCCGCAAACTAGGGCAAGGGGGGGCATGTCTTTTGAAAATCTGCCGCTGCTTCTCGCCGAAGCGCTCTCCGCCCGTGGCTATGCCGCTCCCACTCCGGTCCAGGCCGCCGTCCTCCAGCCCGAAGCCGAAGGGCGCGATCTGCTCGTCTCCGCGCAGACCGGATCGGGCAAGACCGTTGCCTTCGGTGTCGCCATGGCGGCGCAGTTGCTCAATGAGGAAGGCCGCGCCGATCGTGCCGGCGCGCCGCTGGCGCTGGTCATTGCACCGACGCGCGAACTGGCGCTTCAGGTCAGCCGCGAGCTGATCTGGCTGTACGGCAAGACCGGCGCACGCATTGCCACCTGCGTCGGCGGCATGGATGCCAGCAAGGAACGCAAGCTGCTCGGCCAGGGCGCGCATATCGTCGTCGGCACGCCGGGACGGCTGCGCGATCACCTCGAACGCGGCGCGCTGCTATTGGGCAGCATCAAGCTCGCGATCCTCGATGAAGCCGATGAAATGCTCGACATGGGCTTTCGCGACGATCTCGAGCAGATCCTCGATGCGACCCCCGAGGCGCGGCGCTCGTTCATGTTCTCGGCAACCATCCCCAAGCCTATCGTGACGCTCGCCAAGCGCTATCAGCGCGATGCGTTGCGCATCTCGACGGTGGGCGAAGACCGCGGCCATGGCGACATCGCCTATCAGGCCGTCACTGTAGCGCCTGCCGATATCGAGAATGCCGTCGTCAATCTCTTGCGCTTCCACGAGGCGCCGACGGCGATGCTGTTCTGCGCAACCCGTGATAATGTCCGTCACCTCCACGCCAGCCTGATCGAGCGCGGCTTCGATGCCGTCGCTCTATCGGGGGAACATTCGCAATCCGAACGCAACCAGGCTTTGCAGGCACTGCGTGATCGCCGCGCGCGTATCTGCGTTGCCACCGATGTCGCGTCGCGCGGGATCGATCTGCCCAATCTGTCGCTGGTCATTCATGTCGAACTGCCGCGCGATGCGGAAATATTGCAGCACCGGTCGGGCCGTACCGGGCGCGCCGGCAAGAAGGGCACCGCCGTGTTGATCGTGCCTTATCCGGCGCGGCGCCGGGTCGATGGCATGCTGCGCGGTGCCAAGATCAACGCCGAATGGCTGCCGGTGCCGGGGCCCGAGGATATTCGCCGCAACGACCATGAACGCCTGCTCACCGCGCTGCTGGAAGTGCCGGTCGAGATCGATGACGAAGATCGCGCGCTCGCCGAACGCCTGCTTGCCGAGCGTACCCCCCAGGATATCGCGGCGGCGCTGGTGCGCATGCACCGTTCGAAGATGCCCGGTGTCGAGGAATTGCTCGACAACAGCGGCCCGCCGCCGCGCACCGACCGCGGCATGAAGGACGCGCCGCGCGAAGGCTTTGATGACACGGTGTGGTTCCGCATGGATGTCGGCCGCCGCCTCAATGCCGATCCGCGCTGGCTGTTGCCGCTGATCTGCCGCCGCGGCCATGTCACCAAGGCCGAAATCGGCGTGATCAAGATCGGCCCTGAAGAAACCAGCTTCGAAATCCCGCGCGCGCTCGCCGATCGCTTCATCGACTCGCTGCGTCGCACTGAAGGCGAAGACCGCTCCCCCGAAGGCGGCATCCGCATCATTCCCGCCAACGGCCCGCCACCGCGCGGCGCCGGCACCGGCAAGCCCAACCGCCCGGTACTGGCGCGCACGCCGGGCGGTGGCGGTTTCGCCGGCCCCCGCGGCCCGCGCCCGGGGCCGAACAATCCGACCCAGCGGGGCAAGTTTCGGCAGGGTTAGGACAGCAGTTTCGGCTGCGGGGACCTCGGTATCTGAATTTCAGTGGGTTACCTGTGGTCATTCCGTGCGTTTTGACGTTGCTGGCAGCATGCTTGTGACAGGACGGACAGATGGCAACGAACCGCGACCGGTTGGAGGCTGAGATGCGCGCTGCGGCCGCCGCCGGCGATTTCGAGCGGGCGGCGCGGTTGCGGGATGCCTTGCGGGCGCTGGATTTCGATCCGACGGAAATCCATGCCCAGGTGCCGGGCGCGATGGGGATCGGGACGCAGCATCCCAAGCCCGTGCTGCCGGTGGGGTGGAAGCGGCCGAAGAAGCCCGATCCGATGACGACGGGGCGCAAGCGCTAGGCGGGCGAGGGGATTAAGGCTGCACCATCCATGATCCGCCGACGCAGACAACCGAGGGCAGGGCGAGCCACTCCGCAGCGGTTGCCGCCGTGATCCCGCCGGTGGGGCAGAATTTCGCCATGGCGAACGGTGCGGACAGAGCCTTCATTGCCGGGATGCCGCCGCTCGCCACCGCCGGGAAGAATTTGAAACGGTCGAGGCCGAGATCGAGGCCACGCATGATGTCGCTGGCATTGGCGATGCCAGGCAACCAGGGGATTTGGCGTTCGCGCACTGCAGCCCCCATCCGGTCGGTCAGGCCCGGCGAGACGATGAAGCGGGCGCCAGCGGCGATGGCGGCGTCGAGTTGCGCTTCATTGAGCACCGTGCCGGCGCCGACGACCGCGCCGGGCACCCGCGCCATTTCGGCGATGGCGTCGAGCGCAGCGGGGGTGCGCAGCGTTACTTCCAGCGCCAGCAGACCATCGGCGACCAGGCGCTGCGCCAACGGCAGCGCGCGGGCGGCATCGTCGATGACGATGACCGGGATTACGGGCGCGAGGCGCATCACAGCGTCGGTATTCATGCCATCGCTCTCGCCAGTGCTGCTGCGGCGCCATATAGCCCCGGTTCGGGGTGGATGATCTGCTGTACCGGCAGCGCCGCCTGGCGGTCGGCATAGCGCCCCTTGGCGACGAAGCGTGCGGCGAAACCCGAGGCGGCGAGGCGCGGACCCAGCCGGGCACCGATGCCGCCGGCGAGCACGACCGCCTCGGCGCCATGCGCCAGCGCCAGATCACCGGTGATCGAGCCCCAGATACGGCAGAAGATTTCGATGGCCTCGTCAAGCAACGGGTCGCCGCCGGCCAGCGCTGCGATCCACAACGCCTTGTCATCGCGCGGCGGCAGCATGACCCCGGCATTGTCCGCCAGCGTTTCGGCGATCGCTGCCAGGCCGGCGCCCGAAACCAGCCGCTCGATCGAGCAGCGGCCGTGGCGAGCGGCGATCCGCGCCGCGACCTGCGCCTCGATGGCAGCGACGGGCGAAAAGCCGATATGGCCGCCTTCGGTGGCGATGACGTGGTACTGGCTGCCGTCGCGCAGCAGTTGCGCGACGCCGAGCCCGGTGCCGGGGCCGATGATACTGGTGTGGCGTATCGTTGCCAGCGCGCCGGCGGGACCGGTGACCGATCGGAAATGGCTCGCATTGAGCCCGGCGACAGCGTGCGCGACCGCGGCAAAATCGTTGATCAGGACGAATTCATCAACCCCGAGATCGGCCTTTAGATGATCGGGTCGCACCACCCAGTCGTTGTTGGTGAATTTGTAGATGGCACCCGGTGGCGCTGCGACGGCAATGCCGGCGTAGCGGGGAAGGGGCCGGCCGAGTGCGTTGCCGAATGCTGCCCAGGCCGGCGCCATGCCGGCGAAATCACCGGCACGCAGGATGACGGGATCGCCGAGCCGCACGACACGCCCTGCCGCAACCTCGGCGATGGCAAAGCGCGCATGGGTGCCCCCGATATCGGCGGCAACAATCTCGATCACAGCCCCGCCGCGACCAGCATCGCCGAAGCGCCGCGTTCGGCATCATCGACGCCGAGCCGCATCATCGCGAACAATTCGCGCCCGGTGCCATCGGGTGCCGGCGGTGGTGCCGCCAGGGTGCGCGCCGCCAGCACATCGGCGTCGACGAGCAGTTCGAGCGTACCGGCATCACCGCACAGCCGGATGATGTCGCCATCCATCACCCGTGCCAGCGGCCCGCCATTGGCGGCCTCGGGGCTGACATGGATTGCCGCGGGCACCTTTCCACTCGCCCCCGACATGCGGCCATCGGTGACCAGCGCAACCTTGAAGCCCTTGTCCTGCACCACGCCCAAGGGCGGGGTCAGCTTGTGCAGTTCGGGCATGCCATTGGCGCGCGGCCCCTGGAAGCGCACGACGACGATGACATCGCGATCGAGTTCGCCGGCCTTGAAGGCGGCCACGACATCGTCCTGGCTGATGAAGACGCGCGCTGGCGCTTCGATCGTGTGACGCGAGACATCGACGGCGCTGGTCTTGAAGGTGCCACGCCCCAGATTGCCGGTGACCAGCCGCATGCCGCCATCGCGGGCAAAGGGCTCGGCAG
>JANPKK010000061.1:0-72221 GCA_031426015.1 Alphaproteobacteria bacterium
GCGGTCAAGGCGGCCAGCTTGGCCGGTGTCGCGGCCGAAAGCGGCGCCATCGGCACAAGATGGACGACGGCGGACGTGACCTTGGGGGCCGGAATGAACGCCCGCGGCGGCACGCTGAAGGCAATGCGCGCCTTGGTCCGCCACTGCGCCAGCACCGACAGCCGGCCATAGGCGCCGCTGCCCGGTGCCGCGACGAGCCGCTGCGCGACCTCCTGTTGGAACATCAGCGTCAGGCTTGCCCACCATGGCGGCCATTCATCGCCGGCGAGCCAGCCCGTCAGCAGGGCCGTGCCGATGTTATAGGGCAGGTTGGCGACGATATGCGCGCCAGGGCCGGCGAGCGCTGCCGCATCGACCGCCATGGCGTCGCCGTTGATGATGGTCAGCCGGCCGGCTGCTGCTTCGGCGAGTTCGGCGAGCGCCGGCAAGGCGCGGTCATCGCGTTCCACCGCCGTCACCCGGGCGCCGGCGCGCAGCAGCGCGCGGGTCAGGCCGCCGGGGCCGGGGCCGACTTCATAGACCGATTGCCCGGCGATCGGCCCGGGTACCCGCGCGATGCGATCGAGCAGATTGCCATCGAAGAGGAAGTTCTGGCCGAGCGATTTCTTGGCGTTGAGGCCGTGGCGGGCAATGACTTCGCGCAGCGGCGGCAGCTGCGCGAGCGCATCGGGCAGCGCCGCCGGGGCATCGGGCAGCGCCGCCGGGGCATCGGACAGCGCCGGCTCGGTCAAGCCGCCAGCCTTCGCGCCGCGCATTGCCCCGCCATGCGGATGGCCTCGATCATCGCGCGTGGGCTGGCGATCCCCTTGCCGGCGATGCCGAAGGCGGTGCCATGGTCGGGTGAGGTGCGCACGATCGGCAGGCCAAGCGTCACGTTGACGCCATCGTCGAAGTGCAGGGTTTTCAGCGGAATGAGTGCCTGGTCGTGGTACATGCACAGCGCCACGTCATAAAGCGCGCGCGCGGCCGGATGGAACATCGTGTCGGCGGCCAGCGGCCCGCGGACATCGATATCCTCGGCGAGCAGCGCCTCGATGGCGGGACGGATGATGTCGAGATCCTCGCGCCCCAGCGTGCCGCTTTCGCCGGCGTGCGGGTTGAGACCGGCAATCACCAGTCGCGGGCGATCGATGCCATAATCGCGGGTCAGCGCGCGGGCGGCAATGCGCGCCTTGGCGATGATGAGTTCGGTCGTCAGCAGGCGCGGGACGTCGCTGATCGGGCAGTGCACCGTAACGGGGATGGTCCGCAGGCTTGGCCCGGCCAGCATCATCACGGCATGGGCAGCGGCAATCCCGCAGCGTTCGGCGACGAATTCGGTCTGCCCCGGATAGTTGAAGCCGATGTTGTAGAGCTGCGCCTTCGAAACCGGGCCGGTGACGATGCCGCCGGCAAAACCGTTGCGCGCCAGGCCGACAGCGATCTCGAGACTGTCCAGCGCGCAGCGAGCGCCGGCAAGGTTGGGATCACCGGGGGTGATTTCGCCCGGATCATCGACCTGCACCAGCGGCAGTGCGTGATCGAAGGCCGCGGCCGCATCCGAGGGCGTGCCGAGCGTTTCGATGGGCCCATCCCAGACGGCGGTAATCGCCCGCCGGTCACCGATCGCAAAGAACGGCGGCAGGTTTTCAGCCTTGCGGGCTGCCCAGGCCGCCGCGACGATTTCGGGGCCGATGCCGGCCGGATCGCCGACCGATACCGCCAGCGGCGCCGGCGCGAGTCCCGCTGTCAGCGCCGCCGACGAAAGCTCGGCCATCAGCGGTAATCGACAATCGCATCGCGGCGCAGATCGCGCAGGTAACGACGCGCCCGCATGTTGACGCGTTCCTCGTTCATCTGGGAATAGATTTCATCGAAGCTCGGCGCCTTGACCTGGGCGGCGCTGTCATCCCGGCCGCACAGCACGAGAACGCGCAGGCCTTCGGCGGCCGAACCGAACGCCGGCGTGGCCTGGCCGATCGACAATTGCTTGAGGATGTTCTGCAACGGCGCCGGCAGGTCCTTCATGCGAATGGCATCGTTGATCGCGACATCGGCGCCCAATTGCTTGCCGACTTCCTCGACCCGGCCGCAGCCGCCCATCGATTGGGTCGCGGTCTGGAATTCCTTGACCTTGATCAGCGCCTGCGCCTCGGTGATGCCGGCGGGCAGCGGCAACGACATCTGCTTCAAGGAAAGGATTGCCGCATCGGGATCGGCCGCGAGCACCTGACGCTTTTCGATCAGCGCCATGATCGCGACACCGCCGGGCACGCGGATCGGGTCGCTGATGCTGCTGGCGCCGGCGCCGGCCTGCAGGCTGGTGACCACCGGGCTGACCGCATCGGCAAGCTGTTCGGCGCGCACCCAGCCGAGATCGCCGCCGACACCGGCGCTCGACGCTTCGGAAAACTGCCGCGCATAGGCGACGAACGAGGCGCCGCCGCGGATCTGGCCGACGATGCGCGCGGCATCGTCCATCACCTGGGCTTCGGTTTCAGGCGTCGCCGACAGGAAGATTTCGCCGACATGGAATTCATCCTTGCCCTTGGCGGCGTTCAGCTTGGCAATGATCGCCTGGACTTCGTCGTCGCCGACATTGACCAGCGGTTCGACCTTGCGGCGCAACACGCGGTTCCAGGCGAGTTCACCCTTGATCTGGCCCTTGATCGACGCGGGCGACGAGCCGGCATCGCGCAGAAACTGTTCGAAAGCCGCCGGCGAGCGCTTGAAATTGGCGGCGACGCGATCATAGGAGCGATCGACTTCGGTATCGCTGACCTTGATGTCGTTACTGGCGGCTTCCTGTACCTGCAGTTTTTCATCGATGAGGTTGCGCAGCACCTGCAGGCGGAGACGCAGGCGTTCATCATTGTCGACCTTGCCGCCATTGGCCGCGAGCACGAGGGCGACCCGCTGGTCGATATCGGTATCGGTGATGACATCGCCATTGACGATGGCCTGGGCCTTGCGCAGCGTCGGGTCGATATCGCCGACGACGCGCATTTCGGGAATGTCACCCGCAGAAAAACTCGGCGCCTGGGCCGCTTCCTGTGCCGTCGACACGGTTGGCGCGGCGGTCATGGCAAGTGCGGAGCCAAGCAAAAGCCCGAACAATTTGGTGTTGAAACGCATTCCAGTCTCCGAACGGGGCAAGATCATGTCACCCCCTTTTGGCTGCTGCCGGCCAGCCGTGCCGGGTCAATAGCGCATGCCGGGGATGACAGCAAAGCCGGGGTTAGCGCCCGCGCGCTTAACCGGGGGTGAAAATTCTGCGGCGGGCCGACGGTCGTCAGCGGCCGAGTGTCTTGAAGGCGAGCGACAGCAGGAAGGTGTTGCCCGGACGGAAATCACGGTCGCCGATGTAATCGCGCCGCCAGCTCAGCCCGAGCCGGAAACATTCGTCTTCATATTCGACGCCGAAGCGGTGGCGCACCGCCTTGAAACCATCCCCGGTCGCCATCGGATTGTCCTGCGGCGTGGTCAGATCGATGATTGCCGAGCCAAAGGCCGACCAGAAGCGCGCAAAGGCCACGCGCCCGCCGACCCGCAATTCGGCGCGATCTTCCAGATCTTCGAGCTGGATATTCCGATTGAGTTTCAGATAGCCGATCGTCGCATAGGTGCGCCGGTCACCGATCGCCACGTCGATTTCATTGCGCCGGACCTGAAAGGTATTTCTGTCGACGCGAAAGCGATGAGTAATCTCGAACAGATTGCCAAGCTTGAGATTGGTGCGCCCGACAAAATCGCTGGCGGTCTGGCTGAGCCCGGTGCCACGCGGAAATTCGCT
Organism: Alphaproteobacteria bacterium; assembly: GCA_031426015.1. Classification (GTDB taxonomy): domain Bacteria; phylum Pseudomonadota; class Alphaproteobacteria; order Sphingomonadales; family Sphingomonadaceae; genus Sandarakinorhabdus. The sequence continues at coordinate 3,773 of JANPKK010000061.1, forward strand.
GCCATCGCCCGCCAGCCGAACCGATTGGCCGATTTCGCTGCGCAACGCCCAGCCTGGCCGATCGATCGCATATTGAATGCCGTAATTCAGCCTGGTGCCCGATTCGAAGCGATCAAACCCCGGGAAGCGGTTGAGATCGAACAGGCTGCCCGATTCCAGCTCGATCGCGCGGCTGTCCTCGTTGGGGATCATGTTGTCGAGATTGGCCGGCGTGATGACCAGCTGTACCCGCGGCGTGATCGTCTGGGTGCCGCCCAGCGCCGGCCCGGCGAGCGGCCATTCGACATCGATGGCGCCGACCGGAATGACCCGGCCATGGACGCCCGGCAGTCCGGCATATTCGGGCAGGGTGGCCTTTTGTGGGTCGATGACATTGTAGAGATCGCCGCGCAGCATCGCCGTGCCGGTAATGCGCTGGCCGAGCGGCGTGATGAAACTGCGATCCCAGCGGCCGAAGGCGAGCGCGCGCTGCACGCTTTGCCCGTCGGTGCGATACAGGTTCATGCTGTTGGCGCCGAAGCGCAGCCGACCGCCCAGAACCTGTTCCGCCGGGCGCCAGTCATATTCGATCAGCGGCAGCACATAGGGCATTTCGCCCGGGGTGTCGGCGGCCCGCAGCCCTTGGAAGGCCCAGGCCGAAACCGACAGGAAACTGGTCTGGGTCTGGCGTTCGAGCGCATAGGTAGAGCGCAGGGTATCATCGAAATCAAGGCCATAGCGGCGGTTGAAGGTGTCGTCGGTGGTCAGCCGCACCGAGAATTTCGATCGCCAGGTCGGCGAGTGCTGCAGATTGCCCTTCAGCGCGAAATAGCCGCGAAACTGGTTGCCGCGGTCCATTTCGGTCACGCCATCGGCGGCGAATTCGGTCAGTTGCGCATAGGTGAAAAAGGCATCGACCTGCACCGGCCCCTTGGCGAACAAGCGCCGCGCCGAGAGCTGCAACGCCGGGTTTTCGGCGGTGTAGAAATGCGGCGTGATGGTGGCATCACGATCGGGTGCCAGGGCGATATGGTAGGGCAGGCTGATCCCCACCCCCAGTTGCCGTTGAAATTCGATGCCCGGCAGCAGCAGCCCGCTGACTTGCTTGGCGAGCCCGTCGGGGTGCGAAAAGGTGGGCAGGTAGAACACCGGCACACCGAACATTTCGAGCGAGGCCGCCTTGTAATACAGACGGTGCTTGGCGCGGTTGTACGAAATGCGCAGTGCCTTGACCTGCCAAACCGGTTCGTGCGGGCAGCCCTGGTTGTCGACGACGGCGCACGGCGAATAGACGGCGCGGCGCAGCGCGATGACATCGCCGGCACGGGCGCCTTCATTCGCCGCCAGCCGGCCGCCATCGTTGAGGACGAGAAGGACGTTGTCGATAATACCGTCGCGCAGCGAATCGGTCAGTTCGATGCGGTCACCGAACGCCTGGTTGCCTTCGGGATCGATGGTGACGACATGGCCGGTGGCGACGACCTTGCCGCTGCGCCGGTCATATTCGATGGCATCTGCCGACAGCTTCCAGGCATCGCGGTTCAGCTTGACCGAACCGCTAGCGGTGACGATCTCGGCCTTGTCGTCATAGCGCATTTCATCGGCTTCGAAGCCGATGGTGTCGCCCGGCGCGATGAGGTCGCCGCCATCGCGCGGCACGCCCACCGTCGGCGGTGCCTGCAGTGGCGCTTCTTGCGCACGCGCCGCAACGCCACCGCCCGATGCGGCAAACAGAGTGGCAGTCGCCAGCAGGACGGAACGCAGGGGCAAGCGACGCTTTCAACGGCGGGAAACTCGGGCTGAGGCTTAGCCGCCGCGGCGCGCGGCGTCCACAGCACTTTGCCGCAGCCGCGCCGCGCGGGTTTGCACGCAATCTTGCGGCGTTCTAGACGAAGGCCATTGTCCAGCCGTTCCAAAGGTGCCTTTCGATGCGCATTGCCTTTCCCGTCGTCGCCGATGCGACCCCGCACGTCCATGTCGTCCTCGCCGGCCCCGATGGCGCGATGACGCCCGGCGCCGTCGCGGTCGATGCCGCCAGCGGCGGCCAGGTGGCGCGGGCGCTGAAGACCGGACGGTTCGAAGGCGAAGCGACCGCGGTGGTCGAAATCCTCGGGCCGCATGGCGTCGATGCCGCCCGGCTGCTGATCATCGGCATGGGCCCGGCCGACAAGGCGACCGCGGCCGTGTTCGAAAAGATCGGCGCGACGATTGCGGCGCGTTTCCAGGCGTGCGGCGAAACCCGCGTCTCCGTCGACATGACGGGTGTGACCGGCGCGCTGCCGCTCGCTGGCGCCGCCGCGCATCTGGCGCATGGGGCATCGCTGCGCAGCTATCGCTTCGACAAGTATCGCACGACGGTAAAGCCCAAGGCCAAGCCGACGCTGACCGATTTCGACATCATCGGCGCGCCCGATGCCGCTGCCTATCACCAACAGCTCGCCGCCATTGCCGCCGGCGTGGTGCGCACCCGCGACCTGGTGTCGGAACCCGCCAACGTCATCTACCCCGAATCGTTCGTGGAAAGCGCCCAGAGCCTCACGGACCTGGGCATCGAACTGACCGTTCTGGGTGAGCCCGAAATGCGCGCCCTCGGCATGGGCGCATTGCTCGGCGTGTCGCAAGGGAGCGTGCGCGCGCCGCGGCTGATGGCCATGCGCTGGAACGGCACCGGCAACCCCGATGCCAAGCCGGTGGTCTTTGTCGGCAAGGGCGTCACCTTCGATACCGGCGGCATCAGCATCAAGCCCGCCGCCGGCATGGAGGATATGAAGTGGGACATGGGCGGGGCGGGGGCCGTCACCGGCGCCATGCACGCGCTGGCGGCCCGCAAGGCCAAGGCGCACGTTATCGGCGTCGTCGGGCTGGTGGAAAACATGCCCGATGGCAATGCCCAGCGCCCCGGCGACGTCGTCACCAGCATGAACGGCCAGACCATCGAGGTGATCAACACCGACGCCGAAGGTCGCCTCGTGCTGTGCGATGCGATCTGGTGGGCGCAGGAGCAGTATAACCCCGAAGTTGTCGTCGATCTGGCGACGCTGACCGGCGCGATCATCATCAGCCTTGGTCATGAACATGCCGGGCTTTTCTGCAACGACGATGGCCTGGCGGCGCAGCTGCTGAAGGCCGGCGAAACCTGCGGCGAAAAGCTGTGGCGGATGCCGATCGGCGATGCCTATGACAAGCTGATCAACAGCGACATCGCCGATATCAAGAACGTCGGCCCGCGCGAAGGCGGCTCGATCTCGGCGGCGCAGTTCATCAAGCGCTTCGTCAAGCCCGGCGTGAAATGGGCGCATCTCGATATCGCCGGCACGGTATGGTCGAACAAGGCAGGGACGCTCCACGACAAGGGCGCGACGGGCTATGGCGTCCGCCTGCTCGACCGGTTCATCGCGGAAAACTTCGAAGGGTGAGAACCGTCACCGCATGATCGAAATCGGCTTTTACCAGCTCGCCGAGCGCCGCGCCGAGGCGGTGCTGCCGCAGCTCGTCGGCAAGGCGCTTGCCGCCGGGCATCGCATCCTGGTGCGCAGCAGCGATGCGGCGTTGCTCAAGAAGCTCGACGAGGCGCTGTGGCGGGCGCCGGCCGACAGCTTCGTGCCGCATGGTATCGACAGCGATCTCGGCGCCGATCGCTGCGCCGGCCAGCCGGTGCTGCTCTCGGCCGCCAATCTGCCCGCCGCCAATCATGCCGATTGCCTGGCGCAAATCGGCGATGATCTGCCCGATGATCTTGGCGGGCTGGCCCGGGTGTTGTTCCTGTTCGATGCCGACGGGCTCGAGGTGGCGCGCAACCGCTGGCGCCGGCTCGCCAAGGCCGAAGGGGTCAAGCCGGTCTATTGGCGCGAAACCGAAGGCGGTCGCTTCGAAAAAGCCGGCTGAACGGGCCTTTTTCGCGCCAAACTTGCCAATCCGGCCCGGCGCGGCTAGGGGAGCGGCGCTTTCATCCCCCCCAATGTTCCAAACGAACGGAGTTTCCCCGTGGCCATCACGCGCACCTTCTCGATCATCAAGCCCGATGCAACCCGCCGCAACATCACCGGCAAGGTCAATGCCATGATCGAAGCCGCCGGCCTGCGCATCGTCGCGCAAAAGCGCCTCCACCTCACCCAGGCCCAGGCCGAAGGTTTCTACGCCGTCCACCGCGAACGCGGTTTCTTCGGTGAACTCGTCGCCTTCATGATCAGCGGACCTGTGGTGGTCCAGGTCCTCGAAGGCGAAGACGCCGTGCCGGCCTATCGCGCCATCATGGGCGCCACCAACCCGGCCAATGCCGATGCCGGCACAATCCGCAAGGAACTCGCCGAATCGATCGAAGCCAACACCGTCCATGGCTCGGACAGTGACGAGAATGCCGCGATCGAGATCGCCTATTTCTTCGCGCAGACGGAAATCGTCGGCTAAGGCGCAGCGCGCCCGGCTCGAGCCCCGCAGTCCGGCGCCAAGCCGGCCTGCGGGCGGTTGGCTCGGCGCCATCCGAAGCGATTCTACAGGAGCACGGACTTTGCCCGTGCTCCTTTTTTTGCGCCCGGAGCTTGGGCAAACGCATCGCCGATATTGCCGGCGAAACGACAAGGCGCGTCCAACGCGAAGTTGACGAAGTTGACACATCCGGGCGGCTTTTACCGCTCACGGACGAGCAAGGGTTTGGCCTGTCGCCCCGCCACCTCAAAAAATCAGGACGACGCGCCAGGCGGGGTTTTGAACATCGGCGAAAGGACGCGCAACGCGGCGCTCGTCGCCAAAGCTATTCCGACAATGTCAAAGAGCGAACAGGGGCCTGTTCATGTCAGAAATGCCGCCTGTAGGACAGGCCTGACCGGTGCGTCGCCGATTAGCCCCGGCGGTGCGCTGTGGATCCCGATAGCGGCACTGCCGGTCGGCAAGCAGCGGTCAGGCAGCGGCCGTGTCGTGTGTGAGCCAAATGCACGCCCGCGCGCCTGTATCAGCGTGTCGCTTTCATTGCCCCCATTGCCCGGGGAGGCGCCGCGCCACCAGTTTCGCATGCCGGGTGCTGCCGATTTCCGGCACCGTGCCGGGCGCGCCTGTGTGATTCGGGCCTTACTATCGTTTGTGCAGCTCCCGTCCCTGAACGGCCCAAAGGCCTCGCCAATCGTCGAGCGACGGTGCCCGGCAGGATACGCAAGCGCCACCGGATCGGCGCGGCGATGGATCGAACATCCGTCGGGTCAAATCGTCGTCGGATGGGGGCACGGTGCTGACCGAATTACCAGTCGGTAATGTAAGCGCGTGAAGTTGAATGGAATTTCGGATTCAAAAAAATTTTGCGTTCCGGGAACCCTTTCACCTGTCGAATGCTTGACGGTCGTTAAGTACCGGATTCTGTCGGCAAGCAGGAGGCCATCGAACAATACTAGACGAATGACAGTTTGCATCAATGGATAATTCATGGTCCTTTGCAGAAGATGTAATGCAGTCATCAACAGATTGTGATGATTGGCAGGGGATCGGAGCGATGGTTAAGCATAGCGTAACATCCGATTGCAAAAAAAGACGTCACGTTCTGGTCACAGGCGGCGCTGGTTATATCGGCAGTATAACTGCACAGATGCTGATGGACATTGACCATATTGTTACAATTGTCGATGATTTGTCGACAAGTGACGGAAGTTTGTTGCCGGCTGGCGCACGATTTGTGCATGGCTGTGCGGGTGACAGACCCTTGTTGAACGATGTGATGCGGCGCACCCAAGTCGATGCCGTCATGCATTTTGCCGCATCGATCAGCGTCGAACAGTCGATGGCGGCGCCGGCGGCCTATTATCGCAACAATCTGTCGGTGACGATCGAGCTTGCCGAAATGGCGGCGGCAGCCGGGGTGCGGGCGATGGTCTTCTCGTCGACCGCCGCAGTCTATGGCGAGGGCGATGGTACGCCGCTCGGCGAAGACCGGGCGCTGGCGCCGATCAACGCCTATGGCCGCAGCAAGGCGATGGCGGAAGCGGCGCTTGCCGATATCGCCCGGGCCAGCGGCAACAATGGCAACAGCGCCATGGGCCTCGGCATCCTGCGTTACTTCAATGCGGCCGGCGCCGATCCGCAGGGACGTGCCGGACAGGCAACCGCGCACCCGCACCATCTGATCGAGATCGCCACGCAGGTCGCCACCGGTGCGCGGGCGGCAATCGATATTTATGGCGATGATTATCCGACGCCGGACGGCACCGCGGTGCGCGATTATGTGCATGTCAGCGATATCGCCGCGGCGCATGTCCTGGTCATGGACCGCCTGCTTGCCACCCCGGCAGACCAGGTTTTCCCGGCGCCGCAGATTTTCAACATCGGCACCGGCCGCGGCGCCAGCGTGCTTGAGGTCCTCGATGCGCTGGCGCGCGTGTCGGGCACGCCGATCGCCACGCGCAAGGCGCCGCGCCGCCCGGGCGACCCGGCGGTGTTGATCGCCGACAGCCGCAAGGTGATGGCCGAACTGGGCTGGCAACCGCGCTATCGCCTCGATGATATCGTCGCGCATGCGCTGATGTGGGAACAGTCTCGCCAGGCAAATCCGCGTGCCGGCCGTAACGCGGGTAAGCGAGTAATGGGGCTTTCATCATGAGTAGGAATTAATTGCAGCCACCGTTATTTGCAGAATGACGAATTCACTTGAAAATTAATTTATTATAAGTAATGTATAAATGTTGGGTTGCGTAAAACCCGCTGGTGCGCTGGTGCGCTGGTGCGCTGTTTCGCGGTCGGCAAGTCGTCTTTGGGACAGCATGCCAGTCAGGGCTTCAGTGTGGTGGTCGGACGGGGCGTGACAGGAGCAAATGCACATGGGTGTATGGTGTTGCGATCCAGGCCCTACAGCTAACATGGGGTGTTATCATGGGTCAGTGTGTAAGCGTTGCTATCGTCGGCAAGAACACGATCGTCCGCGAGGGGTTGCGAGGCATCCTCGCCGAGAACGGTTTCAGGGTGGTTTTTACCGGCGCCGATTGCCTTAGCCTGGTGAAAGGCGCTGCGGAGCAGCCCGAACTGGCGATCGATATCGTGATCATCGATTCCGCCTCCGCCCCCGAAGGCAATCATGATTGCCGGAACCTGAGATCGGTGTTTCCCCAGGCACGGCTTGTCGTGATGGGCGACGATATCAGCGTCAAGACGACAGCCGAGGCGCTGTCGCTTGGTGTCGACGGCTATCTTCCCAAGCATATAGCGCCGGAGCCGCTGATCTGGTCGTTGCAGCTGATCGCATCGGGCGAAAAGATCCTGCCGTCGCAAACCGTGCACGCGCTGATGACATCTGGCTGGCGCCATGAAGAGCGCGACCTTGTCGATTTTGCCAGCGACGTCGATTTGTCCGACCGCGAAATCGCCGTGCTGCGCTGCCTGACCCGCGGCGATGGCAACAAGCAGATTTCGCGCGAGCTTTCGATCACCGAAGCGACGGTGAAATTCCATGTCTCGGCGATCATGCGCAAGATCGGCGCGCTCAACCGGACGCAGGCGGCAATCTGGGCGGTATCGCAGGGGGTTGTCGAATCCCGCTTTGCCGCGGCGTCGGCGTGACGCCGGCGCTGCGGCGAAACCCTGTTCCTGGCGCTATTTCACCGCCAGGAACACGGTTTCGCCGCGGATGAGATTGTGGCGGGCGCTGTCGGGACCATCGGCGGTGAACTCGCGGCATTCGAAGCGCTGCGCCCGGATCCGCTGGCGCACATCGGCCCCGAACCAGCGCAGATGGTCCCATTGCCCGAAATGGCGCTCGCGTTCCTGCGGCGTGGCGATCGCACGATCCTCATATGTCCGCGGCCAGGCTTCGATGACCGGCATCATGATGACGATCTGGCCGCCGGGGCGCAGCACGCGGTGCATTTCGGCCAGCGCCCGCTGGTCATCGACATGTTCGAGGACATGCGAGCAGAGGATGCGATCGAGCGAGGCATCGGGCAGGGCGAGGTTCTCGATATCGAGGATCTGGTCGGCGCGCCCGGGCTCAAGATCGGCGGTGGCATTGCTCGCCGGCGACTGGTGGGCGACCAGCTTCACCACGATCGCATCGGGGGCGAAGTGGAGCACGTGCTTGCCGCGCATGTCGACGAAGCCGCGCTGCATCGCCAGTGCCAGCAGGCGATGCCGCTCCAGCGCGCCGCATGCCGGGCAACGCGCGTCGAGGCGCAGGCGGAGCCCGGTCGATTCGAACTTCCCGACAAAGCCGCAGCAGGCGCAGGTGGCAACCGGCCGGCCTTCATGGGCGACGAGTGCCGCCTTGAGGAACATGCGGTCGCCCGGGTCGAGCAAGGCTCGCACCATTTTGAGATTTTCTCTAATTTTTACCATTTTTCACCCCTGATTTATAAATAAATATGCCATGGATTCGGCATAATCCAGTATACAAAAGTATAGTTTTTTACCTGTGAACTAGACTTTTGGATAAATACGTTTGTTTGTCGGATATGCTGCCGGCAACCGGATGGGGCTCATAGCGTTCGCGCAGGGCGTCGTCGGCGCCGGTTGCCGGCCGCCGCAGCGCATGTGCGGCGATGATCCGCGCGGCGCCGCCTAGCCCGGCAACGCCCAGGAGCAGGGCGCGCGCGTCGCGTCGCACCGCCGGCGAATCGCGGCGCAGGCGCCACAGCACGCCGGCCAGGGCGGCGCGGGTGATGCTGCCGCCGGCGCCGCGATGAAGACGGCGGAGCGCCGCCAGCACGGAGACGGCGAGCGCGCCGGCGAAGCCGTGCTTGCCGCCCGGCAGGCGGCGGCAAATTGCCGTTTCGACGGGGTGCAACGGCATGTCGGGGGCCAGCGCGGCGGCCGCTTGCAGGTCGTCGATCGCTGCGCTCCAAAGGTCGTGCCGGGCATGGACACAGGCGCGTTGCAGCCGGGCGGCCCGCCGGCGCAACACCATGTCGGCCCCATCGAACAGCGCTTCGAAGACCGGGACCGACAGCAAATCGGCGTTGCTTTCGAATATCCGCCTGTCGAAACGGTGCCAGACCCGATCGGCACCATGGACCGTGTGGCGGACCGCCGACGGACCGCGGGCGCCATCATGCTTGCGCTGGTCGAACACCACGTCATCGACATGCGCCGCCCGGTGACGCAGCGCCAAACGCACAAACATTTCATAGTCTTGCGACCGAAGGAAGGTCTCGTCGAACGGACCGACAGTGCGGTAGCAGGCCCGCCGCACCAGCGTGGCATTCTGCATGACGAATGAGTCCTCCAGCAGGTGCCGCACGACCGATCCGGTCGACAGGTCGGGCCAATAGCCGGTGCCCATGGCGACGCGTCCGGCAATGGGGTCGATGCGGAAACGTTCGTGGCGACCGAAGGCAAAGCCCGCCCCGCTCGCCTCGAGCAGCTCGACCAGCAGGGGCACGGCCTGCGGGCGCAACAGGTCGTCGTCATCGCAGATCCAGACATAGGCGCCATCGGTCATCGCGAGGCCCCGATTGAGCGCCGTCGACTTGCCGGCGTTGGCCTGGTTGACGTAGCGAACCCGCGGCGCGAAGCCGGCGACGACCTGGGAGCTGGCATCGGTTGAGCCGTCGTCGACGACGAGAATCTCGTCGTCCGGGCCCGCGGCGGCGATGATCGAGCGGAGCGATTCGGCGATGAGATCGGCCCGGTTGTAGGTCGGCACGATGAACGAAATTCGCGTCATCCTTTTCCCCCATTCCTGCCGCTGCCCGGCTGCCCGAAGGGCCGGTGCTGGCGGCATCCTGCGCGAACGGCAGTCGGCACCAATTGACAATCAATACATCATATATACTTTTAAGCTGTGCAGATGCGCAATCTATACTATAAAGCAGCGGATCGAGGGCGGGGCAAAGATGCTGGTTCAATGAAAGATCGGTTGACCCGGGGCGCTGCCTGGCTGGCGGCCACACGGCTGCTGGTGACGCTGCTCGGCCTCGCCAGCACGATGATCCTGGCCCGGTTGCTGCTGCCGCAGGATTTCGGGCTGGTTGCGATCGCGACCACGGTTGCGGTGCTTGCCGCCTCGATCGGTGAACTGTCGCTGTCGTCGGCGCTCGTCCAGCATGCCGATCCGCAGCGGCATCATTTCGACAGCGCCTGGACGCTCAACATCATCCGTGCGGCGGTGCTTGCGGCGGTGCTGGCAGCGGCGGCCTGGCCGCTGGCGGCGCTTTATGGCGACAATCGCCTTGTTGCCATCCTGCTGGTCATCGCGGCGACGACCTTCCTCGGCGGGTTCGGCAATCCCAGGCTGGTGGTGTTCACCCGCGACCTGGTGTTCTGGCAGGAATTCGCGATGGGCGTCTCGCAAAAGCTGCTGGGCTTTGTCGTCGCGATGGGGGTGGCGCTCGTCTACAAAAGCTATTGGGCGCTGGTCGCCGGCGGCGTCGCGGCGCAATTGCTGGGCGTCGGCCTGTCTTATGCGCTGCTGCCCTACCGGCCGGGATTGCGGCTGCGCGGCGGGCGCGAGCTGTTCGCCTTTTCGCTGTGGCTGACGCTCGGGCGCATCGTCAACACGATCAACTGGCGGTCGGACCAGCTGCTCATCGGCTATTTTCTCGGCAGCAACACGCTCGGCCATTATAGTTTTGGCGACAATATCGCCGCGCTGCCGACGCGCGAGGCGACCGCACCGGTGGCGCAGACGCTGTTCCCGGCGTTTTCGCGCCTCGCGCACGACCGGGCTCGGTTACGCGCCGCCTATGTGCGCGGCCAGACCCTGATGTCGGCGCTCGCGCTGCCGATCGGCTGCGGCCTGGCGCTGATCGCCGAGCCCCTCATCATCGTCAGTGTCGGTGAAAAATGGCTGCCGGCGGTGGTCGTCATCCAGATCCTCGCCAGTGTCTTTGCGCTGCAGACCCTGTCCTCCAGCCTGCAATCGCTGGCCATGGCGCTGGGTGAAACCCGCAGCCTGTTCCGCCGCGACTTCGCCAACCTCGGCATCCGCCTGCCGCTCATCATCATCGGGCTGGTCGCCGGCGGCCTTGTCGGCGTGCTGCTGGCGCGGGTGGTGAGCGGCCTGGCCGGCATGGTGATCAACATGGCGCTGGTGCGGCGACTGACCGGCCTGTCCATCGGCGCGCAGGTCGCGGCCAACGGGCGCTCGCTGGCCGCCGTCGGCATCATGGTCGCGGTGCTGGCCATCCTGCAACACACCGGGCTCGGGGCCGCCGACGTGCCGACGCTGGCGTTGCTGGTCGGGGCGGGCGCTGCGAGCTATGCAGGGGCGCTGGTCTTGCTCTGGCGGCTTGGCGGGCGACCGCCGGGCCCGGAAACCGAGATCATGGCGCTGGCGGGGGGCGTGCTGGGGCGGCTCGCCAGCCGGCCGGGCCTGCGGTCGATGGCGACGCCGCGATGACCGCGAGGGCCGACCCTGGCGCAGCCATGCTGCAATCGTCTTTGCAGGGCCTGATCGAAATGGCGCTGCTGCCGCTGGTCAATGGCCATCACCGGCATATCTGCCTGCTCGATCCGCCCGGCCATTCCAATGTCGGCGACCAGGCCATCCTGCTCGGCGAACTTGCTTTCCTGCGCCGCTATTTTCCCGATGCACGCATCTCGTTCTTCGATGTCGACAATTATTCCAGCGGCTGCGACCGCTTCATCGAGCAAAGCTCGATCATCCTCATGCATGGCGGCGGCAATTTCGGTGACATCTGGCCGCGGCATCACGCACTGCGGCTGCGCATTCTCGATCGCTTTGCCCATAAACGCATCGTGCAATTGCCGCAGAGCATCAGCTTTGCCGGCGCCGACACGCTGGCGCAGACCCGCACGGCGATCGGCCGCCACCCGGATTTTCATCTTTTCGTCCGCGATCATGCCAGCGCGGCGCTGGCTGCGGGCAATTTCGATTGCCCCGTCACCCTGTCTCCCGACATGGCCTTTTGCCTCGACCCGTTGCTGCGCATGGACCCCGATGTCGATGTCTTCTGCCTGTTGCGCACCGACAAGGAAGTCGCCACCGACCATCGCGCGCTGCTCGCCGCCGTGGCGGCGATGGGCGACGTGGCCAGCGGCGACTGGATCATCGAGCCGATCGACCGGATGAAGCGGCTCGACCGCTGCCTGTCGCGGCACAGCCATGGCCGACCGAGCGCCACCTGGCCGATGAACAACACCATGCTGCGGGTGCGCGAAACCTATGCGCGGCGGCGGCTTGCCGCCGGTGTCGCCATGCTCAACCGCGGCCGCAGCGTCGTGACCGACCGGCTGCACGCGCATATCCTGTCGTGCCTGCTCGGCATTCCCAACTATGTCTTCGATTCGATCGACGGCAAGGTGGCGGCGTTCCATGCCGCCTGGACCCACCGCAGCCCGGTTGCCCATCGCATGGCATCGGTGGCGCAGTTCCGGGATCATGTCGCGGCACGCGGCGCCCGCCCCGACCTGGCGCCGCTCGAGGCGGCGAAATGACGCTCTACGATCGCTTCCGGCGGCGGCTGGCGCTCAACCGCCTCGCGCCGGTGACGCGCGCCGTGCTGGCGGACCGGCTGACCTATCTGTCGCTTGCCAAGCTGGAGCGTATCGAGCGCGCGCTGCGCGAGGTGCGCGACGTGCCCGGCGACCGGGTGGAATTCGGTGTGGCGCTGGGTGGGTCGGCGATCATCCTCGCCAGCCATGGTGGCGACGACGCGCGCTTCATCGGTTTCGATGTCTTCGCGATGATCCCGCCGCCCACGTCCGACAAGGATGATGCCAAATCGCGGGCGCGCTACGAAACGATCCAGTCGGGCCAGTCGCGCGGCATCGGCGAGGATCCCTATTATGGCTACCGCCCCGATCTGCTTGCGGATGTGACAGCGGCGTTCGCGCGCCATGGGGTTCCCGTCGATGGCCGGCGCGTCCGGCTCGTCAAGGGCTTGTTCGAGGACAGCTGGCCCGGCGCCGCACCCGACCGCATCGCCCTCGTCCATATCGATTGCGACTGGTACGATCCGGTCCGCTTCTGCCTGGCCGCGGTCGCCGACCGGTTGAGCCCGGGCGGCATCATCGTCATCGACGATTACAATGATTATGGCGGCTGCCGCGTAGCCGTCGACGAATTCATCCGCACCCGGCCCGATTATCGCATGGAGCAGGGAGCCAACCCCTTCCTGCGCCGGCAGGTTGCGGCATGACGACCGGCGCGGCACCGGTCGATGTGACCGCGATCATCTGCACCCGCAACCGTGCCGCCTCGCTCGGCCGCGTGCTGCACTCGGCGCTGGCGCTGCGGATTCCCGACGGGGTTGGCTGGGAACTGCTGGTCGTCGACAATGGCAGCAGCGATGCGACCGCGGCAGTGGTAGCGGGCTTTGCCGCCCGTCTGCCGGTCCGCCGGATCGTCGAGCCCGTCGCCGGCCTGTCGCACGCCCGCAATCGCGGCGTCGCCGCAGCGCGCGGCGCGCTCATCTGCTGGACCGACGATGATGTCGAACTCGAAGGCGAATGGCTGGCCGCCTATGTCGCGGCAGCACGCCGCCATCCCGACGCGGCGTTCTTTGCCGGCAATGTGACGCCGGTGCTCGAAACGCCGACCCCCGAATGGTTCGCGCGGTTGCAGGGCGAGCCCGGTCTGCGCTCGCTGATGGCGCGGCGGACGTTCGACAGCGTGGTGCCGCTGTCGCTGGCCGGCGGGTTGCTGCCCTATGGCGCCAATTTCGCGGTGCGCGCCGCCGAACAGAAGCGCCACCTTTATGATCCCGACCTCGGCGTATCGCCGCAGCACCGGCGCAGCGGTGAGGAAACCCAGCTCATCCTCGCCATCATCGCGGGCGGCGGCACCGGCTGGTCGGTGCCGGCATCGAATGTCCGCCATCTCATTCCGGCCGGGCGACAAAGCCGCGGCTATATCTGGTCCTATTATCGCGCGCTCGGCGAAACCTGGGCGCTGCTGGCCGAGCGCAAGGCACGGCCGAACTTCATGGGCCCCGAAGTCGCGGGCCATCGCCGCCTGTTCGGGGTGCCGCTGTGGGTCGGCCGGGCGGCGGCATCGGCCTGGCTGCGCGCGGCGCTGCATCGCATCCTCGGCCGCGAAGCCGCCTGGCTGCGCGCGACGCGCACCGCCGCCTGGCATTGGGGCGCGGCGGCCTATTTGTTCAACCAGCGGTCCGGGGCGCGGCCGTGAAGATCGCCGTCATCATCCCCTTCTACCAGCGCCAGCCCGGGTTGCTGGCGACCGCGGTGGCATCGGTCGCCGCGCAGCGCGTCGCCGCCGGAGTGACCATCGATGTGATCGTCATCGACGATGGCTCACCCGTCGCGGCGGCAGCCGAGCCGTTTGTCGAGCTTCCCGAACATTTTTGCCTCCATATCATCCAGCGCGCCAATGGCGGGGTCGCGTCGGCGCGCAACGCCGGGCTCGATGCCGTGGCGCCGGACACCGCTTGCGTCGCCTTTCTCGATTCGGACGATCGCTGGCTGCCCGGCCATCTGCAGAACGGCATCGACCTGATCGGGCAGGGGGCGCGCTTCTATTTCGACAATGGCTATGACACGCAGGGGCGCGATCGTTTCGCGTTGACGCCGTTCATGCGGGACCAGCAGGGCTATGCCCCCGGCCAGCCGCCGCGCGGGCATCTTGTCGATGGCCGGCGCTTCTTTGCGGCGCTCGTCACCGAATGCGTGCCGCACACCTCGCAGGTGATCTATGATTTCCGGGCGCTGGGCGCGCATCGCTTCGACGAGACGCTGCGCACCGCCGGCGAGGACCATCTGTTCTGGTTGACCCTGGCGCGATCGGCGGACCTCGTCGGCTATCACACCGGGCTGATGGGGGCGCGCGGCAGCGGCGTCTCGATCAACAGCGGCGCCTTCGACTGGAACTCGCCCGACAGCCTGCGCCGACTTGTCGACGAAGTCAGCCTCTACACCAAGATCGCCCGCAGCTTCGCGCTCACCGGGGCGCAACGGCATGATATCGATGCCAAGCTCGCCGGCTATTTCGACCATCTCATTTTCCTCGCGGTGCGCAACTGCCGCCGCTATCCGGCGGCGGTGCTGCGGGCGCTGCGCCAGGTGGCGCAGGTCGATGGCGGACTCTGGCGGCGGGCGCCGGCGTCGATTTTGCGGTTGCGCGCGCACAGGGCCAGCTTCCGCGCCAGCTTCCGGGCGGGGTGATGGAACGCATGAACGTCGCGGTGGTCATACCCTTTTACCAGCGTTCGCACGGCTTGCTGGCGGCGGCGGTCGGCTCGATCGTCACCCAGCGTGTCGCTGCGGACACTGGTATCGAGATCATCATCGTCGACGATGGTTCACCGGTTGCGGCAGCGGCGGAAACCATGCCGCGCCTGCCGCCGCACTGCCGGCTGCGGATCGTCGAACAGGCCAATGCCGGGGTGGCGGCGGCGCGCAATGCCGGGCTCGACGCGGTATCGCCGGGCACCCGTTATGTCGCGTTTCTCGATTCGGACGATATCTGGCTCGATGGCCATCTCGCGGCCGGCCTTGCCGCGCTGGCGGGGGGCGCCGATCTCTATTTCGACAATAGCGACAATGGCGACGGCACCAACCAGCTCGGCTCGTCACGCTTCCTGCGCGACCGCCATGGCTGGCTCGATCCGCTGGCGCCGGTGATCGGCACGATCGAGGGGCGGGCGGCGTTCGATGCGATCCTGGCGGAGCATATGCCGCAGACGTCGCAGGTGATCTATGATTTCCACCACCATGGCGCGGCGCGCTTCGAAGTGTCGTTGCGGCTGGCGAGCGAGGATTATCTGTTCTGGCTGTGCCTTGCCAATCGCTCGCGGCGGCTGGTCTATCATACCGGCATCATGGGCCGGCGCGGTCGCGGAGTCTCGATCTACCGATCGACATTGTCGTGGGATTCGCCCGCCGGGATCGGCCGGGTGGTCGACCAGATCAGCATGCGCCGCATGGTCGCCGACCGCTTCAACCTCGATCGGCAGCAGGTCAAGCGGATCGATGACGAAATCGAAAGGCTGTGCGAGCATGTCATTTTCCTGGCCGTGCGCAACAGCCTGCGCCACCCCCGCACCATCATTGCCGAACTGCGGCGGCTGACGGCGCTGTATCCGGCATTCTGGCGCCGCGTGCCCGCCGCGATCATCGGCCTGCCGGTGGTCCGGGCGCGGTTGCTGCAGGGGTAAGGGCCGATGCGCGCGCCTACGCCACGAACCGGAAGGCGGCTGCGGTGGCAGCGCGCGGCCTGTTCCCTGGCGCTCGCGATATCGTCGGCAGCGCACGGCCAGATCGCCATGCGCGGCCAGGGTGTCGCCGATCGTGCCCGTACCGATTACGATCCGCTCGGCATCGATGTCGGCGGTTTTCGGCTGTTCCCGCAAGTCACGGTCGATGCGCTGGCCACCGACAATTTCCGGGCAGCGAACCGCAATCGCGAGGCCGATGCCTATCTGGTGCTTGCGCCCGAGCTGCGCTTCACCAGCAACTGGGCGCGCCACGACCTGTCGGGGCGTGCCTGGTTCACGCGCAGCATCCATGCCGCCTTGCCGGCCGAGGATGTCAGCCAGTACGGCGGCTCGGCCAGTGCCGCGCTCGACATTTCGCGCGCCAGCCGCATCCGCATCGAAGCCAGCGCCGACCGCCGCGTCGAAAGCCGCGCCAGCCTCGCCAGCTTCCAGGGGACGGCGACGCCGGTCGGCTATGGCATCTATCGGGCCAGTGTCGGTGCGTCGCAGATCCTCGACCGGCTGGTGCTCAACGCCACGCTGGCGGCGGAACGCCATGATTTTTCCGATGCCGTCGCAGCGGACGGCAGCGCCATCGACCAGGATTTTCGCGATGTGCGCAGCATCACCGTCGGCGGCAGCGCCCAGTACGAGATTCGCAGCGGGGTCGGCATCGTTGCCAGCGGCCAATATGTCGACAGTCGCTTCTCCGGTCAGCCGGGCACCGGACTGGTGCGCGATTCGCACGGCTATGACCTGCTGCTCGGCCTGTCGTTCGAACTGTCGTCGCTGGTGTTCGGGCAGGTGCAGGCCGGTGTGATCCGGCGGCGCTATGACGACCCGCGCCTGCAGGACGTCAGCGGCCCGTCCTACCGAGCCGACCTGCTGTGGAACGTCACGCCGCTGACGTCGCTGCGGCTGACCGGCGCCCGCACTGTCGAGGATGCCAGCTCGACGGTCTTTGCCGGCAATACCCGCAGCCAGGTCAGGCTTGCCGTCGATCACGAACTCTATCGCTACATCATCGTTTCGGCCGACGCCGATGCTTCGCGCTTTTCGGCGAACGGGCCGGGGCCGCGCGGAAATGAATTCAGCATCGGCGGCGGCGCGCGCTATCTGCTCGACCGGCGCTGGCTGGTCAGCGGCCGGCTCGAATATCGCCAGCGCACGTCGGACACAGCATCGCTGCGCTTCAACGCGACCACCGTGTCGATCGCGACGCGCTTCGCCTTCTGATGCTCAATAGGCCCGGCAGCTCAGCGATTGCGCAAAGGTGCAGCGCTGGCCGGGGGCGGTAAAGGCGATCCAGTCGACCTCGGCGGTGATGACGGGGCGCGGATCGACGAACTTGCCGAGCCAGGCGTTGACCGGCGTGGCGCCCATCCAGAGCGTCAGGAAAAACTGTCCCGGCTCGCGGGGCAGGGGTGCGGCGGCTTCGGTGCGGACCAGCCGGCCGTCGATGAACCAGCGCACCCCTGCCGGAGACCATTCGACGGCATAATCGTGAAAGCGCGCCGCCGCGCCGCCGGGCACCGCCGCCAGTGATTCGCGGCCGCCGCGGCCGTTGACAAAGGCATTGAGCTGGACCCGGTCGGGCGCCTTGCCGAGAAATTCGAAATCGATCTCGTCATGGACCGGCGTCAGCGGCGGCCCCGAATAGGTGAACATCGCGGTATTGAGCCCGGCACCCGCCGCGGTGCGCAGCCGCACTTCGTACAGGCCATAGCCATAGCGGCCCCAGGTGCGGATTTCGGCGCATTTATAGGCGCGCAGCGGGTTCGGCGTTTTGGTCAGCCGCAGTTTCAGCACGCCCGACTGCACGACGACATTGCTGCGCGCCCAGGCGCAGCCGTGCGACGCCCCATTGACCCAGCCGTCCGAAATATACCAGCGCCGCGTGTCGAGCCTGTCGAAGGGTTCGAAGAATGACGCGGCCGGTGCCGGCTGCGCGGCGGCGGGCGCCGGGCCGGTGCCCAGGACCGCCAGCCCGGCCAGCGCGCCCAGCAGCCTAGTTGGCGTAATAGCCTTTGAATTTCTTGTGGTAGCCATAAACATCCTCATGTCCTGTGCTGGCATATTTGCGGATATCGACGAGCGACAAGGCGACGCCGGCGACCCGCGCATCGGCGCCGAGCAGCAGGTCGAGCGCCGCATCGGCGGCGCGCAGCGAGGTCGTGCGCCAGCGGGCCAGGAACAGCACGGCATCGGCGCGGCTCGCCACGACCCGGGCATCGGCGAGCCCGAGCACGGGCGCCGTATCGATCACCACGAATTCGAAGCGCTCGCGCAGCCCGGCGATCAGCGTCGCCAGCGCCTCGACGCCGAGCAGGTCGCGGCCGTCGCCGGCCTGTGCCGAGGTGCCGAGGATCGCAAGATCGGTCTCGGTATCGCGCACCAGCGCCTGATGGAGCGTGGCGGTGCCGGCGAGGACATCGAGCAACCGCCCGGGCCGACCGGCGAGCAGCATGTCGCTGGCCGAATGGCGGCGGACGTCGCAGTCCACGAGCACGGTAGCGGCGCCCGACAAGGCCAGGGTCCGCGCGAGGCAGACTGCGGTCGTCGTCTTGCCTTCGCGCGGCAATGCCGAGGTGACGGCGATGACGCGCGGCCGGTGCCGCCCGCGCAGCGTCACCGACGCGCGGATGCTGCGCAGCGATTCGGCGAACATCGACTGCGGGTGGGAGACGATATAGTCCTGCGGAGTCTCGGTGACGCGCATGCCGTCGAGGGTCGAGCCGATTTCGGGCAGCGCACCGAGATAGCGCACGCCGAGCCGGCGCTCGACATCCTGCTTGGTGCGCACGCCGCCATCGAGATATTCCGCCAGCGCGATGGCGATGCCGCCAAAGGCCAGCGCAAAGACCAGCGCCAGCGACGACACCAGCCGGATATCGGGCGACGTCGGCTCGAGCGGGATCAGCGCCGGTGACGCGATCGAGGCGCGCGGTTGCTCGATGCCCTCGCGCGCCGCAGTGCCGATCGAGCGGTTGAGAAAGGCGCCGTAGATGGCACGGGCTGCGGTCGCCTTGCGCTCCAGCTCCATATAGCCGACCTGCGCCGCCGCATTGCCGGCAAGCATCCGCCGCGACGCCTGCTGGCTGGCCGCGAGCGATTCGACCCCGGAACGTGCGACGCGCACCTCGGCCTCCAGGCTCGACAGGATGCGGTCGATCTCGAGCTGGATCTGGCGCTGCACGTCGGCGAGGCGCTGCTCCTCCTGCCCGATCGCCGGATGGCGCGACCCGTAGCGCGCGCGCAACTGCGCGAGGGTGCGGCTGCTTTCGGCTTCCTGGGCGCGCAACGCGCCGATGGTGCCCGAATTGAGCGCCGAGGCGACATCGCCGCCACCACCGCCTCGCTGGAACTGGGTGCGGGCAGCCGCCAGCCGCCCCTGGCGTTCGGCGAGCAGGGCGCGCGCCGAAGCAAGTTGCTGGTTGAGCGTCGAGCTTTCCTGCTCGGCCATGGTCGCGCCCTGGGCGCTCATCAGGCCGTTGGCGATCTTGTATTGCTGCAGCGCCGAATCGGCCGCTTCGGCCTCCCTGCGCAACGCGACAAGGCGGCTGTCGACCTGCAACCGGGCGCGCCGGTCGGTGTCTTCCTTGGCCTGACGCAACTGGTCGAGATAGGCCTGGGCAAAGGCATTGGCGATGCGCGCCGCCTGGGTTGCCGATGGCGAGGCTGCCTCGATCTCGATGATCGAGGTGCGCCCGGCGCGGCGGATGGTGACGGCGCGGCGCACGGCCTTGGCGGTGGCGACCAATCGCGCCTGCGCCTGTTGCGCCGGCGTGGCATCGATCGCGGCATCGCCGCTGTTGCCGAAAGCCGGATCGTCGGCAAGGTCGAGGTCCTCGACAACGGCTGCCGCCAGCCGCGGCGAGCCGATGACGACGAGCTGCGTGTCGATGAAATCCGAACTCGGCAATTGCTCGGTTGTCGGGGCATTGGCGGGCTGGATCGGGTCGCCGCCGCGCGGCTCGATCAGCACGCTCGCGGTCGCCGAATACCGCCGCTCGGCGAGCGCCAGATAGCCGCCGGCCGCGGCCAGAATGGCGATGACGACGAACAGGAAAATCCCGGTGCGGCGGCGCATGATCGCCCAGACGACGCGCGGATCGGGCAGGAGGCTACTCCGTTCGGAATTTGCCATATCGCCCTGGTCGAGGATCAGCCGTCCCTGCGCCTGTTCTGCAATTTCGAACTCCTGCTGCATAGACAAGCCTCGATCCCGGCACTATCGGCCACGCGTCATCAAGTTGCGCTATAGCATCTTCTGCAAGAAACTGGACCATTTGCAGCAATGTTTTTCGATTATTCATCACTCGCGCTAGCCTTTTGACTGTTGGAGCCTATCCTGTTGGCTAGTATTGAACGTTAAGACTAACTGTTCGATAGCAATTTCGGCAAGTTCATCCGATGCTGGCAGGGGCAGGGATCAGGCATTTGGCAATGAAAGACCGATTCGCTACGCAAGACCGGCCCCGGCTTGCCGGTGCGCCATGGCTGCGGCTGGTGCTCGTCCTTGCGCTGTTTTGCTGCCAGAGCGCCGAGGTCAGCAACAGCTTCGGCCGGCTGGCGCGGGTGGCCTGGCTGCTGCCGCATGTCTTCACCGCCGGGCTTTTCGCGCTGGCCGGGTTGCTGTCGATGCACAGCCTGGCGGTGCATGGGGTGGCGCGCTTCCTCAGGCACCGCGCCGCCGGCCTGATGCCTATTCTCGCGGTCGCGGTCATCGTGCCGGCGCTGGTCATCGGGCCGCTGCTGTCGGTGCGGCCGGCGCCGGCCTATTTCGCCGATCCCGAGCTTTGGTCCTATTTTCTCAACCTGCTGTTCTGGCCGCAATTTACGCTGCCCGGCGTGTTCCTGCTCAATACCGTCGCGCGCATCGTCAATGACATACTGTGGACGCTGCCGGCCGCGCTCGCCGCCGTGCTGCTGTTGTGCACGACAGCGATCCGGCCGCAGCGCCGGGCGGCCGTGCTGGCGGGGCTCCTGGCCGGGCTGGTGGCATCGGCGCTGGCAGTCGATCGCCTGCCGTCCGATCCGGCGCTGGTCAACAAGGCCGTCGGCGCCGTTGCAGCCTTCATGCTCGGCGCGCTCGGGGCCGTGCTGCGGCCGCAGCGCGCGCCCCGGCTCAACCTCGCCGGCAAGGCAGCGGTCGCGGTCGCCGCGGCGGCAGTGATCGCGATCGCGCTGCTGGGGCAGCGCAGCTGGCTGTTGCTGCCGGGGTTCAACCTTGGGCTGGCGTTGCCGGTCGCGGCCGGCACGGTGTTGCTGTCCGGACTGGCGGTGCGCGTCTCGCCGGTCGTCGCTGTGCTGTATCGCTATGCCGGCGGCGTCTTCCTGCTGGCCTGGCCGGTGCAGCAATCGGTGATGGCGCTGGGCTCGGCCAACCAGGGCTTCATCGCCAACATGGCCGTCAGCTTGCCGGCGACGCTGGTCGTCGCGGCGCTGAGCTGGCACCTGCTGCAACGCCGGGTGACGGCCCTGGCAATCGGTCGGGAGGCGGTCGGCGCGGCGTCGGCCAGCGCCGGGCCATCGCTGTCATGGATGCAGATGCGGCGGACGCTGGCGGCGGAACTGCCGGTGCTGGGGCTATGGGCGGTGTTTCTCGCCGTCGCCCTGTCGGTGATGGCGATCACCGTCTTCGCCTTCCGGCCCGATCGCGGCGGCATCTGAGCCGGCGCGCAGGTGAAGGGAGCTTCGTGTTGCTTGCCAGGTTTCTCCACCGCAACGTTGCGCAGCCGGGTCTTCCGGGTGAACGCATCTATGCCATCGGCGATATTCACGGCCGCCTCGATCTGTTCGAGGAGCTGCTGGCGCGGATCGAGCGCGACAGCGCGGCGCGGCCGCCGCTGCCGACCCGCTGCATCGTGCTGGGGGATTTCATCGACCGCGGCCCGCAGTCGCGCGCGCTGATCGAGCGGCTTGCCGGACTCGATCCGGCGCGCTTCGTCGTGCTCAGGGGCAATCATGAAGCCGCGCTGCTCGATACGCTGCACGGCGACCATGATGCCGCCGAGCTTTGGGCGCGCTTTGGCGGTGTCGCGACGCTGACGAGTTTCGGCGTTCCCGCCGATTCGATCGATGCCGAGGACAGCGGCGCGCTGATTGCGCTTGCCCGCCGCGTCATTCCCGCGCCGCTCGTCGACTGGCTGGCGCAGCGGCCGCTGTCGGTCAGCGCCGGTGGCTATTTCTTCGTGCACGCCGGTGTTCGCCCCGGGGTTGCGCTGGCGCGCCAGGCCGAAGCCGACCTGTTGTGGATCCGGGACGACTTCACCCGCAGCCAGGCCGCCCATGGCGCGATCATCGTCCATGGCCACAGCATCCGCGAAGCGGGAGTCGAGATCATGCCCAACCGTATCGGGGTGGATACCGGCGCCTATCGCACCGGGCGGCTGTCGGCGGTCGGGCTGGAAGGGGATGCGGTCTGGACGCTGGCGACCGGCACGCCGCCTCCCGAAGCATTGGCGCTTGAAGCATTGGCGCCGCTAGCGGACCGGATCGGCGAAGCCTGGGGGCCGTTCAGGTTGTGAAGCCGGCGTCGCGCCGGGCGCTGCTCAGCAGGCGCCGTGGCCGATCAGGACGACCGGTACGGTGCAGGCCATGATCCGGATGTCGCCGCGGACCGATTTGCGGCAGGCATAGAGCCGATCGCAGGCAATGCGGCGGCGATAGGAGGTCTGGCTGCGGCCGCTGACCTGCCACAGGCCGGTGATGCCGGGCCGCACCGAGCAATAATCGCCGAAATAGCGGCCATAGCGCGCGATTTCACTCGCCACGATCGGACGCGGGCCGACGATGGCCATGTCGCCGGCCAGCACGTTGAACAATTGCGGCAGCTCGTCGAAACTGGTGCGGCGCAGGAAGCTGCCCATGCCGATGATGCGGGGGTCGTCGCGAAGCTTGTGGTTCTGCGCCCATTCGGCCCGCGCCTCAGGGCATGTCGCCAGCAGCGTATCGAGCATTTCCGACGCATTCACATGCATCGTGCGGAATTTCAGGCAGGTGAAGATCGCGCCGTTGCGGCCAATCCGTTGTTGGCGGAACAGAATCGGCCCCGAACGCGTCAGGGCGATTGCGACGGCGCTCGCCAGCATGACCGGTGCAAAAACCAGCAGTGCCAGCAATGCGACAGCCACGTCGACGATACGGGGCAACAGGCGTTCGCGCGGGGGGGCTTGTCTGGCGGGGGCCAGGACGATGGCACGCGACAAGGCACTATTGGCCTGCAGCGAGGGCGTGGGCGAGGGTGTGGGCGCGGCATAAATATTGAAACCGCTGCTTTGTCCATCGAACAATTTCATTGCAATGCCCCAATAAAAAGCCACCTGACGTGGCTAAAGGGATTGCATAATCGGCCGTAACGAGCAATTTGGCCTGATGACACTATATATTCGTTATGATTACCTTTTTTTACCGACTTTCGTTTAGTGCCATCTGACTAAAGTATAGTTCTGCAAAACAATTTCACTAGCGACTTTTGCCATAATTGACCATGCGCTGATCGGGCCGTAGTTGTTCTGAGATTGGCCCTGACCCGCAAAGGCGCAGTCAGCGGTCATAGCCGGAAATGTTCCGGTGCCGTCGCTGAACAGGTTTCAACCGACCTTCTGTCAAACAGGGAGAACCAGGATGTTGAACAAAATGCCTCTTGCGATAGCGGTTGCGGGGTTGGCGCTGCTCGGCGCCGCGCCCGCAAACGCGCTCGCTGTCACCTGGAAGCCCGGTGCGCTCGCCACCAATCTGATGGGCACGGCGCTGATCGAAACCTTCGAGGACGAAACCGTGGGCGATGCCTATGAAGGTGGCCTTGCCATCTTCGACAGCAGCGTCCCCGGGATCGCCGCCCGTCCGGCCTTCGGCAGCACGGGCAATTACCTCGCCGTCCAGGGTAACAACACCTCGTCGATCACCATCGCGGTGCCGCAGGCGCAGGTGCTGTCGTTCGTGATCGGCTCGCTCGACTTCTACAACGAGGTAGTGATCAATTTCGCCTCGGGCGCGTCACGGGTCTTGACGGGTCTCGAAATCATCACCGGCAATGCCGGCGACAGCGGTGCCTCCGGCACCGGTGACCAGAGCTCGCCGAGCACCAACGGGCGGGTGTTCTACGACACCCAGGGTCTCGACTCGATCATCGGCTTCTCGCTGACCTCGATCGGCTCGAACGCCTTCGAAGTCGACAATATCTCGGTCGCGGCGCCCGAGCCGGCGACCTGGGGAATGATGCTCCTTACCGCAGGCATTGCCGGCGCCAGTCTGCGGCGTCGCCGCAACCGGGCGTCGTTCGCCTGAACCGTTGTGCCCCCCACCTTCGCCGCCGGCGTTCGCGTCGGCGGCGTTGTCTTCCAAAGGCCTGGAAGCGGGGTTCGCGCACCGAATTGACCACTAATGCATCGTGATCCCGGCCCCGGCAGTATTTGCCGGCGCCGGGATCGAGTTGGGGGCGATGTCCTGTGCCGCAGACAGACGCGATCGCTGGCGCCGCGCCGGATACATCCGGCGCCGGGCCGCTGCGTTGGCCGTTTCGGGCATGGATCATCATTCTCGCCATCGGCCTAGCGACCATGGCGATCCCCACCTTCCAGAGCATCGCCCAGGTTTCCTGGTCGACCGAACAGGGCGGCCATGGCCCGATCGTGCTGGCCATCGCCATCTGGCTGCTCGTCCGCGCCTGGTCTGCCATGGCGGCCTGCGCCCGGCCAGGCTCGCCCGCGATCGGGGCGGCGCTGCTGGTGCCGGCGCTGGCGCTTTATTTCGTGGCGCGCGTCATCGGCAGCATCGTCATCGAAAGCGCGGCGCTCTATCTGAGCGCGGTCGCCATGCTCTATCTTTTCATCGGCAGGGCGGCGATGCGGGCCGGCTGGTTTCCCATCGTCTATTTCCTGTTCGTGCTACCGCCGCCGGGCAGCTTCGTTGCCGCCGCAACGCAACCGCTCCGGCTCGGCATTTCGGAATGGGCGGTCACCATCCTTGCCGGGTTCGGCTATCCGGTGGCACGTACGGGCCTGCACATCGTTGCCGGCCAGTACAACCTCGAAGTCAAGGCGGCGTGCGGCGGGCTCAATTCGATGATCAGCCTGACCGCGATGGGCCTGTTCTATGCCTGGATAAGGCACAGCGCGAGCCTGACCTATAATCTGTTCCTGTTCGCAAGCATCATCGTCATGGCGATACTTGCCAACCTCATCCGCGTCATCCTCCTGATACTCATCACCTGGTATCTGGGGGATCACGCGGCACAGGGTTTCCTTCATGATTTCGCCGGCCTGACCATGGTTGCGGTCGCGATGGGCGGCGTCATCCTTGTCGACGAGCTCATGTCGCGGCGCCGGGTGCGATCGGGGTCGCTCGCGTGACCGGCGACCGCCAGCCTGCGCTCACCCGGCGTGCCCTGCTGGTTGCCGGTGCCCAGGCCGGCACCGCCGCGGCGGCCTATGCCGCGACGCCACGCGCGCTGCCGGCGGCGATCACGAAAACCCGCATCGACAAGCTGGTGCCCGCCACCATCGGCGACTGGCGTTATGTTTCCGGCGCCGGGGTGATCGCGACGACCGAGGATGGCGATACCGAAGGCTATGACCAGCTCGTCAAGCGCTTCTACCGGGCACCCGGTGCGCCCGACATCATGCTGCTGATCGCCTATGGCAACACCCAGGGCGGCAGCCTGCAATTGCATCGGCCCGAAACCTGCTATCCGGGGCAGGGATTCGGCCTGACGGAATTTCGCTCGGTCGCGCTCGATTTCGCCGCGGCGCGCCCCGTCGAGGCCCGCGCCTTCACGGCGCGCCGCGACGACCGCATCGAACGGCTGCTCTACTGGACCCGCATCGGCAGCGCCTTTCCGCGCTCGAGCGTCGGGGAATATCTCGCGATCCTGCAGGCCTTCAGCCGGGGAATCGTGCCCGACGGCATCCTCGTCCGCATCTCCTCGCTCGGCGGCAATATCGCGGCGTCCGACCGCGCCATCATGCAGTTCGCAGCGGCAATGGTCGCAGCGATGCCGCCACGCGGCCGTGAACTGCTCGTCGGGCCGGCAAGCAGCCGTGATGCACGCGCCGGTTGAGCGCCCCCGCGATCCCGCCGCGGCCCTGCACCACACGGCGCGGGGGCCGCTGGTGCTGCTGTTCTACGACGGATTCGAATGGCGTGCGCGGCCCGGTGCGATCGGCGGCGCGCTGGCGCAGGGTCGCCGGCTGGCGCGCTATGTCTATCGTTCGGCGCGCCGCAAGCAGGTGCGCACCGGCTTCTATACCGCATTCCTTGCCCTGCGCACGGCGCTCGAACAGCGCGGCTGCGACGTCCGGGTCAATGATTTCGCGATGGCGGCCGCAATGCCGGGCTACCCGATCGGCATCGCCGGCTACCCGAGCGTCATCGAGGCCGTGGGCCTGCCCAATCCGGTGATTTTCGGCCCCGGCGATTTCGGCATGCCGGCAGCGGCGGCAGGGGTCGCGGCACAATCCCGGATGCGCCTGCTGATCCAGCCATCGGACTGGTTTCGCGACTATTATCGGCCGGTCTGCGGTGACAAGGTCGTCACCTGGTTCGCCGGCATCGACACCAGCCGCTGGCGCCCAGCGCCCGCCGGCGACAAGACCTTCGACGTGCTGATCTACGACAAGATCCGCTGGAAACGCCAGTTGCTGGTGCCCGCCGTGCTCGACCGCATGACCGCGCATTTCGACCGGCGCGGCATCCGTTATCGCGTGCTGCGCTATGGCCATCATCACCAGGCGCAATTTGCCGCCGCCCTGCGCGAGGCGCGGGCGCTGGCTTTCCTGTGCGAGCATGAAACCCAAGGGCTTGCCTATCAGGAGGCCCTGGCTGCCGATCTGCCGGTGTTTGCCTGGGATGAGGGCGTGCTGGTCGATCCGCAGCTCAGTTGGGCGGCGCCGGCGGGGTTGGCGGTCAGTTCGGTGCCCTATTTCGACGCGCGCTGCGGCCGGACCTTCCGGATGGCGACGATCGAAACCGGCTTCGACGCCTTCTGGGCCGAGCGGGCGCAGTATCGGCCGCGGGCCTATGTCGAACAATGTCTTTCGATGGCGCAGTCTGCCGATGATTATCTGGCGCTCTACGCCCGCGCCGGAGACCTGGGCTGACGATCGCGGCCTGCCCGGCCGGGCCGGCGCTGCGCCGCCGTTCGTGCCGCGCGCGCCGCAGGTGCCGGCGCGAGCGCATGCACGGCGGTGGCCACCCACAACAATGTCACCAGGCTGAACGGCGCGATCAGCCCGCTTTCGGCAAAGCTGCGCACATAGGTGACGATGACGAAGGTCGCGAGAAAGGCCATCGGCACCGTCGGTCGGGTGATCTGGCGATAGCTGCCCAGCAGCGCGACGATGACGCAGGTGGCAACGAACACTGCCAGCCCGGCCCGGCCGAGATCGACCTGCATCTCGACAAAGGCATTGTGGAAGTTGAAGCCGGTCCGGCTGGCGATGCCGCCCCAGCGCCACAAGCCCTCGGCATCGAGATTGCCGTGCCGCCAGAAGGCATAATAGCCATGGCCGAGCCAGGGGCGATCGGCGATCAGCGCATCGGCATAGGCCCAGAGATAGGTGCGCCCGGTCAGCGTCGCATCCTTTTGCAGGACATTCTGGCGGAAATCGGCAACCGCGGTTTCGATTTCGGGCAGGAAGGCCAGTGCCAGCCCGCACAGCAGCAGCGTCAGCGCCACGATTGCCAGCCGCAGTGGCATCACGGTGCGGCCAAGCAGCAGGAAGCCGGTGAAGGCGATGACCGTCACGGCGACCGACACCAGCGCGCCCGACGACTGGCTGAGCAGCAGCAGCAGCGCCGACACGGGGATCGCCGCCACCGCCGCACAGCGCGCCAGCCCGGGCTGGTCGCGATCGGCGACAACCGCCAGCGCCAGCGCGAGCAGCAGTTGCGCCGCGATGCCCATCTGGTTCTTCGATTCGAAGGGGCCGAGCAACGGCAGGCCGCTGCCCAGGCTCGACACGGCGCCCGGGCCGGCGAGCAGGGCGACAACGACATAGCTGGCGAACAGGGTGAGAATGCTCGCCCGGGCGCTCAGGCGATGACAGACGATGATCGCCGCAAAGACGGTGAGCAGCAATTGCAGCGCGGCGCGCAACGTGCGCTCGGGCGCATCGGACCAGAAGGTCGACAGCGCGGCAAAGACCGGCAGGATGAGCAGCGGCGAAAAGCGCAGCAGCGCCCGGCCGGATGCCAGCGGACGCACCGCGATCAGGATCAGCGCCGCCAGGATGAACGCCCCGGCCGAAACCGTGCCGAACAGGCCGGTGCCGACGAGTGCGACAAGGGCGAGTGCCGCCGTCGCGCTTTCGAACGCGGTCGGCGTGTCGGCTGCGGCAGCCGGTACGCCGCGCTGCCCGAAACGCATGGCACGCCCGGTCATCGCCGGCCGCGATTGGCGGAGGCGATCATGCGCCATGGCGGGCGGCAAGACTGACATGGCGGGGCCCGAAACGATCGCCGCCGCGGCGGGGCAGGGGCCCGCGGCACCGCGTGCCATCCCGGCGCTGACCGGCATTCGCGGCGTCGCCGCCTGCTGGGTCGTGCTTTATCATGTCGATACCAACCTGGGTGCGATTGTGGCGGCATTGCCATGGCGGGGGGCGGCGCTGGTCCGCGCCGGCTATCTGGGTGTCGACCTGTTTTTCCTGCTGTCGGGCTATGTGCTGGCGCACAGCTATTTCCACCGCGCCCGCGCCGACATGCGGTCGACGCTGCGGGCGTTCTGGATCGGGCGCGTGTTTCGCATCATGCCGCTCAACACCGTCATGCTGTTGCTGCTGCTGGTGCTGGCGAACGGCTTTCCGGGGCCATATTGGTCGGATGCGCCGCTGGCGGCATCGACATTCTGGGCCTGCCTGCTGCTCATCCAGTCCTGGGGTTTTTCCGACCCGACGAGCTGGAATTTCCCGGCCTGGTCGCTCAGCGCCGAGTGGGCGGCCTACGCCGCGCTGCCGTTCATCCTGATCGCCGGCCAATGGGCGCGCCGGCCGGCGCAGGCGCTCGCGGCTGCCACGGCTTCGCTGGCAGTGCTGGTGCTGGTCATGGTGACACTGGGCGAACAGCGGCTGCACCATGTCTGGCTGCTCGGGCTGCCGCGCTGCCTGTGCCAGTTTGCTGCCGGCGCCTTCCTGTGGCGCGCGGTCGATCTCGGGGCTGCGCGCCGCTGCCCTCCCGACGCGTTGCTGGCCCTCGGGCTCGGCGCTCTCGCCGTTGCGGTCGCGGTGCCGGGGCTCGACCTGGTGGCGCCGTTCGCCTTCGCCGCGATCATCCTGGCCTGCGCGCTGGACAGCCGGCTTGCCGGGCGGCTGTTCGCCAATCGGCTTGCCCTCATGCTCGGCTGGATCTCCTTTTCGATCTATCTGTCGCATGCCATCATCCTCAACGCCGGCAAGTTCGTGGTGATGCGGGCCGGGCTCGACATGACGTCGCCGACGACCGCGATGCTGATGGTGGCGGTGCTCGTCGCTGTCATTTTCGGTGTGTCGCACCTGACGTGGCGGTTCGTCGAGCTGCCGGGCCAGGCCGCCGGCCGGCGCTGGCAGCAGGCGCGCGGTCGGCCGGGGTTGCGCCGACCGGTGGTGCCGTGACGATCGCGGGCGCAAGGCGTTGCGGCAGCGCATGTCAGTTGGCCAATAGTTGCTGCAACCGCGCGCCGCGTGCCGCGATCATGTTGCCCATCCGGAAATGTTCGTCCTTCCAGTTGTAGGTCTTGAACGCGACATGATCTGGGTAAAGCCGGCCGACCGCATAGCCGAAGCCCTGGAGAAATTGCTGGGTCGCATAAAGCGTGGCGGACGACGGGATCCAGGTGCCGCCATATTCGAACTGGATCATCGCCGGCGCCTTGTCGCCGGCCAGCAACCGGCCGGCGCCGCCGAGCACGGCAGCCTCATGGCCCTCAACATCGATCTTCAGCACATCGGGCGGTGGTTGTCCGCCGGCGATCAACCGGTCGATCGTGGTGATCGGGCACCGGCGCGGCTGCACATCCGACAAATCGAGATGCTCATAGGCAAAGGGCATGACCGCATTGGTCGTGTCCTGCTTTTTGTTCCACGCCACATCGACATGCCCCTCGCGGTCCGACAGGCCGATCTCGTGCAATTCGAACCAATCGCCGGTAATGCGGGTCTTCAGTTGCGCGGCAATTTCGGGAATGATCTCGAAGCTGACGATGCGGGCGCCGGGCATCACGTCATGCGCTTCGAGCGCGTATTCGCCGAGATGCGCACCGACATCCCAGATGACAGCGAGCGGGCCATGCGCCTCGGCAAAGCAGCTAAGCGCGAATTTCTCGCCATTGCTCGCGAACGCATATTCGCCGGTATAGTGATAGGCATTGAGGAACCGTTGCGCCAATCCGGCCATGGAGCGGACGACACCGCTGCGGCGATTTTCGGCAATCGTGCGCTTGAGAAATGCTTGCATGGCTGTCCTGCCCCCTAACTGACCGCTGGCGCGGCATATTCGCGATACGGCGCAAAGCCGGCCATCGCGGCCAGCACGCCGACATGGAGCACGCCGCGCAGCGCCGCCGCCGCTGTCCGGCGGCGGGATGGCAGCGCCAGCAGGGCGAGGGCGAAACACGCCGCCGCCTTGGGGGCCGCCGCCAGCCCCGCCCAGCGCCCGGCGCCGCCGCGCCGCAACACCAGGTAATGCACCTGGCCCGAGCGGAAACGCCGCCGCGCCAGCCAGCGCCAGCCGGCACGCTCCACCGGCGTGTCTTCGGTAACGATGGCATCGGGCGCATAGCCGAAGCGCGCGCCGGCGCGGCGGGCATCGAAGAAGAACATCGTGTCCTCGCCGCCGGTCTGGCCGAGCGTGGCCTGGAAGCGAATGCCGGCCGCCGCGATGACGCGGCGGTCGATCAGCACATTGGCGGTATAACCGTTCCAGGCCGGATCGTTGCCGGCGATCCGGTTGGAATGAAAATCGCCCGCGATGACCCAGGCCGGCGTCTGCGGATGGGGGTAGCGCGCCTGCGAGACGCCGAAGACGATGTCATGGCCGGGTCGCCGATCGAGCAGTGCCATGATCCAGCCGGGGGCGGCGATTTCGTCGTCGTCGATGAACGCCAGCCAGTCGGCCCGTGCCGCATCGAGACAGGCATTGCGCGCCACCGAAATGTTGCGCGCCGGTGCATGGACATAGGTGAGCGCCAGGCCGAGCGCGGCCCCGGCGGCTTCGATCCGGGCCCGGCGGACGGGGGCATCGTCATTGTCGGCGACGATGACGCGCAACCGCATGCCGGCTGGCAGCACCTGCCCGGCGAGCGATGCCAGCGTGGCCTGCAACGCTTCGCGGCGGAAGGTGCAGATGCAGACATCGATGGTCTCCGTCACGGGTGCAGCTCCGCCTGTGGTGCGGGCGCGATGATCCCGGCGAGCGCGGCGGCCGCAGCGGGAACGGCGTGCACGGCGCGGCGCGGCCACCATGCCGGCCGCAACCGGCCGATGGCGGCACCGGCGGGCATGTGGAGCAATGTCAGCAGCGCCGGGTCGGAGACGACGAGCGCGGCGGCCCGGACGGCGTCGCGTGCTTTCAGCGCTGCGATGAAGGCGGCAAAGGCCCAGGCCTTGCGCTGCGCGGCATGGCGCGCTGCCAGCGCCCGCACGATCACGGGCGGCTGGCCGGCCGCGGCCATCAGCAGCGCGCCGCTGGCGGCCAGCATGGCATCGGCATCGGCGGCCGAAAGCCGGTGCGAGATCGACCCGGCATGGCGCCGATAGCCATAGCCGGGGTCGGGTTGCAGCCAGTAGCGCAGCCCGGCCAGCAGCGCCCTGACGATCAGGTCGTCATCCTCGCCAATCCGCAATCGTGCGTCATAGGCGAGGCCCGCGGCCCGCAGCGACGCCAGCCGCAGCAGCGGCTTGAGATAGCCGAAGTCGGCGCCGCCGCCGTACATCACCGTTTCGCCGAGATAATCGGGCAGGGTGATCCACCCCGGCCGGTGGCGATCGCCCAGGAACAGCGCCGCGCCATGCGGTTCGGCGTCATCGAAGACGACCAGATTATCGGCAACGATATCGGCGCCGCGTGCGTCAGCGATGGCCACCAGCGTTTCCAGCCGCCGGGGCGCCATCAGATCGTCGCTGTCGAACACGGCAACAAAGGTACCGCGCGCCAGCGCCAGCGCCCGGTTGCGCGCGCCGGCGGGGCCAAGGTTGCGTGGATTGCGCTCGACCCGGATGCGAGCGTCGCCGGCCGCGAGCCGTTCGGCCAGCGCCACGGTTGCATCGGTCGAGCCATCGTCGACGATGATGATCTCGATGGCGGCAAGGCTTTGGCAGCAGGCCGATCGCACCGCCGTCTCGAGATGGCGCACGGCATTGTAGGTCGGCATGATCACCGACACGACCGGCACGGCCGGCGCGGGTGGCTCAGGCGAAAAGATAGCGCACCTCGGCGGGCGGCGCCCGGTTCGGCAGCTTGTCGCGCGCAATTGCCCCCACCAGCGCCGGCACCTGGCCCGGCCGGCGCAAGGCGGCGATGATGGCGGGGATGGAGCCATGCTTGCGCCGAGTGTCGAGAAAGGCGCGGTGCCGCGCCTTGGCGGCGACATGCGCCAGGTGGCGCTCGATCGACGCACGGCCGGCCGCGTCGATGCCCGGCTCGGCGAGCAGCCGGCGATCGGCATCGGCGAGCGCTGCCAGGTCTGCCGTGCGATGCTGCCCGCTGAGCGAGGTCGGGCGTTCGACCGCGACATAGCCGCATTGCCGGGTGGTGAGGAAGCGGCCGCCGCGGGCGAGGATGCGGGCGTAGAGGACATAATCCTCGCCGAGCCGCAGGGTTTCGTCATAGGCCAGCGCGTGCGCTTCGAGAAACGACCGCCGCAGCACCGGCTTGGCAAAGCCCAGTTCGCCGCGCGGCCGGCCGCGCGCGCTGATGTTGCCGCGCACGAACGTCGCCAGTGACAACCGGGTCACGCCGCCGGCGAAGGACCGGACCCCGGCGGGGTCGAAAGTGGCAGCCGCGGTTTCGGGAATGAAGATCAGATTGTCGGCGATCGCGTCCCACTCGGGCTGCGACAGCAAGGCCCTGAACCGGCCCGGCAGCAGGAAATCATCCGCATCGAGCAGCGCCACGAAAGGTGCCGTCGTCGCCGACAGGCCAATGTTGCGCGCGGCGGCGGGGCCACGATTGCGGTCGAGGCGGATGATCCGCAAGCGACCTGTGCCATCGTCTGCCGCCATCGCGGCATGCCGCGTCTGGTCGGTCGAGGCATCGTCGATGACGACGACCTCGGCGACTTCGGGCTGGCACAGCGCCGAAACCAGCGCTCGCGCAATGGAATTGCCCGCATTCCATGCCGGAATGATGACAGAAACAGATGGAACAACAGTATTCACGTAAAGCCAACTTGATGCTGCCCAAACAATAAAAATATTGGTGATAAATTATATTGGCAAATCATGTCGAATGTCGTAAATTTCTGCATCGAAGCCGATTGCTGGCTTCGAAATCGACGAATTTGCAGACGGTGCAATGATGATCGGATTGAAATCTCTGATACTTGTATTCGCGATCGGTGGCGCCATTCCGGTGGCCGCGAGTGCCCAGCAAGCGCCTGTTACCGCCGAAAGCCTTGAATATACGCTGGCGCCCGGCGATCGCATTCGCATCGCCATTTTCGGGGAGGAGGCGCTGACCGGCGATTATGTCATCACCAGCGGCGGCAACCTGTCCTTTCCGCTCGTCGGCAATCTCGCGGCGAGCAACAAGACCGTCGAGGAGTTGCAGACGGCGCTGACCGCGGCACTCGCCGACGGCTATCTCAAGGATCCGCGCGTCACCATCCAGGTCGTCGCCTTCCGGCCCTTCTACATTCTGGGCGAAGTCGCCCGGCCGGGCGATTATCCGGTGTCGACGGGGCTGACTCTGGCGCAGGCGGTGTCGCAGGCCGGCGGCTACAGCTATCGCGCCAACACCCGCAAGATCTTCATCAAGCGCGCCAACGAAACCGCCGAGCGGCTGATCGACCTGCGCAAGTCCGGGCCGGTCATCGTGCGGGCCGGGGATACGATCAGGATTGCAGAGCGACATTTCTGATCCTCGCCGCCGGCGCCGGCGTGGCGTTGCCGGCGATGGCATCGACCAGCGCGCGGCAGTCGGCCGGACCGGCGGTCACCACGTCACGGGGCAGCGCGTCGATTGCGGCACGCGCCGCCGCAAGCCTTGTCGGCGTCATCGCCGCCAGCAGCGCTGCCGCCGCGTCATCATCGGCAATCGTCAGGCCGACGCCATGCCGGGCCAGCCAGGCGCCGGTTTCGACGCCGGCGATGGCAATCGGGACTGCACAGTGCGCCAGCGCTTCGTACAGCCGGTTGGGCAGCAGCCACGCCGAATTCCGGCCTTCCTCGAAATGATCGATCGCCCAGGCGAAATGCACCCGCCCGTACAGGCGCGGCAGGCTGGAGGGCTGGTACCGGCCCATGTAGGTCATGCCCGGCACGCCGGCGACATGGGCAGCCAGATTTCCGACTTCACCTTCGGAGGGCACGCCGGCGAGGATGACCCGCACCCGCCCGCCGGAGTTGCGGGCGAGCGCCGTCAGCGTCGCCAGGCTGCGGCGACAGCGCAGCATGCCGTACCAGCCGATGATCCAGGGCGGGCCGGCGGCGACACGGTCAGCGACGGCGGGAACCGACGTATCGCCGACTGCCAGCACCTTGTTTTCGACCAGCACGATCGGGGCCGCCAGCGCCCGATGGTCGCGGAAATAGTCATCAGCATAGCGTTGCGAGCTGGTGACGACCAGGTCGACCGCTGCCAGCAAGCGCCGTTCGACGGCTTGCACTGCCTTTCCGGCGACAGTCCGCGAAAGCAGCGACCGGTGGATATCGAGGCATTCATAGACCAGCCGCCGCACGCCGCGGACCCGCGCCGCCAGCACCAGTGTTTCGAGATTGCGGGCCATGATGACATCGGCGTCGCTGATCGCGGCGCGCAGCGTGGCCGGACGCAACGCCACCCGCAGCACGGCAGCGGCGCGGTGCAACAGCCGCCCGTCGCGCGTGCGACCCAGATCGATCGCCGGCGCGCCACAGATTGTCGTCGGCGCGGTGGCCCCGCGGCGAAAACCGAGCACGGTCACGTTTGCGCCACCGGCATGCAGCATCTTCACACGCCGCATCACGGCGGCATCGCCCAGATCGTGCACGAAATACGCGAGACGAAGCATCAGGCAGCCGGGTTTTCGGTCACGACGTTGCCGGCTTCGGCTTGTACGCCGGTTCATACTGGATACGCGCCGCGGTGCGCAGTTGCGCGACTTTCGATTCGATTACGGCGCCGGCCTTCTGGCGTTGCAGCAACTGGGCGGCCGCGGCCTTCCACGACCCCCGGTCGGCAGCGGCGGGCCGCCGGCCGACGATGGCGGCGAAATAGGTCGATCCTTCGCGCGTAATGTCGAAGATCTCGCCATCGGGCAGTGCGACGATCTGCTTGGCGATTTCGGCATCGATCGATGCGGTATCGAGCACCGCATTGCCGCGCTCGAACGCGATACCCAGCGCCTGGAGCCGCGCCGCGATCGCGTCCATGTCCTGCAGCGCGGTCAGCTTGCCGACCAGCGCCGGGTCCGACGGCCGCGGAATGCGGATTTCCTTCAGGTCGAGTTGCTGGCGCCCGGCAAACAGCGTCGGGTTGTTGGCGACGAAGGCGTCGACCTCGGCATCGCTCGGCTTGGCGGGTGCGCCGGCCAGCTTGCGGATGGCCAGCGCCGCCAGCAGGGTCTGGTCGAACTGGCGGCGCCGCTCGACATAATCCGGATCGCGATCGAGCCCTTCGGTCCGGGCGAAATCGGCAAGCACATTGCGGTCGATGAGCTTTTTCAGTGCGGCCGCATTGGCAGCCTCGACCTCCGGGCCCGATGATTCGGGCCGGGTTCGCGCTTCGGCGCGCAATTCCCTAAGCGTGACTTCCTCGTTGCCGACCACCGCGACGACCTGTCCGCCGGGCTGCTTGTCGCAACCGGCAAGCAGCACGGCTCCGAACAGGACAGGCAACGACATCGCGCGACGCCAGGTCGATTGCATGGTGACCCCCAACAACAATCAATAACTATTGTTGATGTTATTTATTATTCATGCACTCGACAACTTAGACGTAAGTATAGTTAGCCTTTTGACAGTGAATGCCGCCAGTAACCGGCTGACCAGCCCAAGTGCATGATCATCGCGGCAACCCCCGCCATCGCCGTGCAGCGCGAGCCCGCGCCGATGCCGAGCACGAGCCCATAGCCAAGACAGAGCGCCACCCAGCCGAGCATCGGCAGCGTCAGCACCAGCAAGGCCGGCATGATCGGCGCCAGCAGCGCCGCCAGCGCCGCCAGCAGCACCAACGGCGCGATGGCGAGCGGCAGTTGCTGGCGCAGGCGGAGCCGCAACCGGTGCCTGGCGACGGTGCGCGCCCGGCCCCGGCCGTAGTTGAGATACTGGCGCAACAACGCCCGCGGCGTCCGCCGCGGCGAATAGACCAGCGCCGCGCCGGGCTCCAGCCACAGCCGGGCACCGGCGGCACGCAGCCGCACATCGAGTTCGGCATCCTCGTTATGCGAGAAGCTCGCGTCATAGCCGCCCACCGCCACGAAGCGGTCAAGCTTCATCAGGGCATGATGGCCATGATCGACGAAACGCCCCGTGCCGAGATGCCGATGGGCAGCGCCACCGGTACCCAGCACCGAATTCTGCGCCGCGGCCGCCGCCTTCTGGAAACACCCCTCGCCGGCGGTGACCATCGGCACGACCACGCTGTCGGCGCCATGTTCGCGCGCGGCGGCCAGCAGGCGTCCGACATAGTCCGGCGGGTAACGGCAATGGGCATCGACGCGCACCAGCCAGTCATGCCCCGAACCGAAGCTGTCGACCGCCAGGTTGATGCCGGCGCTCTGGATGCGCAGCGGATTGCGCAGCAATCGCACCGCCGGTGATTGCGCGGCTATGCCGGCAACGATGGCCTGGCTGCCGTCGCGGCTGCCGCCATCGGCAACGACGATGGTCGCCCCGGGATTTTCCGAAACCAGCCGCGGCAACAGGTCGGGCAATGTCTCCGCCTCGTCGAGGCAGGGCACGACCACAAGAACCCCCGAACCGCCCATCACCAACCACCCCGCAGCCAGCACCGCCAAGCCATATCGCGGTCGCGGCCGGATGCCAATCGCGCGGCTGGCGCGATGATGGCCGTATGAAGCTGCCAACCGCTGGGCGGATCAGACCAGTGCGAGCGCCTGCTCGAAATCGGCGACCAGGTCGCCGGCGTCTTCCACGCCGATTGACACCCGCACCAGATTGTCGGTGATGCCGAGTTCCTGCTTGCGCGCCGGGGCGACCGACAGATGCGTCATTGCGGCGGGGTGCGAGGCGAGGCTTTCGGTGCCGCCGAGGCTGACGGCGAGTTTCACCAGCCGCAGATTGTCGAGCAGGCGGAAGGCTTCGGCCTCGCCGCCCTTGACGATGACCGAAAAGGTCGAACCGGCACCACTGCAGTGGCGCGCGTAGATGTCGGCCTGGCGGCTGCCGGGTTCGAGAAAGCCGAGATAGCCGACACGCTCGATCTTGGGATGGTCGCGCAAGAAGGCGCAGACGCGGGCGGCATTGTCGCCGGCGCGGTTCATGCGCAGTTCGAGCGTTTCCAATGAGCGCAGCAGCATCCAGGCCGTGTGCGGATCGGTGATCGTGCCGATGGTGTTGCGCAGCATGCGGATGGGGGTGAGCATCGCCGCCGAGCCCATGCAGGCGCCGGCGACGAGATCGCTATGGCCGCCGACATATTTGGTCAGCGAATAGAGCGTGATGTCGGCACCCTGCGCCAGCGGTTTCGCCCAGATCGGCCCGAGGAAGGTATTGTCCATCACGATCGGCGGCAGCTCGCCGGCTCCGAGCACCGCGGCGCGGGCAGCATGCACGGCCTCGACATCGACGAGCGCGTTGGTCGGATTGGCCGGGCTTTCGAGATAGATGGCGGCGATCCGGCCCTTGGCTTTGGCGGCTTCGAGCACGGCTTCGATCTCGGCTTGTGTCGCGCCGGCGGGAAAATCGAGCCAGGTGATGCCGAGCTTGCCGAGGATGCGGGCGATGAGGGTTTCGGTGGCGGCATAGAGCGGTGCCGAATGGACGATGACATCGCCGGGCCTCACCAAAGTCAGGAAGGTGGTGGCAATCGCCGACATGCCCGAGGAAAAGGTGAGGGCCTCTTCGGCGTCTTCCCATAGCGCCAGCCGGTCTTCGAGGATTTCCTGGCCCGGGCCGTTGAAACGGCCATAGACCAGCCCTTCGGCGCCGCCCGGGCGCACGCCGGTAACGCCTTCGAAGAAGCGCTTGCCCTCCGCCGCGCTTTCGAAAACGAAGGTCGAGGTCAGGAAGATCGGCGGCTTCAGCGCGCCTTCGGACAGGCGCGGATCATAGCCATGCCCCATCATCATCGTCGACGGTTGCAGCTTGCGATTGCCGATGCTGCGGTCCTGGTGGCGCATCGGCCGTTTCGGGCGAGCGTTGCTGGTATCGGCGCTGTCATCGGCCATCATCGGTTCCTTTCGGCGGCAGAACGGGATCGCCACGCCTGCTTCTGTTACCGATCATAGCCGATCGGGTTCCGCTTGCCCAAGGTCGTCAACGCATCGGTGTCAGGCCCCTGCACCACCCTGGCGCGGTGGCGCCGGCAGATTTGCGGCCAGAAACGCCATGATCCGCGGCCAACTCGCGGCGCGGGCATCGGCATTGGCCTGGGGTGTGCCGCCGAGTTTGGCGAATTTGATGATGTCGGGGTCGCTTGCCGTAGCGGGTGCCCCCATCACGCCATGGCCGGCCCCGGCATAGCGCAGCAATTCGGTCGTCGGCCCGCCCCTGGCGGCGGCGCGGGCGACGATCTGTTCGGCCATCGGGCACGCCGGCCACAGATTGTCCTTTGCGCCGCAGACCAGCAGGATCTTGCCCGTAACGCGTTCGACCGGGATGATGGTTTCCGGGTGCTTGTCGCGTTCCTTCAAGCCATCTTCGAAAACGCCGTACAGACCGCGCGCCGAATCGAAAAAGCCATAGCCAAGGCTGGCCACCGGCTTGCCGCCTTCCGACCAGGACGAATGCAACCCGAACAGGATGCTTGGGCCATCGAGCCCGTCCCAGGCGACGCTCGACGGCATGCCGAGCACGACCGCCTTGATCCCGGGATCGCGCGTGGCGGTGAGCAAGGCGGCTTCGGCGCCTTTCGAATAGCCGATGATCGCGATCGATCCGGCATCGACTTCGGGTCGCGCCCGCAGCCAGGCCAGGCCGCGGGTAAACTCTTCGAGTGGCACGTCACTCAGATTGGCGGGTTTGCCGGGGGCATTGTGATAGGCGAGGTGGAGGACATTATAGCCGCCGCGCTGCAACAGTTCGGCCTGGCGCAGCAGGTCGCGGGCGAGGCCGCCTTCCGAGCCGCCGAGGAGCAGGATGCCGGGCTGGCGTCCGGGCGACGGGCTGGGAAAATAATTGGCGAAAATGCCGTCCGCAACAATGCGCTGGCCGGTCGCGCCGGGTGCAAACAGCTTGGCGGGCTTTGGCGGCCGCGTGGCGAACCATGCCCCGGCGCAGATGCCAAGCACCACCACTACGGCAATGACCGTCGCGACGATTTTCACGATCCGTTTCATGGCGGTTGCCCCTGTTGCTCGTATCGGTCTGGCTTCCGACTACTTTTCCAGCTTTACCCAGGACGCGAGCGTCGGGTCGACATCCTGCGATGTCACCGGCCCCATGCCGATGATCTGGACCACGGCGGCGCTATCGCTGTTCGATCCGTCCCAGTGGATGCCGCCGGCGGGATGGAGCATGTAGCTGCCCGCCGGCATCGGGGTGGCGGCGCCCGGGTCGAAGCGGGCGCCGGTGCCGGCGACCCAATTTCCCTCGATCACGGTGACGTGGCGGTCCTGGCTGTGCGTGTGCGGCCGGTCCATGACATGCGGCGGGAAGCGCACGCGAATGACATAGACACCCGGCTTGCCG
Organism: Alphaproteobacteria bacterium; assembly: GCA_031426015.1. GTDB lineage: Bacteria > Pseudomonadota > Alphaproteobacteria > Sphingomonadales > Sphingomonadaceae > Sandarakinorhabdus. Next base: position 43,818 of record JANPKK010000061.1, read on the forward strand.
GGATCGCCGGCCATCAATGCCGACATGACACCATGGCTGTTCGGGACCGGCCGCCAGACGATCTGGTCGGGGCGCACCGTCACGAAATCGGCCGCCACGGCACTGCCGGCGATCATGAAAGCCGCCATGATTGCGATCGGTTTCACCAACGACATCGGCGCGTCTCCTGCATCGGGTCAGAACGGCAGCATCGCTAGCCGCTTCGGCGCACTCGCCCGCCAGCTGCGGGTCAGCCAGTTTTCGATATGCGCCCAGTCGTTGCTGCCACCATCGAGCCGGATGCCGATCCAGCCCGCGGGGCCGAAATAGGCCGGGCGATAGTAGAGATCGGGGTCGTTTTCGATCAGCTGCGCTTGCTCCTCGACGCCGCTGGCCTTGACGAGCAGGGCGGTGATGCCATCGCCGTGGTGGTCACGCTGGAAATAGGCGAAGAATTTGCCGCCGCGGACGAAAAAGCCGGGGGAGCCGTGCGACAGCTTTTCTTCGGCTTCGGGGAGCGCCAGCGCCAGCCGGCGCACCCGGTCGAGCAGCGCTTCGGGGCCGGTCCGGTCGGCGATCAGCCTGGCGAGGACGCGGGGGTAAAGCTGGTGTTCGGCGTAATGCACCCGGTTGGCGAGGCTCGACGGCGTGTCACCGGGCAGGACGGCGACGCGGGTCTGCCCGAGGATCGGGCCGTCATCGAGTTCGGGGGTGACGAGGTGAACGGTGCAGCCGGTAACGCTCTCGCCCGCCGCGATGACCGCCTCGTGCACATCGAGGCCCTTGTGCGCCGGCAGCAGCGACGGGTGGATATTGAGGCAGCGGCCTTGCCATTTCGCGACAAAGCCGGGTGACAGCAGGCGCATGTAACCGGCGAGCGCGACGAATTCGACGCCGTGGCGGGTCAGTTCGGCATTGATGATCGCGTCGAATTCGGCGCGTTTCAGGCCATGGTGGGGATGCGCGAAGGTGGCGACGCCTTCACCCTGGGCGAGCGTCAGGCCGGGGGCTTGCGGGTTGTTCGAGGCGACGAGGACGATCTCGTAAGGGCAATCGGGGGCTTGCGACGCATAGAGCAACGCCGCCATGTTGGAACCGGTGCCCGAAATCAGCACGCCGACGCGGGCGCGCTCAGGCATCATGGCTCGCGGTCCAGGCGGTGGCGGAACCCCAGCTGCCGGCGGCGCCAGTGACGTCGCAGCCCTTGGTGCCGGCCTCGATGCGGCCGATGACGCTGGCGCTTTCGCCCGCCGCCGCCAGTGCCGCGATCGCCGAATCGGCGTCGGCCGAAGCGACGACCATCACCATGCCGGTGCCGCAGTTGAAGGTGCGCGCCAGTTCGCCGGGCTCGATGCCGCCTTCGCGGCGCAGCCAGTCGAACAGCGGCGGCAGGGCGGGCGCCTCGACGATGGCGCGCGCGTTCTTGGGCAGCACACGCGGAATGTTTTCCAGGAAACCGCCGCCGGTGATGTGGGCCAGCGCCTTGACCTGGCGGGCGCGCAGCAGCGGCAGCAGCGGCTTCACATAGATGCGCGTCGGCACCAGCAGCGCTTCGCCGAGCGACATGCCGGGGGCAAAGGAGGCGGGGGCGGCAAGATCATGGCCCTTCAGCGCGATGATGCGGCGGATGAGTGAGTAGCCGTTGGAATGCGCGCCCGACGAGGCAATGCCGATCAGCACATCGCCGGGGGCGACCGTATCGCCGGTCAGCTGCTCGCCGCGTTCGACAGCGCCGACCGAAAAGCCGGCGAGATCATAATCGCCCGGCGCATACATGCCCGGCATTTCGGCGGTTTCGCCGCCGATGAGCGCACAGCCGGCGATGCGGCAGCCCTCGGCAATGCCGGCGACGACGGCCGTGGCGGTTGCGAGCTCCAGCTTGCCGCTGGCGAAATAATCGAGGAAGAACAAAGGCTCGGCGCCCTGGACGATGATGTCGTTGACGCACATGGCGACAAGATCGATGCCGACCGTGTCGTGTTTCCCGGTATCGATGGCGAGCTTGAGCTTGGTGCCGACGCCGTCATTGGCAGCGACGAGCAACGGGTCCTTGAACCCCGCCGCCTTCGGATCGAAAAACCCGCCGAAGCCGCCGAGTTCGGCATCGGCACCCGGCCGGGCGGTGGCGCGGGCTAGCGGTGCGATCAGCTTGATCAGCGCGTTGCCCGCGGCGATCGAGACACCGGCATCGGCATAGGTGAGGGGCGTTTTGGTCGACATGGCGCCTTCCTTACCGCCCTGCGCGGTGAAGGCAAAGCATGTGGCGCTTGGCATTCGGCCGGGCTTCGCTAGAACGGCTGCGTGTTGCGCTTTATCCGCCTTTTTCTGCTGCTGGCCCTATGGCCATTGGCGCCGCTTGCCGCGCAGCAAGGCGCCGGCGGCAGCGCCTATGCCGTGGCCGGCATCGATGTCGATGTGTCGGCGCCCAACCCGATGCTGGCGCGGATGACGGCGTATCGCATCGCCCAGCGCAAGGCCTGGCCGATGCTGTGGTCCCGGTTGACCGGGCGCGATGCGGCGGCGGCGCCGCGCTTGTCCGATGGCCAGCTCGATTCGATTGTTTCGGGCATCGAAAGCCAGGGCGAACGGTTTTCGACGACGCGCTACATTGCCAAGCTGGGCGTGGTGTTCGATCGCTCGCGCACCGGCGAATATCTCGCCGATGCCGGCGGCGCGCTGCAATCGCCGCCGATGCTGTTGCTGCCGCTGCTCAGCGATGGCGCGGTACGGCTGGTCTATGACGGCAAGACGCCGTGGCTGGCGGCATGGCAGCGCTTTCGCGAGACGGTGACACCCGTCGATTATGTCCTCGCCAATGGCGGCGCTGGCGACAGGCTGTTGCTGACGGGCTGGCAGGCGACGCGGCCCGACCGGCAAAGCTGGCGCAATATCCTCAACCGCTTCGATGCCGTTGATGTGTTGACCGCCGAAGCGCGGCTGGTGCGGCAATGGCCGGGCGGGCCGGTGACCGGGTTGTTCATCGCGCGCCATGGCCCCGATGCAACCGAATTGGGGCGTGTGCGTCTGACCGCGGGTGATGATGCGGGGGTGGATGCCATGCTCGATGCGGCCGTGCGCCAACTTGATACGATTTATGCCGAAGCGCTGCGCGATGGCCGGCTGCGCAGCGAGACCGACCTGACAGCCGACCTGGCGCCGCTCATCGGTACCGGACCGTTGATCGGCGAGGCGGTGAGCACCGACCAGGGCGGGGTGGAAACGAGCAGCGCCAGTGTGGAAGCGGCGATGCCGACCCCCGATGCAGCGAGCGCGGCCGCGCTGGAAAGCGCATTGCGCGGCACGCCCGGCGTTACCGGGGTGACGATTACCAGCCTGTCGTTGAGTGGCACGACGCGGTTGCTGTTCAGCTATACCGGTTCACGCGAGGCGCTGCTCTACGCGCTCGACCAGCGCGGCTTGCGGTTGGTCAGCGAGGGCGGCGAGACGGTGGTGCGCCGCCGCCGTGAAGGCGAGGCCCCGGTGCCGCGCCCGGTTCCCGTGGCGCCGCCAGCCGCGCTGCCCGCGGTGCCTGCCGCCGATGTTCCTCCCGATGGTGCGCCATGACCGAAGATCCCTTCATCATCGTTCCACCGCCGGTCACGCCGCCGCCGTCGCCCACGGGCCTGAGCCTCGCCGATCGGTTGAGCCTGCCGCGCATCCATTGGGGCTGGCTGCTGCTCATCATCGGTTTCGTGGCGCTGTTCTGGGCGTCGCGCAGTGTCATCGGGCCGTTCATTGCCGGTTTTGTCGTTGCCTATCTGCTCGATCCGCCGGCGCGGCGGCTCGAACGGATGGGCTGGCCGCGCTGGTTGGCAGCAACGACGGTGCTCGTGGTGTTCGTCACCGCCATCGTCGCGATCGGCTTTGCCAGCGCGCCGATCGTGCAGGCGCAGGTGCTGCAACTCGTCGAAACCATGCCCAAGCTGATCGAATCGTCCCTGCCATTGGCGAAAAGCCTGCTGCGCCACACGCCGATGGCAGCGAACAGCGGGGAGATCATCGCCAATATCGGCAACCGCGCCGTCGGCTGGTTGAGCGATTCGTTCGGCACCATCGTCGCCGGCAGCCTCGCTTTCGTGAATGTCGTCACCTTCGTGATCGTTTCGCCGATCGTGGCCTTCTATCTGCTGCGCGATTGGCCGGTCATCGTGGCGCGGGTCGAAAGCTGGTGGCCGCGGCCGCAACTGCCGGTGATCAAATCGCTGTGGGCGCAATCGGATGCGGCGCTGTCGGGCTTCGTGCGGGGGCAGTCGCTGGTCTGCCTGACGCTGGCGGTATTCTATGCCGTGGGCTGGAGCCTCGTCGGCCTCGATTATGCGATCATCCTCGGCATTCTGGCCGGCGTGCTCGGCTTCGTGCCCTTTCTCGGGGTCATCTTCGCGGTGGTGCTCAGCCTGTTGATCGCGCTCGGGCAATGGGGGCTCGATCCGTTTCATCTTGGCCTGGTGACGGGGGTGTTCGCGGTCGGCCAGGTGCTCGAATCATCGGTGCTGACTCCCAATCTCATCGGCAATCGCATCGGCCTGCACCCGGTTTGGGTGTTGTTCGCGGTGTTTGCGGGTGGCGAGGTGGCGGGGCTTGCCGGGGTGTTCTTTGCCGTGCCGGTCGCGGCGGTACTCGGGGTGATCGTCCGTGCCGCGCTGGCGCATTACCGGGCCAGCCAGTTCTACGCCGCACCGTGACGCTTGCCGAGCCGGCAATCGCCGACGACCAGCCAGCGCTGGCGTTTGCCGTCGAGCAGCCGGCGTTGCCGCTCGCCTATGCACCGCGGCTCGATGCCGACAGTTTCGTCATTTCCGACAGCAACCGCGAAGCGGCGGCATGGCTGGCCGATCCGGCGCGCTGGCCCGGCCCGCGCTGCGTGCTCGTCGGCCCGGCGGGCGCGGGCAAGAGCCATCTGGCGGCGCTGTTCCACGCCCGGCATGGTGGCATGCTGGTCGAGGATGCCGACCGCATCACCGATGGCGAGCCGCTGTTCCACGCCTGGAACGCCGCCACTGCTGCGGCGCCGCTGCTGTTGACGGCGCAACGAAGCCCGCGTTTCTGGGCACACACATTGCCGGATCTGGCGTCACGGCTGGCGGCAACGCCGCTGGTGACCATTGCCGATCCCGATGATGCCCTGATCGCCGCGGTGCTCGCCAAGCGCTTTGCCGATCGCGGGCTGCGCGTCGGCGACGATGTCATCGCCTATCTGGCGCTGCGCATCGAGCGCAGCTTTGCCGGGGCTGCCGAGATCGTCGCCCGGCTCGATGCGCTGGCACTTGCCGAACGCCGCGACATCACCGTGCCGCTGGCGCGTGAATGGCTGGAGGGCCAGTTGCGGCTGGAACTCTGACTCTGCCGGTCATCGACCTGTAATGTTGCTTCCGCTAGGGTAGGGGATGGCAACTGCACACCGTTCCCCGCCGCATCCGGCCATTCCGGATGCCGATCGCTATTTCAATCGCGAAATCTCGTGGCTGGCGTTCAACGATCGCGTGCTCGAGGAAGCGACCAACCGTGCGCATCCGTTGCTCGAACGGCTGCGCTTCCTGTCGATTTCGGGGAACAACCTCGATGAATTCTACATGGTTCGCGTCGCCGGGCTGCGCGGCCAGGTCGGCGCCGGCATCGATACGCTCAGCCCCGAGGGGCTGACCCCGGCGCAGCAACTTGCCGCCATCGCCATTCGCGCCGACCGGCTGATGGAGGCGCAGCAGCGCGTCTGGGGCAATCTGGTGCGCGAACTGGCGCGCGCCGATTTCCATGTCATCACCGCCGACAAATTGACCGATGCCGAATGCCGCTGGCTCGAAAAGCATTTCCTCGAACAGATTTTCCCGGTGCTCACCCCCCAGGCGATCGACCCGGCGCACCCGTTCCCGTTCATTCCGAACAAGGGCTTTTCGCTCATTCTCGAACTGCGCCGGCAGTCTGATGACGAACTGCTGCGCGCGCTGCTGATGCTGCCGTCGATGCTGCCGCGCTTCATCCGGCTGCCGGGGCCTGCGATCCGTTTCATTAGCCTGGAAAACACCATCCGGGCCTTCTTCAACCAGCTGTTCCCGGGCTATGACCTGATCGGCGACGGCGCGTTCCGGGTCATTCGCGATAGCGATATCGAAGTCGAGGAAGAAGCCGAGGATCTGGTGCGCTTCTACCAGACCGCGCTCAAGCGCCGGCGCCGCGGCGAAGTCATCCGCCTCAAGATCGAGGCGTCGACGCCTTCCGGACTCTACACCCTTGTCCAGAATGCGCTCAACGTCGGGGAACGCGATACCACCGTGGTCACCGGGGTGCTCGGCGTTGCCGACCTGGCGTTGCTGGTCGATGAAGACCGGCCCGATCTGAAGTTCGAACCCTATACGCCGCGCTTTCCCGAGCGCATCCGCGAACATGGCGGCGATTGCTTCGCCGCGATCCGCGCCAAGGACCTTGTCGTGCACCACCCGTACGAAAGCTTCGAGGTGGTGCTGGCGTTCCTCAAGCAGGCGGCGGCCGACCCCGATGTCATCGCCATCAAGCAGACGTTGTATCGCGCCGGCAAGAATTCGCCGATCGTGCGCACGCTGATCGATGCCGCCGAGGCCGGAAAATCGGTGACGGCAGTGGTAGAGCTGAAGGCGCGGTTCGACGAGGAGCAGAATCTCGTCTGGGCCGCGGCGCTGGAGCGCGCCGGCGTGCAGGTCGTTTATGGCTTCATGGAGTTGAAGACCCACGCCAAGCTGTCGATGGTGGTGCGGCGCGAGGGCGGCGACATCCGCACCTATGTGCATTTCGGCACCGGCAATTATCACCCTGTCACGGCGCGCATCTATACCGACCTGTCGTTCTTCACCGCCGATCCGCTGCTGGCGCGCGATGCAGCGCAGGTGCTCAACTACATCACCGGCTATGTCCAGCCGACCAAGCTGGAAAAGCTCGGCATGGCGCCGCTGACCATGCGCGACAAGATCTACGATCTGATCGAAGCCGAGATCGCCCATGCCCGCGCCGGGCGGCCAGCGGAAATCTGGGTCAAGCTCAACAGCCTTGTCGATACCGGCGTCATCGAGAAGCTGTATGAAGCGAGCAATGCCGGGGTCCAGATCGAACTGATCATCCGCGGTATCTGCTGCCTGCGCCCCGGGGTGCCCGGCCTGTCCGAGCGCATCCATGTCCGCTCGGTTGTCGGGCGCTTTCTCGAACACAGCCGCATCATGGCATTCGGCAATGGCGACGAACTGCCCTCGGCAGCGGCGCTTGTCTATATTTCGAGTGCCGACTGGATGCCGCGCAACCTCGATCGCCGGGTCGAGGTGATGGTGCCGATCGAAAACCCGACCGTTCATGCCCAGGTGCTCGACCAGGTCATGGTGGCGAACCTCAAGGACACCGAGCAGAGCTGGGAACTGCGCGCCGATGGCAGCTACAAGCGGCTGAAAGGCAAGCGCAATACCAGCAGCGAGCCGCCGTTCAACCTGCATCGCTATTTCATGACCAATCCGTCCTTGTCGGGGCGCGGTGCGTCGCTGAAAACCGCCGGCGGCGTGCCGCGGCTGGTGCTCGCCGATGACGATGATGATGATGATGGCGACGACGCGACACTGTGATACGGCTTGGCCCGCCACCGCGCTTGCGGCATAGCGTGTCGCGCGCGTCCAGCGCGGTTCGGGAGTTGTCGTGGCCAGCCTGTTGACGAGCGTAAGGGCAGCATTGGGGTCGCCCCCGGTTCCGGAGATCGTGCCGGCTGCCGGTGGCCCGGCGCTCAATGCGATCATCGACATCGGGTCGAATTCGGTGCGTCTCGTCGTCTATGAAGGGCTGACGCGCATCCCGGCGACGCTGTTCAATGAAAAGGTCATGGCCGGGCTCGGGCGCGGGCTGGCGGCCAATGGCCGGCTCGGCAAGGGCGCGATGGATACCGCCGTTACGGCGCTGTCGCGCTTTGCCGCCCTGGCCAGCGCCATGGGTGTCGCCAACCTGCGCACCGTGGCGACCGCAGCGGTGCGCGAGGCGGCCAATGCCGATGATTTCATCGCCCGGGTCGCCGCCGAAACCGGGCTGGTGATCGAAACGATCGATGGCGAAGCCGAAGCCCGCGGCGCTGCCTTCGGGGTCATCGCCGGCATTCCCGATGCCGATGGCGTGGTCGGCGATCTCGGCGGCGGCAGCCTCGAACTGATCCGCGTGTCGCGGGGCGAGGTCTATGAACGCATTTCGCTGCCGATTGGGTCGTTGCGGCTCGATGCGGTGCGCAAGCGCGACAAGCGCGCGCTGGCGCCGTTCATCAAGAAAAGCCTCGACAAGGTCGGTTGGGCGGCGGTCGGCAAGGGGCTGCCCTTCTACATGGTCGGTGGTTCGTGGCGGGCGCTGGCGCAGGTCCATATCCACCAGTCGGGGCACCCGCTGCCGATCGTCCACCAATATGAAATGCCGCCCGCGGCGCCGGCGTCGCTGGTGCGCAGCCTGACCCAGATCGACCCGGCGACGCTGCGGCAAGTGCCCAATATCTCGACGTCGCGACTACCCTCGCTGCCGGGTGCCGCGATGCTGCTGGCGGCGACGGTGAAAAAGCTTGGCTCGTCGAGCGTGATCGCCTCAGGGTTCGGCCTGCGCGAAGGCCTGTTGTTCGGGCAATTGCCGGCCGACCAGCAAGCGCTTGATCCGCTGATCGTCGCGGCGCGGCAGGAAGGCGTGCGGCAGGGGCGTTTTGCCGAACATGGCGACATGCTGTTCGACTGGATGGACGGGCTGTTCGGCGGCAACGAAAGCGCTGCGGAGCGCCGGTTGCGGCTGGCGGCATGCCTGCTCAGCGACATTGCCTGGCGCGCCCACCCGGATTTTCGCGCCGAACGCGGCGTCGATGTCGCGCTGCACGGCAATTGGGTGGCGGTGACGGCGGCGGAGCGAGCGATGCTGGCGCAGGCGCTGCACGCCTGTTTCGGTGGCTCGGGCACCGCGCCGGTGCTGGGCCTGCTGGCGCGCCTCGCCACGCCGGCGCAACTGGCGCGGGCGCGGGCATGGGGGCTGGCGCTGCGGCTCGGCCAGCGGCTGACCGGCGGCACCGCGACGGCGCTGACGGCCAGCCGGCTGGGGCGTGATGGCGACCAGGTCGTGCTGCGGCTCGATGCGCGGCATGGCGCGCTGTTCGGCGATGCAGTGCTGCGCCGGTTGAAGCTGCTCGGGAATGCGATGGCGCTGGAGCCGAAGGTGGTGATGGCTTGACGCGTGGCCCGTCAGATTGCGCTGCCAAGCAATCAAAGTCGCCAGATCGTCTCGCCGGTCCAACCGGGCCTGACGCCATTTGGTGGATAGCGTTCATGGCCATTTTGAAGATGACATATGCTGCACAGGGCCTGAAAATACAGCCGCCCTCGGTCCGGGTGGCCGGGCGGTAGCGCACGGTGCGTATGCTCGCTCTTGCGGGTACATTCTGTGTCGGACTCGCAGGTCGGATGCAACAGGCGATACTTCCGCTTTCGTCGCTGGACTGAATTCAAATCTGGTGCCTTATGGATGGGTGGAGTTGGCCCGGGCGCTGCTTTCCAGGGCAGACGATTTCCAGCCTACATCCGGAACGTGCCGAACCGCGTCTCCGGCACCGGGCGCTGCAGGCTCGCCGCGAGGCTGAGCGCCACGACCGCGCGCGTATCGGCCGGATCGATGATCCCATCATCCCATAGTCGCGCGCTGGCGTGATAGGGATGCCCCTCGCGTTCATATTGCGCGCGGATCGGGGCCTTGAAGGCTTCTTCCTCGGCCTTGGACTTGAAGCCGCCGGATTTGACCGTCGCCAGCACGCTCGCCGCCTGTTCGCCGCCCATGACGCTGATGCGGGCATTGGGCCACATCCACAGGAAGCGCGGGGAATAGGCGCGGCCGCACATGCCGTAATTGCCGGCGCCGAAGCTGCCGCCGGTGACAACGGTGATCTTTGGTACGGCGGCGCAGGCGACCGCGGTGACGAGCTTGGCGCCATGCTTGGCGATGCCTTCATTCTCGAAACGCTTGCCGACCATGAAGCCCGAGATGTTTTGCAGGAACAACAGCGGGATGCGGCGCTGGCAGGCGAGTTCGATGAAATGCGCGCCCTTTTGCGCGGATTCGGAAAACAGGATGCCGTTGTTGGCGAGGATGGCGACCGGCATGCCCTCGATATGGGCAAAGCCGGTGACCAAAGTTTCGCCGAAACGCGGCTTGAAGGCCTGGAATTCCGACGCATCGACGATGCGGGCGATGACTTCATGGACATCAACGGGCGTGCGCGTGTCGAGCGGGGCGAGGCCGTGCAGGTCGCTGGCGTCGAACAGCGGCGCGCGGATCGGTTGTGCCGGCACCGGCGTCGCGGCGGGCAGCGTCGCGACGATGCTGCGGGCTAGGCGTAGCGCATCGGCATCATCTTCGGCCAGATGGTCGGCGACACCCGACAGGCGGGTGTGGACATCGCCGCCGCCGAGTTCTTCGGCCGTCACATCCTCGCCGGTCGCCGCCTTCACCAGTGGCGGGCCACCGAGGAAGATGGTGCCCTGATCACGCACGATGATCGATTCATCAGCCATGGCGGGGACATAGGCGCCCCCGGCGGTGCAACTGCCCATCACCACGGCGATCTGGCTGATGCCCTGCGCCGACATATTGGCCTGGTTGAAGAAAATGCGGCCGAAGTGATCGCGATCGGGGAACACCTCGTCCTGGCGCGGCAGGTTGGCACCGCCCGAATCGACGAGATAGACGCACGGCAGGCCGTTCTGCGCGGCGATTTCCTGCGCGCGCAGGTGCTTCTTGACGGTCAGCGGGTAGTAACTGCCGCCCTTCACCGTCGGATCATTGGCGACGACGACGCAGAGCCGGCCTGAAACTTGCCCCACGCCGGCGATCATGCCGGCGGCGGGGACATCCTCGCCATAGACATTGTGCGCGGCGAGCTGCCCGATTTCGAGGAACGCCGTACCCGGATCGAGCAGGCCGTCGACGCGCTGGCGCGGCAACAGTTTGCCGCGCGCGACATGGCGGTCACGCGACGCCGGCGGGCCGCCTTGCGCGATGGTGGCGATGGTGCTGCGCAGATCGGCGACAAGCGTCGCCATGGCGGCGGCATTGGCGCGCGCGCCGGGGGGGAGGGGGGTGCCGATATGGGTCATGCACCGGCTATAGGCCGGTCGGGGGCTATCGCTCAACCTGTTCCCAGCCCTCGGGGGCAGCGCGGATATGGAACACAGCGGCGAGATGCGCGGGGGAGAGCACTTCCGCGGGCGTGCCATCCGCAACGAGCACGCCTTTGTCGAGCAGCAACAGCCGGTCGCAATGCCGCCGCGCCAGATCGAGATCGTGGAGCGCGACGATGACGCCGGTGCCGGCTGCCGCCAGATTGCCGAGCAGCGCCATGATGCCGAGCCGGTGCCACGGGTCGAGATTGGCGACGGGTTCGTCGAGCAGCAGCCAGCGAGGATTCGCGACAATGGCGCGGGCGAGCAGCACGCGGGCGCGTTCACCGGTCGACAGCGTATCGACGCGGCGGGCGGCGAAGGCGGTGGCATCGACGGCGGCGAGCGCCGCGGCGATGGCGGCTTCGTCGCGCGCCGCGCCGGGACCAAGACCGAGTTGCACCAGATCGGCGGCCAGCATCGGCCAGGCGACATCGCGGTCGGCGGGCAGCCAGGCGAGCGTGCGGACGCGGGCGGCGGCGGCAAGCGGCGCGCCGGCGATGGTGACGCCGCCCGGCCCCGCCGACAACCCGGCGATGGCGCGCAGCAAGGTCGTCTTGCCGGCGCCATTGGGGCCGATGAGGCCGGTAACGCTGGCGGGGGGCAGCGCCAGCGTGACGGGTGCCAGCATTGGCGGGCGGGCTAGGGCGGTGATGGCGAGGGTCATCGGCCGCGCACCACCAACCAGAGGAAGAAAGGCGCGCCGAGCAAGGCGGTGAGTACACCGAGCTTTAGTTCCTGGCCATTGACCGGCAGCCGCACCGCCATATCGGCCGCGAGCAGCAGCGCCGCGCCGGCGAGACCGGCGGGTACTAGCGCGGCGCCGGGGCGGTTGCCGACGAGCGGGCGGACGAGATGCGGCACGACGAGGCCGATGAAGCCGATGCTCCCCGCCACCGCGACCCCGGCGCCGACCATGATTCCGGTGGCGATGACGATGGTCCAGCGCAGCCGCGGGATGGCGATGCCGAGGCTGGTGGCGACGTCTTCGCCGAGCGCCAGCGCATCGAGTCGGTGGCGCTGCGCCAGCAGCAGCGCGGCGCCGGCGAGGATCAGCGGCGCGGCAATGGCCAATTGCGGGAGGCTGCGATCGGCGAGCGAGCCCAAAAGCCAGAACAACACGTCGTAAAGCGCATAGGGCGACGGCGCGAGGCTGAGTGCGAGGTTCACGAGCGCGCCGCCGAGCGCGCTGATCGCCACCCCGGCGAGCACCAGTGTCGCCGTGCCGGCGGCAGGGCCGGCGAGCGCCAGCAGCAGCGCCAGCGCTGCCAGCGCGCCGGTGATGCCACCCAGCGCTACTGCCAGCACGCCGCCGCCGAGGAAATAGCCCGCCAGCACCGCGCCGAGCGAGGCGCCAGTGGACGGGCCCAGCACATCGGGCGACGCCAGCGGGTTGCGGAGCAGGCCCTGCATCGCAGCCCCGCCGAGCCCGAGGCTGGCGCCGATCAGCGCCGCCAGCGCGGCGCGCGGCAGGCGCAGTTCGACAAGGATGGTCCGCGCCAGTGCCGGATCGCGCCGCGCGACGGCGATCAGCAACGCCGGGTCCCACAGCAGCGACGCGGCGAACAACGGCACCAGCAGCGCGGCGAGCAGCCAGGTGAGCCGCGTCATCACCTGAAAGACGCGGCTCGGCCACGTCATGGCCCCACCTCGCGCCGCAACCGGGCGATTTCTGTGGCGAGGCCGGGGCCAAGGCAGGTCCAGGCCCGGCCATCGGTGGCGATGCGGCGAGTGGTGGCGGGCAGCGCGGCAAAGGCCGGGTGCTGCAACCAGCGCTGGTTGGTCGACACCTGATGGCTGCGGTAGCGGGTGAAGACGAGGATCTGCGGCGGATCGGCGAGCAGGCGTTCGAGATTGAGCTGCCCGCGCGGCACTGTCTGCTGCTGCAACCCGGCATGGGCGAGCCAACGCGCCGCCAGGCCATCGGCGGCAATGGTCAGGCCGCCGCCGCTGACCATCAGCGCCGGGCGCAGGCGGACGCGCGGCGCGAGCGCGGCGTCCATTTCGGCGACCAATGCTTCACCCGCAGCGGATCGGCCCAAAGCGCTGGCGACGCGGCGGATGTTGGCGCGGACGTCGGCGAACGATTGCGGCTCGCTGACCTCGACGGCACGGATGCCGAGTCGCCGTGCCAGCGCGGCGGCATTGGGGTCGCCGCGACTGGTTAGCACCAGGTCGGGGGCCAGCGTGATGATGTCGGTGACCCGGCCGGTATTGGTAGCGAGGCCGCGCGCCCGGGTGGCGAGCGCGGTCTCGTCGGGGTCCGCCCCCAGCCGGCTGACCGAAACGAGCTGGCCGGGGGCGGCGAGGCGCAGCGCCAGTTCATCGCTGCACAGGTTGAGGCTGGCGACCCGCAACGGTGCTGCCGCTGCCGCCGCGGAGGCGGCAAACTGCATCGACGCTGCCGCGAGCAGCACCATCAGGGCCGCCAGTGCCTTCACAGGCGCACGCGCACCCCGGCATGGGCGGTCAGGCCCGGGGTGCGATAGGCGAAGACGTCCTGATAATCCTTGTCGAAGGCGTTTTCGATGCGGCCCGTCAGGTCGATCTGCGGGGTGAGGTGCACCGCCCCCGAGACGGTGACGAGGGTGTAGGGCGCCAGCCGCACCCGCACGAAGCGGGCGAAATCGGTATCGTCGCGGGCCCCGGTGAAGGCAGCGCTGGCGGCGAGATCGAAGGCTTTGCTGGTGTAGCTCGCGGTCAGGCTGCCCGAATGGCGCGGGCGTCGGACCTCGCGCACGCTGAGCCCGGCGGCAACGCGCTGTTCGTTCGCATCGAGCAGCGCATAGGTTGCGGCCAGCCACAGCCCGGTGACCGGCGTGGCGCTGGCGGTGACTTCCAGCCCCTTGCGGCGGCTGCGGCCGGTGGCATTGGCGACTCCTGACAGGAAGGTCGTGTTGTTGAAGGTCGAGACGATTTCATTGTCGAGCGTCGCGTCATACCAGGTGATATCGAGGCCGACCGCCGCGTTCGACCAGCCGGCACCAACCTCCCAATTGCGGCTGCGTTCGGGGGTGAGGTTCGGGTTGCCGATGAAGAAGCCGGGGAAGAAGCCGAACAGATCGAAGAAGGTCGGGTCGGCCACGCCGGTGGCATAGGCGCCGTGCACGGTGAAGCCGCCGCCGGGCTGCACCGCCAGCGTGGCTCGCCACGTTGTCGTATCGGCGAAACGGTTGTTCCAGTCCTGCCGCACGGCGACGCCGCCGCCCAGCCAGTCGCCGATATCGAGGCGATATTCGCCGACCAGGCTGGTCTGCAGGCGCGACCGCGACTGGTTCGACAGGGCGGTGGCGCTGGCGTCGACGCTGTCGAAGCGTTCGCGGTCATGCTCCAGCGCCGCGGTGAAGCGGTGGCGGGCGCTGCCGGTGTCAAGCTTGAAGCTGGTCTGGTAGCGCAGCGTGAAGCGGCCGCCGTCCGACCGGTTGGTGAAGACGTCGGCCGTGCGGTTTATGTTGGCGGTATCGGTGAAGAAGCCCGAGACGCGGTGGGTCCAGCGGTCGTCGAGCAGGGCGATTCCGGCCTCGGCGCGCAGGGCCAATTGCTTGCTGCGCGTGGCGAGGGGCTGGTCGCGCGGCACGCCGGCGGTGAAATCGAAGCCGTCGAATTCGCTGTTCGAGGTCGTGTAGCGCGCGACGAGCATCACATCGGTGGTGGCGGACGGCGTGCTGCGCAGCTTCACATGCGCGGTGACATTGTCATAGCCATCCTTGTCGCCGTTGACGCTGGCGATGTCATAGCCGTTCGAGGTGAGGGCGCTGATGCTGCCCGACAATTGTGTGGTGCCGCCGAGCGCGACCCCGCCACCAGCGCCAGCGCGGAACGTGCCGAGCGAGCCGCCTGCCGCTTCGCCATACAGGCCGTTGTCGTTGCGGGTGGTGATGTTGATCACCCCGCCGAGCGCCTGTGATCCCCACAGTGCCGATTGCGGCCCGCGCAGCACTTCGATGCGCTCGACGCCGGCGGCGAGCAGGGTTTCATAGCGAAATTCGCCCGACGATGCCGGGTCGGTGACGTCGATGCCGTCGATGAAGGTGAGTGTATGGTTGGCCTCCGCGCCGCGGATGCGCACTTGGGTTTGCGCGCCCAAGGGCCCCGACTGGCTGACGCTGACCGAGGGCGACAGGGTGAGGTAGTCCTTTACCAGCGGCAGCGACAAGGCGGTGATGGTTTCGCGGTCGATGATCGTCAACGCGGTGCCGGCGAGCGCGGCGGGTACGGGTTCGCGGCTGGCGGTGACGGTGATCGGCGCGCGCGTGTCGGCGGCGGTGATTTCGGTGATCGGAATCGTGGCGGTGGCAAGCAGCAGTGTGAACATGTTCGTCCCTTCGTTGCCCCGGCGACAAGCCGGTGGCGGCACAAAGCCGCCGCAAACGAAGGGCGCATGATTGCGCCTTGCGTTACATGCACCGCTGGACCCGGCAGGCATGGGACGACCGGGGATGGCAGGTTTCCTGGCTTGCGGCTCGAACGCCCCTGTTCCGCCTTCCCGGGGTCACCCCCAGTGGCATGTGGAACAATGGCTCGCCGCTTACAGTTGCGGGCACAGCGCCGGACTTGGGAGTGTTCCCATACCGGCTTCCCTCTTAGCCTCACCTTGCGGGGTGGGGCACCATCCGCGGTCAGGGATAGGCAGGTTTGCCGTAAGGGGCAAGCCAAAGCCGGCTGTTGCGTTTATGCGGCGCTGCCGCTATGCGCACGCTTCGCTTTTGGCTGGTCGGAACCAGCCGCCAATCAGGAAAGAGCCCAAGCCATGAAGTCCGGCATTCACCCCGACTACCACAACATCACCGTGCGCATGACCGATGGTTCGACGTATCAGACGCGTTCGACCTACGGCAAGGAAGGCGACACGCTGGCGCTCGACATCGATCCGACCTCGCACCCGGCCTGGGTCGGCGGCGCCGGCAAGATGCTCGATGCCGGTGGCCAGGTGGCGCGCTTCAACAAGCGCTTCTCGGGTTTCGGGCTGAAGAAGGCCGGCGAATAAGCGCAAGGCCTTCGGTTGAAAAAGGGGGCGTTGCCAAAAGGCAGCGCCCCTTTTTTATTACCCCTCTCCCCTCAAGGGAGAGGGGTAATCAGCCCGCCATCACCTTCGCCGTCGCATAATCCGCCTTGCCATTCGGCGCCCGCGGCACCTTGGCGACGATGACGATCTTCTTCGGCGTCTTGTAGCCGGCCAGTTGCTGCCGGACATGCGCGCGCAAGGCATCGGTATCGACCGGGCCATGCGCCTCGACCACCGCCGTCACTGCCTGGCCCCATTTCTCGTCCGCGACCCCGAACACCAGCGCGTCGTCGATCGCGGGGTGGGTTTTCAGCGCCTCCTCGACCTCTTCGGGGAAGACCTTTTCGCCGGCCGTGTTGATGCACTGGCTGCCGCGGCCGAGCAAAGTGAAGCTGCCGTCGGCCTCCAAGATCGCGAAATCGCCGGGCATCGAATAGCGCACGCCATCGACGGTGACGAACGTGGCGGCGGATTTGACCGGGTCGCGCCAGTAGCCGAGCGGGATCATGCCGCGGCGCGCCACCTTGCCCATCACGCCCGAGCCGGGGACGACGGGTTGCATATCCTCATCAAGCACCAGCGTGTTGCCATCGGCGATGAATTTCGTCGGCGCACCGGCATTGGCGCTGGTCTGCACCGACGTGCCGAGCCCCAGCCCTTCCGACGAGCCGAGTGCATCGGCAATCATCATGGCCGGCGCATGGCGGAGCAGGCCGGCCTTGGTTTCGGGCGACCACATCGTGCCACTGGAGATCATCACCGCCAGCGTCGCGATGCTGCCATGCCCGGCATCCAGCGCGCGCAGCAGCGGCCGGCCGAAGGCATCGCCGACGATGACGGCATAGTCGCAGCCGAGCGTCGCGCAGGTGGCGACGGCGAGTTCAGGGTCGAAATTGTCGCCCGGCACCGTCACCACCGTGCCGCCGCGCACGAGCGTGCTGATCGCGATGATCATGCCGGTACCGTGCATCAGCGGCGGCAGCACCAAGCTGCGGTTGCGGCCGCGGCCGTGGCGGATGTTGTCGAGCTGGTCGGCAAGGGTTTCGGGCGGATCGCCGCCGGGGTTGGCCGAAGCGCGCATGTTGCCCCACAGCGCGCCCTGTTCCCACATCACGCCCTTGGGCATGCCGGTGGTGCCGCCGGTGTAGATGAACAACATGTCGCCGGGGTCGTGGTCCTGCGGAGGCAGGACGGCGCCGCTGCTGGCGACGTGATCGAAATCCTGGGCGAAATCGGCTGTCGTGCCACCGACCTGAATGTAGAGTTTGGCTTCCAGCCGGTGGCGAATGCTGCCGACCAGTTCGGCGAATTCGGCATCGTAGACGACCACGGCGGCGGCGCTGTTGTCGAGGATGTAGAACAGCTCCTCGCCGGTGTAGCGATAGTTGACGTTGACGTGCACCAGCCGTGCCTTGAACCCGGCGACGGTGGTTTCGAGATAGGCCGGCGAGTTGCGCATCAGATGCGCGATGCGGTCCCCCGGTACAGCGCCGGCGGCATGGGTGGCGGCGGCGATCGCGCTGGTGCGCGCGTCGAAATCGCGCCACGAGGTGCTGCGGTCGCCATGGATGGTCGCCGGCAGATCGGGGTCGATCGCCGTGCCGATGTTCGCAAAGATCGCACCGAAGCTTACGCCGTTGGTCATACTGTCACTCCCCGGCGGCAATCTAGGGGGAGACGAAGCAAGACTCCATCCCGCGCAAATGATTAGCGCGAGGCTTCAGGCGTCGATGCCCGGGTCGAGCATGCGGTGGAGGTGCACGACGACATATTTCATCGTCGCATCATCGACCGTGCGCTGGGCGTTGGAGCGCCAGGCTTCCTCCGCCGTCGCATAATCGGGGTAGATACCGACGACGTGCAGGGCATCGGGTTCGCAGAAATCGAGGGTTTGCGGGTCGCTGACGCGGCCGCCGAAGACGAGGTGAAGCTTGCTCATGCAGCGGCACCTAGCCTTTTGAACAGGGAAATTCTACGCATATTCGGCGGCGAGGCGCTTCATCATGTCGCCGAACCAGGTTTCGAACGCGGCGCCATCCCAGGCGCGGTGGTCGCCGCGTTTGTAGGCGGCGCCGTTGCGGATGTAGAATTCGGCGTTGACGCGGTTGGCCAGCCGGTTGTCGGCGGTGCGGATGATCTTGGCCGGGGAGCCGACGACGATCGAATTGGGCGGGATTTCCATATAATCGCGCACATAGGCGTGCTGCCCGATGATCGAGCCGGCACCGACAATGGCACCGTTGAAGATGGTGGCGTTGACGCCGACGAGGACATGGTCACCGATCGTGCAGCCGTGCAGGGTCGCATGATGCGTGATCGAGCAGTACGCCCCCACCGTCACCGGCTTGCCGGGATCGGTGTGGATCATCACGAAGTCCTGGATGTTGGCGCCGGGACCGATGGCGACATGTGCGACTTCGGAGCGGACGACAGCATTACACCACACCGACGCATCCTCGGCGACGCTGACATGGCCGTAAAGCTGCGCGCTCGGGTGGACGAAGGCGCTGTCGGCGACGCTGATCCGGCTCGTCAACGCGCCGCTGCCGACTTGCTGTTGGCCGATTTGAGGAAGGTCACCAGCGCATCGAAGCCGTTCTTCTGCACATAGGCGTTGAAATCCGCCTCCTGCGTCAGCGACAGGTTGATGCCCGACACGGTGAGATTGTTGACCATGTAGCGGGCGCCGACCTTCTTGATCTGCCAGACCGCATCGACCGGTTGCGCCCCCGGCCGGGTAACGCGGGTGAAGACATCGGTATAGGGCCCGCGGCCGACGCTGCGGATCGTCTTCACGCTGGCGTCCGAATAGTCATAAAGCCGGTCGGCATAGGCGTTGAGCACGAATTCGGGCAGCGCCGCCTGATAGGCGCTGTATTGCGCCGGGGTGATGGTGGCGCGGTGGCGGCGGATCAGGCGGTTGCCGATGTCTTCAAGCGCGACATTCTGCTGCAACATGGTGCGAAACTTGTTGCGGCTGGCGGTCTTCGACAGCGATTTGTCACGCAGCACGGCAAAGGCATCGTTGGCGAGCGACTGCACGAAGGGGGCGGCAGCGGCGTCGCCGGCATTGGCAGCGCTGGGCGCAGCGACCTGTGCGGTGGCTGCAACGGGGGTGAAAACCAGCGTCGGCGCGGCAACGAACAGCGCGGCCGACAAGGCCAGCGGGGCAAAACGGGGGGAAATCATGCGAAGAAAGGCTCCTGAAACACGGATTCGTTGCCGGTGTAGTGCGGTTCAGGGCCTGAACAAGAGGTGAAAGCGGGCGGCCCCGGCGCGATTTCAGCGGCGGGTGGCAGCGCTCAGTTCGTCGGCGGCGCGGCGCGCGGCGGCACGGGCGGCATCGCCCAGCTTGCTGCCGGCATCGCCGAGCACCCGGCGCTCGGCATCCGTCGACGGAAAAGCGGCGCCGAGCGCTGCCCCGGCAACAAGGCCGATGATGATCGACAGGATCGGGTTGCCGGCAGCTTCCGCTTCGACAGGCGCTTCGGCAAGCCGGCGCGGGCGGGCGATGGGCTGTGCTTCGCCTTCGGGCTTGTCGGCAAAGCCGAAGCCATCGTCGTAATCGGTGTAATTACCCAGATCGTCACCCAGGTCGACCCGGGCGTTCGACAGGCGGCGGCGGGCGAACAGCGCAAGGCCGACCGCAACCGCGGCGGCGCCGAGGGCCAGCGGGTGCGCGCGAGCGGCATCGCGAGCCGACACGGCAAGCTTGCCGCTGCTCGCGGTGACGCGATCGAGGCTGTCGGCCAGGATGCGGCTCGGGCTCATCCGGTCCTGGATTTCGCCGATGGTGGCGGTGATACGCTGGCGGGCATCGCCGGCCAGCAGGGCGTTTTGTGATGCCGTTCCTGTTGCCATTTCAATCTCCCTTCGCCGGGCTGGGAAGCGCGGCGTCGTTGCTGTCGATCCGGGCGGCTTCGGCGTCGCCGGGGGCACTGCCCGCCTGCAAACGCGTCAACCCGACATAAAGTGTCAGCCCGCCCAATATGATGGCAATCGCCCCGGCAATCAATGCGGCCGCCACGACCCCGACAAGGTACGACAACCAGACCAGCATGCCGGTGAGCAGGAACATCAACGCCATGCCGACGAGCATGACGCCGATGACAATCAGTGCGATGCTGCTCGTCGCCTGGGCGAGGCGCGTACGGATGTCGCCCCACAGCACGGCAAATTCGCTGCGCACCAGCAGCACCGAATCATCGACCAGCCGCAGCCACAATTCGGGCAGCGTCGGCCGCGCGCCGGAACCCGGTTCACGCATCAGCGGCTGGCCTTGATCAACCGGGTGACGAGAAACGCCGCGGCAAAGGCCACCCCGCCGGCAAGGCCCGGCGATTCGCGCACCAGCGCCCGGCCATCGTCGAGCAGTTCGTCGATCGGCTTGTCGCGCAATTTGGTTTGCAGATCGCCGATGATGCCGGCGGCCTGGTAGGCGAGGTCCGCGACCGGCGCGGCGATGGCGCTGCCGCCGCCCAGGCTGTCGACCTTGGCGGCGATTTCATTGGCGAAGGCGACCAGCCCGTCGAAGCCCTTGACCAGCTCGGCCTTGCCGTCTTCGGCAAGATCGAGCAGCCGCGTCTGCGCGACCGCCATCAGGCCGGCGCCGGCCATGGGGGCGGCGTCGCCGGCAATGGCGGCATCGAATTCATCGCTGCCGTCGTTGGCGGCGTGGTGCGATGGCTGGGTCATGCGCGTCGCTCTCTTTCCTGTCGTCGATACTCGGGCAGGAAACCCGTCGCCCCTGCCAAAGTTCCCGTACGTTTCGTCGTCAAAGTGCTGCCGCCCCGCGCGGACATGTTGCGGTGCGACGGCTCTGCCGATAGATGGCCTCAGCGCCGGGCAAGCGCAACCGCTTTGCTTTTGCCTGCACCGGATTCTTGGGGTAAGCGCCGCCCCCTGCTGCAAAGGCTTGCCCCATGACCGCGATCATCGACATCCACGCCCGCGAAATCCTCGACAGCCGCGGCAACCCCACCGTCGAAGTCGATGTCGTGCTCGAAGATGGCGCCACCGGCCGCGCCGCGGTGCCGTCGGGCGCCTCCACCGGCGCGCATGAAGCGGTCGAGCTGCGCGATGGCGACAAGGCGCGCTATCTCGGCAAGGGTGTGCGCAAGGCGGTCGCGGCGGTCAACGGCGAAATCTATGATGCGCTGTCGGGCATGGATGCCGAGGAACAGGGCGAGATCGACGCCGCGATGATCGAGCTCGACGGCACGCCCAACAAGAGCCGGCTCGGCGCCAATGCCATCCTGGGGGTCAGCCTCGCCGTCGCCAAGGCAGCGGCCGAAGCGCGCGGGCTGTCATTGCACCGCTATGTCGGCGGCGTGTCGGCGAATTTGCTGCCGGTGCCGATGATGAACATCATCAACGGCGGCGCCCATGCCGACAACCCCATCGATTTCCAGGAATTCATGGTAATGCCGGTCGGCGCCGGCTCGCTCGCCGAAGCGGTGCGCTGGGGCGCGGAGATTTTCCACACGCTCAAGGCCGAATTGAAGGCCGGCGGCCACAATACCGCGGTGGGTGACGAAGGCGGCTTTGCGCCGAACCTGGGCGGCACCCGCGCCGCGCTCGATTTCGTCATGGCCGCCATCGCCAAGGCGGGCTTCAAGGCCGGTGAGGACGTGTTCCTCGCGCTCGATGCCGCCGCGACCGAATTCTTCCACGATGGCCATTATGTGCTGGCCGGTGAAAACACGACGCTGACGCCGGAAGCCATGGCGGATTATTATGTCGCGCTCGCCCGCGATTACCCGATCCTGAGCATCGAGGACGGCATGGCCGAGGACGACATGGCCGGCTGGAAGCTGCTCACTGACAAATTGGGCGGCAGCTGCCAATTGGTCGGCGACGATCTGTTCGTCACCAATCCGGTGCGGCTGGAGCAGGGGATCAAGGACGGGCTCGCCAATGCGCTGCTGGTGAAGGTCAACCAGATCGGCACGCTGACCGAAACGCTGGCGGCGGTCGACATGGCGCATCGCGCTTCGTACCGCACGGTGATGTCGCACCGTTCGGGCGAAACCGAGGATTCGACGATCGCCGATCTGGCGGTGGCGTGCGGCTGCGGCCAGATCAAGACCGGATCGCTGGCGCGGTCGGACCGGTTGGCGAAGTATAACCAGTTGATCCGTATCGAAGAGGAACTGGGGGCGCAGGCGCGGTATGCGGGGCGGAGCGTGCTGCGGGGCTGAACGCCTCTCCCGTTGACGCGAAGGCGTCGCCTACAGCTGCGGGAGAGGTCGGACTCGCGCAGCGAGCCGGGTGAGGGGGTGCGCATTCCCCCCACCCGATTACCCCTCACTCGCTCGGCTGCGCCGAGTCGACCTCTCCCGCAGGGGCAGAGGTAGGGGCGCTCAGCACGCAACAACATTCACCGCCAATCCCCCCAATGACGTCTCCTTGTACTTCTCCCCCATATCGGCCCCGGTCCGCCGCATCGTCTCGATGACCTGGTCCAGACTCACCCGGTGCGATCCATCGCCGAGCAACGACAGCCGCGCCGCCTCGATGGCCTTCACTGCCCCCACCGCGTTGCGCTCGATGCACGGCACCTGCACCAGCCCGCCGACGGGATCGCAGGTCAGCCCGAGATTATGCTCCATGCCGATTTCGGCGGCGTTTTCCACCTGCATCGGCGTGCCGCCGAGCGCGGCGGTCAGCCCCGCCGCCGCCATCGAGCAGGCGACGCCGATTTCGCCCTGGCAGCCGACTTCGGCGCCCGAGATGCTGGCGTTTTCCTTGAACAGGCTGCCGATCGCGGCGGACGTGAGCAGAAAACGATCGGCGCCTGCCACCGTCGCGCCGGGCGCAAAGCGTTCGTAATAGCGCAGCACCGCGGGGATGATGCCGGCGGCGCCGTTGGTCGGCGCGGTAACGACGCGGCCACCGGCAGCATTCTCCTCGTTGACCGCCAGCGCCCAGAGATTGACCCAATCGAGCACCGACAGTGGATCGGCGAGCGCGCGTTCGGCGCGGTCGCGCAGCAACGCCAGGATGGTCGGGGCGCGGCGCTGCACCTTCAAACCGCCGGGGAGCTCGCCGGGGGTGGCGCAACCGCGGTCGATGCACGCCGACATGGCGGCGCGGATGGCGGCGAGGCGCGCGCGGATTTCGGGCTCGGGCAGCGCGGTCGCTTCGTTGGCGAGCGCGACCCCGGCGATATCGAGCCCGGCCGCGCTCGCGAGTGCGAGCAGATGGGCGCCGGAATGGAAGGGGAAGGGCAAGTCGGACAGCCCGGCCGGTGGGGCGTTGCGGGCAATATCGGCCTCGCCCACGATGGCACCGCCGCCGATAGAATAGCTGGTGGCGCTGGCCAGCACGGCGCCATCGCCGGCGAAGGCGGTGAAGATCATGCCGTTGCTGTGGTGCGGCAGGCGGCGGCGCTGGTGCCAAAGGAGGTCGCGCGTTTCATCGAAGGCGAGGCTGTGGCTGCCCGCGAGCG
Organism: Alphaproteobacteria bacterium; assembly: GCA_031426015.1. Lineage (GTDB taxonomy): Bacteria > Pseudomonadota > Alphaproteobacteria > Sphingomonadales > Sphingomonadaceae > Sandarakinorhabdus. The sequence goes on from JANPKK010000061.1 coordinate 67,420, forward strand.
CCAGCCGGCGCTGCTGCCGGATCTGCGCGACGAGCAACGCGGCGGCATCGGGATCGAGCGCTTCGGGGCGTTGCCCGGCAAGGCCGAGCAGGATGGCGCTGTCGGTGGCATGGCCCTTGCCGGTGAGCGCCAGGCTGCCGAACAATTGCACCTCGACTCGCGCCGGCGCGAGCGGCGCGGCAGCCGCGGCGAAATCGGCGGCGGCGACCATCGGCCCCATCGTGTGCGACGATGACGGGCCAACGCCGATCTTGAACAGTTCGAAGACGCTGGCGACCATGACGCTCCTTTCAAGCCACCGCAGTTTAAGCCCGTTTCACCAATGCCGATAGGGAGATACCCCCAAATGGGGATGCCATCGGCATTAACGCTCGGCTAAGGGTTGCCGGCACGAGGGGGGGTGGCATGAACCGACGTACGCAGATGGCGGGGGTAAGGCTAGGTCTGACCTATGCAGCCGCCATTGTGCTGCTCGGTTTGCTTGTCGCCATGCTGAACGGCCCCGGAGCGGGGGGCGTGCAGCCAGAATCCACCTTGCCTGGCGTTGCCGGCAAGACCGTGCAGACGACCGGCCGGGCGGTTTTCGACCCGGTCGATGCGGCGCGGTTCGGCTTCACCGCTGCGCCCGCCCGGTCGGTTCCGGCGCCGTACGTCCCGGCGGCGCCGGACCCGCAGGGGAATTGAGAGAAGCGTCTCCCCGCGTTTGCGCGGGGATGACGGCCGGATTTCGACGCACGACGCTTGCATCTTGTCGCGCCGAAACTTGCCGCGCAACGCTTCGCCCCGTATCGATTCCCCCGTGCGTGCCCTGATTTTCCTGTTTCTGCTCTGGCTGCTGCCCGGCCCGGCGCTGGCGGCGCGGCTGACCGGCCTTTCGGTAGCGCCCGGCGTGGTGACGGTGATCGGCGATGGCCCGCCGGCGGTGGCGCACCAATTCGCGCTGGCGGCACCCTATCGGCTGGTCATCGATCTGCCGGCGGTCGTGCCCGCGGCGATTTCGGCGCCGGGGGCGGGCAGTGTTTCGGCAGTGCGCGCCGCGATGTTTGCGCCCGGCATCGCGCGGCTGGTCATCGACCTGTCGGGGCCATTGGAGATCGTTTCGGCGCGCAGCAGCGCCAACGGGTTGACCATACTGTTGCGCCGGGTGTCGCCGGCTGCCTTTGCCGACATGGTCAGGCGCGGACGCAAGCCGCTGCCGGTCGCCACCGGCGGAGCCTTGGCGCCGCCGGCGGTCGCGCCGCTGCGCCAGGCGGATTTTTCGCTGCCGCCCGACCTGTCCGGCGGGCGGATCGCGCCGTCACCGCCGCGGCCGCCAACGCCGGTGCAACCGCCAATGCCGGTGCCGCCGCAAACGCCGCTGCAGCCGCAAACGCCGGTGCAGCCGGCGGCTGCCGACCCGGGCCTGCCCGCACCGGCCGTCGAAGCGCTGCCGCCGCCCGAGCCGCCCAAGCGCCGTGCCGCCGGCATCCGGCCGCGATCGGGGGGCAAGCCGCTCGTCGTCATCGATGCCGGGCATGGCGGCAAGGATGTCGGCGCGATTTCGGTGCTCGGCGGCTATGAAAAGGACGTGACGCTGGCGATCGCGCGGTTGACCGAGCGGCGGCTCGAACGATCGGGCAAGGTGCGCGTGCAGCTGACCCGCGATACCGATCGCTTCATTCCCCTGGGGGGCCGCGTCGCCATCGCGCGGCGGGCGCGTGCCGACCTGTTCATCTCGATCCATGCCGATTCGGCGCCCAACCCCGAAGCGCGCGGCGCCAGCGTCTACACGCTGTCGGCGGTGGCGTCGGATGCCGTTGCGGCGCGGCTGGCGGCGCGCGAAAACAAGGCGGACATCATCGGCGGAGTCAATCTGGGGGTCGAGGCGCCCGAAGTCGGCGACATCATGATCGACCTGTCGCGCCGCGCCACTGGCAATGTTTCGGTGCAATTCGCCGATATTCTCCAGGACAGCCTGTCGGAACGGATCAGGTTTCGCGGCGAATTCCACCATTTCGCCGGCTTCCTGGTGCTGAAAGCCCCCGATGTGCCGTCGGTGCTGCTCGAAACCGGCTATGTCACAAATCGCGACGATGCCGAGGTGCTGTTTTCAGGGCCGGGCCGGCAGAAGTTCGCCGAAGGCATCGCGCGCGCGATCGAGCGCCACCTTCTCGGGGATTGAAATGCTTTCCCTGTCGCGCGGCAACGGCTATCGGCGAACCAATAGTTCGGAGTTTCGATGCGGCGCTGGGTGATCTGGATTTTGGCGGCTGCCGTTGGCGTTGCGATTGCCGCCGGCATCATGCTGTATTCAGCGATGCAGGGCCTGCCGTCCGAAAGCGAGCTGGCGCAGTTTTCGCCGGCGCTGCCCTCGACCGTACGCGACATCGACGGTGAAATCCTGACCAGCTTCACCCGCGAAAAACGCATCTACCTGACCTACAAGGAAATCCCGCCGCGGCTGGTGCAGGCCTATATCTCGGCGGAGGACAAGACCTTTTTCGAACATGGCGGGCTGGATTATCAGGGCATTGCGGCCGCGGTCGTCACCAACATCGAAAGCTGGTTCACTGGCCGGCGCCCGGTCGGCGCGTCGACGATCACACAGCAAGTCGCCAAGTCGCTGATCGGCAACGAGGTGACCTATACTCGAAAACTGCGCGAGGCCCTGCTGGCGCGGCGCATCGAGGCGACCTTCACCAAGCAGCAGATTCTCGAGCATTACCTCAACCAGATCTTCCTGGGCCGCAACGCCTATGGCGTGGAGGCGGCAGCGCAGGCTTATTTCGGCAAGTCGGCGGCCGAACTCGATCTGGCGCAGATGGCCTATCTCGCCATCCTGCCGAAGGCGCCGAGCACTTACAGCCCGGTCAGCCAGAATGCGCGGAGCGTGACACGGCGCGATTATGTGCTGCGCCAGATGGAGGCCAACGGCTTCATCACGGCTGCCGAGCGCGCGCATCGACCGCCGAACCGCTCGTGGCCGTGCCCAATCGCGGCATAACCCAGCCGCGAACGTCGGACTATTTCACCGAGGATGTCCGCCGCAGCCTGATCGCGCGCTTCGGCGAGACGCCGGGCGATGGCCGCAACAGCGTTTATGGCGGCGGCCTGTGGATCCGCACGTCGGTCAACCCGAAATATCAGGAGGCCGCCGAAATCGCCATGCGCGACGGCTTCATGCGCTTCGAACGCGGCCGGTCGTGGCGGGGGCCGGTGACGAAGATCGAGGCCGGGGAGGGCTGGCAGGGACGGCTCTCGAGTGCTGCCGTGCCATTGGGCTTTGCCGATTGGAAGAAGGCGGTAGTGCTGTCGAAGGATGGCGCCACCTCGAAGCTGGGGTTTGCCGATGGCAGCACCGGCACCATGCCGGGCTGGGCGGCGTCCAGCCCGTTGCGTGGCACGGCGCAATCGGCGGGGCAGGTCTTGAAGCCGGGCGATGTCATCCCGGTGGTCAAAAGCGGCGCCTATTGGCAGTTGCGCCAGGTGCCCGAGATTTCGGGCGGCATGGTGGTGGAAGACCCGGCGACGGGCCGCGTGCTGGCGATCGTCGGCGGTTTCGATGCCAAGGCGCAAAGCTTCAACCGCGCGACGCAAGCCCAGCGCCAGCCTGGATCGACCTTCAAGCCGATCGTCTATGCCACCGCGATGGACAATGGCTTCACGCCGTCGTCGATCGTCGTCGATGCGCCCTATTGCGTCTATCAGAGCCGGTCGCTGGGGCAGAAATGCTTCCGCAATTTCGGCAACATGCGCGGCGCCGGGGCGCAGACCCTGCGCTGGGGGTTGGAGCAATCGCGCAATCTGATGACGGTGCGCGTCGCCTATAATACCGGCATGGACAAGGTGGTGGCGCAGGCCAAGGCGCTCGGCATCGGTGACTATCAGCCGGTGCTGGCGATTGCGTTGGGGGCGGGTGAAACGACAGTGCTCAAGCTGACCAACGCCTATGCGCAACTTTACAATGCGGGGCGTACCTTGCAGCCATCGTTGATCGACATGGTGCAGGACCGCGATGGCAAGGTGATCTTCCGGCGTGACAACCGCTCGTGCCCCGGCTGTGCGGCGGCGGACTGGAACGGCGAGGCGATGCCGCGTCCTGGTGGCACGCCCAAGCAGGCGATCGACGCGCGCACGGCGTTCCAGACGGTGCACCTGATGGAAGGCGTCATCCAGCGCGGCACCGGCACCGGGCTGCTCGGGCTCGACCGGCCACTGGCGGGCAAGACCGGGACGACGAGCGGCCCGAAGGACGTGTGGTTCGTCGGCGGCACCCAGCAACTCGTGGCGGGGCTGTACATGGGCTATGATAATCCCCGAAACCTTGGCGGCTATGCGCAAGGCGGAACGGTGGCGTTGCCGATCTGGAAGCAGTTCGGGCAATTGGCATTGAAGGACGCGCCGAAGCTGCCCTTCGTGATCCCCGCCGGGGTGCGCATGGTCCGCGTCGATCGGCGCAGCGGCAAGCGGGTGTACGGCACCTGGCCGGGCAACGAGCCCAAGGCAGCGGTGATCTGGGAAGCCTTCAAGCCCGACAGCGAGCCACGCCGCACCGGCGGGCCAAGGCGTGGCAGTGTCGGCGGCATCGGCGGCCGGGTGCGCAGCGATGCCGATTTCATGCGCAACGAGGGCGGAATTTACTGACCGCTTGCGCGCGTAACCGCCAGCCCGTAAACCCCGCGCTCCGTTTCCAAGGACACCACCATGCGGGCCGAAGCCCAAGCCTATGCCGTTCAAATTCAGCAGGCGCTCGACCTGCTGAGGAGGTTTCTTTGACTGGGATCGTGCGCTGCGGCGGCTCGATGAACTGAACAACCGCGTCG
>JANPKK010000062.1:0-22140 GCA_031426015.1 Alphaproteobacteria bacterium
CTGCCGAAGCTGCTGGCGGCGTCGCCGGTCAGCGGCTCGACAATGGCGATACGGTTGGCCAGCACGGCAGCGGTCGCATCGGCGCTATCATTATTGACGCCGGCGCCCGTCGTGGTGAGCGTCGCGCCGCTGACGATCACGTCACGGCGTTGCGAAGCGAGCAACAGGTCGTCGCCAGCTTGTGTGGAGCCGGTGACGATGAAGTCCCCGGCTTCAAGCCAGCCGGCAACCCCGATCAGGTCACGCCCGGCGGTGGCGGTCTTCAGCGTTGCCGTGCGACCGGCTTCGACGCGAAGGTCGGTCGTTGCCGTGAGCGTGCCGGCGCTGCTGTCGACCGAATCGCGCGCGATCAGGAACAGGTTGCGGCCATCGAGGCTGGCAATCGCCTGGTCGGCGGGCGCGCCGGCGAGCAAGCCTTGCAACGGACTGGCCACCGCGGTGACGCCGTCGGCAAGCCGCAGGATGGCGGTTGCGCTGCTATCGTCATCGACCCCGGCTTCGCCGGTCGACGCCAGCGTAGCAGCGGTGGCGACAAGCCCCCCCCGCTTGGCAACGAGCACGAGATCGTCACCCGCGATGGCGCTGGTCACGACCTGGGTCGTGGCTTCGGCGAGCAACCCCGACACGGCGATGAGGTCGCTGCCGGCCGTCGCGGAGCCGAGCACGATATTGCGGCCGGCTTCGGCGCGCAGATCGGCGTTTGCGGTGACAGTATGCGAAGCAAGATCGATATCGTCGCGGGCCGTGACCACGATGTTGCTGCCCGGCTGCAAGGCAAGCGCCATGCCGGTAGCGCCATGCGTAGCGGCAGAGCTGCCGTCGAGACGCGATGGTGCACGCGGGCTGGCACCACTGTCGTTGTCGGCGCCCGTTCCGGTCGCGGCCAGACTGAAACGCCCGGTCGTCGTGATGCTGCCGCGGGGCGCGAGCAAGGTGAGATCGTCGCCCGCCGACATCGCACCTGCGATCAGCAAGGCGGCATCACCGGTCAATCCGGCCGCGGCGGCGATGTCGCGACCGGCGGTGACGGTGTTGAGCGACACGCCCAGCCCGGCATCGGCGCGCACATCGGTCGACGCCGTTATGGCCCCCAGGCTGCTGTCGATCGCCGCGCTGGCGCCGACAAGAACGTTGCCGCCGCCGAGGCGAGTCAGCGCAACGCGCGACAGGGGGTCGGTGATCGAGGTCGCGAAATCGGCAAACAGCGCCGCTGTGGCTTCATTACCCGCTTCGTTGTCGTTGCGGCCGGCGGCGGACAGGGTTGCTGTCGTCGCCTGCACGCTGCCGTTGTAGCTGGCGAGGATCAGGTCATCGCCTGCACTCGCCGTGGCGCCGATGGCAACATCGCCGCGCTGGTTGATCCCGCCGAGAACAACGGCATCACGCCCGGCATCGAGCGTGGCCAGCGACACCGCGCCGCCGGCTTCGATCCGCGCATCGCGCGCGGCACGGATCGCGGCTGAATTGACGATCGAATCGCGCGCCACCATCACGGTGTTGCTGCCGCCGAGGCCGGCGATGGACTTGTCGGTGTGGATGTCGACAAGCCCGGTCACGCCATCGCCAAGCACGATTGCGCCGGCACCGGCATCATTGTCGGTACCGAGGCCCGTTGCGTTCAGCGTGGAAGTGCCGCTGGCAATGCTGCCCCGGCGTGCCAGCAGGACAAGATCATCACCGGCGCTGAACACTGCGCCATCCGGCGTGGCGATGGTCAGATCACCCGCGATCAACCAGCCGGTAACGGCAAACAGGTCGCGGCCGGCGCTGGCATTGAACAAGGTCGCCGATCCACCGGCTTCGACGCGCAGGTCGCTCGCCGCGGTCAGGCTGCCGGCGCTGCTGTCGACATTGTCACGCGCCAGCAGCAACAGGTTGCGGCCGGTGATATCGGTTACCGACAGCCCGGTCAGCGGGTCGGTGAGGATCGTCTGGCGGTCGGCGAGGAACTGGCCCGCGGCATCGTCGCTGGTGTTTTCGGCGATGTCGCCCGCTGTCGTGAGTACGGCGCTGGTGGCGATCACGCTGCCACGCTGGGCGATCAAAAGCAGGTCGTCACCGGCGCTGGCGCTGCCCGAAAGCGTCAGGTCGGCATCGCTCGTCAGGCCGGCAACCGCGATCAGATCGCGCCCGGCGACCAGCCTGGTGGCGCTGATTGCGCCGCCGGCATCGATGCGCAGGTCGCGCGCCGCCGTGTGCTGGCTGTCGCCAAGGGTCACGCTGCCGCTGGCGGCGAGGGTCAGGTTGCTGCCAAGCTGCCCGGCGATGGCCTTGCCGGTGGCGAAATCGACAAAGGGTTCGCGCAGGCCGGTGGCGCGATCGGCCAGCGTCACGGTCGTCCGGTCGCTGGCATCGCTGTCGGCGCCTGCGCCGCTGGCGATCAGAGTCGCCCCGGTGGCAACGATATTGCCGCGTTCGGCAACAAGCACGAGATCATCGCCGGCGGTGGCCGAGGTGATGATCGTGGTGTTGGCGGCCGTCCTCCAGCCCGATACGCCCGACAGGTCGCGCCCGGCGTCGGCGATACCCAGGGTCAGCGCTTGCCCGGCTTCGGCGATGATATCGCGTGCCGCCAGGACCGTGCCGACACTGATGTCGCCCGCCGCCGTCAGAACGACATTCTGGCCGAGCAGCCCGGTGACGGGCGCCGCGGTCAGGCGGTCGGCGAAGGCAGTGGTGTCATCGACCAGCTGGCCACGGCCATTGCCATAGCCAGTGGTGCCGACAGCCAGAGCCGGCGTGAGCGCCGTGCCGGTCAGGGTGACGAAGCGGGTTTCCAGAGCGGGCGTTGTATCGTTCAGCTGGGCATCGGCGGCGCGGCTACGGCCGGCACTGAGTTCTGCCCCTGTGGCAGCAATACTGGTGGCGGATCCGACCAGCAGGTCATCATCGGCCTTGGCATCGGTCAGGATCGAGACACTGTTGCCACTGATGGCGATGCGTCCGCCAGCCATCAGGCTTGTTGTCGAAGCAAGCGCATTGATCGATCGCAAGTCGATATTGCGTGCCGCGCGGCCTGTGGTGAGCGTTGCTGCACCATTGGCGAGGACGAGAACATTGGCGGTATCGCTGTTTGCAAAGACAACCCCAACCGACGTGTCCGCCGTCGCGATGACGTCGCGGATAGCGTCCAGCGTGTTTGCCGTTGCCGACGATCCTGGCTGGCGACCCCGAAGTTCGATCTGGCCGGCGAGGGCGGTGCCGATGCTGGCGCGTCCGGTCTGGCTTTCGACAAGCACCGATTCAAGCTCGGTCTTCAGCAGCGAAGTGGCGCGCAGCGACGCGTCGCCGGTATCGGCGAGGATGCGCAACGCGCTGGCGGTGGCGCCATTGGACACCGCCAGCGTTTCGAGCGCTGCACCAGCGCCGCCCGCCAGCGTGACCGGAGCGGCGACAAAAGCGCCGGTAAGGCTGTCGGCCCCGGTGCCCCTGTCGATCGTAATCGTGGTGGCCTTGACCCGGGCAACATCATTGGCCGATGGCGAACCAACGACCGGCGTGACGACCCCGGAGATTTCGACACCGCGCGTTGCCGTGACGCTGGCGACGTCAATCGAGCGCGGCGCGCTGATCAGGACAAAGCCCGCATCGACACTTTTGATCGTGGCCTGGCCGTTGGCAGATCCGGCCGTGGCGGCGACGCTGAGCGTGGCATCGGGCGCTTCGGCCTGAGTGGCGCCGGCCTTGCGGCGGGCGGTTACACTGGCATCGGCGCCGAGGATATCCCGCTGGGCATTGATGATCGTGGCACCGGCACTGCCGACATTGGCACGCAGTTCGTTGGAAAACAGCGCCAGGCCATCGCGCAACGTCACGCTGCCGGCGGCAATCAGGACACGATTGCCCGCGGACTGCATAACGGCCGCGCCGGTCCCCAGGGTGGCGATGCCGCTGGCGCCGACACGATAATCGCTGGCAGCCCTGACGGCGCCGCCGAGCGTGGCGTCGCCGATCGTGGCGTCACCTTTGGCACGGATCACGATGTTGGCGCCGACAAGGTTCTGCAGCGTCGAGGTGAAGCCGATCGGGTCGCGGATATCGGCAGCGGTGAGCGGATCGGCGATGGCGCCGAAGCCGTCGCTGGCAGCAATGGTGGTGAGGGTTTCGACATCGCCGGTGCGCAGGCCATCGGCGGTCAGGGCGCCAGTCACCACGACATTGCCGCGGCTGGCAACCAGGATGATGTCGTCGCCGGCGCGGATGCCGCGCTCGGCACCGGCATTGGCTGCCGATGCAATCGCGTCACGACCGGCGGTGAGGTTGACCAAGGTCGCGAGGCTGGTGCCCGCAGCGGCGCTGCCATCCCGCGCCGACGCGATGCTGTCGCGGCCGGCAGTGCTCTCAGTGCCGGCGGTGCCGATCGTTGCCAAACCGGGATTGGTTATGCCGCCTGATGTTGGTGCCCCGCCAGTTGCGGTTGCAAGCAGATCACGGCCCGCCCCGCCCGCGGCAAGGGCGCGCCCGCCGCTAGCCGTCGCGATGATGTCATTGCCCGCCCTCCCCGAGGCACTGGCAAAAACATTTCCGTCAGCAAAAATATCGACATCGGCAGTGCCTCTCGCCGTCGCGCTGTCGGCACGAGCGATGATGTTGCCACCCGCAACGCTGTCATCACGACGCGCAGTGCCGCTGGCATTGGCCGTAGCCGTGGCAATGGCTTCGATATTGCCGCGACGCGCAAGCCCATTGGTGATGGTCGCGCTGATCGCGCCTGTCGCCGAAATGGCATTGGCTACCGAGCCGTCGCCAATCATGGCGTTGCCGGTCGTGTTGCCGCCGGTGGGAGCCGTCACCCGAATGATGCTCGCGGGCGCCATCTCGCCGATGACGGTGGAACTCGCAATGCTGCGATCGGCGGTGACACCCTTGGTGAGTGTTGCATTGCCGCGCATGGCGCTGACGCCGATCGACGAACGCAGCGCCGCATCGGCCATCAAAGTGCCCGTAAAGGCATTGCTGTCCGGCAATTGCGCATCGATGACGCGGAAAGTGGTTTCCGCATCGGTCACCATTGCATCGCCATCGCTGGCCGCCACGATGATATCGTTACCGGCGCGCAACCGGCCACCGGTTGCGGCTGCGCCAGCCAGTGTAATGTTGCGCCCGGCATGCGCGTTGGTCAGCGTTGCGGAACCAGTCGCGCCAACGCTGATGTTCTCACGGGCACGAGCATCGGCGATGGTGGCAGTCGTACCGGCATTGATGACGACGCTGCCGCCACCGCTGTCGCGCAGCGGGTTGGCGATGCTGCCGTCACCCGTGTTGCGGAGCGGATTGGTGAAGTTGCGTGCCGTGGTCGTGACGCTGACAGCACCGGCGCCGGTGAGAACAAGATCATCGCGTGCGGCGACATCGATGCCAAGGCTGCGCGCGGCGCCTTCGGCGCGGCCGAGCACGCGCACGTCTCCCGCCGTCACCGACGCATCGGTCGACCTGACATCGAGGCGCTGCACAACGGTGAGCGCCTGGCCAAGGTTGATGGCGCCGGCCAGATCCAATTGCCCCGCTGTTCCGGCGGTGAAGCTGCCCATGCTCTCGGAAATGGCGCGGAAAAGTCCGCGCGAGTCGGTGGAAGTGCCCAGCGTCAGGCCGTTGAAGGCAGTCGCCATCTCACCTGCCGCGATACGAGGGGCGATGATGATATCCGACTGACGACCTTCGACGTTGCCGCTACGGTTACCCGCCGCCAGCGTGGCACCGGTAAGGTCGATCGAGGCCTTGTTGGCTTCGGGAGCGATGGCACCGGCGCGCAGCACCAGCGGATCATTACCCGTACCATCCGAATCGGCGCGAAGCGTCAGCCTGCCTTCCACCAGGATGCTGCGCCCGGCGACAAGTTCCAGCCGCCCGGTGGCGCTGAAGGTCTTGTTTTGTCCCCGCTTGCCGAGAATCAGGTCGTTTTTTGCGCTGAATGTGCGGTCACCGAGGGCCGTGATATCGCCGGTGAATTCAATGACGTCGCTCTTCAGGATCATTTTCTGACCGCCAAGGCCAGTTATCGCCGCCGCTGGTGAAACGGTCGGATCGAGGATCGTATTACCCTCGGCATCAAAAATCGTAGTGCCTTGTTGAACGTCGGACGGGTCGATGTCTTGATTCGCGCCGAAACTTGAATCCGGGCCGGGAGCATCACTTATTACAAGGCTTCCAACAGTGATCTTGCTTGGCGCCGCCAGGACAATGTCATCTCCGGCAGTCAACGTAGCGCTTTGCGCTGTTTCGTCGTTGCCGGTACCGCCGACATCAAGATTGACAGTAACAATATTTGCAGTTGCGGTAATATCGCGCTTGGCCGTCGCGTTATCGAAAATCACCGTGCCATTTTTAGCGCTTGCTCGGATGTCGCGCTCGGCAGTGCCCCCGATCCGGGCTGTTCCCTTGTTTCCACTGGCGATGGCGATAACATCAGTGCGTGCCGTGCCGCTGGCACTGGCTATGCCATCTGCCCCTGTTGCTGTTGCCGATATATCCGCACCGGTGCCATCAAGCAGCCGCATCGTCGTGCCCGACGCAGTCGCACTCGTGGCGCCGGTGGCTCGGATATAGGTGCCGGCGTCGCCGCTTGCCGTTGCGATGCGGCCATCGGCGGTTATGAAACCTGCCGTGGCCGTGCCGTTGGCGATAGCCGTTCCCGTGGCCGTAGCGGCAATGTTTGCAGCCGCCGTGCCGCTAGCGTTTGCGGTCCCGCCCGAAGCGATGATCGAGCCGTCGGCGTCGCCGCTGGCGGTCGCTTCGCCGCCGATCGCGGAAATGTCGCCGTCGGCGCTACCGGAGGCCTGCGATGTCGTGGTGCCGGTGGCGCGGATGAAGGTGGCAGCGTTGCCGCCCGCTGTGCCGCTGCCCGGCGTTACGGGATTGCCGGTCGCCGTCGCGGTGTTGCCATCGGCGGTTATGAAACCGGCCGTGGCAATGCCAGTGGCGCTGGCCGTGCCGCCGGTTGCCATCGCGGTGATATTGCCAGAGGCAGCAACGGCATTGATGATCGACGCGGTGCGGTTGCCCGCATTTGCGGTGACGGCAAACGACGGTGCTCGCGATTCATTGCCGGCGCCGGCGGTGCCGATGAACACGCTGTTGGCCGTGCTGGTGGCGGTGACTGCGGTGGCCGAATCGATTCGCGCAATCCGGATCGTGCCGGGCTGGCTGATCGTGCCGGCGGCCTCGGTCGGCGATGTCACGGCCTGGGCGTAGATGGCCCCCGTGGTAAGATTTGCCGTGCCGCCGGCCGACAGGCTGACATCGCGGCGACCTGCGTCGTTGGTGCCCGCCGACAGGGTTGCGGCGCCGGCTGCGATGGCGGCGCTGGCCTTGAGCGACAGATTGGCGCCGGCGACATTGTTGGCGCTGTTCGAAATGATCGCCGTTGCACCCGCGGTCGAAAGACTGCCGGCGGTGGCATCGTAGCGCGCCAGGCCGACGGCCTGCTGGGTCCGTGACTGGCCATTCGCGCCAAGAACGACACTGCCGCCCAGCACGTCGATGATCCCGGCGGCAGTGACATTGCCGGCCACGGTGGCGATGCCGGTGGTGGCATCGACCTTGAAATCCTTGCCGCTGACGGCATTGCCGGTCGACGACACGCCGACACCGGTCAGGCTGATATCGAAAGCGGTTGCCGAACCGGTGTTGCCGACGCTGACGCTGCTGTTGTTGGACAGCAACGTCACACCCGACGCCGTACTGGTGGCCGAAGCCAGCGAAATCGCGCCATTCGCGGTGAGCGCGAGCGCGTTGGTGGTGGTGACATCGCCGAGCGTGAAGGCGGAAGCGGCGTTGGTCAGCACCAGTTGCCGCGCGTCGATCCGGCCGAGGCTGATCGCCTCCCCGGCATCCTGGGTCAGCACCACGTCGGAGGTGCGGCCTTCGGCGCCACCCGCGTCGCGCATGCCGGCGGCAAGCGAAGATGTCGGTTGACCCGAGATCACGCGGTTGTTGCCATTGGCGGCGATCGTCAAATCAAAGCCGCCGGCCCCGGCCGAATCGCTGCGCAAGGCCACGCCGCTGCCGAGGGTAACGCTGTCGCCGCTCGCCAGCAGCGCTTTGCCGGCGCTGACGCTGGCATTGTCGGCAAAGGAAAGATCGCCGCCCGCCGTGATCGAAACCGCGCCATCGGCGACATAGCTGCCGGTGATCGTCCGGTTGGTATTGCCCGCGCCGGTAACGGCGATATCGCCGGTCGATTCGACCGAGATCGTCGTCGCCGCGCCGCTGTCGGGCAGGTTCCGGCTGATCGCCACATTGGCCGTGCTGGTCGCTCCGGCTCCGAAGCTGACGCCGCTGCCCGCGGCCGAGCGCCCGACCGCCACGACGATGTTCGGGGACACCAGTGGCCCCGAAATCGACAGGAGATTGGCAGCGATGTCGGCCGCGCTGGCCGCCACGGCGTACAGGCGGTTGGCAGTGACCCCGCCGCTGATGTCGAGTCCGTTGGCAACCGCGCTGCCGGCATCGATGGTGATGCTGAGCAAGCCGGTGGCCGAAACCGCGATCCGCGTGTTGGCGGCCACGACCAGCGCAGCATCCGCGCCCGCGGCAAGCGTGCCGGCCGTGGCGATTTGGGGTGCGACGAGCAACAGGTTGCTGCCGGCCGCCAGCGAGCCATTGGCGGCGATGGTGATGCCGGCGGTGCCATTGCCGGCGAAGCGGTAGTTGCTGCCGTTGGCGCCGGTGAAGGTGGCGGCATCATAGGCCGCGCCGTTGACTTCGGTCAGCGGCAGGGTGCTGAGCACCAGCGACGCAAGGTTGGTCGCCGAGCCGCTACCGTTGAAGGCAATGCCGTTGGGGTTGATCAGCCAGATCGAGCCATTGCCGTCGCCGGTCAGCGCGCCGCGCAAGTCAGACGCCGTGGGCCCGGTAACGATGTTGAGGACGGTGAAGGCGGCGTTGCCGTTGCGCGAGAACGCGACATTGTTGGTGCCGCCGATGCTGAAACTGTCCCAGGTCAGCACGGTGTTGGCGCCGCCGACGACGAGGCCGAGGCCATCGCCGTTGTTCGCCGCCGTAACGAAGGGATCGATGGTCGTGCCGGTGCCGGTACCGACGAAATTGCCGTTGTTGCGCAGCGTGACCGCGCCGGCCTGGACGACACCGCCCGTCGGCAGGACCTGGCCAAAGGCCGGCTGCAGCGCGACAGACAGGACGACAGCAAGGCTGGTGGCGAGGGCGCTGCTGGCGGCAAAACGCGCAAATCCGGGCCGTTTCGTCATTGCGACGTCTCCGATTACCATGGCAGCAACTTCATTGTGAGCGTCAGCAAAAGTCGGGCGGGCGCACGCTTGCTGTCGAACGACAGGGCCTTGTCGAGCGGATGCGCATAGGTCGCCTCCAGCCGGCCGAGACCGCCGAAGGTGAAGCGCAGGCCGCCACCGACCGAGGCCAGCGAGCGGGCATTTTCCGTCGCGCCGGTATCGAGATTGTAGATCCGCACGATGTCGTAGAACCCGAACATTTCGAGCGCCTTGTCGCGCGCATCGAACACACGCGGCTTGCCGATCGCCAGTTCGGCGGTGCCACCAAAGGCGCGATCGGCGGAATTGGCGCCGGGATCATACCCGCGCCCGATCGTCAGATTGCCGATCGCCATTTCTTCGAAGGCGAGCAGCGGATGGTCGGCCCATTGCCCGCGCCCGGTCACCGTCAGCGAAACGGCATAATGATCCTGCGGGCCGAAGCGCAGGCGCCCCGTGCCCGAAACTTCGCCCCGCGCGACGAATGCCTGCGGATCGCCTTCGAAGCGGGTGGGGATGGCGCCGCCGTTCGACGCGCCGGTTTGGGAGGCATCGAACAGGCCGGTGCCCTTGCGCAGTTCGACGGCGCCGCCCAGCGCCCAGGCCGGCGCCAGGTTGTTGGGCGCGCGCTCGGCAATGCTGCCCGAGGCCCGCGCGAAGAACACCCTCAGCTTGTCGATGTTGATGGGAATGTTGCTCGAACGCGTGCGTTGTTCGATGACGTCGAAGCCTGCCGCCAGGTCGATCGTCGCCCCCAACCGGCGCAGCGCCGGATAGCGCGCGTCGATGGTGGCGACAAAGGCTTCGGAACGCAGGTCGAGACCGGCGCCGCCGGTCAACGTCGGCCGGGTCCAGGCGTAGGTGAAATTGCCGCCCAGCCGCAGGCTGCCCAGCCCGGGCAGGAAATCATGCCCGATTTGGGCGACCTTCTGTTCCTTGAAATCCGATGTCGCGAACAGGCTGAACACGGTGCGATCGGCCAATCCGGTCAGCCCGTAATATTCGGCGCGCAGCTGTCCTCCGACACGACCAATCTGGGTAGAGCCATAGTTGTTGACCGATCCGAACAGGGCAAAACGCTGCTGTTCGATGGCGATTTCGCCAATCACTTCGCCAGTGCGACCGGTGCGGCGCAGATCGAGCGTGATGGTCGTGCCGGGAATATCGAACGCCGCCAGCAGGATGCGTTCGGCATCGCGTTCGTTGAGCGGCGACAGTTTCGACAATTCGTCGAGCAGCGCCTGGACCCGGCGGCTCGAATGGCGCACTTCCCCGCGCACCCGCAATTCGGTGATGCGGGTCGTCGTCACCTGCAGCTTGAGGACACCATCGACGATCGTCTGTTCGGGCACCCGGGTGACCGCAACGTAACGGCGTTCGCGCAGCACCTGGTCGGCAATGTCGCGCAACTCGCAAACCGCATCGATCCGGCGCTGGCCGATCTTGCCGACAAAGGCTGCCTGCAAGGCGCTGGCCAGCGCTTCGGGCAAAGGCGCGCCATTGGCATCGGTGACATCGACTCGGGCAATATCGAGCGCCGCCTGCGATGATTTCAACGCTTCCGGGCAGGGCCCGGTCGTCAGGCTGTCGTTGGTGTTGACCGAAACGCGCGGCGGCGCCGGCGCCTCGATCGCATCACGTCGGATCTCTTGCGAGGTCGGGACCGACACCGATGGCGGCACTGCCTGCGCCAGCACGGGCGCAGCCGACAAGGAAACCAGCGTCAGGATCGCATGACGGCCGGCGCGCGGCGCAACGCCGCCCCCGATATGGCGCAGCATGGTTATTTGACCCGGGTATATTCGACGCGGCGGTTTCGTTCATCCGCCGGCGGTATGCCGGGCAGCAGATCGCGATAGGAATGGCCTTCGGCGCGCAGGCGGGCGGCCGGGACGCCCTTGCTGATCAGATAGTCACGCACGGCAAAGGCCCGCGATTCGGAAAGCGCCTGGTTGCTGGCGTAATCGCCGTTGCGGCTCGAATGGCCGACGATCAGCAGCATGCCGCCGCTGTCATCCGCCATGATCGCCGCGGCTTCCCGATCGAGATAGGTGCGCGCTGCCGGCTGCAATTCGCTCGAATTATAGCCGAACTGCAGGCTGTTGAGCGCTTGCGACGCCGGCTTGGCCGGTGCCGGCTTGCGCGGCGCGCTGGCCATCTGGACACGCGGCTTGGCGACGACTGCCGGCTTTGCCTTTGCCGGCGCCACCGGCGCTGCCGACGCTACCGGCTTGCTTGCCGATTTCGGCGGCGGCCCGGCAACCATCTGGCGGACATCGCCGGCATCACTGCCCTGCAGGACTTGATTGCCATCGGCATCGACGCTGGGCGTTTCCGCGACCGCAGCCGCAGGCACCTGATCGGCAACCGCTTGCGCCGCGCGTTCGCGTTCGACCAATCGTTCATAATCGGTCTTTTGCAGCGCGGCTGCGGGCACCGCCGCCGTGAACAGCGTGGCCACCATCAATGTCTTGATTGTCATGTCGACCTGCCCCAGTACCCCAGAATTGCAGATGAATATGAACTTGCCTGCGTCGGCAGAACGTGAAAGAAACGTTCACCAAATGTGAATTCCATTGTTTTGTGGCGTTTGTTGCTCGGGTTTTCCGGTTCGACCGTGCTGGTTGAGGCAATTTGGCGCACATATGACGGGACGCTTACCGCTCTATACGTTGAAGCTGGTCGGGCCGTTCCGGCTCACCACCGCGCAAGGCGATCGGATCAGCATCGCCAGCAAGAAAAGCCGTGCCTTGCTGGCGGTACTTGCGATGGCGGACGATGGTGAGCGGTCGCGTCCCTGGTTGCAATCGCTGCTATGGGGTTCGCGCCCGGTCGAGCAGGCCGGCGCCAGCCTGCGCCGCGAATTGTCCAGCTTGCGCGCCGCGCTCGGCGGTGATGGCGACGTTCTGATCACCAACCGTGAAGGCAATGTCCGGCTCGATTGCGCTCGATTCGAAATCGATGCCCGATGCCTCGATGCCGACCGGCCCCCGGGCATCTTTCTCGAAGGCATCGACCTTGGCGATTGCGACGCTTTCGAAGACTGGCTGCGCGACATGCGCAATGCCGACCGTGAAAGTGCGGCGGCGGCGCTACCCGCCACGCCCCCCGCGGCGACCCGCCACCGTTTGGGCCAACCCGACAACGGCGGTTCTCCCGTGCCGAATGGCGATCATGGCCCCATGCTGATGGTGTTGCCGTTTCGGGCGGTGCCGGCGCCGGCGGCCCGGCTTTGCAGCGATGTGCTGGCAGAAACGCTGGTCGAACATTTCCTGCAGCGGCGCTGGCTGCGCCTGCACGCCTTGTCATGCCTGGCGACCGGTGCCGAACATGCCGCACATCGCGGCAGCAGCGATTATTGCCTGTCGGGCACGATCCGGTCCACGGCCGGCAACGACACACTGCATGCCGAGCTTGTCGATGTTCGCGACGAACGCATCCTGTGGTCGCAGCATTTTGCCGTGCCGCCGGCGAATGCGTCCGATCTGCCGCAAACCTTGCCGCCAGACCTGCTGGCACAATTGGTCAACGCGGTCGAAGCGCGGATCGACCGTGCCGAACAAATGCGCGCCTGCGCCACCACGGCGGACACGCCGATGGCGCTGGTCATGCGGGGGCGCTGGCACCTGCATCGCGCCACGGCTGCCGATGCCCGGATCGCCGAAGCGCTGTTTGCCGACGCGGTCGATCGCCACGCCGATTCGGCGCAGGCGCTCGTTCATCTCGCGCAGGCCAGGGCCTGGTCGATCTGGTCCGAACGCCAGGATGACACGGCCATCCTCGGGCTGCGCCGCCTGGCGTGCCGGGCCATTGCCGCCGACAACGAAGATTATCGCGGCCATCTGCTTTGCGCGGTCGCCGATACCTGGCGGCGACAGACCGCCGCCGCGCTGATTTCGCTGGAGCGTGCCATTGCGCTGGCCGGCAGCGCACCGATGCCGCGCGCCCAGCTCGGATCGACGCTCTGTCTCGCCGGCCGCGCGGATGAGGCGCAGGTCGCGCTCGACGCTGCGGTCAGGCTCGATTCCGGTGATTCGCAACTGTTCCGGGTGAGGGGCCAGCTGGCGATGGCGGCGCTTATGCGCGAAGACATGGCGATGGCTGTCGGCCATGCCGATGCTGCGATGGCGTGTCGGGCCGGTTACTGGTTCGCCCATGTGATCAAGATCAACGCGCTGGCGCGATCGGAGAACGGCAGCGCTGGCCGGCAGGCCCTGAGTGCATTGATGACGGGCAAACCGAGCTTCGATACTGCGTGGATCGATTGGGTCCCGTTCGTCGATCCGGCCTGGAATGCCTATCTCAAACAAGGCCTTGCGCTGGCGGAAGCTGCCGTTGAACATCTGCCGGCCGGGGCAGCCGGACCAGGCGCGCCAGCGCGCCGATCATCGCCGCGTCGGCCGACAACGATGCGCCGTCCATCGCGGCAACAGCCTGCCAGCCTGCACCGTTAGGGCCTGATCGCTATCGGCGACGAAACCAAGGGCCCGGCCGATGATTTAAGCTGCGTTGCAACAATCCGGTTGCTACAGCACCCCGGCAACGGGTGCCATCATGGCGTTTCCGACTTCGGGGGTCCGAATTAAAGATGCGGGCGGACAAGACCAGCGCGACAAGCCCGCGCCCGGCAACGCCGTCGCCGCACGCGACGCAGCGCCACCCGCGGGCAGCGCTTGCCGATTTCGGCAGCAACCCGGGCGGGCTGACCGGCTGGTTGGTTCGGCCGGCGCAGCGCTCGGTGCCGGTTGCCCTGCCGATGCCGCTCGTCGTCGTGCTGCACGGCTGCACCCAGAATGCCAGCGCGATCGATCACGGCGCCGGCTGGTCGACATTGGCGGCCGAGGCGGGTTTTGCGTTGCTGTTCGTCGAACAGGCGCGCGGCAACAACCCCAATCTGTGCTTCAACTGGTTCCAGCCCGGCGATGTCCGGCGCGGCAGTGGCGAGGTCGAATCGGTCCGCCAGATGGTCACGGCGCTCGTCGGCGATGGCACGGCCGATCCGGCACGGGTGTTCGTTACCGGCCTGTCGGCGGGCGGCGCGATGGCGGCCTCGCTGCTCGCCACGGCACCGGAGGTGTTCGCCGGTGGCGCGATCATCGCCGGGGTGGCGCATGGCATTGCCGGCTCGATGGGCGAAGGGCTCGACCGGATGCGCGGTGCCGGCCTGCCCGATGCCGCGACGATCGCGGCGCGGGTGCGCAGTGCCTCGCCGCATGCCGGCCCCTGGCCGCGACTGTCGGTCTGGCACGGCGCTGCCGACCCGACGGTCGCGCCGGTCAATGCCGAAGCAATCATCGCCGGCTGGGCGCAATTGCACGGCCTGTCGGCGCCATCGGGCGCGGCGCGCGTCAACGGCCATCAGCGCCGCGTGTGGCGCGATGACCGCGGCATCGAACAGATCGAAGCCCATGTCATCGCTGGGCTCGGCCATGGTCTACCGATGACGAGCATCGGGCCGGAAGCCTGCGGCACGCCGGGGCCCTATTTTCTCGAATGCGGCCTGTCGTCGACGCGGCGCATCGCCGCCTTCTGGGGCATTGCGCCGAAGCTTTAGCCTAGGCCGGCCAGCACGCGATTGACCAGTTCGCTGTCGTCCCAATCGAGCGACGGCTTGCCGATACGCACGATGGTCAGCCCGGCCGAGGCCACGACATAGACGCGCTGGCCGCCGGCGCCATCGATGAAGACGACATCGTCGCGGTCAAAAGGCTTTGCTGCCGCCACCGTCATCGCCACCGCCTTGGCATAACGGCGTACTGGCGCATGCGGCGTGCCGCGCCAGAAATTCATGCCGAAATTGGGGTTGATTGGCGAGGGCGCGGTCACCGCTTTCACCCAATCGGCGGCCACGACCTGCTTTTTGCCGACCTTGCCGCCGTTGCGCACGAGTTCGCCGACGCGCAGCCAGTCACCGGCGCTGGCCTGCAGGCAGCAGAAGAAGTGTGGGTTGCCGCCCGGCCGATCGAGCCACAGCGCGGCATCGCCGGCACCGATCGGGGCCCAGATCTGCCGCGACAGATAATCGGCATAGCGCCCGCCGACCGCGGCCTGCAGCGCCAGCCCGGCGAGTTGCGTGCTGACGTTCTGATAGGCGAATTCGCTGCCCGGCGGCGTTGCCAGCATGAACAGCTTGGTCGCGGCGCGATTGTCGGCGCCGAACATCAGTTGCGTCGCCGGCGCCGCCGGATCACCTGGCGTGGCGGGCGGCGAGCCGACCCCGCTGGTCATGCGCAAAAGCTGTTCGATGGTCACCGCGCCCTTGGGGTCACCGGCGAATTCCGGCAGATGCTTGTCGAGCCGGTCGGAAAGCGCGATCTTGCCCGCGCGGATGGCGGCGCCATAGGCCAGCGCCAGCACCGCCTTGTGCATCGACGCGGTGGCGAAATGCGACGACGCATCATAGCCCGGGGCGTAATGTTCATGGACGATGCGGCCGTCCCTGGCGACGATCAGCGCAAAACTGTTCTGCACATCGGCATAGGCCTGCGCCGCCGCCAGCGCCGCCGGCGCCACGCTGGTGCCGGTGGCGAACATCTTGCCCTTGCCGCCGGCCACGGTTTCGGCCGGCGTGTAGGCGCGGGGACTTTCAACCGATGCCGCCATGGGAATCGCCTTCATGCGCGCCAGCAGCGCTGCGGTTTCAGGGGCCGGCTGGGCAAATGCTGCCCCGGCCAGACCCAGCAGCGCGGCGAAAACCGCCCGCTTCACGCCTCGTCTTCCGATGGCGGACACAGCGCGGTCATAAGCGCGTTGGTATAGCGGACGCGTTCGGTTTCCAGTTCGGCGGCAAGCGCCGGGCCGGGCTGGTGATCACGCACCGCCCCCGGCGCGACGATGCCGTTTTCGGCGAGCAGCGCTTCGAGCACGCGCTGGCGGTCCTTGACCACCCACAGCTCGCGCGCCAGCACAAGAAGCGCATTGGCGACATCGTCGATCTGATCGGGCGCCAGCGCTTGCCCGCTGCGCGCCTTGCGCGACGCCGCGGCACCGTCTGCAAGGCTGTTCACGCCGGCTTCGTCCCGATGATCACCCAGGGATACGGCGCGCCGTCGAGACCGCCTTCCGACACATCGACAAAGCCGACCTCGCGCGCCGTCGCGCTCCAGTCGAGCGTCGCGGCTTCGCGCCAATAGGGTTCGCCGCCCTTGCTGGCCTGCCAATCGGCGCGCCACGACCCCATCTTGTCATGGGCGCGATAGGGGGTGACATCGCTCATCAGCATTTGGCCGCCGGGTTCGAGCAGGCGGAAGGCTTCGGCGAACACCGCCTTGATGGCGCTGGCGGGCATTTCGTGGAGGATGATGTAGCTGGCGACGAGGTCGAAGCGCCCGCCTTCGAAGCCGGTGTCCTCGGCGGCCTTCTGGTGCAGGTCCCAGTCCCAGCCATTGGCATTGGCAACGCGCAGCGCTTCCTTGAGCATCGGCAGCGCCAATTCGACCCCGGTGATGTGTGCCTTTGGATAGGTTTCCTGCAGCGCCGTGGTGAAATGCCCCGAGCTGGTGCCCATTTCGCAGATGCGGGTGTAATCGGCGCGCGGCAGCTTGCCGAGCACGGCGCGGCGCTGGGCAAAGATGTCGCCGCCGAAGTTGCGCGCCACATAGGTCTTGTGGATCAGTTCCGAATGGATGAAGCCCATTTCGGCATGGCCGTTCCAGCCGCCGGTGGTGCGATGGAACCAGACGCCCTGGTAATAATCGGGCTCGGCAAAGTCGTTATAGGTCGTCAGCCGCGCCGGGCCCTTGGCCTCGAGCGCCGCCAGTTGCGGCAACAGCACATCGGCCATTTCGTCGAAGCCGTCGCGCGCCACCCGGCCATGTTCGACACTGGCGAATTCGGCGATCAGGCTGCTGACCGCGAACGGCTTCGACCCGGACAGCGCCGCGTCCATCACCTGGTGGCGGGCATCGATATCATCGGGCAGTGTGTCGGCGGTGATCCCCGATTTGGCGAGCGCCTGGTTCCAGCGCATCGAGATCGGCCGCATGGCCTGGGTAATGCCGACCATGAAGTCCATACCGGCACGGCCGCCCTGGCGAAGTGTCTGGGGCATGTGTCTCTCCCTTATTCGGCCGCGGCCGGAGCAGCGGCGGGCACGGTGTCATCGGCATCGAGCCGGAAATAGAGCAGCGGGATGATCGAGACGGCATACAGCAGCGCCGGCACGATCGCGACGCCGATATAGATGCCGGTCAGCGCTTCCGCCGGTTGCGCCACCGCCTTGCCGAGCGACGGCTTGAAATGGAACGCCTGCAGGATCAGCCCGATCAGCAGTGGCCCGAACGCCATCGAAGCCTTTTCGACGAAGCTGTAGGCCCCCGCATAGACGCCTTCGCGGCGGATGCCCGATTTCTTGCAATCGGCATCGATCGCATCGGGCAACAGCGATTGCCCCATCAGCAGCAGCCCGCCCGAAAACGTCCCTGACAGGAAACCGCGCAGCAGGATCAGCGGCAGCGGCTCGTTCGGCCCGGCGAGCAGCCAGCTCGAGGTCAGGCAAGCGAACAACAGGCAGGCGACGATATACAACGTGCGCTTCGAGAAATATTTGCCCAGCCACACCCACACCGGCATCAGCGTCAGGATCGCCACGGTCGAGGCGGTGACATACAGGCCGATGGTCGATTCGGGTTGCAACAGCACATTCTTCATTAGGAACAGCATCGACGCGGTCAGGCTGGCGAGCCCGACAAGCTGGCAGACCTTCGCCGCGATGATCAGCATGAACGGCCGGTTCTGCACCACCACCAGATAGCGTTTGAACCCGCCGGCCTGCGCCCCGCCCGCGACCTGCCGCGTGCGCCGCGCGGCGGCAAAGGCGCTGAGCATGGCGACCAGGATCACCGCCGCCAGGATGAAGCCGACGATGCCGAAGCCGGTGCGACCGCCGCCGAACTGCGTTGCCGTTTGTGGGGCCAGCCCGGTGATCAGGCCGCCGACCGAAACAAAGGCGATGCGCCACGACATGATCGAGGTGCGTTCGGCGGGCATGTCGGTCATTTCCGCCGGCATCGCCATGTAAGGCACGTTGAACAGCGTGTAGCCGAGCGCGATGACGATCAGGCAGCCGAGTATCCACACCGGCAGCATCGAATCCGCCGCCGCCGGCGGGTTGAAGACCAGCGCCACCCCGGCCGCCGAAACAAAGGCGCCCGCCAGCAGGAACGGCGCGCGGCGGCCCATCGGGCCTTTCCAGCTGTCGCTGATGCCGCCGAGCACCGGCGCGGCGATGGCATCGATCAGCTTTGCCCCGAACAACAGGCTGCCGGCCAGCGCCGGCGACAGGCCGAGTACCGAGGTCATGAAGAACAGAAGCAGCAGCGAATTTATCGTCAGCACCGTCACGGTGCCGACCGAGCCCAGGCCCCAGGCGGCTTTCAGGCCCGTCGAAACGCGTGTGTCGGGTTTGTTCATGGCATTATCATGCGCGAACGGTGCGGCACATCGCAAGGCATGGCATGTCTATCCGGCTAGCGGTCAGTCACGGCGTTGGCGCCACATCGCCCATCGTCTCACGGCGCAGCAGATTGACCACCGCCTGCTGCACCTTCGGATCGGGAATCGGCCCCGATGACACGATCATTGCCGTGCCCGGCATGTGCTTTTGCGGATCGGCGATATACCAGGCGATGCGTTCGTCGGTCCACACCAGCCCGTGGCGGCCGGCGTCGGCCATCACCTTGGTGTAGGTGAAATTCGGCCCGGTCCCGGCCTTTTGCCCGAAGATATGATAAAGGTTCGGCCCGACGAGATGCGGACCGTCCTTTTCCACCGTGTGGCAGAAACGGCACCATTTGTAGGTATCGGCGCGCACCTGTTTTTCAAAGGGCGTTTCGGGGGTGATCGGCACCCGCGCCGCCGGATGATCGGCGATGGTCTGGTGCGACGTCTGGCCTTCGGGAGCCTTCACCGTGTCCCCCATCGGCCAGGGCGTGACACGGAACAGCGCGTGCGGGCCATAGGCGCCGAGCGCGAGCAACGACAGCGCCGCCACGGGCGCTGCAACCCGTGCCACGGCGCCAAGCGGTCGGGCCGCCTTGTCCGGCCCGGGCTTGCGGTGGATCAGCCACGCCACCCCCCAAACCAGTGCGCACACCGCCCAGAAGGTCGCGACGGCGCGCGGCCCGGGTTCGGGCGAGCGGAAAGTGGCGAAGGAATAGACCGTCGACGACACGCCGACGAAGATCTGCGCGCCGAACCCCGGCGGAAACAGCGCGAGCAGGCCGCGACCATGGCGCAACAGCCCCCAGGCGGTCGTCAGCAGCGCGGCAACGCTGATCACCAGCACCATGAAACCGATGCCCGAATGGAAATAGCCGGTAAACATCCACACCGAACGGTCGCGGGGCATAAGATTTGGCAGGGTGAGGAACGGCCCGAGGTGGATCGTCAGTTCATCGGCCCAGGCATAAAAAACGCCGATCACCGGCGCTACCACGATGACGCAATAGGCGACCAGCGCCAGCCAGCGCCCCCAAAGGTGCAGCCCGGCGGGCACCCCCGGCGCCGGGGCCACGGCCCCCGCCACTGCATTGTCGCGCCGCCACAGCCACAGCCGCCACAGCACGACACCGAGCACGATGGTGCCGAGCAGATAATGCCAGCCGCGATAGGTTTCACGCAGCGGCCCGAAACGGTCCGAACGCGCCAGGAACACCGTCAACTGCGCATGGGCAAAATAGGTGATGGCGACGAGCCAGCCGGCAATCCTTGTGTCGAGAGCATAGTTCGAGCGCGGCATCATCGGTTCTCCCACGCGGCAAAGGCTAGGCAAAGCCGGCCCTTCCGCGCGAAATGCCACGGGTTTATCCGCTGGGCGGATGGACGCGGCGCATAACCTGCGCCAGCATGGCGCGTTGGCCAGATTTGATCTTTCATCGTTCGGGGAATGCAATGCGCCATGTGGTTCGTCTCGTCGCTCTCGCGCTCGCGCCGCTGCTGATGGCCGCCGATTATCCGGCCGATGTCGAGGCGATCTACGCCGCGCGCTTCCAGGACATCGCCACCAGCGGCCGCGGCGAATTGAGCCGCTATGATCCGCTCGAAACCGTTCCCGGCGCGGTGCCGAAAGCGCTGCCCGTCGCGGCCCGTCGGGCGATCAGCGCCGAAGCGCTCGCCGCGGCGGCAGCCTATGCCGGCGCGAATAATTCCAATGCCTTCATCGTCATCCACAAGGGCAAGGTTGCCGCCGAGCACTATTATGGCGGCGCCGGCGCGGCGACCGAAATCGTTTCCAAATCGCTCGCCAAGCCGATCACCGCGCTCGCCATCGGCCGCGCCATCGCGCTCGGCAAGGTCAAGTCGCTCGACCAGCCCGTTGCCGATTTCATTCCCGAATGGCGTGGCACGCCGCGCGCGCCGATGCTGATCCGCCACCTGCTCGACATGCGCTCGGGGCTGCTCGCCCAAGGCCAGTCGGTCGAGCCGATGAACATCTGGAGCCGCGCCTATCTCCACCCCTTCCACGAAAAGATCATCCTCGAGGACTATCCGCTCACCGACGCGCCGGGCAGCATCTATGAATACAGCAACGCCACCTCGGAACTGATCGCGCTGGTCATCGAGCGCGCCACCGGCCGGCGCTATGCCGAATTCATCGGCACCGAAGTGCTGAAACCCATCGGTGCCACCGGCGGCCATGTCTGGATCAACCGCCCGCAAGGCCTCGCCCACAGCGGCTGCTGCGCGCTGCTGCCCGCCGAAAGCTTTGCCCGGATGGCGATGCTGGTGGCGCAGGACGGCAAATGGGGCGGTAAGCAGTTGCTGCCCAAGGGTTATGTCGCGGCGATGAAGACGCCGACCGCGCAGAACCCGCATTACGGCCTCGGGCTATGGATTGGCGGCCCCTATATCGAGCGGCGTGGCTTTGCCAACCCGAACCGCGGGCTGGCCAAGGTGCTGCATTCCGAGCCCTATCTGTCGAACGATGTCGTGATGTTCGACGGCAATTCGAGCCAGATCGTCTATATCGTGCCGTCACAGCAACTCGTCGTGCTGCGCACCGGTGACGCGCCGCCGCGCAAGCCCGAATGGGATAATGCCCGGCTGATCAATATCATCCTCGGCGGGATTCCGGGGGCGAAGCTGACGGCGCAGCCGCGATAACAGAGAGCCTCAGGCCCCGGACCCCGATACAAACGCGGCGACCGTTTGCGCCCATGCTTCGGGTTGTTCGTCAACGATGTCGTGGGTGCCGCCTGCGAGTGCCGTGTATGCCCAGTCGGGCCGCAACGCCGCAGCACGTTGCGAGGCGGCATACAGATCCTCGCCGGTGTTGGTCAGGATCAACGTGCGCGTCGTGATCCGCGCCAGGTCCGCCGCAAGATCATGCGCAAAGGCCGCCCCGAACCCCCAGTGAAAGCGATCGGGATTGGCCAGTTGCGTTGCGACATGGCGGTGCATCGCGGCAAGATCGGTCCAGCCGGCGCTGGCCTTCAACCGCTGCTGCCAGGCATCGACCAGATGGCCGCCATCGGCGCGCGGCACCACGGGCGCAAACCGGAAGGTGGCAAAAAAAGCCCGTTCCGCGTCATCGAACAGCGGCACGCCGTTGAGGATCAGGCCGGCGAGCCCACCGGGGTGCCGCGCCGCCAGTGCCGCGCCGATCATCGCGCCGGTGTGATGGCCGAGCAGATGCACCGGGCCGTCGGCAATCCGTGCCAGCACGGGCAGCAGCGCTTCGGCATGATCGACGATCGACACCGGCGCCGGCGGCGCATCGGACGCGCCGAACCCCGGCGTATCGAGCGCGACCACCCGCAAACCGGCGGCAACAAGCGCCGGCACGGCCGGCAGGAACTGGCTGGCGGACAGCGGTGACTGGTGGAGGAGCACGAGCGTCGGGCCGGCGCCAGCGGCGGTGACATGCACCTGCCCCCAGCGGCCATCGACATAATGGCGGCGAATCAGGCCCGCA
>JANPKK010000063.1:0-6263 GCA_031426015.1 Alphaproteobacteria bacterium
CGCCATGTCGCCGGGCATCCGCGAACAGGGCGACGCGTTCCCGCTGATCGCCGACCCGGCAGGCAAGATGATCGTCGGCCAGTTCGGCAGCTTCATCGACGGGTTCCTGCGCGGCTGGGACGGCAGCATCGAGGAAGGCGACATGATCTTCCTGTCCGACCCCTACAGCTGCGAAGGCGCGATTTCGCATTCCAACGACTGGCTGGTGCTGCTGCCGGTGTATCGGTCCGGGCGGCTGGTCGCGTGGACGGCGATGTTCGGCCACCAGAGCGATATCGGCGGCAAGGTCGCCGGATCGATGCCGATCGACGCCCGCGCCATTTTCGAGGAAGGCGTGCGCATCCCGCCGGTGAAGATCTGGCGCAAGGGCGAGTATAACGAGGATCTCGTCAAGCTGGTGATGCACCAAACCCGCAAGCCCGATTGGTGCGCGGCCGATCTCAATGCGCTGATCGCATCGTGCCGGGTGGCGGCGCGGCGCATCGATGAAATGTGCGCGCGGTTCGGCGAGGATGATGTGGTGGCGGCGATGGAACAGTTGCTGGCGCGCAACCACCGCGCCATGAAAGCCCTGATCGCTCAGTCGGTTTCCACCGATCAGGTGAGTTTCGAGGACTATGTCTGCGACGACGGTGTGGGCTTTGGCCCCTACAAGATCCGTTGCACCATGAGCCGAGTGGGCGACAAGGTGGTGCTGGATTTCGACGGCACCGATCCGCAGTCGGACGCGGCGATCAATTTCTACCTGAACGAAAACATGTTCAAGATGTTCTTCGGCATCTACATGATCATGGTCTTCGATCCGCAGATCATGTTCAACGATGGCTTTTATGATCTGATCGAGGTCAAGATTCCCGAAGGCTCGCTGCTCAAGCCGAAATTCCCGGCGGCGCTCTCGGGGCGCACCCATGCCTTGGGTCGCATCTTCGACATCCTCGGCGGCCTGCTCGGCCAGCGCACGCCGGAGTTCCTGTGCGCCGCTGGCTTCTCGTCGTCGCCGCACCTCATGTATTCGGGCCGCGATACCCGCCCCGGCAAGAACAACGAATGGTTCCAGCTTTTCCAGATCGGGTTCGGCGGCATTCCCGGCAAGCCCTTTGGCGATGGCCCCGATGGCCACAGCCTGTGGCCGGGCTTCACCAACGTGCCGAACGAGTTCCTCGAACGCTATTTCCCGCTGCGCATCGAACGCTATGAAGCGCTGCCCGATACCGGCGGCGCCGGGCTCAACCGCGGCGGTAACGGCATCCACATGTCGTATCGCTTCCTCGCCGCCGGCACGGTCAGCATCCATGACGACCGCTGGTTTACCTACCCCTGGGGCGTCAACGGCGGCAACCCGGGCAGCCGGGCGCGCAAGGTGCTCGAAAAGCCCGATGGCTCGCAGACGATCGTCGCCAACAAACTCGACAGCCTCGATGTCGAAGCCGACGATGTGCTGCACTTCATCACCTGGGGCGGCGGCGGCTGGGGTGACCCGTTGCAGCGCGATCCGGCGCTGGTTGCCAAGGAAATCCGCCAGGGGCTGGTGACCGTCAATGGCGCGCGCGCCTATGGCGTCGTCATCGCGCCCGATGGTTCGGTCGATGCCGATGCCACTACCGAGTTGCGGGCTGAAATGGCCGCCGCGGTGCAGCCGGGCAACGACCTGTTCAACTTCGGCGGCGATGTCGAAACGCTGCGCGCGGCCTGCCTCGCCGAAACCGGACTCCCCGCACCGCGTCCGCCGGTCTGGCACAGCCAGCCGCTCGCCATCGCGGCTGAATGAGCAGCACCATGACCGAGAATATCGGGCCGCTGGCCGGCATCCGCGTTGTTGAAATGGGCCAGCTCATCGCCGGGCCGTTCTGCGGGCAATTGCTCGGCGACATGGGGGCGGAGATCATCAAGGTCGAACCGCCGGCCGCCAATGGCAAGGCCGGCGGCGACCCGATGCGCGTCTGGGGCCGCGGCGATTTCCCGCTGTGGTGGGAAGTCGTGGCGCGCAACAAGAAGTCGGTCAGCGCCGACCTGCGCAACCCCGAAGCGCAGGCGCTGGTGAGGAAGCTTATCGCCACTGCCGATATCCTGATCGAGAATTTCCGCCCCGGCACACTCGAAAAATGGGGCATGAGCCCCGCGGCATTGCACGCCGAAAATCCCGGGCTGATCATCGTCCGTGTCTCGGGTTACGGCCAGACCGGGCCTTATTCGGACCGCGCCGGCTTCGGCGGCATTGGCGAGGCAATGGGCGGCTGGCGCGCGATCGTGGGGGACCCTGACCGCCCGGCGAGCCGCATGGGCGTGTCGATCGGCGACAGCCTTGCCGCCACTTATGGCTGCATGGGGGCGCTTGCCGCGCTGCGCCATCGCGACCAGACCGGCGAGGGCCAGGTCGTCGATTCGTCGCTCTACGAAGCCGTGCTGCAGGTCATGGAAAGCCTGGTCCCCGAATATGTCGCCTCGGGCTATGTCCGCGAGCGCTCGGGGAGCATCCTGCCCGGCATCGCGCCGTCGAACGTCTATCCGACCAGCGATGGCGAATATCTGATCGGTGCCAACCAGGACACGGTGTTCGGCCGCCTGTGCACCGCGATGGGGCGCCCAGAACTGGCGAAGGACCCGCGCTATGTCGATCACATCTCGCGCGGCCGCAACCAGACCGAGCTCGACAATCTCATTGCCGACTGGACCCGCACGCTGACCGTCGACGAACTCGAAGCACTGATGATCGAACACGGCGTGCCGGCGGGCAAGCTGTTCCGCCCGCAGGACATGATCGATGATCCGCATTTCCAGGCCCGCGAAGCCCTGATCGATGTACCGAGCGACCGCTGGGGCAGTGTGAAGATGCAGAATGTCTTCCCGAAACTGTCGAAGACCCCCGGTGGCGTGCGTCGTGCTGCGCCGGCGACGGTGGGGCAGGATAATGACCAGGTCTATGGCGATGTGCTGGGCATGTCGGGGGACGAGGTAGCCGCGCTGACGGCGCGCGGGGTGATTTGAGGCGGGTCTAACGCTGGGCCGGGTTCACGCGTTGCGCCTCAACCCAGTCCAGCGCCGCTGCCAGCGTCACGGCGATGAACGGGTCTTTCGCCTCCTGATACCCCGCCGCCGGAAGCCCGGCCTTCAACGCCGAATAGGTCGCCGCCACGTCACGATGCGCGATCAGATAATCCCGAAACGCCAGATGCCGGGTGATCGGCGGCGCCCCTACGGCAAAGACATGGAGGTGATGGCTGCGCACCCCGCCCTCGTTCAGCCGGAAATAGCGCCGGCCGGGGATGCCATAGTCCCCCATCGCTTCGAACCCGATTGCCACCAGCCGCGGGCTAGCCGCGTCGAGCGCATCGAGCGTGGCGACCTCCCCCAACATGTCGATGATCGGCTTGGCCATGATGCCCGGCACCGCCGTGCTGCCGATATGGTGCAGCGTGATCGGCGCCGGTGCCAACGCCGCTGCCACCCGCGCTGCTGCCTCCGCATAGCGCGCCGCCCAGTGCGGATCATGCGGTACCACCGGCGACATCAGCCGATCCAGCCCGCGGTGGCTGCCAGCAGCCATAGCCCGATGGCGAGGAAGATCAGCGCCGCGATGAGGTGCACCGTCCGCAGCGGCACCTTCTCGGTGAGTTTCTGCCCCAGCAAAACCGCCGGCACATTGGCGAGCATCATGCCGAGCGTCGTCCCTATCGTCACCGCCAGCACCGAATAGAAGCGCGCGCCGAGCGCCAGCGTAGCAATCTGGGTCTTGTCGCCGATCTCGACAAGGAAAAAGGCGATCGTCGTCGCCACGAACGCGCCATGTCGGGGCGGTGCGTCATCGATATCGTCGAGCTTGTCGGGGATCAGCGTCCAGCCCGCCATGGCGATGAACGACGCAGCGACAGCATAGCGGAACGAGACGCCATCGAACCAGCCGGCGAGCGCCACCCCCGCCCAGGCCGCCAGCGCATGATTGGCGAGCGTGGCGACCAGAATGCCGGCAATCACCGCCAGCGGGGCGCGAAACCGCGTGGCGAGGACGATGGCGAGCAACTGCGTCTTGTCGCCCATCTCGGCGAGCGCAACGACGCCGCCGGACGTCAGCAGCGCTGTCAGAAAATTGGGCGCCAGGAAAACGGGCATGGGGCAATTCCGGGGCCGGGCAGAAGGGACGCAGTGACATGTCACCCCCCGCCCGGCCGGGCAGGGATGGCATGTCACGGTCTCGCCCGATCGCTGTCCGCGATCTCCTTGCACCACGGCATCTCTGCCGAGCATGTTGACGCAAGGTCACCGCTGTCGCAGCGGCAGGCTACTCCCCGAATGACCATTGCGGGATAGACGGTCGCACCCCCGCCGGCAAGTGCAATCGCTCTTGCCGCCGCGCCGCCGCTGGCGCACGGTTGTCGGCATGAGTTGGCTTGCCCTGTTGAGCGCCGCCGTCATGGCCAGCGCACCGCCTGTTGTCGCCGTTCCCACGATTCCGCCGGCAACGATCGACAATACCCTCGAAGTCGTTGGTGAAGCGCTTGTGGCCGAGGAACGCCGCACCCGGCTGTTCGTCGACGTGCTCGTCAACGGCAAGGGGCCGTACAGCTTCCTTGTCGACAGCGGTGCCGATCGTTCGGTGATCGGCGCCGGGCTTGCCGAACGGCTGGCGCTGCCGGTCGATGCCAATGTCATGGTGCGCGGCATGGCGGGGACGAGCCCGGCGACCACGGTATTCATCGAAACGCTGACCATCGGCAGCAGCAAGATCGATGGCATCGTCGCGCCGGCGCTCCCCGAACGCTATCTCGGCGCCCAGGGTATCATCGGCATCGATGCGCTGGCCGACCAGCGGCTGCTGCTCGATTTCGACAAGCGCACCGTCGTCATCCAGGATTCGCGGCAACCGCAGGTGCGCGAAGAAGGCGAGATTGTCGTCACCGCGCGGCGCCGCAAGGGCCAGCTCATCCTCACCCAGGCCAGTGTCGATGGCGATCGCACCTATGCCGTCATCGATACCGGGTCGGAACTGACCATCGGCAATTCGGCGATGCTGCGCCGGGCGCTGCGCGGTCGCAGCAAACCGCCGATGCAGACGATCAGCCTGGTCAGCGTCACCGGCACCAGCTTCACCGCCGAAGTGACGACACTCGCGGAACTGCGCGTTGGCGGCGTGATCCTCAAGAATGTCACGGTGGCGTTCACCGATGCGCCGCCCTTCGAGCTGTTCGGGCTGGAAAAGCAGCCGGCACTTTTGCTCGGCACGGATTTGCTCAAGAATTTCAGGCGCTTGTCGCTCGATTTCCGCAATCGCAAGGTGCGCTTCGTGTTGCGCCGATAGATATCACCGGCCCCCTTGTGTTGCGTAAAAGTCACACCATATCGGCTGGAACGGGAGGCAAACAGCCATGAACATCGAAAAATTCACCGACCGCGCCAAGGGTTTCCTGCAATCGGCGCAGACCGTCGCCATTCGCAACAATCACCAGCGCATTGCGCCCGAGCATGTCCTCAAGGCGCTGCTCGAGGATGATGAGGGCATGGCGGCGAACCTCATCCGCGCCGCCGGCGGCCGCCCGGAAACCGCGATGCAATTGACCGACCAGGCGCTCGCCAAGATCGCCCAGGTGTCGGGCAGCGGCGCCCAGTCGCTCAATTGGGACAATGACACGGTGCGCGTGCTCGACCAGGCCGAACAGATCGCCGCAAAGGCCAAGGATTCGTTCGTCACGGTCGAACGCCTGCTGGTGGCGCTGACGCTGGCGATGACGACGCTCGCCGGCAAGGCGCTGGCGGCGGCCGGCGTGACGGCGCAGGCGCTCAACACGGTGATCGAAACCACCCGCAAGGGCCGCAGCGCCGATACGGCGGGGGCGGAGGCGAATTTCGATGCGCTCAACAAATATGCCCGCGACCTGACGCAAGCGGCGCGCGACGGCAAGCTCGATCCGGTCATCGGCCGCGACGAGGAAATCCGCCGCACCATCCAGGTGCTCGCCCGCCGGACCAAGAATAATCCGGTACTGATCGGCGAGCCCGGCGTCGGCAAGACCGCAATCGCTGAGGGTTTGGCGCTGCGCATTGCCAATGGCGACGTGCCTGACGGAATCAAGGATCGCCGCTTGCTCAGCCTCGACATGGGCGCCCTGATCGCGGGCGCTAAGTATCGCGGCGAGTTCGAGGAGCGCCTGAAGGCCGTTCTGAACGAGGTCTCGGCGGCCGATGGCGGCGTGATCCTGTTCATCAACGAGATGCACACGCTGGTCGGCGCCGGCAAGACCGACGGGGCGATGGACGCCTCGAACCTGCTC